>NZ_JBIARL010000001.1:259499-1066860 GCF_042889835.1 Streptomyces sp. NPDC002463
GCCGCCGGCCGGGGGGGGGGCCCCCGGGGGGGGGGGGCGCCGGGGGGGGGGGGGGGGGTGGGGGGCCGGGGGGGGGGGGGGGGGGGGGGGGCCCCCCCCACCACCGGAAGGGGTGAATGCACGTAACTTTCCCACCCTGGTCGCGTTCTGTCGCGGTACGCGGCCGAACGATCACGGAGGGTCAGGCAGCGGCCAGCTCCTGGCGGCGCTCCCTGCGCTCGGCCGCGAGGACCGGGTCGAGGGAGGGGACGGCGGCGAGCAGCTGCCGGGTGTACGGATCCTGGGGTGCCCCGTACACCTCCGCGACCGTGCCCTGCTCCACGATCCGGCCCGCGCGCATGACGGCGACCCGGTCGCCGACCTGCCGGACGACGGCGAGGTCGTGGGCGATGAACACGAGCCCGAGGCCGAGTTCCGCCTGGAGCTCGGCGAGCAGGGCGGTGACCTGGGCCTGGGTGGTGACGTCGAGCGCGGAGACGGGTTCGTCGCAGACGATCAGGCGGGGTTCGGCGGCGAGCGCGCGGGCGATGCCGACGCGCTGGCGCTGGCCGCCGCTGAACTCGTGCGGATAGGCCCCGTACCGGTCGGGGTCGAGTCCCACCCGGTCGAGCAGCTCCCGCACCCGGCCCCGGATCCGGGTCTCGTCCCGCTCCCCCGCCACGCGCAGCGGGTCGGCGATCGACTCGCCGACGGAGCGGCGGGGATTGAGGGAGGAGACCGGGTCCTGGAAGACCATCTGGAGCTCGCGGCGGTACGGGCGCAGCCGCTTGTCGGGCAGCCCGCCGATCTCCTCGCCCCGGTAGCGGAGTTCGCCGCCGGTCGGGTCGAGGAGGCGGACGAGCATCCGGCCGAGGGTGGTCTTGCCGCTGCCGGACTCGCCGACGACGCCGAGGGTCTCGCCGGCGCGGACGGTGAGGGAGACCCCGTCGACGGCGGTCACGGCGGCCTTGCCCCGCCCGAACTCCCGCCGCAGGTCGACCGCTTCGAGCAGCGTCTCCCCCTTCTTCTCGGGGGTGGCCCGGGTCGGCCCGTCGAGCCGGGGCACGGCGGAGAGCAGTGCACGCGTGTACGGCGCCGAGGGCGCGCCGAGCACCCCGGCGACGGGGCCCCGCTCGACCTCGCGGCCGTGGCGCATGACGAGCACCTCGTCGACGCTCTCGGCGGCCACGCCCACGTCGTGGGTGACGAGGAGCAGCGCGGTACCGGTCTCGCGCCGCAGCTCGTGCAGCAGGTCGAGGATCTGGGCCTGCACGGTGACGTCGAGCGCGGTGGTGGGTTCGTCGGCGACGATCAGCTGCGGCTCGCAGGCGAGTGCCATGGCGAGGAGTGCGCGCTGCCGCATGCCGCCGCTGAACTCGTGGGGGCGGGAGCGGGAGCGGCGGGCGGCGTCGGGGATGCCGACGCGGTCGAGGACTTCGATGGCGCGGGCCCGGGCGGCCTTTCTGGATCCAGGACGATGGATCGTGGATCCAGGCTGGTGGATCTTGGATCCAACATCCTGGATTCCGGATCCAACCTGCTGGATCTTGGATCCAGACTGCCGGATCGTGGATCCAGACCGCCGGATCGTGGATCCAACCTGCTGGATCCTGGATCCAGGATGATGGATCCGATATACCTCCGCGATCTGCTCCCCCACCGAGTAATACGGATCCAGCGCGGACAGCGGGTCCTGGAAGACCATCGCCGCCACTCCACCGCGCAGCCTGCGCAGCTCTGCGGGCCCGGCGGTGCCGACGTCGATGCCGCCGACGCGGACGGTGCCGCCGGCCTTCGCGCCCGTGCCGCGGTGGAGGCCGAGGAGGGCGCCGGCGACGGTGGACTTGCCGCTGCCGGACTCGCCGACGAGGGCGAGCGCGCGGCCGGCCTCCAGGGTGAAGGAGAGGCCGTCGACGGCGCGTACGGCGCCGTCGAACTCGACGGAGAGCCGGTCGACTTCCACGAGCGGGGTGGTGGGGAGCGTCATGTCAGGGCGACCCTTCGGTCGGCGAGGGCGTAGAGGAGGTCGGCGACGACGTTCGCGAGGACCACGGCGACCCCGGTGAGGAGCACGATGCCGACGACGACCGGCAGGTCGACGTGGCGGACGCCGTCGATGAGGGTCTTGCCGAGCCCGGGGATGCCGAAGAGCGACTCGGTCAGCACGGCCCCGCCGAACATGGTGCCGAGGTCGATGGCGCTGAGCGCGATGACTGGCGGGACGGCGCCGCGCAGGGCGTGACGGGTGACGACGGACCGCTCCCCCACCCCGTACGCGCGGAAGGTGCGGATGTGGTCCTCGGCGAGCGTCTCCAGCGTCGAACTCCGCGTCAGACGGGCGTATTTGGCCGACTCGAAGAAGCCGAGGGCGAGCCAGGGCAGCAGCATGTTCCAGGCCCACTGCTCGGGGTCCTCGCCGAGCGGCACGTACGTCGGGAAGGGCAGCCACCGGAGGTAGGCGCAGACGGCCATGAGCAGCAGCAGGCCGAGGATGAAGACGGGCGTTCCGGTGCCGGCGAGGGTGAGCACGGTGAGGGTCCGCTCGGTGAGTCCGCCGCGCCGGAGCGCGGAGAGCAGCCCGGTGCCGATGCCGATGACGAGCCAGATCACCATGGCGCCGAGGGCGAGCGAGGCGGTGGCGGGCAGCCGTTCCAGGATGAGCTCGGTGACCTGCTGGTCGTTCTGGTACGAGAGGCCGAGGCAGGGCGCGTCGCAGTGCAGGACTCCGGTGCCGCCGGAGTAGTCGCGGCCGGCGAAGACGCCCTGGAGGAAGTGCAGGTACTGGGCGAACACGCTCTGGTTGAGGCCGAGTTGTTCCCGCACCTGGGCGATCTGCTGCGGGTTGCAGCGTTCGCCGCAGGCGAGCCGGGCGGGGTCGCCGGGCATGACGTAGAACAGCGCGTAGACCAGGACGGAGAGAGCGAGGAGGACGAGTGCGGCGCCCGCGAGCCGCTTGAGGACGTAGCGGGTCATCGGGAGGCCTCCTTGCGTGTGCCCATGCCGAGCCGGCCGGCCTCGCGCGGGTCGAGGGCGGTGCGGACGGCGTCGCCGAGGACGGTGAAGGCGAGCACGGTCGTGAAGAGCAGTCCGGCCGGGAGCAGGACGTACGCCGGGTCGGCCCGGAACCAGGTCTGCGCGGTGGACAGCATCTGCCCCCAGGAGGGGGTGGGCGGGGTGACGCCCACGCCGAGGAAGGAGAGCGAGGCCTCGGTCACGATGTTGGTGGGGACGAGGATCGCGGCGTACGTGATGACGGGCGCGGCGAGCGAGGGCAGCAGTTCGCGCCGGGCGGTCCGCCACCGGCCCGAGCCGGCGAGCCGGGAGGCGGCGACGAAGTCGAGGCTCTTGAGGGTGAGGGTCTGGGCGCGCACGATCCGGGAGGTGCCGGCCCAGCCGAGGAGCCCGATGACCAGGATCAGCAGCAGCGGGCGCGGGAAGTCACGGGGGACGACGGCGGTGAGCGCGATGGCGAGGACGAGGAACGGCAGGGCGAGGAAGGCGTCGGTGATCCGGCCGAGGGTGGCGTCGACCCAGCGGTTGCCGAGGCCGGCGGCGAGGCCGACGAGCACTCCGACGAGGACCTGGACGACGGTGGCGCCGAGGGCGACGAGCAGCGAGATCCGGGCGCCGTAGAGGAGGCGTACGAACAGGTCGCGGCCGGTGCCGGGTTCGACGCCGAGCCAGTGGTCGGCGCTCGCCCCGCCGAAGGAGCCGTACGGGACGCCGCCGCGGGCGGAGTCGACGAGGTCGTCGTGGTACGTGTGCGGGTCCTGGCCCGCGAGGGCGGCGAGGAGCGGCGCGGCGAGGGCGAGGAGGACGAGCAGGAGGAGTACGGCGGCGGAGGCGAGGGCGGCCGGGCGGGTGCGGAGCCGTCGCCACACCTGCCGGGCGGCGCCCGTGGCGGGAAGTCCCGCCACGGGCGCCGGCGCGTCGGTCAGCGCGGTCACTTGACCGCGACCTGCGAGATGTCGAGGACGCCGGTCCAGTCGCTGATGACGACGTTCTTGATGTCCGTGCCGACGAGCCGCTTGTAGACGGGGTGGAACAGCGGCACGTCCAGGGCCTGCTCGCCGATCTTCTTGTCGAGGGCGCCCCAGCGGGCGGCGGCTGCCTTGAGGTCGGTCAGCTTGTTGATCTCGTCGATCTCCTTGTTGACCGCCGGGTCGTTCAGCTGCGCGTGGTTGTAGTTGGAGCCGTCGGTGACGATCTGGCGTCCGTCGAAGATCGGAGCGAGGAACGGGCCGCCGGCCGGCCAGTCGGCGCCCCAGCGGGAGAGGAAGAAGCCGGGGGCGTCCTTGACGCTCCAGCGCTTCTCGTTGAAGGCGTTGGGCTCCTGCCCGTCGAGCTTGACGGTGATGCCGGCCTTGCCGAGGGCCTCCTGGACTGCGGTGGCGATCTCGGGGCTGGTGGTGCGGTTCTGGGCGGTGGAGTGCAGCAGCGTGACGGTGAGGCCGTTCGGGTAGCCGGCCTCCTTGAGCAGCTGCTTGGCCTTCTCCGGGTCGCCGGTCTTCCCGGCCGGGAAGTGGTCGTACGGCGTGAAGCCGAAGGCCTTCTGCTCGGGCAGGAAGGTGGTGGCGGGCTCGGCGAGCGCGGAGCCGCCGGCGGCGTTGACGACGCTGGTGCGGTTGACGGCGTACGAGATCGCCTGGCGGACCTTCGGGTTGTCGAAGGGCTTCACCTTCGGGTTGAAGGCGATGTAGTTGGTGAAGCCGAAGTGGCCGGTGCCGACGCGCGCGGCGAGCGCCTTGTCGGAGCCCACCTGGGCGAGTTCGGCGGGGCCGAGGTTGGTGTCGGTGGTGACGGCGGCGGAGTCGGCGCCGGAGGAGGTGGCGAGGCGCTGGTTGATGACGGCCTCGTCGAGCCCGGACTTGACGTCGATCCGGTCGGGGTAGGCCTTGCGCTCCTCGTCGGTCTTCGGGTCCCAGTGCTCGTTGCGCTCCAGGACGAGGTGCTCGCCGTCGTTGTCGTTCTTCACGACCTTGTACGGACCGGAGGAGACGGGGTGCTCCTCGTACTTCGCACCGGTGTCCTTGGCCTTGGGGACGGGGGCGAACTGGGTCTGGGTGGCGACGAAGGGGAACTCGCCCTCGGGCTTCTTCAGCTTGAAGACGATGGTCCGGGCGTCGGGGGTGACGATGGACGCGAGCCCCTTCCCCCTCTTTCCATCGGATGCAGCCTTGTACGGCCCCTGGTACGTGTCGCCGCCGACGAGCCAGTCGCGCAGGTAGGGGGCGCCGCCGGAGAGTTCGGCCGCGAAGGAGCGCTCGATGCCGTACTTGATGTCGGCGCTGGTGATGGCCGTGCCGTCCTCGTACTTCAGGCCCTCCTTCAGCGTGTACGTCCACTCGGTGGCGTCCTTGTTGGGGCGGCCGGTGTCGGTGGCGAGGTCGGGGACGACCTGGGTGCCGGCGGCGCCCGCCTCGCGGTTGCGGGTGGTGAGCGTACGGAAGACGAGGGAGGGGACGTTGCCGCCGCCCGAGGTGTAGAGGCGGGCCGGGTCGAAGTCGGTCTGGGCCTCGTTGTTGAGGACGGTCAGCGTGCCGCCCTTCTGCGGGGCGCCCGCGGCCTTGCCGGAGGTACCGCCCTTGGCGCCGGCGTCCTCGGGGCCGCAGGCGGCGGCGCCCGAGGCCAGGACGACACTGACGGCGGCCGCTGCCACGCGGCGCGAGATGACGGACGAATGACGCATCGGAAGGAGACCTCTCGGGGGTGAAATGCGAACTGCGGGAAAGAGAAAGAGAATTCCGCAGGCACGGGAAACAGCCCGAAAGGGAGAACGGCGCCTGCGGGAATGAGAAAACCCGGGCGCGGCGAGAAAAAGGAAAGCCGACGAGCGCTCGGGCTGCGTCAGCTACAGAGAATGTCGGCGACCGTGTGTCCGGTCACGCCGAAGAGCGCCAGCTCAAGGGCGGCGCTATCGGAAACGGCGTGACGGTGCGACATGCCGAGAAATATGGACGAACGCGTGAGCGATGTCAACGCGCATCCGCGCCATCCCGAGACAGGCGTCTCGGGATGCGGACACCAGCAGACCGGACGGTCCGTCAACTCGTCGGATGCACCCAGGGGTTGGGGCGGCACTTGATCCCGTCGATGTCCAGGGACTTCGTCTGCTGCTGCATCACGGGGGCGAGCGCACCCGGTGTGCGGCAGCTCACGTGGCCGTGCCCGAGGCGGTGTCCGACCTCGTGGTTGATGAGCATCTGGCGATAGGCGTACATCGCCTTCGGGCCGAAGGTCACCGAGCCCTGCGCCCACCGGAAGGCGTTGATCATCACGCGCTGGGTG
Source organism: Streptomyces sp. NPDC002463 (assembly GCF_042889835.1). Lineage (NCBI taxonomy): Bacteria > Bacillati > Actinomycetota > Actinomycetes > Kitasatosporales > Streptomycetaceae > Streptomyces > Streptomyces sp. NPDC002463. Next base: position 265,767 of record NZ_JBIARL010000001.1, read on the forward strand.
GAGGCGGAGTCGCAGGAGACGTTGTCGACGGTCGTGTCGAGACCGGACTTCGCGCACCACGCGCCGGTGGTCCCCGGACTGGCGAGGGTGATCACGAACTCCGGATCGCCGCTGGAAATGCGCTCGAAGGCCATCTCGTCCTTGCCGGCCCAGCTGCGTTTGTCGTTGAGCGTCTTCTGCACGGCGTCGGCGAAGAGCTTCGGATCGAGACCGAGCCCCTTCTCGACGTCGACCCGGTAGCGGATCAGCTTCCCCTTGCCGGGCGCCTTCTGCAGGCCCGGCACGGTCTCGAACTCCCCGGAGCCCTTCAGCTTCGGGTCGATCGGGAACTGGTGGGTCATCAGCTGCTCGTACGTCGGCGGGGTGGCCGCGGGCGCCGGCTTCGTCGGGAGGGCACGGTCGTCCGAGCGGGAGGCGGAGTCGTCCGTGGGCCGCTCGCTCGGCTGCCCCGCGGCGCGCGCGGGAGGGGTCTCGTCCCGGTCGGCGACCTGTCCGGTGACGACGACGGCGAGGACGGTGGCGACGGCTGCGGCCGCGACGCCGGTGAGCGTACGGCCGAGGCCGCCCCGGCCCGCCGGCGCCTCCGCGTCGGTGCTGTCCTCCTCGCGCCGCGGTGCGGGGATGAACGGCGCCTCGGGCTCGGCGAGTTCGGTGGCGGCGGCGCGGCGGGGAGCGTAGACCCCGGGGCGCGGCGCGGAGGCCTCGTCGTGCTGGGGGTGCCCGCCCCGCACGGACGCGGCGTAGACGGGCACACCGTGCGCGGGCGTCCCGGACGCGGCGTGCACAGGCGCCTGGCCGACGAACGCGGGGGTGCCGTGAGCGGGCGTGGCGTGCCGACCCTGCGGGGCACCGTGCGCGGGAGTGCCGTACGGCGCGGGAGCACCGGGTCGCGGGGCGCCGGGGCGGGGGGTCCCCTGGGCCGGGCCCCCGTACTGAGGAGTCCCGTGCGCGGGAGTCCCCTGCGCGGGCGCGGCAGGTCGCGGGGCGCCGGGGCGCGAGGTCCCCTGGGCCGGGCCCCCGTACTGAGGAGTCCCGTGCGCGGGAGTCCCCTGCACGGGAGCGCCGGGTCGCGGCATGCCCTGTCGCGGGCCCCCCTGCGTCGGAGCCCCGTACTGCGGGACCCCGTACTGAGGCGTTCCCTGCGCCGGAGTCCCGTACATCGGTGTGCCGTGTGCCGGCGTCCCGTAGCCCTGGGTCGTGGCGCCCCGGTCGGCGCCGGGGCCGCCCGGTGTCCGGCGGCGGCGGCCCGTACCGGGCTGGGGGCCCGTACCGGGCTGGATGCCCGTCGGGGGCGTCCCCGCCTGTGGCTGCGGCCCGGTGTCGGGCACCGAGGGCGCGGCGCCCTTGCGACTATGTCGTCCCACGCCCCGGATCAGCTCCCGCCGTGATCGGCGATCAGGTCCCGGACGGCCTGGGCGACCGTCTCGGGGTGCTCCATCATCGCCACGTGCCCCGCCTCGGGGAGGCTCAGCAGGCGCGAGCCGCGGAAGGCGGCGGCCGCCTTGCGGGCCATCCGGTACGAGACGAGCCGGTCGCGCCCACCGTAGACCAGCAGCGTCGGGGCGAGGACCCGTTCGGCCTGACGCCACAGTCCGTGCTGTCCGCCGAGGGTGTACGCGTCGACGATGCCGCGCGAGGAGCGGGCCATCGCGTCCCAGAAGTAGGGGAGCTCCAGGCGCCGCTCCATCTCCTCCACGGCGTGCCGGAAGCCCTCCTCGGTGACCTGGCCGGGGTCCCCGTAACAGAGCGAGAGGACGCCCTTGACCCGCTGCTCGGCCGTCCAGTCCTTGGTGAGCTTCGCGAAGAACGAGGCGACGCCGGGCACCGCGAGCAGCGCGGTGGGCCAGGCGGTGCGCTGGGCGCGCAGCTCGGGCAGGGCCGGGGAGATCAGCGTGAGGGTGCGGACCAGGTCGGGCCGGACGGCGGCGACGCGCGTGGCGACGGCGCCGCCCATCGAGTTGCCGAACAGGTGGACCGGTCCGCGTCCGGCGGCGTCCAGGAGCCGGATGACGGCGCGGGCGTGCCCGGTGACCGAGTAGTTGCCGTCGTCGGGCGGCGGCGAGTCGCCGAAGCCGGGCAGGTCGACCGCCTCGCCGTCGACCTGGTCCGCGAGCAGCGGCATGAGGTCGGACCAGTTCTGCGAGGAGCCGCCGAGGCCGTGGACGTACAGGGCGGGCGGCAGTCCGGGCCGGTTCCCCGGCCGGGCGCGCACGGTGAGGGTGAGTCCGGGCAGCGCGACGGAGCGGAGCTCCTCGCCGTCGGCGACCCGTACGGCGCGGACCGGCGACGCGGGTGAGGCGGCGGCGGTCCGGGTTTCCGGCAGCTCGGTCGAGGACATGGCCGCAATATTACGAGACGATCACGCGCCGACGTGTGTGGGTGCCGTCACAGGTGCGTATGCGGCATGGCGCGTTCGCTCCTAGGCTCGAAGAGAGGGCCATCGGGAGCACCGCGACCCGCACCCCCGGAAGGAACCTCATGACTGCCGATCCGAGCGAGCCGGACACATTCACCGAGGAAGAGGACGACGTGCTGGACCAGGAAATCCCGGAGGCCGACGCTGCCGAGCAGCACACCGAACTTCAGCAGCGCGAGGACGAGCAGCCCACCCGTCTGGAGCGCGACTCGGCGAACGAGGCCGACGTGTCCGAACAGGCGCGGGTGGTCACCCTCGACGAGGACGACTACCGGTGAGCACGCGAATCCCGCAGATTTGTTCGGTTTAATCTTGAATCGACTGTCGACCAGGGCGTCCGGTCCGTGAAATTCTGCGTTCGCACCGCGCACAGCCGGGTTACCCAAAAGTACGATGGCGGCGCGGCGCGACAGCGCGCATGGATCGATTTTTGGGAGGCCGCGTGAGCGCCATCGAGCAGACAGAGGCAGCACGCCCTCGGGGCACGCGCCTGCCGCGACGTGCCCGACGGAACCAGCTGCTCGGCGCGGCCCAGGAGGTTTTCGTCGCCCAGGGGTACCACTCCGCCGCCATGGACGACATCGCCGAGCGGGCCGGTGTCAGCAAGCCGGTGTTGTACCAGCACTTCCCCGGGAAGCTGGAGCTCTACCTCGCGCTGCTCGACCAGCACTGCGAGGCCCTCCTGCAGGCCGTGCGCACGGCGCTGGCCTCCACCACGGACAACAAGCTCCGGGTCGCGGCGACGATGGACGCGTACTTCGCGTACGTGGAGGACGAGGGCGGCGCGTTCCGTCTCGTCTTCGAGTCCGACCTGACCAACGAGCCCGCCGTACGCGAGCGCGTGGACCGGGTCAGCCTGCAGTGCGCCGAGGCCATCTCCGACGTCATCGCCGAGGACACCGGCCTGTCGAAGGACGAGTCGATGCTGCTCGCCGTCGGCCTCGGCGGCGTCTCCCAGGTCGTGGCCCGGTACTGGCTGTCGAGCGGGTCCGGCATCCCCCGCGACAAGGCGGTCGGCCTGCTCACCTCGCTCGCCTGGCGCGGCATCGCGGGCTTCCCGCTGCACCCGGTGGACGGCCAGCTGAGCGCAGAGGGCCACTGAGCGCTCCTGCGCGCCGCTCCCCCAAGCTCTCGGCTTCGCTCGAGCAGGGGGACCCCCATCGGAGGCTGTTCGCTCCTGGCGTGCGGCGGCTGACCCGTGCGGGTCCCCTCACCGGGCTAATGTGTGCTGCGTACGGCGCGGGTAATCGCGCAACGCTGACCGTTCGGAGGGACATAGCCGTGGAGGTCAAGATCGGCGTGCAGCACGCACCCCGGGAGATCGTTCTGGAGAGCGGGCAGTCCGCCGAGGAGGTCGAGCGCGCGGTGGCCGACGCGCTGGCCGGCAAGGCGCAGCTGCTCAGCCTCTCGGACGAGAAGGGCCGCAAGGTCCTCATCCCGGCCGAGAAGATCGCGTACGTGGAGCTCGGCGAGCCCGCCGTGCGCCGCGTGGGTTTCGGCGCGCTCTGAGCCCCGGATCTGACGGGAAAGGCCCGGTGGACCGCTTCGGTCCACCGGGCCTTTCGTCTGTCCGTACTTCTGATACTCCCACGTCAGGGGGTACGAAAGGATTGCGTTCCGGACGCCGGGGGTAGGACGCCCATGACCGCAACGCCCGCCCCGCAGCACCCCTCGCGAGGTGATCCGACGTGTTCCTGGAAGCCCTCGGCTCCGCCCTGCTCGGTTTCGCGCTGGCCTGGGCCGCCGTGCTCCGGCTGCCCGACCGCCTCCCCGTCCGGGCGATCGTGCTCCTGACCGGGACGCTCGGCGGCGTCTTCGGTGCGCTCGTGACGCACGGGGCGCTCGGCCCTGGCCACTTCCTCGCCACCCTGATCGGCGCCGTGGCCGTGGCGGCGGTGCTGCTCTCGCTGCTGATCCGCCCGGCCTCACGCAGACTGCGCCGATCAGCCGCGGTCTGACCGGCGCACTCTCCTGAAGTGCCTCAGGCCGCGAGGCCCAGGGCCGCCATGCGCTTGGTGTGGGCCTCGGTGATGCGGGAGAACATCCGGCCGACCTCCGCGAGGTCGAAGCCGTCCGCGACACCGCCGACCAGCATCGTCGAGAGCGCGTCGCGCTCGGCGACCACCCGCTGGGCCTGCGAGAGCGCCTCGCCCATCAGGCGGCGCGCCCAGAGCGCGAGCCGGCCGCCGACGCGCGGGTCGGCGTCGATCGCGGCGCGGACCTTCTCCACCGCGAAGTTGCCGTGGCCGGTGTCGTCGAGCACCGCGAGGACGAGCCCACGCGTGTCGGAGTCCAGGCGGGCCGCGACCTCACGGTAGAAGTCACTGGCGATCGAGTCGCCCACGTACGCCTTGACCAGGCCCTCCAGCCAGTCCGACGGCGCGGTCAGGCGGTGGAAGTCGTCGAGCGCCTTCGCGAAGGGCTCCATGGCCGAGGTCGGCTCGGCGTCGACGGCCGCGAGGCGGTCGCGCAGCCGCTCGAAGTGCTGGAACTCGGCCGAGGCCATCTTCGCCAGCTCCGCCTTGTCCGCGAGGGTCGGCGCCAGCTTGGCGTCCTCGGCGAGCCGCTCGAAGGCCGCGAGTTCTCCGTAGGCGAGGGCGCCGAGGAGGTCGATCACGGCGGCGCGGTACTGCGGCTCGGCGGAAGCCTCCGCCCAGTCCTTGGCGGCGATCCCGGTGGGTGTGGCGTTGTCAGGCGTCTCCATGAAGCGCACAATAGCCCGCTCGGGAGGCCCGGGAAGGCCCTGGTCAGTCACTGTGACCGTGCCCTCATCACGTTTTCTCCCGACACACATGCGCGAATCCGGGGTACAGTGGTAAGGCGCCTGCTGAGTATGCGGACATGCTTTCGCACGTTCGGACGTACCCGGTGGGCCGACTCATGAATGAGGATGCCCGGTCGGTGGCCCGATCGGCTCCGGCCCGACAGCCCTTCCGGCGGACCCGCGGAAGGGTCACCCTCAGCGGTACGACGCTCGAGCGACGGCAGTGGTCCCGTGCCACCCGGCGGTGATCTCCCCCGATCCCCCGGAAGATCCAGGCACGGTACGACCCCCTTCGTTCGCCTCGCGCCGCGTCTCACAGAAGAGGCAGCACCCTGACTACGACTTTCCGAGAACTCGGAATCCTCCCTGAGACGGCCGAGGCCCTGGAGGCCGTCGGCATCGTCACCCCCTTCCCCATCCAGGAGATGACCCTTCCGGTCGCCCTCACCGGCACCGACGTCATCGGCCAGGCGAAGACCGGCACGGGCAAGACCCTCGGTTTCGGCCTCCCCATCCTGGAGCGCGTCACCGTCCCGACGGACGTCGAGGCCGGCCGGGCCCGGCCCGAGCAGCTGACCGACGCCCCGCAGGCGCTCGTCGTCGTCCCCACCCGCGAGCTGTGCCAGCAGGTCACGAACGACCTGCTGACCGCCGGCAAGGTGCGCAACGTCCGTGTGCTCGCCATCTACGGCGGCCGGGCGTACGAGCCGCAGGTCGAGGCGCTGCAGAAGGGCGTCGACGTCGTCGTCGGCACCCCCGGCCGTCTGCTCGACCTGGCCGGCCAGCGCAAGCTCGACCTCTCGCACGTGAAGGTCCTCGTCCTCGACGAGGCCGACGAGATGCTCGACCTGGGCTTCCTGCCCGACGTCGAGAAGATCATCAACATGCTGCCGCCGAAGCGCCAGACCATGCTGTTCTCGGCGACCATGCCGGGCGCGGTCATCGGCCTGGCCCGCCGCTACATGTCGCAGCCCACGCACATCCGGGCCACCTCGCCCGACGGCGAGGGCGCGACCGTCGCGAACATCAAGCAGCACGTGTACCGCGCGCACAACATGGACAAGCCGGAGATGGTCTCCCGCATCCTGCAGGCCAACGGCCGCGGGCTCGCGATGATCTTCTGCCGTACGAAGCGCACGGCGGCCGACATCGCCGAGCAGCTGGAGCGGCGCGGCTTCGCCTCCGGCGCCGTCCACGGCGACCTGGGCCAGGGCGCCCGCGAGCAGGCGCTGCGCGCCTTCCGCAACGGCAAGGTCGACGTGCTGGTCTGCACCGACGTCGCCGCGCGCGGCATCGACGTCGAGGGCGTCACGCACGTCATCAACTACCAGTCCCCCGAGGACGAGAAGACGTTCCTGCACCGCGTGGGCCGCACCGGCCGCGCGGGCGCCAAGGGCACGGCCGTGACGCTGGTCGACTGGGACGACATCCCGCGCTGGCAGCTCATCAACAAGGCCCTCGAGCTGGACTTCCACGAGCCGGTCGAGACGTACTCCTCGTCGCCGCACCTCTACGAGGACCTGGACATCCCGGCGGGCACCAAGGGCATCCTGCCCCGCTCCGAGCGGACCCGCGCGGGTCTGGGCGCGGAGGAGCTGGAGGACCTGGGCGAGCCCGGCGGCCGCCGCGGCCGCGGCCCGAAGGCCGCCGAGAGGACCGAGGAGCGCCCGGCCCGTACGCGGACCCCGCGCCAGCGTCGCCGCACCCGCGGCGGCAGCGACCTCGACGACGCCCCGGTGTCGGCGGCCCCGGCCGTCGAGACCCCGGCCGTCGAGACCCCGTCGGACGAGACCCCCGCGGAGCCGGGCCCGCGCACCCCGCGCCGCCGCCGTCGCACCCGCGTGACGGCGCAGGTCGTCGAGGCGCAGGCCGCCGAGGCTCCGGTCAAGACGCCGGTCGTCGAGGCCCCCGTCGCCGAGACGCGGACCGCCGAGGCCCCGGTCGAGGCGCCCGTCTTCACGGCCCCGGTCGCCGCGGCCCCGGCCGTCGAGCAGCCGAAGGCGGAGGAGCCGAAGGCCCCCCGTCGCCGGAGCCGTGCCGCCCGCCCGGCGACCGCCGAGCCGGTCACCGCTCGGGTCGAGCGGACCCCCGTGGCCCCGGCTCCGGCCCCGCGCCGCCGCCGTGCCCGGGTGGTGCGCCAGGCCGAGGAGACCGTGACGTTCCAGACGCCCGAGTCCGCCGCGGTCGCGCTGATGGCCGAGCGGTCCGTCGAGGCGCCGGTCGTCGAGGCCGCCCCGGTGGTCGTCGAGGAGCCGAAGGCGGCTCCGCGCCGCCGTACGGCCACGGCCAAGAAGGCCGTCGCGGAGCCGGTCGTCGAGGCGCCCGTCGCCACGGCTCCGGTCGTCGAGGCCGTCGCCGCCCCGGTGGCCGAGCCCGTCGTCGAGACCCCGGTCGCCGAGGTCCCCGCGCCGCGTCGTCGCCGCACCGCCCGCCGTCCCGCCGGGTCCCCGGTGACCGCCGAGGCGCCGGTGGCCGAGGCCCCGGCCGCCGAGCCGGTCGTCGAGACCCCGGTCGCGGAGGAGCCGGAGCCGCGCCGCCGCCGTACGGCCCGCCGTCCCGCCGGGTCCCCGGCGACGGCCGAGTCCACCGGCGAGGTCATCGTCATCGCCGCCCCGGTCGCCGCCCCGGTCGCCGAGACCGTCGTGGAGGAGGCCCCGAAGAAGGCCGCCCCGCGTCGCCGCACGACGAAGAAGGCCGCGGCAGCCGAGCCGGTCGCCGAGACCGTCGAGGCGCCGGCGGCCGAGGAGGCCCCGAAGAAGGCCGCTCCCCGCCGCCGCACGACCAAGAAGGCGGTCGCGGCCGAGGCTCCCGAGGCGTCCGCGCCGAAGACCGAGCCGAAGGCTCCGGCCCGCCGTCGTACGACCAAGAAGGCGGTCGCGGCCGAGGTCGAGGCGCCGGCGACCGAGGAGGCCCCGAAGAAGGCGGCTCCCCGCCGTCGCACGACGAAGAAGGCTGCGGCTCAGCCCGAGAGCTGACCCGCGCCTCCACCACCGAGCGGCCCGCCCCCACCAGGGGCCGGGCCGCTCGGCCGTACGGCCCCCGTGCGGGGCCGCACCCCGCGCCGGAGACCGGCGCGCCGCGTGGGCTCCCGCGCCGTTACAGTCCAGATATGAGCAAGCCCCGTTCCCTCGTCCTCCCGCCCCGCACCCGTGTCCACCGCCTGGAGACCGCGCGCGGGCCGTTCGCCGTGCTCGACACCGCGGCGGCGGGTGCGCGGCGGGGCACGGTGCTGCTGCTGCCCGGTTACACCGGCAGCAAGGAGGACTTCCTCGGGCTGCTCGGGCCGCTGAGCGAGGCCGGGTACCGGGCCGTGGCCGTGGACGGGCGTGGGCAGAACGAGTCCCCGGGGCCCCGGGGCCGCGCCGCCTACCGCCGCAGGGCGCTCGCGCTCGACGCGGTGGCGCAGGCGGCGGCGCTCGGGGACGGGCCCGTGCATCTGCTCGGCCACTCGTTCGGGGGCCTGGTGGCGCGCGCGGCGGCCGCCCTCGCGCCGGGCGCGTTCAGCTCGCTGACGCTGCTGTCCTCGGGCCCTGGCAGGGTGGCCAGGCCGCAGCGGATCCGGGTGCGGGTGCTGCGGGCCTCGCTCGCGGTGCTGCCGAAGGAGCGGGTGTGGCAGGCGATGTGCTGGCTGGACAGCCGGGGCGAGGAGCCGGACACGGACGACGCGCCGGAGCTCGCGGGCTTCCTGCGGCGCCGCTGGATGCGTACCCGGATCGCCCAACTCGCGGGCGCGGGGCGGCTTCTGCTGGACCGTCAGGACGGCACGGAGGGCCTCGCCGCGCTCCGTATGCCGCTGCACGTCGCGTACGGGGCGGACGAGATGGTGTGGGCGCCGGCGGACCTCCGCGCGGCGGCCGCCCGTACCGGTGCGCACCACACGGTCGTGGCGGGCGCGGGCCATTCCCCGAACGTGTCGCACCCCCAGGAGCTGGCGGACCGCCTGACCGGCTTCTGGGAGGAGGCGAGCAGCCCGGCCAGGGTGGTCAGTACTGCGCCTTGAGGTGCTGCCAGAAGCCGTCGCGCAGGGAGCGCCGGAGCGAGGCGTGGCCGCGCAGGGAGCGGCTGAGGAGGCGCTCGGCCTCGACGAGCAGGTCCTGGTCGACGGGTCCGGGCAGGTAGGGCGCGCCGGGCAGGAGTTCGGCGAGCCGGTCCCGGCCGCGCTCGGCGAGCCAGGTCGCGGCGATCTGGGCGCCGACGAAGCGCACCTCCTCACGGGAGGGCGGCGGCTCGCCCTCGTTCTCGTACGTGGTGACGGGGCGGCGCGTGACGTACGGGCGGCAGAAGTCCAGCTCGAAGGTGCGCTGGCTGTCGACCTCCCAGAGCAGCGCCTCGGCCTGGTTGCGTCCCTCGGCGGCCTCGATGCCCCAGAGGTGGACGCGGGCCCCGTAGCCCTGGGCGGCCTCGACGGCGGAGACGAGGTCCTCGTCTCCGCCGACGAGGGCGGCGTCGCTGATCGCGCGGTGGCGGGCGAGGGACTCCAGGTCGGTGCGGATGAGGGAGTCGACGCCCTTCTGCTGGTTGTTGGCGTTGAGGTTGCCGAGGCGGACCTTGACGTCGGGGAGCTCGGCGATGGCCTGCTGCTCGGGGGTGTGGATGCGGCGGCGGGCCCCGTCGTACCAGTAGACGCGGAGGAGTCTGCTGTCCGCGAAGATCGTGCGGGCCTTGTCGATGAAGGCCTCGATCAGGCCCTCGGCGTCGAGGTCGAAGGAGCGCCGGTCCTCGGTGCCCGCAACCAGCAACCCGGCCGCAGCATGGACGTAACCCGCGTCGACGAAGATGGCGTGGGTCGAGGGGGTCTTGGCCACCTCGGCCAGCATCCGCTGCAGGAGCTCATTGGTGCGCTCCAGGCGGGCGTCCAGCGCGTGCAGGCGGGCGTCGGTGTCGGTCGCGGTCGGCTGGGTGGTGTCTGCGTCGTTCATACGGGGCTCATTGTCCGCCGCTCGGGGCCCGGCCGCCACATCCCCCTACCCGCCGGTAGTTAGCCATCCGAAAATTTTCCTTAGCGTAAGGAATGTTTGCAGGATGCATGACGTTGGACCCCTGTGTAACGCAGTTCTCCGCCCAGGAGGATCAACTCAGACGAAGGGAGAAGCCCATGCGCTTCGAAATCCTGCGACTCGACGACATCGACGGCACGCCTGTCGACTCGACCGTCGTGGACGCCGCCTCCGTCAATCGGATCGTGCAGCAGGCCGCCGCGATCGGCCAGCGCATCTGGATCCGCCCCGCCGAGACCTCGGCCTCGTAACAGGCCGGGTTCCACACCACGCACCGCGCCCCCGCACGGACTTCGCAGCAGCGGAATCCGTACGGGGGCGCAGTGGGTTCTGAAGGGCCTCAGGCGTTCTGGATCACCTGGGTGACGCCGTTGATGATCTGCTGCACCGCGATGGCGGAGAGCATCATGCCGGCGAGCCGGGTCACCAGGACGACGCCGCCGTCCTTGATGACGCGGATGATCAGCAGCGAGTACCGCATGGTCAGCCAGAGCACGACGTGCATGGCGGCGATGGCGGTCCACACGGAGACCTGCGAGGCGACGCTGTCGGCGTTCTGCACGGCGAGGATGACCGAGACGATCGCGCCGGGCCCGGCGAGCAGGGGCATGCCGAGCGGGACGAGGGCGACGTTGACGTCCTTGGTCTGCTTGGGCTCGTCGTTCTTGCCGGTGAGCAGGTCGAGCGCGATGAGCAGCAGCAGGAGACCGCCCGCGATCATCAGCGCGGGCACGGAGACGTGCAGGTAGTCCAGGATCTGCTGGCCCAGGAGGCCGAAGACGGTGATGACGCCGAAGGCGACGCAGACGGCCTGCCAGGCCATCCGGCGCTGCACCTTGGCCGGGCGGCCGGAGGTGAGCGCGAGGAAGATCGGGGTGATCCCGGGGGGATCCATGATGACGAAGAGGGTGAGGAACAGCGAGCCGAAGACGGCGACGTCGAACACGGTGGGGTTGCCTTGCGGGAGGTGGAACGGTGGGGTGTACCCCTACGGGGCGGAATCCGAGATTCCGGCGTCAGGGCATGGGGAGCGCGCCACCGGGGCACGGCACGGAGCCGTACGGGCGGCGTGAGACGGAGTGCGGAGGGGGCGCGCGCCGCCGCCGGAGGCGGCGGGCACGGCGACCGGCCGCCGCCACGAGGAGCGGCGGGAAGGGGCCCTTACGGGGCTAGCGCGGTCCGCCGGCGCCCGGGACCGGGAAGGCGCCCGAAGCGCGGCGGGTGATCTCGCCGTAGATCTCGGGGTCGGTGGTGTACTCGCCGAGGCGGCAGGTCTTGCGGCTGCCGTGGTAGTCGCTGGAGCCCGTCGTCAGCAGGCCGAGCTCCTTCGCGAGTCCACGCAGCCGGGCCCGCGTCGCCTCGTCGTGGTCCATGTGGTCGACCTCGATGCCGTCGAGTCCGGCCTCGGCGAGCCGGGCGATCGAGGCCTCCGGCAACACCTGGCCGCGCTTGACGGCGAGCGGGTGCGCGAAGACGGTGACCCCGCCGGCCGCCTTGACGAGGCGGATCGCGTCGAGCGGGTCCAGCTCGTGCTTCTCCACGTACGCCCGGCCGCCGTCGGCGAGCCACTCGGGCGTGAACGCGCCGGACACGTCCGGGACGACCCCGAGCTCGACGAGCGCCTCGGCGACGTGCGGGCGGCCCACGGAGCCGTCGCCGGCGATCCGGGCGACCTGCTCCCAGGTGACGGGGACGCCGAGCTCCTGGAGCTTGCCGACCATGCCGCGGGCGCGCGGCACCCGGTCGTCGCGGACGAGCTCGCGCTCGGCGAGGAGCGCGGGCTCCTCGGGGTCGAAGAGGTACGCGAGCATGTGCAGCCCGATGCCGTCCATCCGACAGGACAGCTCGGCGCCGGTGACGAGGGTCAGGCCCTCCGGCAGGGCCGCGAGCGCCTCGGCGTGGCCGCGGGTGGTGTCGTGGTCCGTGAGCGCGACGACGTCGAGACCGGCCGCGGCGGCGTTCCGGACGAGGTCGGCCGGGGAGTCCGTGCCGTCGGAGGCCGTGGAGTGGGTGTGCAGATCGATGCGCACGACGCGGTACTCCAGGGGCTCGGCACGGACGAGGGACGCTCCAGCATAACGGGCGAATCGAACACGCCCGTACGGAACGTCACGGAGCTCACCCCTGGCCGAGCAGCCTCGGGGTGAGCGCGCCGCAGGGCAGCAGGTCGACCTCGGCCCCGGCGTCCCGCAGGTCCGTCAGAACCAGCTCGTCGTACATGAGGAGGCCGGACTGCTCGGGCCAGACGATCGCCCACAGCCACAGGCCGCGCGCCTCGCCCGCGAAGACCGCGCGGTCCTGCGGGGCGCCGGTGACGTGCCAGAGCGGCGTGGGCCGCCCGGCGGCGAGCATCTTCACCTGGGGCGGCTTGTCGATGGCCATGCCGGAGCCGGGATCGAGACCGTCGATGCCGGCGTACCGCGCGCCGAGTCCGACGCCGAGCTCCTCGGCGACCAGGAGCAGCTCGCCGATCCCGCCGAGCGGGCCGGGCCCCGAGCAGGCGACGGCCGTCGCGCGTCCGCCGCTGCGGTCGTCCCCGGCGTACGCCACTCCGGTGAAGAGCCAGCCGACGGGAAGGGGCCACGGCATCCACACCGGGACGTGGGACCTGTTCACCACGACCCCGAGGCCCTCGACGCTGGGCGGGATCACGGGCTGGAGCGGGTGCACCGAGCCGTGCACATCACACTGCCAGGAGTCGGCGAAGAGACCGGGCGCCCTGACCCGGCCACCGCACTTCGGACAACTGGGTTCGCCCCTCATAGGTCTCAACGGTCCTAGCTCTTCCGCCCCGCGTCAAGGACGACCGCGAACGATCACCCGTCCGGCCCGGACCGTTCACCCAGGGCATCCGCCGCCGACGGTTCAGTCCAGATCCACGGACCTGCGCAGGGGATCGCGCAGGTCCGTCCCCTTGGCCAGCCAGCGCTCCTCCAGGGCCTTCGCCCCGTGCACCCGCTTCCACGCGGCCTCGTTGGAGGTCATCGGGAGCAGCGGCAGGAAGCGCACCGGGTCCATGGGCTCGTCGAGGTCCAGGTCCTCGACCAGACCGCCCGACTCGGCGACGAGCACCGAGCTGAAGGGGGCGCCGGGCCAGAGCGGGTCACCGACGTCGAGCGAGGCGCCGGGGGCCACGACGACGCCCTCGACCTGCGGGGTGGCCGCGAGGACCGCGAGCGGGCGCAGCACCTTGTCGGTGTCGGCGAGCCCGCCCCGTACGGTCAGGACGAGCTCCGCGCGCGGGCCCTTCACCGGGTCGGCGAGCGCGGAGGTCGGATCGGCCATCGGCTGCGCGGACATCCCGAGGGTCGCGTACCGCACGAGGTCGCCGTCGACGAAGCGCAACACCTCGATCCGGTCCGTGCCGAGGAAGGTGACCGCGGCCCGCGCGTCCGGTTCGCCGAGCGCCGTACGCAGCCGGGCCTCGACGAGTGCAAGAACTTCTCCCATGCGGGGAGCATAGATCGCGTATGGAACGGGCAAAGGAAGGGATTGACCCTCTGTCGGCTGATAGTGTTGGCCACTGGTCGGGATTCCCGACTGCTCGTCACACGTCATCCCTCACAAGGGACCGGCCGGAGGAGGTGGGACTGCGATGGACCGAAGTCGATCGGGCAGTACCAGCCGCTCTTCCGCCGCTCCGCACCCCAGCCCGGTGCTCTCTTTCCGGTGACGTCCGGGTCCGGCACGGACCCGCCCCTCCGGCATCTCGCACGACGGAAGAGCAATTTTCGCCTTTCCCTGTCTGTAGCGACCGCCGTCACCGCGCCCCCTTCGGTGCCGCCCGCTTTGTGGACGACGCACGTCTCCGTCCCCATTCCGGGCTGTGCCATGCTCGCGCCGACGGCTGATCCGTGAAGGAGCACAGCCATGTCGATGATCCGCGACCTCACCGCCGCCGTCCGCCCGAGCCTGCGGCACACCCTCCGCAAGACCCCCACCACGTACACCTCGTACGACCCCACCCGTGACCACTCGGCCTCCAGCGCCGTGGTCGACTGCGCCGTCTACCGCGACGGACGCCGGGTCGACGACCGCGCCTGCCTGACGCCGCGCGGCGCGATGCGCCAGGTACGGGAGAGCGGCGGCTTCGCGTGGATCGGCCTGCACGAGCCGACCGAGGCCGAATTCGCCGGTATCGCAGCCGAGTTCGGGTTGCACCCGCTCGCCGTCGAGGACGCCGTCCACGCCCACCAGCGGCCCAAGCTGGAGCGGTACGACGACACCCTCTTCACCGTCTTCAAGACCATCCACTACGTCGAGCACGCCGAACTCACCGCGACCAGCGAGGTCGTCGAGACCGGCGAGGTCATGGTCTTCACCGGCCCCGACTTCGTCATCACCGTCCGGCACGGCGGCCAGGGCTCCCTGCGCAACCTCCGCCACCGCCTCCAGGGCGAGCCGGAGCTCCTCGCCAAGGGCCCCTCCTCGGTCCTGCACGCCATCGCCGACCACGTCGTCGACGGCTACATCGCGGTCGCCGACGCCGTCGAGCTGGACATCGACCAGCTGGAGATCGACGTCTTCTCGCCGGCCGCCAAGGGCTCCACCCGCGGCGCCGACACCGGCCGGATCTACCAGCTCAAGCGCGAGGTGCTGGAGTTCAAGCGGGCCGTCACGCCGCTGCTGCGCCCGATGCAGCTGCTCTCCGAGCGGCCGATGCGGCTCGTCGACCCCGACATCCAGAAGTACTTCCGGGACGTCGCCGACCACCTCGCCCGCGTCCAGGAGCAGGTCGTCGGCTTCGACGAGCTCCTCAACTCGATCCTCCAGGCCAACCTGGCGCAGGCGACCGTCGCGCAGAACGAGGACATGCGCAAGATCACCTCGTGGGCGGCGATCGTCGCCGTCCCCACGGCGGTCTGCGGCGTGTACGGCATGAACTTCAAGTACATGCCGGAGCTGGAGTGGAAGTACGGCTACCCGATGGTGCTCGGCGCCATCGCCGTCATCTGCTTCACCATCCACCGCACCCTCAAGCGCAACGGCTGGCTGTAGATAGGCTTCGGGCCATGACAGAAGAGCTGCTCGGGTCCGCCCTCGTCGAGGAGGCCACCAAGAAGTCCGGCCTCGTCTGGGTACGGGGCACCGGCCCCGCCCGCGCGCTCTGGCACGTCTGGCACGACGGCGCCGCGCACGTCGTCGGCGACGGCCCGGGCGAGCAGCCGCTGCCTGGCCTGGTGGACGGCGGCACGGCCGAGGTGACCGTCCGCAGCAAGGACAAGGGCGGCCGGCTCGTCGCCTGGACCGCCGCCGTCCGTGAGGTCTCCCCCGGTACGGAGGAGTGGGACGCGGCGGTCGCCGAGCTGAAGGGCAAGCGGCTCAACGCCTCCGACGGCGAGGCCATGCCGGAGCGCTGGGCGCGCGAGTGCCGCGTGGTGCGCCTCGATCCCCGCTCCTCGACCACGGAGCTCCCGGACGGCTCCCTGGCCGCCGTCCCGCTGCCGACGGCGGCGAACACCCGCCGGCCGATCCCGGCGGGCCTGCCGAAGCTGCTGCTCCGCAAGAGGAAGCGCTAGGTACGGGGCAGCTGCTTGCCGTAGTCGAGGGTCTCCTCCTTCGACGGCGCGGCCAGCGGGAAGTCCTTGTTCCACTCGGACAGCACCACGACGCCCGCTCCCCCGCCCCGCGCGAACTGCACGGGGTACGGCACGCCGTCCAGGGACACGTCGAGCGTGCCGCCCTCGCCGTCGGCCCCGCCCTTGACCTTGACCGTGCGGACCCCGCCGATCTGGTCCCGGTCGCCCTTGACCTTCTCGCCGTGCAGGCCGATCAGACCGTCGAGGAGCGGCCCCATCTCGGTGAAGCCGCGCAGCTGCTTGTACGAGGGGTCGCCCTGCGGGACCTTCACGTACTTGTCGCCGAGCGTGTCGGCGGCCTCGGAACCCGCCTCCGCGGCCCCGTGGGTCGCCTGGTCGTCGTGGTCCCAGAACCCGGCGTCGGCCTTCAGATAGAGCGCGTCGCCGACCCGCAGCAGCTCGAAGGTGCTGTTCTTCGTCGTCACCGAGCCGGTGGCGCCGTCCTGCTTGAGGCGCATGTTCAGCTTGAACGTGCCGCCCTTGCTGACGAGCGTGCCGGAGAGCCGTACCGCCTTCGCCGCGTCCGCCGCGGTCTGCGCCTTGCTCTCGATCTCGGGCGGGGAGAGTCTCCCCACCCCGTTCGTCCCCTCGTCCGGGTCCGCGGCGCAGGCCGTGAGTCCCACCGTCAGTCCGGCGCAGAGCGCCAGGGGCGTGACGGCCCTGCGGATACGCGATGCCGGAGTACGAACGGTCATCTGCGCTGCCTCTCGTGTCATGGGGGGGCGACGGGCGCGGCCCGTACGGGGATGCCGGGGGGCGGCCCCGCTCCGACCGGGCGGAGGGGCCGGGTCCGGCGCCGGGGGGCCGATGGGGGGAACGGCAGACCGCAGCGTACCCGGGACGGGTGAAGGGCCCCGCAGGCAGCCGTACGGAGGCGCTGCCGGGGCGGGGCGGAACGGCACGGGCTAGCCTGAACCCGGCAAAGCTCTGCAATCCCCGGCAAAGCTCTGCGAAAACTCGCATCGGCGACTCGAATCGTGCGGCACCGAGGAGGCGCGTGGCATGGCGGCAGGCGCCCCCCGGATCTTCGTCTCCCATCTCGCCGGAGTCCCCGTCTTCGACCCCGTCGGCGACCAGGTCGGCCGCGTCAGCGACCTCGTGGCCATGCTCCGCGTCGGCCGCAGGCCGCCCCGGCTGCTCGGCATGGTCGTGGAGGTGCTGAGCCGCCGCCGCGTCTTCGTCCCCATGACCCGGATCACCGGCGTCGCCTCCGGCCAGGTCATCACCACCGGCGTCGTCAACATGCGGCGCTTCGAGCGGCGCCCCACCGAGCGGCTCGTCCTCGGCGAGCTCCTCGACCGGCGCGTGACCCTCGTGGAGTCCGGGGAGGAGGTCACCGTCCTCGACGTCGCCATCCAGCAGCTGCCCGCCCGTCGCGACTGGGAGATCGACAAGGTCTTCGTCCGCAAGGGCAAGGGCGGGGTCCTGAGCCGCAAGGGCGAGACGCTGACCGTCGAGTGGTCGGCCGTCACCGGCTTCTCCCTGGAGGAGCACGGGCAGGGCGCCGAGAACCTGCTCGCCACCTTCGAGAAGCTGCGCCCCGCCGACCTCGCCAACGCCCTGCACCACCTCTCCCCCAAGCGGCGCGTCGAGGTCGCCGCCGCCCTCGACGACGACCGGCTCGCCGACGTCCTGGAGGAGCTGCCCGAGGACGACCAGGTCGAGATCCTCGGCAAGCTCAAGGAGGAGCGCGCCGCCGACGTCCTGGAGGCGATGGACCCGGACGACGCCGCCGACCTGCTGTCCGAACTGCCCGAGGAGGACCAGGAGCGGCTGCTCACCCTGATGCAGCCGGACGACGCGGCCGACGTGCGCCGGCTCCTGGCGTACGAGGAGCGCACGGCGGGCGGTCTGATGACGACCGAGCCGATCGTGCTGCGCCCGGACGCCACCGTCGCGGACGCGCTGGCCCGGGTCCGCCAGCAGGACCTGTCGCCGGCGCTCGCCGCGCAGGTGTACGTGTGCCGGCCGCCGGACGAGACGCCGACCGGGAAGTACCTGGGCACGGTGCACTTCCAGCGACTGCTGCGCGACCCGCCGTTCACGCTGGTCAGCTCGATCGTGGACAGCGACCTGCCGCCGCTCGGCCCGGACACCCCGTTGCCGGCCGTGACCAGCTACCTCGCCGCGTACAACATGGTCGCCGCGCCCGTCGTCGACGAGAGCGGCTCGCTGCTCGGCGCGGTCACCGTCGACGACGTGCTCGACCACCTGCTGCCGGACGACTGGCGGGAGACCGAGTTCCACGAGGAGGGGTCCGGACATGGCCGCTGAGCGCACCCAGGACCGGGAGCGGTCCGTGCCCCGCATCCGGCTCGACCTGCCGCGCGAGCGGCGGACCCGGCTGCTCCCGGAGTACGACCCCGAGGCCTTCGGGCGGCTCTCGGAGCGGATCGCCCGTTTCCTGGGCACGGGCAGGTTCCTGGTCTGGATGACCCTGACGGTCGTCGTCTGGATCGGGTGGAACGTCTTCGCGCCGTCGTCGCTGAGGTTCGACGAGTACCCCTTCATCTTCCTGACGCTCGCCCTGTCCCTCCAGGCCTCGTACGCGGCCCCGCTGATCCTGCTCGCGCAGAACCGGCAGGACGACCGGGACCGGGTCAACCTCGAACAGGACCGGAAGCAGAACGAGCGGTCGATCGCGGACACCGAGTACCTGACCCGGGAGATCGCGGCGCTGCGGATGGGCCTCGGCGAGGTCGCCACCCGCGACTGGATCCGCTCGGAGCTCCAGGACCTGATCAAGGAGCTGGAGGAGCACCGGGATCTATTCCCGTCCGGCGAGGACCGGGGAAGTGACGTACCCGACCGTTGACAGCCCTTTCATGGGCCCGTGGTCCGCGCCGTACCATCGTCGGTATGGCTACGGAAGACGCGGTGCTCGAAGCACTGGCGACGGTGAACGACCCTGAGATCAACAAGCCGATCACTGAGCTCGGCATGGTCAAGTCGGTGGAGATCGAACCGGACGGCAGGGTCGCCGTCACGGTCTACCTGACGGTCTCCGGGTGCCCGATGCGCGAGACCATCACGCAGCGCGTGACCGAGGCCGTCTCCCGGGTCGAGGGCGTCACCTCCGTCGACGTCTCGCTCGACGTGATGAGCGACGAGCAGCGCAAGGAGCTGGCGGCGGCGCTGCGCGGCACGAGCGCCGAGCGCGAGGTGCCCTTCGCGAAGCCGGGCTCGCTGACCCGGGTGTACGCGGTGGCGTCCGGCAAGGGCGGCGTCGGCAAGTCCTCCGTGACCGTGAACCTGGCCGCGGCGATGGCCGCCGACGGTCTGAAGGTCGGTGTCGTCGACGCCGACATCTACGGCCACAGCGTGCCGCGGATGCTGGGCGCGGACGGCCGTCCGACCCAGGTCGAGAACATGATCATGCCGCCGTCGGCGAACGGCGTGAAGGTCATCTCCATCGGCATGTTCACCCCGGGCAACGCGCCCGTCGTGTGGCGCGGCCCGATGCTGCACCGCGCGCTCCAGCAGTTCCTCGCGGACGTGTACTGGGGCGACCTGGACGTCCTGCTGCTCGACCTGCCCCCGGGCACCGGCGACATCGCGATCTCGGTCGCGCAGCTCGTGCCGAACGCGGAGATCCTCGTCGTCACGACCCCGCAGCAGGCCGCTGCCGAGGTCGCCGAGCGGGCCGGCTCGATCGCCGTGCAGACCCACCAGAAGATCGTCGGCGTCGTCGAGAACATGGCGGGCCTGCCGTGTCCGCACTGCGACGAGATGGTCGACGTGTTCGGCACGGGCGGCGGCCAGAAGGTCGCGGACGGCCTGACGCAGACCACGGGCGCGACGGTCCCGGTCCTCGGCTCGATCCCGATCGACGTACGGCTCCGCGAGGGCGGCGACGACGGCAAGCCGGTCGTCCTCTCCGACCCCGACTCCCCGGCGGGCGCGGCGCTCCGCGCCATCGCGGGCAAGCTCGGCGGCCGCCAGCGCGGCCTGTCGGGCATGAGCCTGGGCATCACGCCGCGCAACAAGTTCTGATACGACACGACGGAGGGCGCCCCCGACGGGGCGCCCTCCGTCGTGTCTAGGCGCCGTACGCGCCGAGGTCCTTCACCTGCGAGAACCCGAGCCCGTACGCGCTCATCCCCCGCCCGTACGCCCCGATGTGCACATCCCCGGCGGACCCGGCGAGCACCCACCCGAACTCGGACTCCCGGTAGTGGAACGGCACCGGCACGCCGTCCACGGGCAGCGAGAGGCCCGTCCAGGCCGGCCCGTCGAGGTCGTCGGCGAGCTCGAAGGCCGTCTCGGTCTGCTGGTCCAGCCAGTGGTCCCGCAGGGCGTGGTCGAGCGAGGCGGGCCAGGTGTGGGCCAGGAGCCCGGAGCCGGCCAGCCAGGCGGCCGAGGAGACCGTGGTGGCGTCCAGGACGCCGGTGCCGTCCCCGGTGCGGCGCACGGGGTTCGCGGCCACCGTCACGACGACGGCGAAGCGCTCCTTCTCCGCGCCGCCGGCCTCGGACTTTATCGACGGCTCGTCACCGTGGCCCATCGAGCCGTGCTGGACGGTGCCGTCCGCCGCCGTACCGACCTGCATCAGCCGGCGCGGGCCGGTGAACGCCTCGTCCAGCCCGTACCAGGCGAAGGGTGCGCGCAGAAAGCCATCGGCTTCCACCCGACTCGTCGTCTTCATTCCGGCCGCCTCCTCGTTCCGTCAACAGAGGGAGGATAGCCACCAGGGAGGAGCCGGTCGGTGACAGGCCGTCGTCAGGTGGCGTCCGAGTCGTACGGAGGACGCTCGGCAGTGCCCGGATCGTCTCGCTTGTCCTGCTTCTTCAGCAGGTCCGGGGAGCCGTTGACCGCGGCGGGCGCGGCCGAGGACGCGGGTGCGGTCTCGCGGCCGTGGACTGCGTCGGCGACCTCGTTCATCTCCTTCTTGAGGTCGAACGTGCCGCGCAGCTCCTTGAGCTCCTTGAGGTCCTCGTTGCTCTCCAGCTGCTTGCGGAGGAACGTCTTGGGGTTGAGGTCCTCGAACTCGAAGTCCTTGAACTCCGGACCGAGCTCGCTGCGGATGTCCTGCTTCGCGCTGTCGGAGAACTCTCGGATCTTCCGGATGAAGCGCGAGACGTCCTGGATCACCTTCGGGAGCTTGTCCGGCCCGAAGACGAGCACGGCGAGGACCACGAGCGTCACCAGCTCGAGTGCGCCTATGTCGCTGAACACCTAGTAGCTCCTTCACGCCGGTCCAGGGCCCGGTCCACGGTACCCGCCCAAACTGTCGGACGGGTACCTCGTGGCGTCCGCGACATGGCGCTCAGGTGCCCTGGGAGGATCCGAGCGTCAACGTCTTTGTCAGCTCTTTGCCGTCGCGGCTCAGGGTGAGTTCCAGCTTGTCGCCGGGACGGTGGGCGCGGATCTTCACGATGAGCTCCTCGCCGTTGTGCACGCGCTGGCCGTCGACCCGGGTGATGACGTCCCCCGGGCGGAGTCCGGCCTTGGCGGCGGGGCCGCCGGCGGTGATGGAGGCGGAGCCGTCCTTGCCCTTCTCGCCGACGCGGGCGCCGTCGCCGTTGAACTGCATGTCGAGGCTCACACCGATGACGGGGTGGGTGGCCTTGCCGGTGTTGATGAGCTCCTCGGCGACGCGCTTGCCCTGGTTGATCGGTATGGCGAAGCCGAGACCGATGGAGCCGGGCTGGCTCGCGCCTCCCTCGCCGTCTCCGGAGCCGCCGCCGGCGGCGCGGATCGCGCTGTTGATGCCGACGACCCGGGCCTTGGAGTCGAGCAGCGGGCCGCCGGAGTTGCCGGGGTTGATCGGGGCGTCGGTCTGCAGCGCGTCGACGTAGCTGATGTCGCTGCCGTCGCCCTTCTCGCCGCCGGCGGTGATCGGGCGCTCCTTGGCGCTGATGATGCCGGAGGTGACGGTGTTGGACAGGTCGAAGGGGGCGCCGATGGCGACGACGGGGTCGCCGACGCGGACGTTGTCGGAGTTGCCGAGCGGGAGCGCCTTGAGGCCGGAGACGCCGGTGACCTGGACGACGGCCAGGTCGTAGCCGGTGTCCTTGCCGATGAGCTTGGCGCGGGCGGTCTCGCCGCTGGAGAAGGTCACCGAGATGTCACCGGAGGACGCGGCGCCGTCGACGACGTGGTTGTTGGTGAGGATGTGGCCCTTGTCGTCGAGGACGAAGCCGGTGCCGGTGCCGGAGGAGCCGTTGCCCCGGACGTGCAGGGTGACGACGCCGGGCAGGGCGCTGGCGGCGATGCCGGCGACGCTGTCGGGGGCGCGGCCGGTGTCCCCGGCCTCGGCCTGCGGCAGCTCGACGGTGGTGAGCCCGCCGTTCCGCTCGACGTACGCGCCGATGCCGCCGCCGATGACGCCGGTGACGAGGGCGAAGACGAGCGCCCCGGCGAGGGCGAGCCCCTTGCGGGACTTCTTCGCGGGCGCGGGCGCGGGAGCGGCACCCGGGGCGCCCCAGGGGTCGTACTGCACCCAGGGCGCGGCGGCGACGACCTGCGGCTGGACGTGCGCCTGCGGGTGCGGGTGCGGGTGTGCCTGAGGCGGTACGGAGGCAGCCGGGCGCTGCACGGGCGGCGCGGGCGCCCAGGGCCCCGGCTCACCGTAGGGCGGCGTGCGGTACTCGTCAGGCGTGTGCAACGGCTGCCGCGCGGGCGCGTGGGCCTCGGCCCCGACGAGCACGGGGGCCGGCTCCGCCGGAGGTACGGCGGCGGGCTCGGGAGCGGCGCTCGGCTCCGCCGGGGCCGCGGGCGCGGACTTCGTCATATCCACGGCCGGCGCGGGAGCCGACTCGGTGGGGGGTACGCCGGCGGGCGCGGACGCGGCGGTCGGCTCCGTCGCAGGTGCCGCGGACGTCGTCGCAGGCGCGGAAGCCGGCTCCGCCGCAGGTGCGGCGGCGGAGGCCGACGCCGACGCGGACTTCGTCATATCCACGGCGGGGGCCTGCGGCTCCCCCGTCTGCTCGGCCTCGGCTGCCACTGGCTCGGCCACGAGCGGCTCGGCCTGCGGGGCCTGCCGCTCGGCCCCCTGCGGCTCGGCTTCCGGCGCCTCGGGCGCGGCCGGCTGCGGCGCGGGCTCCGTCACGGCGGCCGCCGACGGCGGCGGCCCGGCCGGAGCGGGCGGCTCCTGGTTCGGGGTCGGCTGGGGCGCGGGCAGCGGGAAGTCGCCGTCGGCCTCGTCGGGTATGCGTGCCGCCTCCGGTGTGCTCGAAGGCCGGCTCCACCAGTTCGGCTTCCCGTTGTTCATGCTCTCCCCGCAACCGCTGACCCGTCCGCGCCCCTGGGTCGGGCGCCCTGCCCCTGGATTCAACCAGGTCGCGGGTCAGCGGTGGGAGCCGAGCGGTCCGGTCGTCGGGCTCGCCATCGGGCCGGGCCCGGGGGCGAAGGCCAACTGGAGGGCCGGGGCCGTCGGCCGTATGAACGGCGAGAGCGCGAGGAGCGACTGCGGGGCCTGGTTCCGGAGGCGTACGGCCACGAACGGCGCGGCGGCGGAGCGCACCGCGTCCGGCGGGACCGCGCCCGACGGGACCGTGCCCTGGGCCGCGGCGACGACCGGGCCCTGCGGGACCGCGGCCGGGGTCACCGCGGCGAGCGGCTCGGCGTCGCCGACGGACCGGGCACCCGAACGCTCACCGGAACGCGTGCCGCGCCCGGTCGCGACGCTCGGGCCGCCGCCGGTCGCGGTGGTCCGCATCGGTGTGACCGCGCTGCCCGCGCCCTGGCCACCGCGCGCGCTCGCGCTCACCGAGGTCTCGAGGGGCAGCGTGCCGCCGAGGGCGATCGCCGCGAACGACACGGCGCTGGCCGCGGCGAACGCGAAGCGCCGCCCCCGGCCGGAGGTCCCGGTGGGGCGGTAGCCGACGCTGTGGATGCCGAAGGCCGCCCCGGGGGTGCCGGGGCGCGGGGTGACGACGGCGGCGGTGGCGAAGCCGTCCGACTTCACTCCGCCCGCACCGAGGAGCTCTTCGAGGGGCCCGCGCGGCCCGCCGGGCTCACCGGGACCCCCGGGAAGACCCTGGAGCCGGGCGAGGAAGCCCTCGGAGGGCGGCGGAGGGGCCGCGGAGGCGAAGACGCTCTTCAGCGTGCGCTGGGCGTCCGCCTCGGCCTTGCAGCGGGCGCAGGTCGCGAGGTGCGCGAGGACCCGCTCGCGGGCGTCGTGGCCGAGCTCGCCGTCGACGAGCGCGGCCAGCCGGTCCCCGAGGTGGTGTTCCGCGGGGGTCGGCGACGGGGGACGTGTGCCGCTCACGCTGTCCCTGCCTCCCATCCGACGGAGGCGAGGGCACGCTCCGCCCGGGCCTCGGGCGAGCGGTGCTTGAGCGCCTTGCGCAGGTGGGAGCGGCCGCGGTGGATGCGGCTGCGGACGGTGCCGAGCTTCACCCCGAGGGTCGCGGCGATCTCCTCGTACGAGAGGCCTTCGATGTCGCAGAGGACGACCGCCGCGCGGAACTCGGGCGCGAGGGTGTCGAGGGCCTGCTGCACGTCGGCGTCGAAGTGCGTGTCGTTGAACGCCTGCTGCGGCGAGGGCTCGCGGCTGGGCAGCCGCTCGGCCGCGTCGTCGGCGAGCGCGTCGAAGCGGATGCGCTGCTTGCGGCGGACCATGTCGAGGAACAGGTTGGTGGTGATGCGGTGCAGCCAGCCCTCGAAGGTGCCCGGGGTGTACGTCGACAGCGAGCGGAAGACGCGGACGAAGACCTCCTGGGTCAGGTCCTCGGCGTCGTGCTGGTTGCCCGTCAGGCGGTAGGCGAGGCGGTAGACCCGGCCACTGTGCGTGCTGACGATCTCCTCCCAGGTGGGAGGGGTCCACGCCTGCGATTCCGCGTCCGATGCGAAGGTCGCGGTGGTGGGAGCGGAGTCGGTGGTGCGGAAACGGTCAGCGGTGTCGGTCACGGATTTCGGCTCACCCGCCGACCTGAGAAGACGCCGAAGCACTCCTCCCCGATCCACAGGCGCAGCCGCACCTCCCCTGTCGGCTCTGGTGGTGTCCAGTGGAGCCCCTACCATAGCCACCTCGCCCGTTAGCTCCGGATAAGAATCTTTACGCGAATTTGGAACCGGCTCGCCCGGCGTCCTCCTCCGCGTCCTTCCCCTGGTGAACGCCCGGTCCCATCTGCGGGTTCCCGCTGACAGCGGATACAGTCACCGTTGCGTCAACTACGGGGACAGGAGAGGGCCATTACCGCCAACCGGTCGACGAGCTGGTCGTTCGCCGACGCCTTCGTCGCCGAGGACGAAGCCCTGCGCTGGGCCCGTGAGCGGGCCCGGGAGGCAGGGCTGCCCTCGGTGTCCCCGGGCACCGGTGGGGCGCTGCGCCTGCTCGCGGCGACGGCGGACGCCAAGGCGGTGGCGGAGATCGGCACCGGCACGGGCGTGTCCGGCATCTACCTGCTGCTCGGGATGCGGCCGGACGGCGTGCTGACGACGGTGGACCTCCAGCCGGAGCGGCAGCAGCTGGCCAAGACGGCGTTCCGGGCGGCCGGCTTCGCGGGCAACCGGGCCCGTTTCATCCCCGGCCGCGCCCTGGACGTGCTGCCGCGGCTCGCGGACGGCGGGTACGACCTGGTGTTCTGCGACGGCGACCGGCTGGAGTACCTGGACTATCTCGCTGAATCGTTGCGCCTGCTGCGACCGGGGGGTCTCGTCTGCTTCGAGGGCGTCTTCGCGGAGGGCCGCACGGTCGATTCGGGCGCCCAGCCGGCGGAGGTCCAGCGGATCCGGGAGCTGCTGCGCGCGGTGCGGGAGAGCCAGGAACTCGTGCCCTCACTGCTGCCGGTGGGCGACGGCCTGCTGTGCGCGGTACGCCGCGGCTGACGGCCCCCGAGCGCTCCCCGGGCCGCACCGCCCCGGACCGCGCCACCGACCGGGGACGTACCGCCCCCGGAGACACCGCTGCCCCGGTACGGCGGACCGTACCGGGGCAGCGCTCAGGAATCGTGGAGAAGAGGGTCAGCCGACGACCTTCTTGAGGGCGTCGCCCAGCGCCTCGGCCTCGTCCGGGGTCAGCTCGACGACAAGCCGACCGCCGCCTTCGAGCGGAACGCGCATGACGATGCCCCGCCCCTCCTTGGTCACCTCGAGCGGGCCGTCACCCGTCCGCGGCTTCATGGCCGCCATGCTTGTTCCCCTTCCTGAAACCAGCTCATCGTCAGCCGGGCAGCTCCTTGGTGTGGAGCACGCGTCACCGGCTTCGAACACATTGCTTCCAGGTCATTATCCCGCATGGCAGGACCCGATGACCAACATCGCTCGGCATCGCTTGCGCAACGCGCTCTCTCAAAACCCCACATTTCGGGGATCGGCCTGCGATACTGCGCCGCTCGACGTCGGAACGTCTCCCTTCAATCTTTGACGCAGCTCACATGGGCGGCGCGGGTGATCTCCGCCATGCTGGGCAGGTCAACCACGCAATGAGGCGAAGGGATCCCGATGGCCGACACGGTGCTGTACGAGGTGAGCGACGGGCTCGCCACCATCACGCTCAACCGGCCCGAGGCCATGAACGCACTGAACGTGGCGACCAAGGTCGCCCTCCGTGACGCCGCGGAGACGGCCGCGGCCGACCCGGCCGTACGGGCGGTGCTGCTGACGGCCGCCGGCGACCGGGCGTTCTGCGTGGGCCAGGACCTGAAGGAGCACATCGGGCTGCTCGCGGCGGACCAGGAGTCCGGCACGAGCGAGACCATGAACACGGTCCGTGACCACTACAACCCGATCGTGCGCGCGCTCACCGGCATGCGCAAGCCGGTCGTCGCGGGCGTGAACGGCGTCGCCGCCGGGGCCGGCTTCGGCTTCGCGCTCGCCGCCGACTACCGGGTGGTCGCGGACACGGCCTCCTTCAGCACCGCCTTCGCGGGCGTGGCGCTCACCGCCGACTCGGGCGTGTCGTGGACCCTGCCGCGGCTCATCGGCGCGAGCCGGGCCTCCGACCTGCTGCTCTTCCCGCGCTCGATCTCCGCGCAGGAGGCGTACGAGCTGGGCGTCGTGAACCGCCTGGTCCCGGCCGCCGACCTGGCCACCGAGGCGGAGAAGGTGGCCCGGAAGCTCGCGGCGGGCCCGACCGTGGCGTACGCGGCGCTGAAGGAGTCCCTCGCCTACGGCGCCGACCACTCCCTCACGGAGGCCCTCGACAAGGAGGAGGAGCTCCAGTCCCTGGCGGGCGCCTCGGAGGACCACACGATCGCGGTCCGCGCGTTCATCGCGAAGGAGAAGCCGCGGTATCTGGGCCGCTGAGCAGCCCCGGAACCCGTTCGTACGGGGGTGGGCGGGTCTATAGGATCCGCTCACCACTTGTACGCACACACCTGGGGGGTTCCGTGCGTCCTTCTCCTTCCGCGCGCCTTCTTCGCGGCGCGCTCACGGCGGGCGTGGCCTTGGGCCTGTCCGCCACCGCCCTGTCCTCTCCGGCGCTCGCGACGGACGGCTGGGACCGGTGTCCCGACAACGCCGTGTGCGGCTTCAGCCAGCCGCAGTACCAGGGCGACATGATCGTCATCCGGAAGCCGATGCTGTCGCTCGGCTCCTGGGACAACCGCATCCGGTCCTTCATCGTGAGGCTTCCCGGGTTCTCCGACGCGGTCTGCTTCTTCCCGCGGCCGGGGCTCGACCCCGAGGGCTCCACGCACTTCTACACGTCGGAGTCCTTCGACGAGAGCGCCTACCCGGAGTTCGACCGGGCGGTCAGCTCCGTGGACGTCGGCCCCGAGGCGGACGACTTCTGCGGCTCCGAGAGCCGCTACCCGGTCCTCTACGACAACCCGCGTCCGCGTCCCGCCACGCTCCCGGCGTCCGGCGCGTTCGGCGACCTGAACCACGACGGGTACGCCGACGTCGCCGCGCGCAACCTGGTCGGCCAGCTGTGGACGTCCCACGCCTACACGAGCCCCGGCCGGAACCTGCTCGTCGGCGGCGGCTGGGACGGCATGACCAAGCTGACCCGGCACGGCGACTACGACGGCGACCGCAACGAGGACGTCCTCGCCCGCGACAAGGCCGGCGTCCTCTGGCTCTACCCCGGCAACGGCCAGGGCTGGTTCAAGCCCCGCGTCAAGATCGGCGGCGGCTGGAACGGCATGCGGGACCTCGCCGCGGCCGGTGACCTCACCGGCGACGGCAAGGCCGACCTGCTCGCCTCCGACGGCGACGGCGTCTTGTGGACGTACCCGGGCAACGGGCGCGGCTGGTTCGGCGCCCGCAAGAAGGTCGGCGGCGGCTGGAAGACGATCAACGAGCTCGTCGGCGCCGGCGACATGAACTCCGACAAGAAGGCCGACCTGGTCGCCCGCGACACCGCGGGCAAGCTCTGGCTCTACCCGGGCAACGGCAGCGGCTGGTTCACCGCGCGCAAGCTCATCGGCACCGGCGGCTGGAACAGCCACGCCGAGCTGGCCGGCCTCGGCGACGTCACCGGCGACGGACGCCCCGACGTGGTGGCGCACGCCCGCGGCAGGGAGTCCTACGAGGGCCGGGTCCGGCTCCTCGTCTACCCCGGCACCGCCGACGGACACCTCCTCGCGCCCCGGGACCTCGGCGCCATCCGGTCCGCCGGCTTCGC
This sequence comes from Streptomyces sp. NPDC002463, assembly GCF_042889835.1. NCBI lineage: Bacteria > Bacillati > Actinomycetota > Actinomycetes > Kitasatosporales > Streptomycetaceae > Streptomyces > Streptomyces sp. NPDC002463. Next base: position 294,037 of record NZ_JBIARL010000001.1, read on the forward strand.
CTTCTGACTCTCCTCTTCGTGAACGGATTCCGATCCATGATCCGCAGCAACCGGGGCCGTCGCGCCCTGGCCGCCGCCGTCACCACGGCGGCGTCCCTCGCGACCCTGATGACCACCGCTCCCCCGGCCTCCGCCGGCGAGGAGCGCTGCCCGTCCGGGCGGCTGTGCGTCTTCCAGTACCGCGACTACAAGGGCGAGATGAAGGTCATCTCGTCCAGCCAGTCCACTCTCGGCGCCTGGGACAACACGATCTCCAGCGTCGTCAACAACTCCGCGCTGCACGCCGTGCTCAGCGTCGACGCGAACTACCGGGGCGGCGACTCCCTGGTCATGGACCCGCACAACGGCGGGGTCAGCTTCGACGGCTCGATCATGGGCCAGCTCGACAACCGGATCAGCTCGATCCGCGTGGCGACCACCGCCTGGGAGGCCAGCAGCGGCGTCGCCTGGATGGACTGGTGGCCGCAGGAGAAGCGTCCCACCGGCCTTCCCGCCGCCGCGCAGTTCGGCGACCTGAACAACGACTCCCGGCCCGACCTCCTCGAGCGGGCCGACGACGGCCGACTGTGGTACCTCCACGGCTACTCGGCCAGCTGGGACACCCCGCCCAAGGGCGTGCTGATCGGCGGCGGCTGGAACGCCATGACGCAGATCGTCCGGCACGGCGACTACAACGGCGACCGCAACGAGGACGTCTTCGCGCGCGACCGGTCCGGCGTCCTGTGGTTCTACCCGGGCAACGGCCGCGGCTACTTCAAGCCCCGCGTGAAGGTCGGCAGCGGCTGGAACACCATGAAGGAGCTCAAGGCCGTCGGTGACATCACCGGTGACGGTCGGCGCGACCTGGTCGCCCGGGACACCGCCGGTGTCCTGTGGACGTACCCGGGCAACGGCCGCGGCTGGTTCGGTGCCCGCAAGAAGGTCGGCGGCGGCTGGAACGCCATGAACCGGCTCGTGGCGCCCGGCGACATGACGGGCGACGGCAAGTCCGACCTGGTCGCCCGGGACGGCTCGCGGGGCCTCTGGCTCTACCCGGGCAACGGCCGCGGCGCGTTCGGCGCCCGCACCAAGCTGCCGTACGCCTGGCCGTCGGACGCCCCCGTCTTCTCCGTCGGCGACGTGACGGGCGACGGCACGTCGGACCTGATGCGGCCGATCGACTGGAACCAGCTCTACATCTACCCCGGCAACGGCCGCGGTGGCATCGGCGGCCCGCAGGCCGACATGGGCTGGGACACCGCCGAGCGCGTCCACGTCTTCTGACGGACGCGCGCCCGGGGCGCCCCCAGTGGTCGCCCCGGGCTAGTGGTCGCCCCGGGCCACACAGCCCTTCAGGTGGTCGTCGACCAGCCCGCAGGCCTGCATCAGGGCGTACGCCGTGGTGGGGCCGATGAAGCGGAGGCCGCGCTTCTTGAGGGCCTTGGACAGGGCCGTCGACCCGTCCGTGACCGCGGGGACCTCGGCGAGCGTGAGCGGCGCCGAGCGGGTCGCCGGGTCCGGGGCGTACGACCAGATCAACGCGTCGAGCTCGCCCGGCGACCAGCCGGCGAGCAGCTTCGCGTTGGCCAGGGTCGCGTCGACCTTGGCGCGGTTGCGGATGATGCCCTCGTCGGCGAGGAGCCGCTCGCGGTCCGCCTCGCCGAACGCGGCGACCGAAGCGATCTCGAAGCCGGCGAAGGCGCGCCGGAAGCCCTCGCGGCGGCGCAGGATCGTGATCCACGACAGGCCCGACTGGAAGGCCTCCAGACAGAGCCGCTCGAACAGCGCGTCGTCGCCGTGGACCGGGCGGCCCCACTCCTCGTCGTGGTACGCGACGTAGTCCTCGGTCGACAGGCCCCAGGGGCAGCGCAGCCGCCCGTCGGGGCCGGGGATCGCCTCGCCCGTCACTTCTCGCCGCCCTCGGTGTCGGCGTCGCCGCCGGGGGCCGCGCCCGCGAGCGCCTCCTCCAGCTCGGCGATCCGGGCGTCGCGCTCCGCGAGCTCGGCGCCGAGCCGTACGAGGACGTCGTCCACGTCGGCCATCCGGTAGCCGCGCGCCGCGACGGGGAGACGCAGCGCCTCGACGTCGGCGCGGTCCACCGGGCGGGCGGCCGGGAGCGGGTCGACGAGCTGCTCGGGCGCCACCTCGGGCAGCACCTCGCTGTCGCCGCCGCCGACCACGGCGAGGGTCACCGCGGCCACGACCACGACCATCGTGATGAGCAGAAACCAGAACACTGCGCGCCTCTCCCCGGAGTGGAAAACGTCCCGTGCCGATCGTGCCATGCGCCACCGACGGTTAGGGTCGCAGGCGAACGGACGCGAGGGAGGACATAAGGGATGCTGCGCTTGGGACGGCGTGAATTCGGGCCGCACGAGCCGGTGATCATGGCGATCGTGAACCGGACCCCCGACTCCTTCTACGACCAGGGCGCGACCTTCCGCGACGAGCCGGCGCTCGCCCGGGTCGAGCAGGCGGTGGCGGAGGGGGCGGCGATCATCGACATCGGCGGGGTGAAGGCGGGCCCCGGCGAGGAGGTGACGGCCGAGGAGGAGGCGCGGCGCACGGTCGGCTTCGTCTCCGAGGTCCGCAGGCGCCACCCCGACGTGGTGATCAGCGTCGACACCTGGCGGGCGGACGTCGGCGAGGCGGTGTGCGAGGCCGGGGCGGACGTCCTGAACGACGCCTGGGGCGGCGTCGACCCGCGGCTCGCCGAGGTCGCCGCGAAGTACGGCGCGGGGCTCGTCTGCACGCACGCGGGCGGCGCGGAGCCGCGTACGCGACCGCACCGGGTGGAGTACGAGGACGTGATGGCCGACATCCTGCGCGTCACGGTGGGCCTCGCGGAGCGCGCGGCCTCGCTCGGCGTGCGGCGGGACGGGATCATGATCGACCCCGGTCACGACTTCGGGAAGAACACCCGGCACAGCCTGGAGGCGACGCGCCGCCTCGGCGAGATGACGGAGACGGGGTGGCCCGTCCTCGTGTCCCTGTCGAACAAGGACTTCGTGGGCGAGACCCTGGACCGTCCGGTCAAGGAGCGGGTCCTCGGCACGTTGGCGACGACGGCGGTGTCGGCGTGGCTGGGGGCGCAGGTGTACCGGGTGCACGAGGTCGCGGAGACCAGGCAGGTGCTCGACATGGTGGCGTCGATCGCGGGGCACCGCGCGCCCGCGGTGGCCCGGCGCGGGCTGGCGTAGCCCCCACGGGGCCGGGGTCCGAACAACGGGCGCCCGGCACCGGGGGCTGTGCCCACTGCCCACAACGGCTAGCGGCCGACCTCCTTCGTCACCAGCGCCACCGCCTCCTCCACGTCGTCCGTGACGTGGAAGAGGAGGAGGTCGCGTTCGCTCGCCTTGCCGCCCGCGACGACCGAGTCGCGGAGCCAGTCGACCAGGCCCTTCCAGTACTCCGTGCCGAAGAGCACGATCGGGAAGCGGGTGACCTTGCGGGTCTGGACCAGGGTGAGCGCCTCGAAGAGCTCGTCGAGGGTGCCGAGGCCGCCGGGCAGGACGACGAAGCCCTGCGCGTACTTCACGAACATCGTCTTGCGGACGAAGAAGTAGCGGAAGTTCACGCCGATGTCGACGTGCGGGTTGAGCCCCTGCTCGAAGGGGAGCTCGATGCCGAGGCCGACCGAGACGCCCTTGGCCTCCCTGGCTCCCTTGTTGGCCGCCTCCATGGCGCCCGGGCCGCCGCCCGTGATGACCGCGAAGCCGGCCTCGACGAGCGCCCGGCCGATCCGTACGCCCGCCTCGTACTCGGGCGAGTCCGGCTTCGTGCGGGCCGAGCCGAAGACGCTGATCGCGCTCGGCAGTTCGGCGAGGGCGCCGAAGCCCTCGACGAACTCGGACTGGATGCGCATGACCCGCCAGGGGTCGGTGTGCACCCACTCCGAGTCGCCCTCGGTGTCGAGCAGCCGCTGGTCCGTGGTGCCCGGCTGGACCTGGTCCCTGCGCCTGAGCACCGGTCCGAGCCGCTGCTCCTCCGGCTTCGTCTCCCCCTCAGGGATACCCATGGCCTGCTCCCTCCGTCGAACCGACGATCTTCTGGTGGGGTCAGCGTAGGACCAGAGAGGTGACGAAATGCGAAATTACGGGAGACGGGCGGTCAGCCAGTCGCGGAGCCGTTCCTCGCAGTGGTGGATCTTGTCGACGTGGATGTGCTCGTCGCGCTTGTGCGCGTACAGGGCGTCACCGGGGCCGTAGTTCACGGCGGGCACGCCGAGGGCGCTGAAGCGGGCGACGTCGGTCCAGCCGAACTTGGGCTGCGCGCTGCCGCCGACGGCCTTCATGAAGGCCTCGGCCGCGGGGTGGGAGAGGCCGGGCAGGGCGCCGGGGCTCTCGTCGTCGACGACGAACTCGGCGATGTCGATGCCGTCGAAGAACTCGCGGACGTACGCGAGGGCCTCGGCCGGGGAGCGGTCGGGGGCGTACCGGTAGTTGACGGTGACGGCGCAGGCGTCGGGGATGACGTTGGTGGCGACGCCGCCCTCGATGCGGACGGCGTTGAGGCCCTCGTGGTACTGGAGGCCGTCGATGATCGGCTTGCGCGGCTGGTAGGCGGCGAGGCGGTCGAGGATCGGGGCGGCGGTGTGGATGGCGTTGGAGCCCATCCACGCGCGCGCGGAGTGGGCGCGTTCACCGGCGGTGCGCAGGATGACGCGCAGGGTGCCCTGGCAGCCGCCCTCGACCTGGCCGTCGGAGGGTTCGAGGAGGACGGCGAAGTCGCCCTCCAGCCAGTCGGGGTGCGCGGCGGCGACCTTGCCGAGGCCGTTGAGGTCGGCGGCGACCTCCTCGTTGTCGTAGAAGACGAAGGTGAGGTCGCGGTTGGGCTCGGGGACGGTGGCGGCGATGCGGAGCTGGACGGCGACCCCGGACTTCATGTCGGAGGTGCCGCAGCCCCAGAGGATGCCGTCCTCGTCGAGCCGCGAGGGCACGTTGTCGGCGATCGGCACGGTGTCGATGTGGCCGGCGAGGACGACGCGCTCGTGGCGGCCGAGGTCGGTCCGGGCGACGACGTTGTTGCCGTACCGGTCGACGGTGAGGTGCGGCAGGAGGCGCAGGGCCCGCTCGATCGCGTCCGCGAGCGGCTGCTCGGTCCCGCTGACGGAGGGGAAGTCGACGAGGGCGGCGGTGAGCGCGGCCCCGTCCAGGGAGAGGTCGAGGGTGCCGTCGAGCGGGGTGATGTCAGCCATGTGCCGACCCTAACGCGGCCTCCAGTACGGTGGGCCCCGTGTCCGAGCCCACCCGCCCCCGCCGTCGCGGCCGCCTCGCCCGTACGGCGGCCGCCTTCGCCGCGCTCCTCGGCCTCGCCTCGTACGTGGCCGTCCACCAGCTGACGGGGAGCACGGGGACGCCTCGGTGCAGTGTGGGCAGTGGGGACAACCGCTACGAGTTCACTCCGGAGCAGGCGTCCAACGCGGCGATGATCGCGGCGGTGGGCACGACGCGGGGGCTGCCGGAGCGGGCGGTGACGATCGCGCTCGCGACGGCTCTGCAGGAGTCCGCGCTGCGGAACATCGAGCACGGCGACCGGGACTCGCTGGGGCTCTTCCAGCAGCGGCCCTCGCAGGGCTGGGGGACGCCGGAGCAGATCATGGACCCGGTGTACGCGGCGGGCAGGTTCTACGAGGGCCTGGAGAAGGTCCCGGGGTACTCGCGGCTGCCGCTGACGGTGGCGGCGCAGAAGGTGCAGCGGAGCGGTTTCCCGCAGGCGTACGCGAAGCACGAGCCGGACGCGGCGCTGCTGTCGGCCGCGCTGACGGGCCGGTCGCCGGCGGCGCTGACGTGCACGGCGAGCACGGCGAAGGGGCGGCCGGGCGATCCGGCGCAGGTGCGGCACGAGCTGGTGCGGGCCTTCGGCGAGAAGGCGGCGCCGGAGGCGGTCACGGGCGGTCCGAGCGCGGGCCGTTCGGCGTCGGAGCCGCCGGTGCTGGTGGTCCCGGTCCGGGCGGCGACGGGCGCGGGGAGCGCGCCGGGGGCCGGTTCGGACGAGCGGCGCGGCTGGGAGCTGGCGCAGTGGGCGGTGGCCTGCGCGGACACGCTGCGCATCACGGAGGTCGCGTTCGGGGACCGCGTGTGGCGCGCGGGCGAGGCCGACGGCGGCTGGTCGAAGCCCTCGGGCACGCCGTCGACGGACGCCACGTCGGTACGGATGCGGCTGGCGCAGCAGTAGCGGGGCGGCAGGCGCGGGAGCGGGACGGCAGGCGCGGGAGCAGCGCGGCAGGCGCGGGAGCAGCGCGGCAGGCGCGGGAGCGGGGCGCACCCGCCCGTGCGGACTCTCCCCGCCGTCCGGCGGCGGCAGCCGCCCGCGCGGCACGCGCAGTGGCCGCCGGGGCGCCGGGTTCCGGGCGTGCGGCGCGCTGCCGGGAAACCCCTCCACCCGCACGCCGATCACCCGTACGAACCCTCACCCCCACGTGGCACGGCCCGGGTGGGACAGGGAAGGAAATCGCGCGACTTTCGGGCCGCGTTCCCCGCACGTCACCCCTCCCCCTCCCTCCCCTTGCGGCACAAGGGAAGTGACGGTTCCGCAGCGGCCCCGCAATGACACGTTCGTCCGTTTTCCTCCCCACCCGACAATACGACGCATTACCAACTCTTTACCTTCGGTCGCCGCAACCTCCCCCGCCCCGGGGCCGGTTGTCACCGCGTAATCGTCGTCTTTGCCGAAGGAGCACCATGTCCCTCTCCCTGACCCGTCGGATCGCCCGTGCCGCCCTCATCGTCGCGGCCGGAGCAGCCCCCGTGGTCGGTGCGGCCGGCTCCGCGAGCGCCCTGGAGCCGAGCCTCGCGCCGACCGGCGCCCTCGGCGGCGTGACCGCCCTGGACGCCGCCGGCGCGGGGAGCGCCGTCGACGGCGCCTCGCAGACCGCGACCGGCGTGGTCGGCGAGACCGGCAGCAAGGCCGTCGGGACGGCCGTCCCGGCCGCCGGCAAGACCATCGGCACGGCCGGCAAGACCGCCACCCCCGCCGTGCAGGACGTCGCCGGCAAGACGGCCGGCAGCACCGGCGAGGTCGTCGGCCAGACCGCCGGCGCCGCCGCCGAGAGCACCGAGGCCCCCACCGGCGGCGCCCTCGGCGGCGGCCTGGGCGGCCTGCCGACCGGCCAGACCCTGGGCGGCCTGCCGATCGGCGGCTGACCCTCGCCAGAACGCACGAAGGGCCCGGGGAGCACCTGCTCCCCGGGCCCTCCGGCGCATCACCGTCAGCCCAGTCGCTTGACCGCGGCCTCGACCCGCTCGTCCGTCGCCGTGAACGCCACCCGCACGAACCGCTCCCCGGCCTCGCCGTAGAAGTCGCCGGGCGCCACCAGGATGCCCTTCTCCGCCAGGTACGCCACCGTGTCCCAGCACGGCTCGTCCCGGGTCGCCCACAGGTACAGGCTGGCCTCGCTGTGCTCGATCCGGAAGCCGTGCGCCTCCAGGGCCGCCCGCAGCGCCGCCCGGCGGGCCGCGTACCGCTCCCGCTGCTCGGCCACGTGCGCGTCGTCGCCGAGCGCCGCGACCGTCGCCGCCTGCACCGGGGCGGCGGTCATCATGCCGCCGTGCTTGCGGATCTGGAGCAGCTCGCCCAGGACCGCCGCGTCGCCCGCGATGAACGCGGCCCGGTAGCCGGCCAGGTTGGAGCGCTTGGACAGCGAGTGGACCGCGACGATCCCCTCGTACGAACCGACGCAGACGTCCGGGTGCAGGACCGAGACCGGGTCCGCCTCCCAGCCCAGCTCCAGGTAGCACTCGTCGGAGAAGACGAGGACGCCGTGCTCGCGCGCCCAGGCGACGATCCGGGTCAGCTCGTCCTTGGCGAGGACCTTGCCGGTCGGGTTGGACGGGGAGTTGAGCCAGAGCAGCCTCACCGCGGCCGGGTCGAGGTCGGCGACCGGGTCGTCGTAGACGACGGGCGTCGCGCCGCAGAGCCGCGCCCCCACCTCGTACGTCGGGTACGCGAGCCGCGGGTAGGCGACGACGTCGCCCGCGCCGAGCCCGAGCTGCGTCGGCAGCCAGGCCACGAGCTCCTTGGAGCCGACGACCGGGAGCACGTTCTCATGGGCGAAGTCCACGGCGCCCAGGCGCCGCTCGCACCAGCCGGTGAGCGCGTCCCGCAGTTCCTTCGTGCCCCACACCGTGGGATAGCCCGGCGAGTCCGCGGCCGCGACCAGGGCCTCCTGGATCAGCGCGGGGACCGGGTCCACGGGCGTGCCGACGGACAGGTCGACGATTCCGTCCGGGTGTGTCAGGGCCGTCTTCTTGTACGGCTCCAGCTTGTCCCAGGGGAAGACGGGCAGGCGCGAAGAGACTGCGCTCACGGGTTGGCTCACTTCCTCGTACGTACGGAAAACGCTTCGGTCCCGTACAGCGGCGAGGCCGTACGGGACCGAGGGTGAACAATCAGCCGTTCTGCGGCGGCAGGGCGGCGATGAACGGGTGGTCCCGCTCGATCTCGCCGAGCTTGGAGGCACCACCGGGCGAACCGAGCTCGTCGAAGAACTCGACGTTCGCCTTGTAGTAGTCCTTCCACTCCTCCGGGGTGTCGTCCTCGTAGAAGATCGCCTCGACCGGACAGACCGGCTCACAGGCCCCGCAGTCGACGCACTCGTCCGGGTGGATGTACAAGGACCTCTTGCCCTCGTAGATGCAGTCGACGGGGCACTCCTCGATGCACGCCTTGTCCTTGACGTCGACACAAGGCTGCGCGATGACGTAGGTCACGCTGTCGTTCCTCCTCGATAGGGCTGGTCTGCGCGGGAGCGCGGCGTCGTCGATGCCCGCACCTAGTATCTCCGTTCTTGGGGGCGATCCGAACAGGAGGGGCGGAGAAGCTGTGGAAATCACCGACGGAGGGCGCCTTGAAGTGCGAATTACCAGCGCTGACGTGGGAAAACGTGTCTCCGTTCGGTACGTGACGGACTCGGCGGAACCGGGCGAGAAGTTCACCGACGCGGTCGGGGTTCTCACATCATGGGATGCCGGTGTGCTGCTGATCACACGAAAGAGCGGCGAGACCGTCCGGATCGCGGAATCTTCGCTCGCCGCGGGCAAGGTCGTGCCCGCCGCACCGGCCCGCCGCCGCGGCCCCTCGGCCACCTTCGCGGAGCTCGCCCGCGCCACCGCGCGCGCGTGGCAGCCGGTCGAGAGCGAGCCCCTGGGCGGGTGGACCCTGCGCGCGGCCGGCGGGTTCACCCGCCGCGCCAACTCGGCCCTCCCGCTCGGTGACCCCGGGCTGCCGGTCGCCGAGGCCCTGACGCACGTACGCGCGTGGTACGCGGCCCGGAAGCTCCCCGCCTACATCCAGACCGCCACCGGCGCCGAGGGCACCCAGGAGCTGCTGTGCGCCGCCCTCGACCGGCACGGCTGGCACCGCGAGGTCTCCGCCGAGGTGCGGATCGCGGCGCTCGCCCCGATCGGCGACCTGGACGCCGACGTCTCCGCCGTACGCCTCTCGCGGACGGTCGAGGAGCCGTGGCTGCGCCGCTACCAGCGCTTCCAGGAGCCCGGCCCGGCCGTCAGGTCCGTCCTCGCGTCCGGCCCGAGTGTGTGGTTCGCGTCCGTCGAGGGCACGGGAGAGGTACCGGCGGCGATCGGACGCCTGGTGGTCGACGGTCGCTGGGCCGGCTTCATGGCGGTCGAGGTCGACCCCGACCAGCGGCGCCGGGGCCTGGCGACGTCCGTCATGACGGCACTGGCCCGGCAGGCGCTCGACGAGGGCGCGTCGGCGGCCTGGCTCCAGGTGGAGGCGGACAACGACGGCGCACGGGCCCTGTACGACGGGATGGGCTTCGCGCCCCACCACCACTACCACCACTACCGATGGGCGGAGGCGTGAGGGAGGACGTACCACCACCGGAGGGACCGGACGGGCCGGACGGGCCGGACGGACTGGACGGACTGAACGGACCGCGCGGATCGAACGGGCCGGACGGGCCGGGCGGGTCCGGAGGCGCCTCCGAGGAGCCGGGGCGGGAGGACTGGCGGCGGGAGTTCGCCGAGGAGGCACGGGCCGAGCGGCCCGACCTCGCCCGGCTCTGCCTGCTGATCGGCGCGGTCGCCGACCCCACCGTCACCCGGCGGGACCTGGACGAGGCCGAGATCGAACTCGACCGGCTCGCGGGCCTCGTCCCGTACGCGACCCGGATCACCGGCGACTGGGCCGCGGAGCTCGCCGCGCTCCTGGGCCGCCACGAGGGCTTCGAGGGCGTGCCCGCCGACTACCAGCGCCTGGAGTCCTCGCTCCTGCACGAGGTGCTCCGGCGTCGCCGGGGCCTGCCCATCCTGCTCTCCGTCGTCTGGATGGAGGTCGCCCGCCGGGCCGGCGCCCCCGTGTACGGGCTCGGGCTGCCCGGCCACTTCGTCGTCGGCTTCGGCGACCCGGCCGACCTGAACCTCGCCGACCCGTTCGCGGGCGGCCGGGCCATGACGGGCACGGACGCCGAGCTCCTGGTGGCGAGCGCGACGGGCGAGGCCCTCGACCGCTCGATGCTCCGCCCCGCCGAGCCCGGCGCGATCGTCCTCCGGATCCTCAACAACATCCGCGCCTGGGCGGCCCCGCGCCCCGAACGCTCCGACGTGGCCCTGTGGGCGGTGGAACTCGCCCTACTGCTCCCCTCGCACCCGGCGAGGCTCCGCTACGAACGCGCCGAACTGCTCGTCCAGCGCGGGGAGTTCCTCACGGGAGCGGTGGAGATGGAGGCCTACGCCCAGGTGATGGACGCGGTGGACCCGGAGTCGGCGACGACGATCCGGCGAAGGGCGCAGGCGGCGAGGGCGCTGCTCAACTAGCGGGTGAGGGGGCGGGGCGGCCGGATTCGAACCGGCGTCCTCCGAGATGTCATCGCGGCGCATTACCTCTGTGCTACGACCCCGCCCTTGCGGGAGACCCTACGAGAGGGGCGCGGGGGGCGCTACACGTTATTCGGCGTCCCCCGGCACCCGGACCTGAGCGACCCAGGACCCTCGCCGTGAGCCGGCTCCCGCACCATCCGGGCCGCGGCGGCCCGCGCCTCGCGCGGATCGGCGTCTCCGGGCACGTCGGGCAGGGCCCCGCAGGCCATCCCGCCCTGCACGTCGATCAGGCTGTGCCGTCGGCCGCCGGGCGTCGGGCGTCGGGCCTCGGGCGTCGGCCGTCGGGCGTCGACAGCAGGACGAGGGCTTGAGGCAGTGGGAAGGGCGGCCGGCGCTTCTTCTCCCGACGTCGTCTCACGGCTCGCCCCCGTCCTCGTCGTGGTGCGGCGGGATCGCCCAGCGGAGGACTGTGGAGCCGTCGTCGGGGGCGAGGGTGACCGGGTGGACCTTGCCCCAGGGGCGCTCGCCGTCGTGACGGACGGAGTGGTCGCCCGGGTCCCAGTCGAGGCCGAGGACCCGGCAGCCGGCGATGTCGAGGACCGCGGCGAGGAGGGGGTGGTTCCAGGTGGCCCGGTGGAGGAGGTGGTAGTGGGAGTGCTCGTCCACCGCGACCGTCAGGCCCTTGCCCGGGCCCTGTTCGACCCAGCCGGCGAGGCGGGCGGCGAGCGCCTCGGCCTCGGCGACGGGGAGGTCGAGATGCCCGTACGGGCCGTATGCGACGGGCTCGCCACCGAACTCGGCATGGGCCTCGTCCTGATGCCGCCCCCAGTACGTGACGTCCGCGAGCCCGTCCACGGAGTCCCCCTCCAGGCCGACGAACCCGTCCAGGGCCTGCGCGTCACCGAGGACCATCCCGCACCGGTCCACGGGCAGATCGCCGAGGTGTACGGGGCCGGGGCCCCGCTCTGCAGGCCACGGGATCCCCAGGTCGATCTCCAGGACGGAGATCGTCGGCTCGCCGTCGAACGGGGACGGCGCCGCCTCTGCACGTACGGGAAGGGGCCGGTCCATCGCGGCGGGAACCGCGACCGCCTCGCAGTACCAGGCCTTCGGCTCGCCGTCCTCAGGCAGGTGCAGGTGCGCACCGCCGGCCCGGGCGGCGGCGAGCCCCCGCTCGGAGAGCGGTCGGTCGGTCGTGGCCCAGCAGTCGACGGTCCCGGCCGTGCCGAGGACCAGCACGCCGGAGGGCGCGGTGACGGAACCGAGTATGTGAGTCATGGCCCCGATTGAAGCGGACCACCGGGCGGGCCGGCTCCGTGGGCTTCGGGTGCGGCCGCCCTCTTTCCGAGGCCGCTTCCCGCCATGGGTGGGCGGCGGGGCCGGGCCTCGCCACCCACCCACCCACGAACCCGGCCCGCCCCGAGAGCCGCAACCGTGCCCCTAGCAGTCTCCGGCCACCGTCGGCTTCAGGTCGTGGATCGTGAAGTGCAGCTGGACGTCGTCCGTGGAGTCCGCCCAGAGGCCCTCCGCGTCCAGCACTGAGGCCGCGACCGTGCGCGCTTCGGCGACGAGTGCGGGGTCGTAGTCGAAGCCCGGCCAGGGCAGCACCGGGAAGCCGTTCGCCTCTCCGAAGGCGCGCACCCGGTCGATGTCGCCGAGGACCGCGGGCGGCAGGGAATCGTTGGCCCAGGACCACAGCCAGGTCTCGTGGGACAGGCTCACGCTGCCGATCATCGTGATCCGTCCCGTGAGGAAAGCCGTCCCGTTGCGGGACCAGGTGATCCGCGCGTCGTCCATCGACCAGTGGTACTGGACGTCGCCCGACAGGCCGTGGCGTTCGATCATGAGGGCCTGTCGTGAGCGGGCCCGCTCGCGTGCCGCGCCCACGACCTCCTCCCAGCCGGAGTGGTCGTGCCCCGTTCCGTTCTCCATCCTGCCTCCTCACGCAGAACGTACCTCCCCATGCGCGCGAGCCCCCGTCCCGGGGTGGGACGGGGGCTCGGGAGCCGGAGCGGGGGCTGTCAGCCCTCGCCCGTGAGGTTGATCGTCTTCGTGCGTTCCGCCAGGGTCTTGCCCATCAGGGCGTCGCGCATCACGAAGGCCACGTCGTCGGCGGAGACCTGGTGCTTCGTGCCGTCGCCCTTGGTGATCATGACGCCGTCGAAGGCGCCGTCGAGGAGCCGGTCGATCGCCTTCTTGTCGTAGACCTCGACCAGTCGGCCGTCGACGGCCTTCATGGAGAGGATCTGCGGCAGCGAGCGCGCCGGGCCGAAGTCGATGTGCCTGCCGCCCGCCTGGATCCTGATCAGACCCGACATCGCGGGCGTCGCGAACTCCTCCATCGCCCGGTCCAGCTCGGCCTTCGTGACCGTCGGGCGGCGGGTGGTGACCGGCAGCTCGACCAGCTTGTTCTGGCCGGTCTCCACCTGGGCGCGGAAGGCGTCCTGGACGGAGATCATCGAGCGCTGGACGTCCAGGCCCTTCCCCGGCTTGCCCTCGACCGGCGTCACCTTGTTCGGGGCGAACAGGATCGTGCCCTCCGTCGCCGACGCGGACGTGCCCGCCAGGTCGGTCAGCGCGACCGCGAGCTTCTCCTTGTCGACCGGGAACACCGGCTTCGCGACCCGCTCGCCGCCGAACAGGGAGCCGATCACCGAGACCGGGTTGTAGTCGCTGCCCGCCGCCGCACGGACGGTCTCCTGGCTGTCGAGCGCCAGGCCCGCCTTGTCCGGGGCCAGCTGGACCTGCTTGCCGCCGACGCCGAGCTGCAGCGGGGTCGTGGCCCGCTTGCCGAGCACCGCGTCCAGCTTCGCGACGGCTTCCTCCTTCGTACCGCCGCCGATGTCCACCCCGAGCACCGTCGTGCCCTTCGGGACGTCGGAGTGGTTGAGGAGCAGTCCGGCGCCGTACGCGACTCCGGCGAGGCCCAGGACGCCGACGGCGGCGAGGACCAGCTTCGACCGGCCCTTCTTCGCCGGCGCGCGGTCGGCCGCGGGCGTCTGGCGCGGCGCCGGCGCGGGGGCCGGGGTCGCGCGCTCCTCGATGCGCGGGGTCAGGTTCGGGCGGGCCGCCGTCGGCGGGACCACCGGGATGCCGCTGGTGAGCGTGTCGCCGGAGACGTGGGCGCCCTGCCCGTTGTCGCCCTGTCCGGGCCTCGGCGCCGGTGCGGGCGCCTGCGGCGTCAGGATCGCGGTGTCGTCGGACATGCGGGGCGCGCCGCCGCCCGCGAACGGGGAGCCCGGGCCTCCGCCGAAGGGGCGGGGGGCGGTGGCGGGGCCGCCGAGGGAGGCGGTGCCGGTGACCGGACCCGTGGTGGGGCCGGTCGGCGCCGCCGGGGAACCGGTCCGGGAGCCGGCCGGGGAACCACCAGGTGCTCCCGGAGCACCCTGGCCGCGTCGGCCCGCCGGACCGCCCGGACCGCGGAACGCGGGCGTGCCCGCGGCCGGGGTGCCGGTGTGCAGGGGCGTACCGGCGGCGGGCGTGCCGTCGTACATCGGGGTGCCCGCGGCCGGGGTCCCGTCGTACGCCGGGGTACCGCCCGCGGGCGTCCCGTCGTACATCGGCGTGCCGCCCACCGGCGTGCCGTCGTACATCGGCGTGCCGGCGGCCGGTGTGCCGTTCTCGTAGAGCGGGTTGGCCGGCGGGGTCTGGGCGGTCGCCGTGACCGGGCGGCTCGACGGGGTCGTGCCGACCGTCGGGACGCCCGAGGTCGCCGAGCCCGCGAAGCCCGTGCCCTGGGCGTCCGCTCCGGCGGGCGCCGGGGTCGGCTTGGCCGTCGGCGCGGGGGCCGGCGTGGGCGTGGGGGCCGGTGCGGGGGCCGCCTTGCGCGGGGCGAACCAGTCGCTCGTCTCCTTCGCCTTCGGCGGCTCCGGGGCGGCCTCCTCGGCCGCGCGCGGAGGCTCGGGGGCGGCGACGGCCACCGGCTCCGGCTCGGGTTCCACGACGGGCTCCGGGTCCGGGGCGGCCGTCTCGTTGACCGGCTTGCGGACCACGACCGGCGGAATCGGACGCGAACCCGGGATGTTGATCCGGATCCGGGTCGTCAGCGTCGTCTCGGTCTTGGGCTCCTCGGGCGGTGCGGGCGCGGCGGCGGCCTCCTCCGGCGCGTCCTGCGTGGGGTGGAGCGACGGATACTGGCGGGATCCGTACGGCGGTGTACCCGAGGGGTACGCGGCTCCCCCGCGCCCCTGGGCGCCGGAGGACGAACTGTCAGTCTCTCGACCAGTTTCACGACTCAAAGCAGGATCTCCCGGTTGGCTCCACCGCCCGCTCTTGCTGATGCTCGTGTTGACCCGGGCGGTTCGGCGGCGCGCACCACCATACTGAACGCCGCCGACTCATACCCGACCCCCGGGCACAGGACGACGGGCAATCCGGCCGAAGTCAGGGCGTCCCCGGCGTCAAGTCGTCCTGTTCACGGGGTCGGTCGCGGCAGCCGGGGCATGGTGGCGCACATCACAGCGATCGCCATGCCTCCGAAGAGGAAGATCAGCTCGCCGGTGCCTCCGCCGAACACCCCGTCGCCCTCGGGGCGTCCGACGCTGAGCAGGATGACGGCGACGAGCCAGCCGCCGGCGGCGGAGGCGACGCCGATCTGGGTACTGGTGGCGCGCAGCCCTCCGTAGAAGAGGCCGGTGGTGGCGAGGAGCGAGAGGAGCAGGCCGCCGGGGAACCAGGCGGCCTGGACGAGGGATCCGGCGAGGCCGACGAGGACGCCGAGGACGAACAGGACGCCGTACCAGACGTATCGAGCGGCCGGGGAGGGCATCGGGGACGGGGACGGGGCCGGGTTCTGCTTCACCGCGCTCATTCCGTCACCCCCGCGAAGAGGTCCGTCTCGCGCTCGCCCTCGGGGGCGCCGGAGGTGCCGTGGACCAGTTCGTAGTACTCGGTGGTGAAGATCGGCTGGCCGAGGTCGTTGGAGAGGGCGAAGAAGGGACCGTCGACGGCGACTTGGGTGGCGTGCGCGGCCATCGCGGCGGTCTTGCGGGCCGTGTACGCGGGGTCGGCGGCGATCTCGGCGGTGATCCGGTCCTCGTCGACGACGCCGGGGACGTCGTCGATCGCGGCGACGGCCGGGAAGGCGGAGCCCTCGGCGTGGAGCCGGGCGAAGGCGGCCTCGGCGACGGGGCGCGGGACGCGGTTCCAGTAGATCTTGGCGATCGTGTGGGCCGGGCCGAGGTCGGGGCGGTACGAGGCGTCCGCCGCGAGTTCGGCGGCGCGGGTGGCGACCCGGTGGGCCTGGATGTGGTCGGGGTGGCCGTAGCCGCCGTCGGGGTCGTAGGTGATCAGGACCTGCGGGCGGGTCTCGCGGACCACCTCGACGAGGTGGGGCGCGGCGGTGTCGACGTCGGTGCTCCAGAAGGCGCCCGGGCGCTTGTTCTGTTCGGCGCCCATCATTCCGGAGTCGCGGAAGCGTCCGGGGCCGCCGAGGAAGCGGTGGTCGGTGACGCCCAGCTCGGTCATCGCGGCGGCGAGTTCGCCGACGCGGTGGGGGCCGAGCCGGTCCTCCCGGTCGGGGGCCAGGTGGGCGAGGTCGGGCGGGATGACCTCGCCCTCCTCGCCGAGGGTGCAGGTGACGAGGGTGACGAGGGCGCCCTCGGCCGCGTACCTGGCCATGGTGGCGCCGTTGTTGATCGACTCGTCGTCCGGGTGCGCGTGCACGAGCAGCAGACGGCGGGCGGGGAGATCGGACATGCCCCCCACCCTACGAGGTCAGGCAGGTCCCCAGGTCAGAACTTGAGGCCGCCGATCATGCCCGCCACGTTCGTGGTGAGGGTGCTGATGGACGGGGCGATGGACGAGCTCGCCAGGTAGAAGCCCAGGAGCGCGCAGACCGCCGCATGTCCAGCCTTCAGCCCGGATTTCCGGATCAGCAGGAAGACGACGATCGCCAGCAGCACCACCACGGAGATCGAGAGTGCCACGGCGGTTCACCTCCACCTTCGGTCGGATATTCGAGCGGTTCGGTCGATCAGCATGTGCCAGAGGGCATGCCAGTCCGATGCATACCCACCTAGCGCTACGGATCATAACTATCCGTGCGGCCGCATCGATCGGCGGACGGAGGCACGAGGGGGGCGCACGGCGCTACTTTCAGCCGTATGACCTTGTCTTCGCAGCAGTCGGCCACACCCTCGGCCGGGCTCTCCTTCCCCCGCCAGCACGCCCGGACCCAGCGGTTCACCCTGGGGGTCCCGCGTGGTTTCTCGGTCTCCCCGGACGGGGAGCGCGTGGTGTTCGTCAGATCCGGTTCCGGGACGGACCGTTCCCATCGGCTCTGGGTGCTCGACCTGCCCCGGGACGGCGAGCCCGGGGAGCGCGTGGCCGCCGATCCGGTGGCGCTGCTCGCGGGCGCCGAGGAGGAGTTGTCGCCGCAGGAGCGGGCGCGCCGGGAGCGGAGCCGGGAGGGCTCGGCGGGGATCGTGGGGTACGCGGTGGACGGGGCCGTGGAGTTGGCGGCGTTCGCGCTGTCGGGGCGGCTGTTCGCGGCGGAGCTGCGGGCGGGGACGGCGCGGGAGCTGGCGGTGCCGGGGCCGGTGATCGATCCGCGTCCGTCGCCGGACGGGCGGTCCGTGGCGTACGTGGCGGAGGGCGCCCTGCGGGTGGTGGGCGCGGACGGTTCGGGCGACCGCGCGCTGGCCGTCCCGGAGGACGAGCACGTGTCCTACGGATTGGCCGAATTCATCGCCTCGGAGGAGATGGGCCGGGAGCGCGGGTACTGGTGGTCGCCCGACTCGGACCGGCTGCTCGTGGCGCGGGCGGACGACCGGGCGGTGGGGCGCTGGTGGATCGCGGACCCGGCGCACCCGGAGCGGGAGCCGCAGCGGGTGGCGTACCCGGCGGCGGGGACGGCCAACGCGGAGGTGCGGCTGTTCGTGCTCGGCCTCGACGGGTCCCGCACGGAGGTGGTGTGGGACCGGGAGCGGTATCCGTATCTGGCGCGGGTGCACTGGTCGGCGGCGGGGGCGCCGCTGCTGCTCGTGCAGGCGCGGGACCAGCGGGAGCAGCTGTTCCTGACGGTGGACCCGGAGTCGGGGAAGACGGCCGGGGTGCGGACGGAGGCGGACCCGGTGTGGCTGGAGCTGCCCCAGGGGGCTCCGGCGTGGGGGCCGGGCGGCGGACTCGTCAGGGTCACGGACGAGGGCGGGGCGCGGGTCCTCGCGGTCGGCGAGGAGGCGTGGACGGACGCGGGGCTGCACGTCCGGTCGGTGCTCGACGTCGGCACGGACGACGTCCTGGTGTCGGCGTCGGCGGGTGAGGCGGCGGCTGAGCCGGAGACCGGCGAGATCCACGTGTACCGGGTGACCGGTGCGGGCGCGGAGCGGCTGACGCGGCTGTCAGAGGGCGCCGGTGTGCACGGCGCGGTGCGCTCGGGGGCGGTGACCGTCCTGGTGTCGGCGCGGCCGGAGGCGCCGGGGAGCGTGGCGCGGGTGCTGCGGGACGGCGAGCAGGTCGCGGTGGTGGCCTCGTACGCCCAGCGGCCGGTGATCTCCGCTCGGGTGCGGCTGACGGAGGCGGGGGCGCGGCGGATCCCGTGCGTGGTGCTGCTGCCCTCGGGGTACGAGGAGGGGGACGGGCCGCTGCCGGTCCTGATGGATCCGTACGGCGGTCCGCACGGGCAGCGGGTGCTCGCCGCGCACAATCCGCATCTGACCTCGCAGTGGTTCGCGGACCAGGGCTTCGCGGTGGTCGTGGCGGACGGGCGGGGCATGCCTGGCCGTTCCCCGGCCTGGGAGAAGTCGGTCGCGCGGGACTTCGGGGTGACGCTCGACGACCAGGTGGACGCGCTCCTGGGGCTCGCCGGGAGCTTCCCGTTCGATCTGGACCGGGTGGCGATCCGGGGCTGGTCGTACGGCGGTTATCTGGCGGCGCGGGCGGTGCTGCAGCGGCCCGACGTGTTCCGGGCGGCGGTGGTCGGGGCGCCGGTGACGGACTGGCGGCTGTACGACACGCACTACACGGAGCGGTACCTGGGCACCCCGCAGGACGATCCGGAGGTGTACGCGGCGCAGTCGCTGCTGACCGACGACGGTCTGTCGGCGCCGGAGGAGCCGGCCCGGCCGATGATGGTCGTGCACGGTCTCGCCGACGACAACGTGGTGGTGGGGCACGCGCTGCGGCTGTCGTCGGCGCTGCTCGCGGCGGGCCGGCCGCACGAGGTGCTGCCGCTGTCCGGGGTGACGCACATGACGCCTCAGGAGCAGGTGGCGGAGAACCTGCTGCTGCTCCAGGTGGAGTTCCTGAAGCGGTCCCTCGGCGTCATGAGCTGAGTCACCAGCCGGGCGGTGTCGGGTGGGGCGGGGCCGGGGACCGCGCCCCGGCCGCCGGGTGGGGTGCGGGCGCGGCGTCGGGGGCGCCGCGCCCGGCCAGGAGCACGAGCACCGCGAGTCCTGCGAGCAGTTCGAAGACGGAGGTGAGGACGTCCGTCGCGTCCAGGGTGGTGAGGTCGCCGAGCCGGACGAGGGTCTCGTAGCGGACGGCGCGGGCGACCCCGCCGAGGCCGCCGGCCGTCAGGAGCACGGCGGCGAGGAGCCCGAAGGCCCGGGAGTGGCGGGCCCGGGCGAAGCAGGACACGGCGGCTGTGCCGTACAGGGCGGCGGCGATCAGGGACAGCCAGCCGGGCGGGGGCGCGAGGGCGGGTTTGACGACGGAGCGGCCGCCGGTGAAGCGGTCGAAGGTGGTCTCCAGGGGCAGCTCGCCGGCCCAGTACAGCTCCCAGAGGGTCAGGAAGAGGGCGGCGGCCGCGAGGAGGATTCCGGCGGCGACGGCGGGGCCGGTGCGGGGGCGGGTGGGCCGCTGCTCGTACGGGGCGTCCGCCGGGCGGCGGCCGACGGCGGCGGTGAGGACGAGTCCGGTGGCGAGGGCCAGTTCGAGGAGGGCGGTGACGAGGGCTCCGCTGCCGGCCGCCCAGAGCCCGGGGAGGCGCAGGGCGAGGGTGGCGGCGCCGGCGGCGGCGAGGGCGGAGGCCGCGTGCCGGGAGCGGAGGGCGGCGAGGACGGTGGCGGCGTAGGCGGCGAGGAGCACGGGGTCGAGCAGGGAGGTGGTGGACCGCCCCCGTATCAGGAAGTGGTGGTCCCCGGCCCAGTACCAGGCGAGGTCGGCGGGCGAGCCGAGCGAGGCGAGGTCCTGGAGGATCCACACGGCGGCGATGAGGGCGAGCGCGGCGCAGAGCGCGGCGCCCGTGAGACGTGCCGGGCGTGTCACAGTCACGGGCCCGATACTCACGGTCGCGAACGACCGAAACAAGCGGTTCCGCATGAACAGTGGAATGCGGCCGGCCGGGGCGGTGTATGCGCCCCGGCCGGTTTCACGGCACCCGCACGGCCGTACGGGATCCAACATCCAATATCCGTATATCGGATCCAAGTCCGTGGAGTTGCCCGTGCGTTACGGCTCCTGAGGCTTCTCCGGCCCCCCCGGCCCCCCCGGCCCCCCCGGCCCCTCCGGCTCCTCCGGCTCCTCCGGCGGGACGACCTGCTTCTCCTCCGCGAAGTGGCAGGCGGAGTCGTGCTTGGCCGGGCTGTCCGTGAGGCGGAAGACGGCCGGGACGGCGAGGAGCGGGACCTCCAGGGTGCAGCGTTCCTGGGCCTTCCAGCAGCGGGTGCGGAAGCGGCAGCCGGAGGGGATGTTGGCCGGGGAGGGGACGTCTCCGGAGAGGAGGATCCGCTCGCGGTGGGCACGCGCCTCGGGGTCGGGGACGGGCACGGCGGAGAGCAGCGCCTGGGTGTAGGGGTGGGTGGGGTGGTCGTAGATCTGGGCGTCGGTGCCGATCTCGACGATCCGGCCGAGGTACATGACGCCGACGCGGTCGGAGATGTGCCGGACGATCGACAGGTCGTGGGCGATGAAGACGTACGAGAGGGAGAACTCGGCCTGGAGGGTGTCGAGGAGGTTGACGACCTGGGCCTGGACGGAGACGTCGAGCGCGGAGACCGGCTCGTCCGCGACGATGATCTCGGGCTGGAGGGCGAGGCCGCGGGCGATGCCGATGCGCTGGCGCTGGCCGCCGGAGAACTGGTGCGGATAGCGGTTGATGTACTCGGGGTTGAGGCCGACGACGTCCAGGAGGTCCTGGACCTTGCGGCGCCGGTCGCCCTTGGGGGCGACCTCGGGGTGGATCTCGTACGGCTCGCCGATGATGTCGCCGACGGTCATGCGGGGGTTGAGCGAGGTGTACGGGTCCTGGAAGACCATCTGGATGTTGCGGCGGACGGCCTTGAGGGCGCGCGGGGACATCTTGGTGATGTCCTCGCCCTTGTACCGGATGGTCCCGGAGGTGGGCCGTTCCAGGTTGACCAGCATCTTGGCGACGGTGGACTTGCCGCAGCCGGACTCGCCGACGATGCCGAGGGTCTCGCCGGCCGCGAGGTCGAAGTCGACGCCGTCGACGGCCCTGACGGAGCCGACCTGCTTCTTGAAGAGGATGCCCTTGGTCAGCGGGTAGTGCTTGTGGAGGTCCCGGACTTCGAGAATCGCCTCAGCCATGGAGGCACTCCTTCCAGAAGTGGCAGGCGCTGGCGCGCGGCACCGGGGACTCGGTCACGTCGTACAGCGGGGGCTCGTCGGTCCGGCAGCGGTCCCGGGCGAGCGGGCAGCGCGGGTTGAAGGAGCAGCCGGAGGGGATGGCGAGGAGGTTGGGAGGCAGGCCCTTGATCGCGTAGAGCTCCTGGCCCTTCTGGTCGAGGCGCGGGATGGAGTCGAGCAGGCCCCGGGTGTAGGGGTGGGCGGGGGCCTTGTAGATCTCGTGGACGGGCGCCTGTTCGACGATCTTCCCCGCGTACATGACGGCGATCTTGTCGGCGACGTCGGCGACGACGCCGAGGTCGTGGGTGATGAGGATGAGGCCCATGTTGAGCTCGCGCTGGAGCTCGGCGAGGAGGTCCATGACCTGGGCCTGGACGGTGACGTCGAGGGCGGTGGTGGGCTCGTCGGCGATGATCAGTTCGGGTTCGAGGGCGAGCGCCATCGCGATCATGATGCGCTGGCGCATGCCGCCGGAGAACTGGTGGGGGTACTGGCCGACGCGTTCCTTGGCGGCGGGGATGCGGACCCGGTCCATCAGCTCGACGGCCTTGGCCCTGGAGTCCTTGCGCGACATCCCCTTGTGGACCTGGAACATCTCGCCGAGCTGGTCGCCGACGCTGATGACGGGATTGAGGGAGGACAGCGCGTCCTGGAAGATCATCGCCATCTTGGCGCCGCGGACCTTGCGCCGCTCCTCCTCCTTGAGCTTCAGGAGGTCCTGGCCCTGGAAGAGGATCTCGCCGCCGCTGATCTTCCCGGGCGGGATGTCGAGGATGCCCATGACGGCCTGGGCCGTGACGGACTTGCCGGAGCCGGACTCGCCGAGGACGGCGAGGGTCTCTCCCGCGTCGACGGAGTAGTTGACGCCGTTGACCGCCTTGGCCACCCCCTCCCGGGTGTGGAACTCCACGTGCAGGTCGCGCACTTCGAGCAGCATGGGTCCCTACCTCAGCTTCGGGTCGAGGGCGTCGCGCACCGCGTCGCCGAGCATGATGAACGCGAGCACGGTGATGGCGAGCGCGCCGGCCGGCCAGAGCAGCATGTGGGGCGCGTTGCGGATGTACGGCGACGCCGAGGAGATGTCGATGCCCCAGGAGACGGTCGGCGGCTTCAGTCCGACGCCGAGGTACGACAGGGTCGCTTCGAGCGAGATGTACGTGCCGAGGGCGATGGTGGCGACGACGATCACCGGGGCGACGGCGTTCGGCGTGATGTGCCGGAGCATCATCCGGGAGTTGGAGGCGCCGAGCGCGCGGGCGGCCTGGACGTAGTCGTTCTGTTTGGCGGTGATGACCGAGCCGCGTGCGATGCGGGAGAGCTGCGGCCAGCCGAGCAGCACCATGAAGCCGATGACGGGCCAGACGGTGGTGCTGGTGACGACGGACAGGAGCACGAGGCCGCCGAGGACGACGGGGATGGCGAAGAAGACGTCGGTGAGCCGGGAGAGGATGCCGTCCCAGGTGCCGCCGAAGAAGCCGGCGAGGCCACCGAGGATGCCGCCGAGGACGGCGACGCCGAGGGTGGCGAGGACGCCGACGGTCACGGACGTCCGGGCGCCGTAGACGGTGCGGGTGTAGACGTCGCAGCCCTGGCCGTTGAAGCCGAAGGGGTGGCCGGGCTGGGAGCCTTCCTGCGCCTTGGAGAGGTCGCAGTCGAGCGGGTCTCCGGAGGCGATCAGCTGGGGCCAGATCGAGATGATCACCAGGAAGAGGATGACGAGCGCGGAGATGATGAAGATCGGGTTGCGGCGCAGGTCGTGCCAGGCGTCGGACCAGAGGGAGCGGGGCTTCTTGTCGGGGCCGGTCCCCTCCGGGCCGCCCGGCGTCTTCTCCAGGGTCTCTGCCTCTTGAGTGCCGAGGTCGGCAGCGCCTCCCGCGCCGGTCGAGGCGATCGCTCGTCCTTCCTCTCCGTACGACTCCAGAGGCTCAAAGGGCTCAAGGGGCTCAGGCATAGCGAATCCTCGGGTCAAGGACGGCGTACAGGAGGTCGACCAGGAGGTTGGCCAGCAGGAACACCAGGACGAGGATGGTCACGAAGCCGACGACGGTCTGGGTGTTCTGGCGGACGATGCCCTGGTAGAGCTGGTAGCCGACGCCGTGGATGTTGAAGATCCGTTCGGTGACGATGGCGCCGCCCATGAGGGCGCCGATGTCGGCGCCGATGAAGGTCACCACGGGGATGAGGCTGTTGCGCAGCAGGTGCCGGGTGACGACCCGGCGGCGGGGCAGGCCCTTGGCGACGGCGGTGCGGACGTAGTCGGCGCGCTTGTTCTCGGCGATGGAGGTCCGGGTGAGCCGGGTGACGTACGCGAGTGAGACGGACGCGAGGACGAGGCCGGGGACGATCAGTTCGTTGAAGGGCGCGTCGGGCGAGACCGCCGGTTCGATCCAGCCCCATTCGACGCCCAGGAGCAGCTGGAGCAGCAGGCCGGTGACGAAGGTGGGGACGGAGAGGACGACCAGGGTCAGCAGCAGGACGCTGGTGTCGACGGGGTGGCCGCGCTTGAGGCCGGTGATGACGCCCAGGGTGATGCCGATGACGATCTCGAAGAGGATCGCGACGATGGTGAGCCGGATGGTGACCGGGAAGGCGTTGGCCATCAGCTCGGTGACGGGCTGGCCGTTGAAGGCGGTGCCGAAGTCTCCGGTGAAGACGTTGCCCATGTAGGTCAGGTATTGCTGCCAGACCGGCTTGTCGAGGCCGTACTCCTTCTGCAGCTGGGCGGTGGTCGCCGGGTCGCAGGCCCGGTCGCCGCAGAGGCCGGCGATGGGGTCGCCCATCACGTTCACCATCAGGAAGATCAACAGCGTGGCGCCGAAGAAGACCGGGATCATCTGCAGCAGCCGCCGGATCACGTATCGACCCACGGAGGCCTCCAGGAAGGGTGGGTTGAGGGACGGCGTACGGCCCGGCGCGGGGATCCGCGGCCCGGGCCGTACACCGCCGTACTGCTACGTCGTCACTTGACCTTGATCTGGTCGTACACCGGGACGCTGAAGGGGTTCAGGGTCACGTTCTCGACCTTGTCCGAGTAGCCGGCGCTGCCGTTCTGGTACCAGAGCGGGATGGCTCCCATGTCGTCGCGGAGGACTCCCTCGGCCTGCTGGAAGAGCCCGACGGCCTTGGCGGTGTCGGACTCGGCGTTGGCCTGGTTGACCAGCTTGTCGAACTCCGGGTTGGAGTACTTGCCGTCGTTGGAGGAGGCGTTGGTGTAGTACAGCGGCTGGAGGAAGTTCTGGATGAGCGGGTAGTCCATCTGCCAGCCGGCGCGGAACGGCCCGGTCATCTTCGACTGGGTGACCTGGTTGCGGTAGTCGGCGAAGGTGCCGATCGGGTTGCCGACGCAGGCCTTGTTGTTGCCGAGCGCGTTGTTGATGGAGTTGCAGACGGCGTCCACCCACTCCTTGTGGGAGCCGGTGTCGGCGTTGTACGAGATCTTCATCGTGCCGCCGGGGATGCCGCCGCCCTCGGCGACGAGCTTCTTGGCCTGGGCCGCGTCGTACTTGCAGAAGTCGCCGCAGACGTCCTTGAAGCCGCCCTGCTCGCCGAGCACCGGGGAGGTCCAGTCGACGGCGGGGGTGCGGGTCTTCTGGAAGATCGTCTCGGTGATCTGCGGGCGGTTGATCGCCATGGAGAGGCCCTGCCGGAGCTTCTCCTGGCCCGGCTTGTTCCACGCGGGGTCGTAGAACGGGAAGGCGAGGGTCTGGATGATGCCGGCGGGGACGTTGATGTACCGGCCGCCGAGGTCGGCCTGGACGTTCTTGAGCTGGGAGGCGGGAATGTCGTCGACGAGGTCGAGGTTGCCGGCCGTCAGGTCCGTGTAGGCGGTGTTGTTGTCGGTGTAGACCTTGAGGTCGATGCCGCCGTTCTGGGCCTTGTCGGGGCCGGGGTAGGCGTCCCAGCGCCTGAGGGACATCTGGGAGCCCTTGGAGTACGAGTCGACGGTGTACGGGCCGTTGCCGATGGGCTTGGAGAGCCAGCCGGCGTGGTCGCTGTAGAAGGCCTGGGGCAGCGGTGAGAAGGCCGCGTAGCCGAGGGTGATGGGCCAGGTGGAGAACTTCTGGGTGAGCTTGACCGTGAAGGTCTGGGGGCCGGTCACCTTGAGGCCGGACATGGTCTCGGCGGTGGGCTCGCCCTTCTCGGGGTGGACCTGGTCGTAGCCCTCGATCTGCCCGAAGAAGTACGCGTTCTTCTGGTTGTTCTTCAGACTGGCGCCGTAGTTCCAGGCGTCGACGAAGGACTTCGCGGTGACCTTCTCGCCGTTGGAGAAGGTCCAGCCGTCCTTGACCGTGATGGTGAAGTTCTGCGAGTCGGTGGTCTCGATGTTCTCGGCGAGCATGTTCTTGGCCTCGCCGGTCTTCGGGTCGTACTGCTTGAGCCCGCGGAAGATCATGGAGAGGACCTTGCCGCCCTGGACCTCGTTGGTGTTGGCGGGCTCCAGCGGGTTCTGCGGGTCGCCCCACGAGGAACTCACGATGCCGTCGGCCCCTCCCCCGCCACCACCGCTGTCGCCGCCGCCACAGGCCGTGGCCGCGAGGGCGACGGCGGTGGCCAGTGCGGCCCACTTCGCGTGCGTGGCTCCGCGCATGGAGTGCCTCCCGTAACTCTTGCCGAGACTTAGGCCCCCATATCACCGCAAGCCGGACAAGGCCGCATCTCGGCGACACCTGTCCGGGGGATCGCCGGCCCGCCGCGGCCGACCCCCCGTCACACGCGGATGCTCCCCCCGTTCGAGAACGGGGGGAGCATCCGCGAACATGACATGTCTCAGTTGAGGAAGGTCACGTCCCAGTGGCTGCTCTCGCGGGCGTAGATGTTGCCCGAGGGAGCGGTGTAGAGGGCGGCGCCGTCGCCCCGGGTGCCGGAGTAGGCGAAGGTGCCGGTGATGTAGTTGCTCAGGCAGGTGGTCGGGCTGAAGTCCAGCTTGTAGCCGTTCCAGTGCGAGTACGTGCCGCTGGCGTGGCCCGTCTCGGTGCCGCCGGTGATGGTCAGGCCGCAGCCGCTCGCGCGCTTCAGGGTCACGGCGCCGTCCGCGGAGGCCTGGCGCAGGCCGTCGAAGGAGGTGCAGGCGCTGTTGTTGCGGTCCGAGCAGTTGCCGGAGGAGGTCCAGGTGATGCCGGCCGACGTGAAGATGGAGGCCGCCTGGGCCTGGGTCAGCAGACCGCTGCTGCCGCCGCTGCCGCCGGAGGAGCCGGTGACCAGGGCGCGCCAGGTGTCGGGGCCGACGATGCCGTCCGCGTCGAGGCTGTGGGAGGACTGGAAGGAGCGGACCTTGGCGTCGGTGCCGTCACCGAAGGCGCCGTCGACGGCGAGCCCGGCACCGTACCGGTTGAGCTGCGTCTGGGCGGCCTTCACCGCGGAGCCGTTGTCGCCCTTGCGGACGGTGACGATCAGCTTGGACCAGGTGTCCCCGCCGACGACGCCGTCCGAGGACAGGCTGTTGGCGCTCTGGAAGCTGCGGACCTTGGACTCGGTGCCGGCGCCGAAGACGCCGTCGGCGGAGGTGGCGTAGCCGCGGGCGGTCAGCAGGTGCTGGACGGTGGTCACCTGGGCGCCGGTGCTGCCGTTCTTGACCAGCGGCCAGTCGGCGGCGAAGGCCGGGGCGGCCTGGAGCACGCCCGCCACCAGTGTGGTGACGAGGGCGGCGAGCAGCGCGGCCGCGAGGCCGGGCAGTCTTCTCACGAGTGTCATGGTCGGTTCCTCGAGCTCTCGGGTCAGCACCGGTACGTCGCGTCCGGGTGGACCGGCTCGCAGTAACGGATGTGCAGGTGGTTGTCGTGGTTGGGGTACTGGACGGTCAGCCCCTCCGCGATCAGCTGCGGGTCGTTGAAGTACACGAGCTGCACGTGTCCGGGCGCGGCCGCGCGCAGGGCCTTGACCAGCTCGCGGGTCGCGGCCCGGTCGTAGGCGGCGGACTCCCAGGTGATCCGGGTGCCGGCGCACTGCGCCGAGTCGGTGCGCACGGGCCAGAAGTCGACGTCCAGGCCGACCTGGTGGGTGGCGTGGCCGTAGATGGTGCCGCCGTGCTCGAAGGCGATGTCGCCGACCGGGACCTTGCCCCGGCCGAGGGCGGAGAAGGTGCGGGCACCGGCCTCGAACTGGCCGATGGCGGCGCCGGTCCCCCAGTCGGCGGACGCGTTGCCGTCCGGGTTCTGGTTGCACAGGGTGCCGGCGTTGTAGTCGGCGTACTCGTAGTGCCAGAGCAGGTTGGTCCAGGTGTCCGGGCCGACCACGCCGTCCGCGCCGAGACCGGCGTGGCCCTGGAAGGTGCGGACGGCCGAGGCCGTGCCGGGGCCGAAGGCGCCGTCGACGGTGAGCCCGGCGCTCCGCTTGGCGTTGAGCAGGTACTGGACGGCCTTCACGGCCTCGCCCTGGCTGCCCTCGCGGACGGTGACGGTCAGCGCCCGCCAGGTGTTCGGGCCGACGATGCCGTCCGCGCCGAGACCGTGGGAGGACTGGAAGGAGCGGACGGCGGTGTCGGTGCCGGCGCCGAAGACGCCGTCTGCGGTGAGCTGCGCGCCCTGCCCGTTGAGCAGGTACTGGAGGGCGACGACGTCCGAGCCCCGGTTGCCCTTGCTCTGGGTCGGGACGAACGCGCCGGAGAAGGCGTGCGCGGGCGTGCCGAGGCCGATGAGCACGAGCAGCGCGGCGAGGGCGGCGACGGCCGCGAGGGGGACGGCCCCGAGCGCGGGGCGGAACGACCGGATGGTCGACGACATGGCGGTGTGCTTCTCCTTGTCGGGTGGGGTGGGGCCCTCAGGCGAGGAGGCGGCTGAAGGTGCGGGCGTCGGCGAGGCCGTCGGCGGGCAGCCCGGCCGTGTTCTGGAAGGTGGCGACCGAGGCCAGGGTGCCGGCGCCGAAGACGCCGTCGACGCCGGTCGGGACGCCCTTGGCCGTGAGCAGCAGCTGGACGGCCTTCACGGCCTCCCCGGTGTCGCCCTGCCGTACGGGCGCGGCGAGTTGGTGCCAGGTCTGGTTGCCGGCGTAGCCGTCGGACGTCGCGGTGACGAGCGTCTGGAAGTTCCGTACGGCCTGCTCGGTGGCCGGGCCGAAACTGCCGTCCACGGTGATCGTGGCGCCGCGCCGGACGAGCAGGTACTGGAGCGCGCGGACCCGGTCGCCGGAGTCGCCGTTGTGCAGCAGCGGCCACACGGGCGCCGTCGGGTCCCCGCCGATGCGGGCGGCGACGTCCCGCCGCAGCTGCGGGAGCATCGCGTACAGGCGGTCGCCGGGGCACTCGGTGGCGTTGAAGTCCCGGTGCCCGTAGATCTGGTAGGCGCGCAGCCCGTACTGACGGCAGATGTACGCGCACAGTTCGACCAGCTTCGCGTACTGCTCGCTGCGCGGGTCGACCGTGGAGTACGTGCCCTCGTTCTCGATGCCGATGGCGACGGTGTTCTGCCCGGTGCAGTGCGCCGACTCCACGGTCTGGGTGCCGCCCTGGAGCGCGACCAGGCTGCTGTGCCGGCCCTCCAGGACGTACGCGCCGCGGGAGACGGTGAAGTGCTGGCCCGTGTCGATCCAGTGGTTGTCGTCCATCGCCCAGTCCTGCATGGAGCGGGCGAGCCGGAACGCCTGGGCCTGCGAGTAGTCGGTCGTGTTGGGCGTGGCGGTGTGGTGCACGATGATCTTCTGCGGCGGGTTCGACAGGACCCGCACCGGGCTGCTCGCCGGGCGGGCGCCCCACGCGGTGGTGTCCGCGACGGAGGGCCCGGTCGCGGCCTGCGCCTGTCCGGTCGCCCACAGGGGCAGCGCGGCCGCGGCGCCGAGCGCGAGCCCTCCGGTGAGCAGGGAGCGGCGGCTGGGGGTCGGTTCGTTGACCGAGGTCATGATGGGGGGGTTCCTCAACTGATGGACTCCGTCACTCAGTACGAGTCGGTGCAGTGGGTTTCGAGGGTCGCGTAGGCGCGGGTCTCGCACGCCCAGGCGTAGATGTCCTTGTCGTTCACCATGGCGGTGTACACGGTTCCGTAGCCGCCGTAGTAGACGCTCCGGGACTCGCCGTTGGTGTTGGAGACCCGGATGACGGTGTCGGCGGACGCCCCGGAGGTCTTGCGCGCCCACGCGGCCCGGCAGGTGGGGCTGTAGCGCAGCTCCACCCCCCAGTCGCTGGTCCGCACGGTGCGGGCGTCGCTCTGGCAGACGGTCGTGGACGGGTCCAGGCCGGTGCAGGACGACCCGTAGCAGGAGGTGGCCGCGGACGCCGGGGACGACGAGAGCAGCAGCCCGGACGCGGCGAGCGCGAGGGCGGAGGCGGCGGTGGCGAGCTTGCGGGCGAGGGGGTTCGTTCTCATGAAGGCCTCGCTCAGTACTCGGGGGTGCACGCGGTGCCCTTGGCGAAGGTGCCGCAGGCTCTGGCGAGGATGTCCTTGTCGTTGACCATCCGGGTCCACACCGTCCCCGAACCCGGATAGTGCACCGCGTACTTGTTGCCCAGCGAGTTCTGAACCCAGATCTCGCCCTCGTCGCCGTACTTGAACCGCGCCCAGGCCGAGCGACAGGTCGGGCTGTAGCGGAGTTCGAGACCGACGTACTCCCCCCACATCACCGTCTGGGCGTCGTTCTGGCAGATGGTGGCGGCCGGGTCGAGGCCGTTGCAGGAGGACCCGTAGCAGGAGGTGGCGGCCGAGGCCGGGGAGGACGCGAGCAGCAGGCTGGTCGTGGCGAACGCGAGGGCCGAACCGGCCGTCGCGAGCTTGCGGGTGAGTGGTCTCATGGGTGTGGAGCTCCTTCGGTGGTCTGGTACCGGTCGTCGCCGTAACCGCCGCCGCCCCGGCAGGACGTCCGGAACCAGCCGTCGGCGTCGTGCTCGGCCTTGACGTGCACGGCCGCGGACGACGAGAGCAGCGGGCCGGACGCGGCGGGCGCGAGGGCGGAGGCCGCGGTGGCGACCTTGCGGGCGAGAGGACTCAGCGGGCCGCCACGGTCTAGTACCAGCCGGTCTGGCCCCACCCTCCGGTCTCCTGCTTGTAGCCATAGGCCTGGGCCTGGATGTCCTTGTCGTTCACCATCTGCGTCCAGACCGTCTGCCCGGTCGTGTAGGTGCCGTAGTTGTCGCCCACCGTGTTGTGGACGTGGACCTCCATCGGCGCGTCGGAGGAGGAGGAGGTCGCGCGGGCCCAGGCCGCCCGGCAGGTCGGGCTGTAGCGCAGCTCGACGCCGAACCGGTCGGACCAGGAGACGGTCCTGGCGTCGTTCTGGCAGATCGTGGTGGACGGGTCCAGGCCGGTGCAGGACGACCCGTAGCAGGAGGTGGCGGCCGAGGCCGGGGAGGACGCGAGCAGCAGGCTGGACGCGGCGAACGCGAGCGCCGAACCGGCCGTCGCGAGCTTGCGGGTGAAGGACTTCATGGTGAGGGGCTCCTTGTCTCGGTCTAGTACCACGACGTGCACGACTCCCCGCCCTCGATGACGTGACCGCAGGCGCGGTCGATGATGCCCTTGTCGTCGATCATCGCGGTCCAGACGGTGCCGCCGCCGGTGTAGTAAGCGGCCCGCTCCAGGCCGGTGTTGCTCTCCACCCAGATGGTCATCGCCATGCCGCCGCTCTGCCGCGCCCAGGCGGCCCGACAGGTGGGGCTGTAGCGCAGCTCGGTGCCCCAGCTCGACGTGGCGACCGTGCGGGCGTCGTTCTGGCAGATGGACGTGGACGGGTCCAGGCCTGTGCAGGAGGGTCCGTAGCAGGAGGTCGCGGCGGAGGCCGGCGACGAGGCGAGGATCAGGCCGGACGCGGCGAGGGCGAGGGCCGATCCGGCGGTCGCGAGCTTGCGGGTGAGGGTGTTCATGAGGAGGTTCCCCCGCTTCCTAGTAGGACTCCGTGCAGTCGAAGTAGCCGGAGCCGTTGTCCCAGTACTCGCAGGCCTGGGACGTGATGCCCTTGTCGTTCACCATGGCGGTCCAGACGGTGGCGCCGTTGCCGTAGTAGTGCGTCGAGTAGGACCCGTTGCCGTCGTTGCGGCGCACGGTGACGTACTTGCCCTCCGAGCCGCCGTTGGCGAGGCGCGCCCAGGCCGCCCGACAGGTGGGGCTGTAGCGCAGCTCCAGGTTGCTCCAGCCGGAAGTGCCGACGGTACGCGCGTCGTTCTGGCAGATGGTGGTGGACGGGTCCAGACCCTGGCAGGACTGCGCGTAGCAGGACGTCGCCGCCGACGCCGGCGAGGAGGCGAGGAGGAGGCTCGACCCGGCCATGGCGAGGGCCGATCCGACGGTGGCGAACTTTCGGGTGAGTGCGTTCACGGTGACCCCTGATCCTGAAGTGGTGGGCTGCGGGCGGCAGTTGGACTGCGCCGTGGCACACGCTGCCAGTCCCGCCCGCTGTCCGGGCCGTCCCGGCGGACCGGGTCGTCCCGTGCGCGGGCCCGGTGGGACGGGGCGCCGTCGACGGTCGAGGCAGGGGTACGGGTGGGCGGCCGCGTCCCGCAGGCGTCACGGGACGGGCCGGGGGACGGGAGACGGGAACGGGACACCCGTACGCCCGTCCCGCGGGACGTTCCCGGCGCCGTCGCCGTCGTACGGGACGCCCCCGGGAACGCCGAAGGCCCCCGGCACCCTTACGGGTGGCCGGGGGCCTCTCGGGCTTCGGGGCCTCTACGGGCTCCGGGGGTGGATCAGCCCGCCGGGACGACCTGCTTCTCCTCGGCGAAGTGGCACGCCGAGAAGTGGGCCGCCGGGGTGTCCTCGCCCTGGAAGCGCTGCGGCACCGCGAGGACCGGCGCCTCCGTCGCGCACTTGTCCTGCGCCTTCCAGCAGCGGGTGCGGAAGCTGCAGCCCGACGGCGGGTTGGCCGGCGAGGGGACGTCACCGGTGAGGATGATCCGCTCGCGGTGCGCGCGGGCCTCCGGGTCCGGCACCGGCACCGCGGAGAGCAGCGCCTGGGTGTACGGGTGCGTCGGGTGGTCGTAGATCTGCTCGTCCGTACCGATCTCGGCCATCTTGCCGAGGTACATGACGCCGACGCGGTCGGAGATGTGCCGGACGATCGACAGGTCGTGCGCGATGAAGACGTAGGACAGGTTGAACTCGTCCTGGAGCTTCTCCATCAGGTTGATGACCTGCGCCTGGACGGAGACGTCCAGGGCCGAGACCGGCTCGTCGCAGATGATGATCTCCGGGTTGAGCGCGAGGCCTCGGGCGATGCCGATGCGCTGGCGCTGACCGCCGGAGAACTGGTGCGGGTACCGGTTGATGTACTCCGGGTTCAGACCGACGACGTCGAGCAGCTCCTGCACCTTGCGGCGCCGGTCGCCCTTCGGGGCCACCTCGGGGTGGATGTCGAAGGGCTCGCCGATGATGTCGCCGACCGTCATGCGCGGGTTCAGCGAGGTGTACGGGTCCTGGAACACCATCTGGATGTTGCGGCGGACGGCCTTCAGCGCGCGCCCGGACAGCTTGGTGATGTCCTGGCCCTTGTAGAAGACCTCGCCGGCGGTGGCCCGCTCCAGGTTCATCAGGAGCTTGGCGACCGTGGACTTGCCACAGCCGGACTCGCCCACGATGCCGAGGGTCTCGCCCTGGTAGAGGTCGAAGGAGACCCCGTCCACGGCCTTGACCGCGCCGACCTGCTTCTTGAAGAGGATGCCCTGCGTCAGCGGGAAGTGCTTCTTCAGGTCGCGCACCTGGAGGATCGGCTCGCCGCGGCCCACGGGGGCCTCGAGGGCGGCGGCCACGGCCTCGTCGTTCGTGCTGAGGTCAGCCATGGATCGTCTCCTTCCAGAAGTGGCAGGCGCTCTTGCGGCCCGGGAGATCCGTGCCGTCCTGCTCGGTGACGGGCACGAGCGCCGGGATCTCCGTGCGGCAGATGTCGTCGGCCTTGGGGCAGCGCGGGTTGAAGGCGCAGCCGGTGGGCACCTTGAGCAGGTTGGGCGGCAGACCCTTGATCGCGTAGAGCTCCTGGCCCTTCTGGTCCAGGCGCGGGATCGAGTCGAGGAGACCCCGGGTGTACGGGTGGGCCGGGCGCTTGTACAGCTCGTGCACCGGCGCCTGCTCGACGATCCGGCCGGCGTACATCACGGCGATCTTGTCCGCGACGTCGGCGACGACGCCGAGGTCGTGGGTGATCAGGATCAGGCCCATGTTGTATTCCTGCTGGAGCTCCGCGAGGAGGTCCATGACCTGGGCCTGGACGGTCACGTCGAGAGCCGTGGTGGGCTCGTCGGCGATGATCAGGTCCGGCTCCAGGGCGAGCGCCATGGCGATCATGATGCGCTGGCGCATACCGCCGGAGAACTGGTGGGGGTAGTCGGTGACCCGCGCCTTGGCGGCGGGGATCTTGACCTTGTCCATCAGCTCGATGGCCTTGACCTTGGCGTCCTTCTTGGACATGCCGTGGTGCACGCGGAACATCTCGCCGAGCTGGTAGCCGACGGTGAGGACCGGGTTGAGGGAGGACAGCGCGTCCTGGAAGATCATGGCGATCTTCCGGCCGCGGATCTTCCGGCGGTCCTCCTCGGACATCTTCAGCATGTCCTCGCCGCGGAACAGGATCTCGCCCTGCGGGATCTTGCCGGGCGGCATGTCGAGGATGCCCATGATGGCCTGGGCGGTGACGGACTTGCCGGAGCCGGACTCGCCGAGGACGGCGAGGGTCTCGCCGGCGTTCACCGAGTAGTTGACGCCGTTGACCGCCTTGGCCACACCGTCACGGGTGTGGAACTCGACGTGCAGGTCCTTGACTTCGAGCAGCGGACCGGTGTGGTCGCCACCGCGCGGCGCGGGGACGGCCGCGGTCTTGTCGATGATGCTCATCTGTTACGCCCTCCTCAGCGCAGCTTGGGGTCGAGGGCGTTGCGGACGGCTTCGCCGAGCATGATGAACGCCAGAACGGTGAGGCTCAGCATGATCGAGGGCCAGAGCAGGACGTGCGGGGCCACTCGGATCTGGGCGACACCCGCGGAGATGTCGACACCCCACGAGACGGTCGGGGCGGCGAGGCCCAGACCCAGGAAGGACAGGGTCGCCTCGGCCGAGATGTAGCCACCGAGCGCGATGGTCGCGACGACGATCACGGGGGCCATGGCGTTCGGCAGGATGTGCCGGAAGAGGATCCGGACGGTGCCGGCGCCGAGGGCCTTGGCCGCATGGACGTAGTCGGCCTGCTTGACCGTGATCACGGCACCGCGCATGACGCGGGTGATCTGGGTCCAGCCGAGGAACGCGAGGGCGAAGACGACGACCCAGACGGTCCGCTCGACGAAGGCCTGCAGGACGACCATGGCGCCGAGCAGGAACGGGATGCCGAAGAAGATGTCGGTGACCCGGGAGAGGACCGCGTCGACGATGCCGCCAAAGTAGCCGGCGATCATGCCGAGGACGCCGCCGAGGATGGTGACGATCGCGGTGACCGCGATGCCGACCGTGACGGAGGCGCGGGTGCCGTGGATCAGGCGGGCGTAGACGGAGCGGCCCTGCTGGTCGTAGCCCAGCCACTCCGGCGAACCGACCTTGCTCAGCTCGGGCTTGCCCAGGAAGTGGTGGACCAGGTCACCGGCGGTCGGGGACGCGCTGGTGAACAGGGTCGGCCACGCCGAGACGAGCAGCAGCAGCGCGATCAGGAACGACGAGACGATGAAGTACGGGTTGCGGCGCAGGTCGGCCCAGGCGTCGCCCCAGAGGCTGCGGGCCTTCTCCTGCTTCGCGGCCGGAGCGGACGCGTCCACCGAGGGGGTGGCGACGGCGTCCTCGACGGCTTCGGCGGTCTTGGTCACGTCAGGCATACCGGATCCTCGGGTCCAGGACCGCGTACAGCAGGTCGATGAGCAGGCTGGTGACGAGGTAGACGATCACCAGGATGGTGACGAGGCCCACCAGGGTCGCGCCTTCGCGCCGGGAGATCGAGTCGGCGATGACACCGCCGACGCCGTGGATGTTGAAGATCGCCTCGGTGACGACCGCGCCGCCCATGAGGGCGCCGATGTCGGTGCCGAGGAAGGTGACCACGGGGATCATCGAGTTGCGCATGAGGTGGACGCCGATGACGCGACGCCGCGGCAGGCCCTTGGCGACGGCCGTGCGCATGTAGTCGGCGCGCAGGTTCTCCGCCATGGAGGTACGGGTGAGCCGCGCCACATAGGCGAGGGAGAGACCGCCGAGCACAATGGCCGGAGCGATCATCTCGCTGAGCACGGGCTCGGTGCTGACGTTCGGCGCGATCCAGCCCAGGTTGAAGGCGAACACCATCTTGATGATGTAGCCGAGGACGAAGACCGGGATCGAGATGATCAGCAGGGTGAAGATCAGGATCAGGTTGTCGGCCAGGCGGCCGGCGCGCAGACCGCCGATGATGCCCAGGCCGATACCGAAGACGAGCTCGATGGCGAACGCGAGGGCGGCCAGCTGGAGCGTGATGGGGAACGCGTCGCCCAGCACCTCGGTGACCGGCAGACCGTTGCGGATCTGGGTACCGAAGTCCAGGTGAAGGATCATGTCCCGCATGTACGTGACGTACTGCACCGGCAAGGACCTGTCGAGACCCAGCTCGTGGCGCTTCGCGGCGAGCGTCGCCGGGTCGGCGCCCTTGTCGCCGAACATCGCCAGCACGGGGTCACCGGGCAGGCTGTGCACCATGAGGAAGATCAGCAGGGTTGTCCCGAGGAAAACCGGGATCATCTGGAGCAGTCGTCGTGCGACATAACGCCCCATCATGCCTCCGTTGAGATGTGACAGCGCAACCGACGGGCCCTCCCCCGACAGCATGCCCGGATCCGGGCATGCCGATGTCGTGGAAGGGCCCCCCAGCCGCTGCGTAAGGCACCGAGACGGGACTGACGATCCGTCAGTCCCGTGACGGTGTGCGGACTACGCTTGGGTGATTACTTCTTGACCTCGACGCCGGTCAGGATCGGGTCGCCGTCCTGACCGTAGGCGACACCCGAAACCTTCTCGGAGAAGCCCGCGTTGACCTTGTAGTACCAGAGCGGGATGGACGGCATGTAGTTCTTGAGGTCCTTCTCGATCGCCTGGTACGCCTTGACGGACTCGTCAAGGGTCGTGGCGGAGTCGGCCTTCGCGATCTTGGCGTCCAGCTCCTTGTTGGAGAAGTCGCCCTGGTTGCCGCCGGCACCCGTACGGAACAGGTCCGAGATGAAGTTGGCGTTCACCGGGTAGTCGAGCACCCAGCCGGAGCGGTAGAGCGACTTGACCTGCTTCGTCTTACGAGCGGTCAGGTCGGCCTGGAAGTCCGGCTTGCCGTCGCCGACGCACTGGACGGTCGTGGCCTGGGTGATGGAGTTGCAGACAGCGTCCACCCACTCCTTGTGGCCACCGTCGGCGTTGTACTGGATCGAGATCTTGTTGCCCGGGACGCCGCCGCCGGCCTTGATGAGCTCCTTGGCCTTGGCCGGGTCGTACTTGGTGACGCCGTTGCCGCCGTCCTCCTGGAAGCCCAGGACGCCCTTCGCGACCCAGCCGGTCGCGGGCTCACGCGTGCCGTTCAGCACCGTCTTGGTGATGGTGGCGCGGTCGATCGCCATGGACAGACCCTGGATGACGCGCGGGTCGATCAGCTTCGGCTTCTTCCACTGGTCAGAGTAGAAGGCGACGGCGATGGTCTGGATCGCGGAGTACGGCTGGTCCACGGCGCGGTCGCCGAGGTCCTGGCGGTAGACCGGGAGGTCCTTCGGCGCGATCTGACGCAGGACGTCGACGTTGCCGGACTTCAGGTCCTCGTACGCGGCCTCGAGGGTGGTGTAGTTCTTGAAGACCACACCGCCGTTCTTCGCCTTGTTCGGGCCCTTGTAGCCGTCGTACCGGGTGACCTCGATCTTCTTCTTGTGGTCCCAGCTCTTGAACTTGTAGGGACCGTTGCCGACCGGGGCCGCGCCGCGCTGGGCCGGGGAGAGCTTGTAGAAGGACTCCGGCAGCGGGGCGAAGACGATGTAGGCCAGCTTGTGACCGAAGTACGGGACGGCCTTCGAGAGCTCGATGGTGAAGGAGTTCTCGTCGACGACCTTCAGGCCATCGAGCTTGTCCGCGGTCTGCTTGGCGCCCTCGGCGTCCGGGTGGACCTTGTCGTAGCCCTTGATGTCCGCGAACCAGGACGCGAGGCCCTGGGCGTTCTTCAGGCTGGCGTTCCAGTTCCACGCGTCCACGTAGGACTTGGCGGTGACCGGGGTGCCGTCGTGGAAGGTCCAGCCCGGCTTGAGCTTGACGGTCCACGTCTTCGAGTCCGTCGTGGTGACCGACTCGGCGTTGATCATCGTCAGGGAGCCGTCGGCCTTGTAGTCGACCAGGGTCGAGAACAGGCCGGCCATGACGGCGGAGCCGTTGGACTCCATCGTGTCACCGGTGAGCAGGGGCTTCTCCGGCTCGCCCAGCTCGATGGAGAAGATTCCGTTCGGGTCAACAGCGCCCTTGGCGTCGCTGCCGCCGTCGCTCTTACCCCCGCCACAGGCGGTCGCAGCAAGGGCGACGATGATCGCGCCCGTTACCCACTTGGCGCTCTTGGCACCGCGCATGGGTTCCTCCTCATGAGTCCACTTTGTCACTACAAGAGGGGCACTTCGAGTTTCGCCGACACCCCTGACGGCTTTGGACTCAAGTACCCCGAGTGTGCTCGTGAGTCGGCACTCCCCACAGTGCGTGACCCATTGACCCGAGCTCAATGGAGCCAACTATTAAGTACGTCCGGGCTGTAAACCACACTTAAGCGGTCTCGTTTTGACAACATCGCGATGCCCCCGGAGACCGAAATCCGGACAAACTGAGCACAGACAGACACGCCCGAAACGGACTGTTAACACACGTACCGGAGAGCGATCGCCGATATGCGGACACCTCGGCCCCGAAATGGACTTGACTGAACGTTGACCCGGGTTGACGAAAAGCCCGGGCCCCCACAGTGCCTGTGGGGGCCCGGGCTCCGGTGCTGACGTCATGTCAACCGCAAGCGGCGAAGATCACAGAACCATGATCTACCCCGCCGTGCTCGGCCGTATGCGACCTTACTCAGCCGTTCTTGGCGCGGGAAGCGGAACGACCGCGCTCCTTCTGGTCCAGGACGACCTTGCGGATGCGCACGGCCTCCGGGGTGACCTCGACGCACTCGTCGTCGCGGCAGAACTCCAGCGACTGCTCCAGGGAGAGCTTCCGCGGCGGGACGATCGCCTCGAAGGAGTCGGCGGAGGAGGAGCGCATGTTGGTGAGCTTCTTCTCCTTGGTGATGTTCACGTCCATGTCGTCGGAGCGGGAGTTCTCGCCGACGATCATGCCCTCGTACACCTCGGTGCCGGGGTCGGTGAACAGGACGCCGCGCTCCTGGAGGTTGGTCATCGCGAAGGCGGTGACCGCACCCGCGCGGTCG
Source organism: Streptomyces sp. NPDC002463 (assembly GCF_042889835.1). Lineage (NCBI taxonomy): Bacteria > Bacillati > Actinomycetota > Actinomycetes > Kitasatosporales > Streptomycetaceae > Streptomyces > Streptomyces sp. NPDC002463. The sequence goes on from NZ_JBIARL010000001.1 coordinate 332,619, forward strand.
GCGACCAGCGAGCCGTTGTTACGGGTCGTCAGCGTGCCGAACCACGGCTCGTGGCCCTCGTGGATCGAGTGGGCGATGCCCGTGCCGCGAGTGTTGGTGAGGAACTCCGTACGGAAGCCGATGAGGCCACGGGACGGAACGACGAACTCCATGCGGACCCAGCCGGAGCCGTGGTTCGACATGTTGTCCATGCGGCCCTTGCGGACGCCCATGAGCTGCGTGACCGCGCCCATGTGCTCCTCGGGGACGTCGACCGTGAGGCGCTCGACGGGCTCGTGGATCTTGCCGTCGACCTCCTTGGTGACGACCTGCGGCTTGCCGATGGTGAGCTCGAAGCCCTCGCGGCGCATCTGCTCGACCAGGATGGCGAGCGCGAGCTCACCACGGCCCTGGACCTCCCAGGCGTCCGGGCGCTCGGTGTCGAGGACGCGGAGCGAGACGTTACCGATGAGCTCGCGGTCCAGGCGGTCCTTCACCTGCCGGGCGGTGACCTTGCGGTCCTTCACGGCCGCCTTCGCGTCGGCGCCCTTGCCGGTGCCACCGCGGCCGACGAGCGGCGAGGTGTTGGTGCCGATGGTCATGGAGATGGCCGGCTGGTCGACCGTGATCAGCGGCAGCGCGATCGGGTTCTCCGGGTCGGCCAGGGTCTCGCCGATCATGATGTCGGGGATGCCCGCGACGGCGCAGATGTCACCGGGGCCGGCGACCTCGGCCGGCTTGCGGGTGAGCGCCTCGGTCATCATCAGCTCGGTGATGCGGACGTTGGAGATCGTGCCGTCCCGCTTGATCCACGCGACCGTCTGGCCCTTGCGCAGCTCGCCCTGCTCGACGCGGAGCAGCGCGATGCGGCCGAGGAAGTTGTCGGCGTCGAGGTTGGTGACGTGCGCCTGGAGCGGCGCCTCCTCGTCGTACGCCGGAGCCGGGACGTGCTCCAGGATGGTGGAGAAGAACGGCTCGAGGTTCTCGGAGTCCTGCGGGACCGTGCCGTCCGCCGGCTTGGTCAGCGAGGCGATGCCGTCGCGGCCGCAGGCGTAGACGATCGGGAACTCGATCTGGTCCTCGTCGGCGTCCAGGTCGAGGAAGAGGTCGTAGGTCTCGTTGACGACCTCGTCGATCCGGGAGTCCGGGCGGTCCGTCTTGTTGATGCAGAGGATGACGGGCTTGCGCTGCTGGAGGGCCTTGCGCAGCACGAAGCGGGTCTGCGGGAGCGGACCCTCGGAGGCGTCCACCAGGAGGACGACGGCGTCGACCATCGACAGACCGCGCTCGACCTCGCCACCGAAGTCGGCGTGGCCGGGGGTGTCGATGATGTTGATCGTGATCGGGGCCCCGCCGTCCTTGGGGTGATACTTCACCGCCGTGTTCTTGGCGAGGATCGTGATGCCCTTCTCACGCTCCAGGTCGTTCGAGTCCATCATGCGGTCGTCGAGCTGCTGGTGGGCGGCGAAGGCACCGGCCTGCTTGAGCATGGCGTCGACGATGGTCGTCTTGCCATGGTCGACGTGGGCGACGATGGCGACGTTACGGATGTCGTGGCGCGTGGGCATGGGTGCTTGCGCTTCTCTCGGATCGTGGGATGCGGCGTCAGTTCCTCGTACGCCCGCCGGGCGGACGCGCCACGGCTATGTCCTATGGTACGGGGCTGCCGCGCAAGGGGCTTCCCCGGCCAAGATCCGAGTGGTAGTCCTGAGGGTTTTCAAGGGTGTGGGGGGCTGTGCGGGGGGGTCGTGCGACCGGGTCAAAGGGCCGACGCGATCCTGCCCGCCGGGATCACCGGCGGGCAAGGAACTTGAGCTGCTTCTGAGGTTGTGACCTGTGCTTTCAGCGGTTGCGCTCGGTACCCTTGGTCGTTTCGGGCTTCTTGAACCCGATGTCCTGGTAGCGGGGAGCGGCGAGGCCCCAGGCCCCGGCGTTCACGAGGTCGGCCCTGGCGGCGACGAGCTGGGGGCGCTGGTAGAGGGGGATGGAGCCGGCCGCGGCCCAGATCCGGGCGTCGGCCTGGCGGACGAGCTCGCGGGCCTCGTCCTCGTCGAGCGTCCCCGCCGCCTGATCGAACAGCTGATCGATTCGATCGGTGCCGACCCGGGAGTAGTTCTGCTCGACCAGCAGCGAGCCGTCCGAGGCCGGCTCGGGCTTGGCGAAGATCGGCCGGGCGTCGGTCGCCGGGAAGGCTGAGGCGGGCCAGGAGTAGAGGGCCAGGTCGTAGTCGCCCGAGGCCACGTGGTCCTTGAAGAAGCTGTCGTCGGAGACCTTGGTGACCTCGGTGCGGATCCCGACCGCGTCGAGCATCCGGACGATCCGGTCCCCGACCGCCCGCAGCGACTCGGAGCCCGGCCCGGACGGCAGGACGAAGCGGAGGCTGAGCGCCTTGCCGTCCTTGCCGAGCGCCTTGGCCTGCGAGGCGTCGGGAACCGTCACGGGGGCGGCGGTGCCGCGCGGGGCATAGGCCCCGGCCACGCCCTTGTCCGGCTTGGTGGCCGACTGCGCGGCGCGGGCGGCGGAGCCGGTCCCGGTGTCGAGGGCCTCGGCGCGGGCGAGGAGCGCGGCGCTCTGGCCGGCGGCGTCGGGGGCCGGGGCGAGGACGGTGCCGCCGTTCGCGCCGGCGGCGGGGGCGGCGGGGCTGTCGCCGGGCCTGTCGTCGCCCGAGTCTCCGGGCTTGTCGTCGCCGACGATGTAGAGGCCCTCGTCGGAGGCGGTGTCGCTCGCCTGCTTCTTGGCGTCGGTCGAGCCCTCCTCCTCCTTCTTCTTCTCCTCCTTCTTCTTCTCCTTCTTCTCGGTCTCCTTCTTCTCGGTCTCCTTCTTCTCGGTCTCCTTCTTCTCCGACTCGCTGCCCGCCTTCGTGCCGGCGGGCTTGCGGAGTGCGCCGCCCGGGACCCAGCCCGCGTCGGCGAGGAGCGCCTGCGCCTCCTTGGTGTCCTGGCCGCCGAGCGCGTCGCTGCTGTCCGCGTACGCCGCCTGGCCCGCGAGGGCGAGGTGGCTGCCGGGGGGCTTGGCGGGGAGGCCGAGCGGCTTGAGCACGGATTCGGCGAGCTCCTGGCGGTTGATGGCGCGGGCCACCGCGCGCCGGACCCGCTCGTCGGCCAGCGGGCCGGACTCGCCGTTCAGCGAGAGCTGGGTGTAGGCGGGCTCCAGGGACTTGCGGACCACGAACTTCGCCAGGGCGTCCTGAGCGTTCGCGTAGCGCTCGATCGCCTCCTGGTTCTTCTTGCGGGCGACCTTGACCTCCGCCGCCTTCTCGTCGTCGGAGCCGTGGGCGAGGGCCCAGGACCGGAGGGCCTTGGAGGGGGTGATCGCGGAGCCGGGGCCGTGGGCGAGGGCGGCCTGGGCGCCGTTCCGGCCGGCCCGGGCGTCCCGGAGGGCGAGGGCGATCCGCTCGGCGGCGGACCGGTCGATCTCGGCCAGGTCGAGGCTGCCGGCGGCGAGCGCGGCGGTCCGGTCGGCCCGGGGGACGGCCTTGAGGACGAGGCTGTCCAGCTTGGCCTGCTGGCCCCACCAGCGGGGGTTGCGGGTGAGGGTGACGTCGCCGCTCTTGCGGTCGATCGTCTTCAGCAGGAACGGTCCTGCAGTGGCCTTGAGGCTGGTGCGCGCCCCGTCGTTGAAGGCGTTCGGGGAGCCCATCACCTGCTTGGGGTAGAGGGGCGTGAAGAGGGACTGCCAGTCGGCGTAGGGCTTGGCGAAGGTGACCCGCACCTCCAGGTCGTTCTTGCCCCGCTCGATCTTCTCGATCCGCTCGTAGCCGGAGTTGCGGGCCGTCCAGTACGCGGTGTCCCGGCCGCTCAGCGCGCGCCACTGGGCCACGAAGTCGGCGGCCCCGATCTCGCGTCCGTCGCTCCACACCGCCTGCTGGTTGAGCTTGTAGAGGACGACCTGCTTGGGCTCGGTCTCGACGACCTGCGCGGACTCCAGGTAGTCGGGATTGAGCCGCGGCCTGCCCCGCTCGTCGAGCGTGTAGAGGGCGGGGAGCACGGCTCCGGCGATGCGCGAGGTGGTGCCGTCGGCGTCGGCCTGGAAGGTGTTGAGCGTGCTGGGCAGCGCGTCGACCGCCCAGCGCAGGGTGCCGCCGTCGGCGACCCGGTCGCGCGCCGCGGGCGCGTTGTCCTGGGCCGCGGCGGGGGCCTCGTCGGCCTCGTCGCCGGAGCTGCAGCCGGCGAGGACGGTGACCGCGAGGACCGCGCTGGTGAGGGTGGCGACGGAGCGGAGCGTGCGGGAGCGGGGGCTCCGTGAGCATGTCCTCCCGCGAGGGGCGCCGATCTGGGACATGACTTGTACCCCTTCGTCCAGATTTATTCCATTTGGAGATGATCAGACCTATTGCTCATACACTGAAAAGGACGGATCGGATCCGGCCACGGCGACACGGCGGCACGGTCGGCAAACCCCACTCGTGCGGCCCAACCACCCGTGCACACGACTTCCCAAGCCGGATGTGACGCGCGACACTCACGAAGGTGAGGGCAACCATGTCCGTTCAGGACGATCTGGCGGCCGTCAAGCGCCGCTTGCAGGACCTGGAACACACGGTCGAGGAACTGGAACGCCGCGTCGGGACGGAGCGGGGCGCGCCTTCCGCGCCGGCCTCCGGCCGTGCGGAGAACATGGTGACCATCCCCGACACCCCGTACGACGCCGGGAAGTGGACCGACGTCGACGACGAAGGCCTGGGAGCACGCGACCACCACGCGCCGTAGAGCCGAGGAGGCCCTGGTTGGCCACAGGTACGGAACCCCCCGAAGCGGCGACGGGGGTGCGCTCCCCGGGGCGCGCCTCCATCGCCGCCCGCCATCTGCGCACCGACCGCTGGTGGCTCTCCCCCGCCGCCACCGCCGCCGGACTGCTCGCCTTCGTCGCGTACTCGACGTGGCGGGCCTTCGCGAACGCCCACTACTACTGGGCGCCCTACGTCTCCCCGTTCTACTCGCCCTGCCTCGCGGACAACTGCGTCCCCATGCGCGGCGGCCCGAACTGGGCTCTCTTCGGCAGCTGGTGGGGACTCTCCCCCGCCCTGCTGATCCTGGTCTTCCCGCTGGGCTTCCGGCTGACCTGCTACTACTACCGCAAGGCGTACTACCGGAGCTTCTGGTCCGCTCCCCCGGCCTGCGCGGTCGCCGAACCCCACGGCACGTACACCGGCGAGACCCGCTTCCCGCTGCTCCTGCAGAACCTCCACCGGTACTTCTTCTACGCGGCGCTTCCGGTCGCCGGGATCCTCACGTACGACACCGCGCTGACCTTCCGGAACCACGACTACGCGTGGGGCCATGCCGGGCTCGGGACGCTGATCTTCCTCGTCAACATCGTCCTCATCTGGGCGTACACCCTCTCCTGCCACTCCTGCCGGCACATCGTCGGCGGCCGTCTGAGGCACTTCTCGAAGCACCCCGTCCGCTACCGGCTGTGGACCTGGATCGGGCGCCTGAACCGGCGTCACATGCAACTCGCCTGGGCGTCGCTGATCAGCGTCGCCGTCTGCGACCTGTACGTGTACCTGCTCGCCACCGGCGCCTTCGACGACCCGAGGTTCTTCTGACATGAGTCCTGTGAGCTCCGTGGAACGGCAGCGGTGGGACGTGGTGGTGGTCGGCGCGGGCGGCGCCGGGCTGCGGGCCGCGATCGAGGCGCGCCGGTCCGGCGCGCGCACCGCCGTCATCTGCAAGTCCCTCTTCGGCAAGGCGCACACGGTGATGGCCGAGGGCGGGATCGCCGCCTCCATGGCGAACGCCAACGAGCACGACGACTGGAAGACGCACTTCCGGGACACCATGCGCGGCGGGAAGTTCCTCAACCAGTGGCGGATGGCCGAGCTGCACGCCCAGGAGGCGCCCGAGCGGGTCTGGGAGCTGGAGACCTGGGGCGCGCTCTTCGACCGGACGCCGGACGGCCGGATCTCGCAGCGCAACTTCGGCGGCCACGAGTACCCGCGCCTCGCGCACGTCGGCGACCGCACCGGTCTCGAACTCCTGCGGACCCTCCAGCAGAAGGTGGTCGGGCTCCAGCAGGAGGACCACCGGGAGACCGGCGACCACGAGGAGCGCCTGAAGGTCTTCCAGGAGTTCACCGTCACCCGGATCCTCAAGGACGCCGACGGGAGGGTCGCCGGGGTCTTCTGCTACGAGCGGGAGAGCGGGCGCTTCCTCGTCCTGGAGGCGCCCGCGGTCGTCCTCGCGACCGGCGGCATCGGCAAGTCCTTCAAGGTGACCTCGAACTCCTGGGAGTACACGGGCGACGGCCAGGCGCTCGCCCTGCTCGCCGGGGCGCCCCTGGTGAACATGGAGTTCGTGCAGTTCCACCCGACCGGCATGGTCTGGCCGCCGTCGGTGAAGGGGATCCTGGTCACCGAGTCCGTACGCGGCGACGGCGGCGTGCTGCGGAACTCCGAGGGCCGGCGCTTCATGTTCGACTACGTCCCCGACGTCTTCAAGGAGAAGTACGCCGAGTCGGAGGAGGAGGGCGACCGCTGGTACGAGGATCCGGAGAACAACCGGCGCCCGCCCGAGCTGCTGCCGCGCGACGAGGTGGCGCGGGCCATCAACGCCGAGGTGAAGGCGGGGCGCGGCTCCCCGCACGGCGGGGTGTTCCTGGACGTGTCGACCCGGATGCCGGCGGAGACCATCAAGCGGCGGCTGCCGTCGATGTACCACCAGTTCAAGGAGCTGGCGGACGTCGACATCACGGCCGAGGCGATGGAGGTCGGGCCGACCTGCCACTACGTGATGGGCGGTGTCGCCGTCGACTCGGAGACGGCCGCCACGGTCGGGGTGCCCGGCCTCTTCGCGGCCGGCGAGGTGGCGGGCGGCATGCACGGCTCCAACCGGCTCGGCGGGAACTCGCTCTCCGACCTGCTGGTCTTCGGACGCCGGGCCGGGCTGCACGCGGCCCGGTACGCGGCGGGCGCGGAGCCCGCCGAGGCCGGCGAGGAGGCGGTGACGGCGGCACGGGCGGAGGCGCTGGCCCCGTTCGACGGCTCCTCGGAGGACGGCGGGGAGAACCCGTACACGCTCCACCAGGAGCTCCAGCAGACGATGAACGACCTCGTCGGGATCATCCGGCGGGAGGGCGAGATGGCCGAGGCCCTGGAGCGGATCGCCGCGCTGCGGGAGCGGGCCGGGCGGATCGCGGTCGAGGGGCACCGGCAGTTCAACCCCGGCTGGCACCTCGCCCTCGACCTGCGGAACATGCTCCTGGTGAGCGAGTGCGTCGCCCGGGCCGCCCTGGAGCGCACCGAGTCCCGGGGCGGGCACACCCGCGAGGACCGGCCGGCGATGGAGCGGTCCTGGCGCCCGGTGAGCCTGCTCTGCCGGGCCGGGGACGGCGGCATCACGCTCGAACGGGTGCGCACCGAGCCCATCAGGGCCGATCTGCTCGCCCTCTTCGACAAGGAGGAGCTGGCGAAGTACCTGGCGGAGGAGGAGCTGGACGCATGAGCACGTATCAGGCCCACTTCCGGATCTGGCGCGGCGACCCCGGCGGCGGGGAGCTGACCGACTACACCGTCGAGGTGCACGACGGCGAGGTGGTCCTCGACATCGTGCACCGCCTCCAGGCCACCCAGGCCCCCGACCTGGCCGTGCGCTGGAACTGCAAGGCCGGCAAGTGCGGGTCGTGCTCGGCCGAGATCAACGGACGGCCTCGGCTGATGTGCATGACCCGGATGTCGGTCTTCGCGCGGGACGAGGTGGTCACCGTCACCCCGATGCGGGCGTTCCCCGTCGTCCGCGACCTGGTCACGGACGTCTCCTTCAACTACGCGAAGGCCCGGGAGATCCCGGCCTTCGTGCCGCCCGCCGGTCTCGGCCCCGGCGAGTACCGGATGCGGCAGGAGGACGTGGACCGCTCGCAGGAGTTCAGGAAGTGCATCGAGTGCTTCCTCTGCCAGGACACCTGCCACGTGGTGCGCGACCACGAGGAGAACAAGGAGGTCTTCGCCGGACCCCGCTTCCTGATGCGGGTCGCGGAGCTCGACATGCACCCGCTGGACGCGGCGGAGGAGGCCGGACTCGACCGGCGGCGGACCGCGCAGGAGGAGCACGGCCTCGGCTACTGCAACATCACCAAGTGCTGCACCGAGGTCTGCCCGGAGTCCATCCGGATCACCGACAACGCCCTGATCCCGCTGAAGGAGCGGGTCGTGGACCGGAAGTACGACCCGCTGGTCTGGCTCGGGAAGACGATCAGACGCCGGAAGGCGTGACCTCCCGCGGCCCCGGGGGCGCCCCCGTCAGAGCCAGCCCTCGCGGTAGGCCGCCCAGTCCCCCTCCTCCGCCGCGAAGTCGACGTAGAGCGCGAGGCCGAACCGCTCGCGGCCGGGGTCGGTGCGGCCGAGGCCGAGTCTCGCGCCCTTGACGGCCGCGGCGACCGTCTCCGCGTCCTCGTGGTGGCCGAGGTCGTCCTCGTGGAAGAAGGGGAGGCCGATGAGCAGGTCGGTGGTCTCGGGGGTCGCTTCGAGGGCGAGGACCGTCTGCTGGGCGACGTACCCGCCGTAGAGGCTCTCCAGCGGCATCCAGGTGTCGTACGACATGACGGCGATCTGGTCGACGCGCCGGGCGACCTCGCCGAAGAACTCCTGCGACCACCACTTCTCGCTGCCATTCGAGCTGACCGCGCCCAGGGCCGTGTGGGCGCCCGGCAGCGGGTCGATCTGGTGGGCGGCGACCGAGAGCGGGGCCTTGCGGGCCCGGGTCAGCCTCCCGAGGTCGTCGAGGAGGGAGAGGTAGTCCCGGTCGTCGGAGTGCAGCGGCTCCAGGTCGAAGTGGACCCCGTCGAAGCCGGCGTCGAGGATCTGCCGGGCCGAGCCCACCACGGCGCGGCGCGATCCGGCGTCCGCCAGGCGCAGCCCCACGGGCCCTTCGGTGGCCAGGACGTCGCCCAGCCACGCCTGCACCCGTATCCCGGGCAGCACGCGGTGCACCCCGTCGATCAGCCAGCGGGCGCGGGGGTACTTCGCCGCCGGCAGGGTCCCGTCGTGCTCCAGGGGTCCCGCGTGCACGTACAGGTCGCGTATGCCGCTGCCCTTGAGCCGCGCGGCGAGGGCCTTGAGGTCGGCGTCCTTCTTCCGGCCGTCGACCCAGGCGTGCCCGATCCAGAAGGCGTCCTTGCCGCGGGTCCGGGCGTCGTCACCGAGGTCGCCCGTGTAGCTGACGCGCAGGGCGAGGGCGCCGAAGAGCGGGGGCACCACGAGCAGCAGGACGACACCGAGGACGAACCAGCGCCCCCTCCTCCACACACGCCTCAGCCGTCCGTCCACCCGAACCCCCCAAGAGCCGTCGCGTCACTGGAACCACCGTAGCGGTGACTACTGACAGTGACGCCCCGGCGCCCGGGGCGGTTTCCGGGCACCACGGGTCCAGTCGCGAGCGGGCATACGTGGACATAGCCTCCCCTTTGTGACGCGAATAGCCACCCGAGCCCTTCTCGCGGTGCTGGTGGCGGCGTGGTGGCTCCTCGTGCCCGCCGTACACGGTGCCCACGCCGACGACCCCGTCGTCCTGTCCCGGGACGGGCAGATCACCGACCGGGTGGACGCCCTCGGCGACCGCCGCGCCGAGGTGGTCCGGGCCCTCGACCGGCTCTACGACGACCGGCGCGTCCAGCTCTTCGTCGTCTACGTGCGGGACTTCTCCGGGCGCTCGGGCGACGGCTGGGCCGACGCCACCGCCGAGCGCAACGGGCTCGGCACCGACGACGTCCTGCTCGCCGTCGCCACCCACGAGCGGCTGTACGGCTACTCGGCCGACCCCGCCTCCCGCTTCACCCAGGCCCAGCTCGACGAGGTCGCGCGCACCGCGATCGAACCGGCCCTGCGGCGGAACGACTGGGCCGGTGCCGCCATCGGCGCGGCGAACGGATACGCCGCCGTCCTCGCCGGACAGCCCGTCCCCACCCCGACGCTCACCCCCGGCCCCGCCGACCCCGGCGGCGCGGCCGACGGCGGCACCTCGGCGACCGACCTCGTCCTGCCCGTGGTCCTCGTCGGCGGCGCGGGGGCCGTGGCGGCCTACGCGTACACCAAACGGCGGCGCCGCGCCGAGACCCGCACCACGCCGGGGGGCGGGCAGGGCTGGGGCCCGCCGAAGGAGACCGCGCCGCCGTCCCTGGAGGAGCTCGACGGACAGGCCCGGCGGACGCTGGTCGCCACCGACGACGCCGTCCGCACCAGCAAGGAGGAACTCGGCTTCGCGTCGGCCCAGTTCGGCGAGGAGGCGGTACGCCCCTTCACGGAGGCCGTCGACTTCGCCGAGGAGCAGCTGACGGCCTCGTTCCGGCTGCGGCAGAAGCTCGACGACTCCTTCCCCGAGGACGACTCGACCCGCCGGAGCATGCTGGACGAGATCCTCCGCCGCTGCGCCGAGGCGAACGCCCGCCTCGACGCCGAGACGGAGGACTTCGACCGGCTCCGGGCCCTGGAGCGCACGGCCCCGGAGGCGCTGGCCGTCGTGGAGGCGGCCTTCCGGGAGCAGACCGGGCGGATCGGGACGGCCGAGGCGGCGCTGACCGCGATGCGCGAGCGGTACGCCGAGTCGGCGGCCGCGCCCGTCGCAGGCGACGTCGAGCAGGCGAAGGACCGGCTCGTGTTCGCGACGGCCCATGTCGACCAGGCCCGCCGGCAGATCGACGCCGGCGACAACGGCGGGGCCGCCGTGCACATCCGGGCCGCCGAGGGCGCCGTGGACCAGGCGGCCCGGCTGATCGAGGCGGTGGACCGGCGGGCGAAGGACCTGGCCGAGGCCGTGGGGAAGCTGACGGGCGCGCTCGCGGAGACGGACGCGGACCTGGCGGAGGCACGGGGGCTGCTGAAGGGGACCGCCGAGGGGGTGTCGACGGCCGACCTCCAGGGCCGGATCGCCCGCGCCGAGTCGGTGGCCGCCGAGGTGCGGCGCGGGGTGGACGCCGGGCGGTACGACCCGATCGACGCGCTGCGCCGGGTCGAGGAGGCCGACGCGGTGCTCGACGAGGCCCTCGAGGGCGCGCGGGAGCGCGAGTCGGGGACGCGGCGCGCCCGCGCGCTCCTCGACCAGGTGATGCTGACGGCCCGTTCGACGATCGGGGCGGCCTCCGACTACATCACCACGCACCGGGGCGCGGTGGGCAGCGAGGCCCGTACGCGGCTGGCCGAGGCCGGGCGCCGCTGGGAGAAGGCGCGTGCGCTCGCCGCCGACGGCGACCCGCAGGCGGCCCTGTCGGAGGCGCAGCAGGCGGACGCGCTGGCCCGGCGCGCCCAGGACCTCGCCGAGCAGGACGTCCGCACGTACGGGAACCCGAACGGCCTGGGCGGTGCGACGGGGGTGGGCGGAAGCGGGGGCGGCGGGCTCGGCGGCGCGGTGCTCGGCGGCATCATCCTCGGCGGCCTGTTCGGCGGAGGCGGCGGCTCCGGCAGAGGCGGGGGCGGGTTCGGAGGCGGCGGGGGCGGGTTCGGGGGCGGAGGTTTCGGCGGCGGGCCCGGCAGCTTCGGCGGCAGCGGCACGCGCGGCCGGCTGGGCGGCGGAGGCCGTTTCTGAGTTCCACCGGATCCCCAAGGAGCAGTGCATGAGCAGCAAGCAGACCATTCTCGGCCGGGTCACCCAGCTGGCGAAGGCGAACATCAACGCCCTCCTCGACCAGGCGGAGGATCCGCAGAAGATGCTGGACCAGCTGATCCGCGACTACGCGAACAACATCGCGGAGGCGGAGGAGGCGGTGGCGGCGACCATCGGCAACCTCCGGCTGATGGAGCAGGACCATCAGGAGGACGTGGACGCGGCGAAGGAGTGGGGCGGCAAGGCGCTCGCCGCGAGCCGGAAGGCGGACGAACTGCGGGCCGGCGGGCAGACGGCGGAGGCGGACCGCTTCGACAACCTGGCGAAGGTGGCCCTCGGCCGCCAGCTGCAGTCGGAGAAGGAGGCGAAGACCGCCGAGCCGACGATCGCCGCGCAGACCGAGGTGGTGGCGAAGCTCAGGACCGGTCTCGACCAGATGAAGGCCAAGCTCGGCGAGCTGAAGGCGAAACGCGACGAGCTGGTCGCCCGGGCCAGGTCGGCCCAGGCGCAGAACCGGATGATGGACGCCGTGCAGAGCATCGACGTCCTCGATCCGACGAGCGAGCTGAACCGCTTCGAGGACAAGGTGCGCCGGGAGGAGGCGAAGGCCCTGGGCAAGCAGGAGCTCGCCGCCTCCTCGCTCGACGCCCAGTTCGAGCAGCTGGACGCGCTCGGCGACAGTGCCGAGATCGAGGCCCGGCTGGCCGCGCTCAAGGCCTGATCCCGTACGAAGGCCTGATCCCGGTGCGCGGGCAGGCCTCAGAACATGCTCAGGAGCTGCTCCACCGTGGGCTCCGCCGTCCCCTCCCCGTCCGGCAGGGCCAGTTCGAACCAGACGGTCTTGCCGCGCGGGGTGCGGCGCGAGCCCCAGGACGCGGAGAGCAGTCCGACGAGTTGGAGGCCGCGGCCTCCCTCGTCGGTGTCCCGGGCCCTGCGGCGCCGTGGCTGGACCAGGCCGGAGTCCCAGACCTCGCAGACGAGGGTGCGGTCGCGGAGGAGGCGCAGCCGGATCTCCCCCTCGCCGTAGCGCAGGGCGTTGGTGACGAGTTCGCTGACGAGGAGTTCGACGGTGTCGACGAGCGGTTCTAGGTCCCAGGCCGCGAGCTGGGCGCGGGCGAGTTCGCGGGCCCGGCCGACCGAGCGGGGTTCCCTGGGCAGCCGCCAGTCGCCGACCGCCTCGCTGGGCAGGCCCTGGATCCTGGCCATGAGGAGGGCGATGTCGTCCTCGCCGTGACCGGTGTTCAGGCTGGTCAGGACCCGGTCGCAGACGTCCTCCAGGGGGCGGTCCTGATCGGTGAGGGCGCGCTGGAAGGCCTGCAGGCCTTCGTCCAGGGGGTGGTCGCGGGACTCGACGAGCCCGTCGGTGTAGAGGGCGAGGAGGGCGCCTTCGGGCAGTTCGACCTCGACCTCCTCGAAGGGTTCCCCGCCGACGCCGAGCGGCATCCCGGGGGGTACGTCGAGGAGCCTCGCCTCCTCGCCGGGTGCGACGAGCACCGGCGGGAGGTGCCCGGCGTTGGCGAAGGCGCAGCGGCGGGTGACCGGGTCGTAGACGGCGTAGACGCAGGTGGCGAGGTAGACCTCGGAGAGTTCGGGGCCCCGGTTCTTGTGGGCGCGGGACTGCTGGGCGCCGATGGGGGCGCCGAGGCCGCGGGCGATCTCGTCGAGGTGGGAGAGGACTTCGGCGGGCTCCAGGTCGAGCTGGGCGAGGGTGCGGACGGCGGTGCGGAGTTCGCCCATGGCGACGGCGGCGCGCAGGCCTCGGCCCATGACGTCGCCGATGACGAGGGCGGTGCGGTGGCCGGGGAGCTCGATGACGTCGAACCAGTCGCCGCCGACCTCGGTGGCGGCGGTGCCGGGGAGGTAGCGGCAGGCGATGTCGAGTCCGGCGGCCTCGGGGTCGCCGGGCGGGAGCAGGCTGCGCTGGAGGATGAGGGCGCGCTCGTGCTCGCGGCGGTAGAGGCGCGCGTTGTCGATGCAGACGGCTGCGCGGGCGGCGAGTTCGACGGCGAGGGCCCGGTCGCGCTCCCCGAAGGGCTCGCTGCCCTTGGTGCGGGAGAACTGGACGAGGCCGACGACGGTGTCGTGGGCGACCATCGGGACGACCAGGGTGGACTGGACGAGGTCGCCGTCGGAGCCGGGGACCGTACGGACGCGTCCGGTGCGCAGGGCTCCGGCGCAGGGCGAGTTGAAGGGGTAGCGGTGGACGGCGCCCACCTCGATGGGTACGGGCCCGCAACAGCCGCTGCCGGGGGCGTGGCCCTCGTCGGTCCTGAGGGGGGTGTCGGAGACGGCGCTGGCGAAGGCGACCCTGCGGAGTTCGGCGCTGCCCGCCCCGTATCCGACGTCGTGGGAGTGCCCCCAACGGCCCGGCGGTGCCTCGTCGCCGGTGAGGAGCCCCTGGTAGAGGTCGACGGAGGCGAGGTCGCAGAAGCCGGGGACGGCGACGTCGAGGAGCTCGCGGGCGGTGGCCTCCAGGTCGAGGGAGTTGCCGATGCGCGAGCCGGCCTCGTTCAGGAGGGCGAGGTTGCGGCGGGCGCTGGCTGCCTCCCTGGCGGCGTTGTGGCGGCGGGTGACGTCGATGCCGAGCCCGGCGACGCCGATCGGGCGGCCCGAGCCGCTGTGCACGCGGTACAGGTTGATGGACCAGTGGCGGCGGTCCCTGGCGCCGGGGGCGGCGCCGACGATCTGGAAGTCGGTGACGGACTCCCCGGTCTCCAGGACCCGCCGGAGGGCGGTGGTCATCCGGTCGGCCTCGGCGCGGCCCAGGTAGTCGTGGACGGTCCGGCCCCGGTGGTCGTCGGCCTCTCCGCCGAAGACGGTGGCGAAGCGCCGGTTGGCCCGCTTCACGGTGAGGTCCGTGCCGAAGAGGAGGAAGCCGAAGGGAGATTGGCCGAATATCGCCTGGGAGGCGGCGAGGTCGGTCTCGATACGGCGCAGGGCGCGTACGTCGACGACGATGCACAGCGCGGCCCGCTCCCCGGTCTGGGTCTCGCTCGGCATGACGTACATCTCGGCGATGCCCCGGGGCCGGTCCTCGCCGGGCATACGGAACGGGACGAGGCCCGTCCACTCCTTGCCGTCGAGGATCTCCTTGACCCGTCGGTGGCCGCGCTCGCGCAGGTCGGCGGGCATGAAGGCCTCGACGGGGTCCTTGCCCCTGGCCTCCTCGGCGGTGACCCCGAAGAGGTCCACGGCACGTCGGCTCCACTGCTCGACGAGGCCGTCGGGCCCGATCGAGAAGGACGCCACCCGGATGTAGTCATAGATCGAGCCGGGCGGGCTGCTCTGCCACACGACGCCGCCGCTCGCCGTCTCAGGTATCTCGCTCACGCGACCGTCCCCTCCAGCTCACCGCACCGGACCGGCCATGCCCGCAGTATTCAATACGGCAGGCCCCGACGGCACGACGTTCACGATCACAGGGTGGTCTCGTTCGTCCCTCGCCGAGTACCGGTGATCGTTGTCCCACCCTGTTTACTCACCAGGGAGAGCCAGCTCGAACCATACGGTTTTGCCCGTCCTTCCTCTACGGGTTCCCCAGCGGTGAGCGGAACAGGCCACGAGCGCGAGTCCGCGGCCCCCTTCGTCCTCGGGTCCCGGGGCCCGTTCGGTCGGCGGATCCGGAAGCGGATCGGATACCTCCACCAGGAGCGCCGACGGGTGCGCCGGGTCGGCGCCGTCGCGGTGGGGACGGACGAGCCGGACCCCGATGGGGCCGGAGGCGTAGCGCAGGGAGTTGGTCACCAGCTCGCTGACCAGCAGGACGGTCACGTCGCCGAGGGTCTTGTCGAGGTCCCAGGCGCGCAGGGTCTCGCGCACCGCGTGGCGTGCCGTGCGCACGGCGTTGGCCTCCGCCGGGAAGTTCCACTCCGCGCGCTCGCCGTCGGTGTCGATCACACCCGATCACTTCCCCAGCCGTGCGTCAGCAGGAAGGTCCATGCCCCCTCCCAAGGGGTCATTCTGGACATACCCGCTATTTGGGACGGGATATCCCGCCGGGGCGTCAGCGGGCGCACGGTGGCACGAACGGCGTAGGGACTCAGTCGCGCGCTCCGCCGGAGGGGTCCGCCGGCAGCCTCAGCGCGGCCTCGGCGACGGCGGGGCGGTCCTGGTCGAGCCAGTCGACCGAGTCGAGCTCACGCCGGGAGAGCCAGCGGAGTTCGTCGTGGTCCTCCAGGGGCCGCGGTTCGCCCGCGAGCAGCCGGGCGGTCCACACCCGCAGGACGTATCCGGGCTTCAGCGGCCACTCGCCGGGGATGCGTTCGCCCGGCTCGACCTCGACGCCGAGTTCCTCCCGGAGCTCGCGGACCAGGGCCTCCTCCGGGCTCTCACCCGGTTCGAGCTTGCCGCCGGGCAGTTCCCAGCGGCCGGCGAGCTCGGCGGGGGCGCTGCGGCGCGCGGCGAGCAGCCGCCCCCCGTCGTACAGGGCGCCCGCGACGACGACCACGGTGTCGGGACGGGACTCGTGGGACGCGGCGGGGCCGGTGGTGCGTTCGGTCATGGGCGCGAGCGTAGTCCGGACCATCGGGTTCAGAGGGCGGGGCTGCCGATGCGCTCGACCCAGTAGAGCTGCTTGTGTCCGCGGTCGTCGAGACTGTCCGCGATCTTCTGGGCTTCGTCCTTGGTCGCGTACCGGCCCACCCGGTAGCGGTTGCCGTTGTCGTCCTGGCGTATGACGAGCCAGGAAAGGACGGGGCTGCTGTCGGCCATCAGACTTCTCCCTCCGCCGGTCCGGGCGCCGCTGAGGATCTCCGGGAAACCGCAATCCGCATATGCCGGAGCTTACGCCTGACCTTCACACAGCGGATACGGGTTTTCACAAAGAGGCACGGATCGGCCGGGAACCGACGGAGGGAGGCCGAAGGTCACACCCCGGGCGTCGCCGCGGGGACGACCGGTACCGGCATGAGGACGGGGCCGGCCTCGGGGTCCTTGCGGCAGACGTCCCCGCAGGTGGCGTCGAGCGAGCAGCAGAGGGAGCAGACGGGGCCGGAGCGCACCGGGCAGTCGGCGATGTCCGGCAGTTCGTAGGCCGTCTCGCACTCCCCGCAGGTGTGGGTCGCACGCTCGTCGGCGATCTCGACGCCGGGGCCGTTCACGGTGTTCGGGCGGGCCAGGTAGTAGCGGCCCCTGGTGGCCCAGGCGATGAGGGGGCAGAGGACGACGGCGAGGCCGGCGGCGATGAAGGTGGAGAACGCCTCGGCGTAGGTGCCGAAGAGGCCGAAGAAGGCGAGGATCGAGACGACGGAGGCGATGACCATGGCGCCGAAGCCGGCCGGGTTCACGGCGTACAGGTAGGCGCGCTTGAACTCGATGTACGGAGGGCTCCAGCCGGCCCGCTTGTTGATGACGAGGTCGGCGGCGACGGCCGCGATCCAGGCGATGCCGACGTTGGAGTAGAACCCGAGCAACTTGTTCAGGGCGGCGAACATGTTCATCTCCATCAGCGTCAGCGCGATGGCGAGGTTGAGGAAGATGTACCAGACGCGCCCGGGGTGCCGGTGGGTGACGCGGGAGAAGAAGTTCGACCAGGACAGCGAGCCGCTGTAGGCGTTGGTGACGTTGATCTTGATCTGGGAGACGATCACGAAGAGGGCGGCGGCGGGCAGCGCGAAGCCGCCGAGCCAGGGCTTGAGCGCCTCGATCTGCGGGGCGATCGGCTCCAGGGCGTGGGTCTTGCCGACGGCCTCCAGGGCGACGAAGGCGAGGAAGGCGCCGCCGAGCTGCTTGGCCGCGCCGATGACGACCCAGCCGGGGCCCGCGGCGAGCACGGCGAGGTTCCACCGGCGCTTGTTCGCCTCGGTCTTGGCGGGCATGAAGCGCAGGTAGTCGGCCTGCTCGCCGATCTGGGCGATCAGGGAGAGCGCGACGCCGGTGCCGAGGCCGAAGCCGATCCACGAGAAGCCCGCGCCGGCGCCCTCCGTACCCCCGAAGGAGGCGAAGGCGCCCCAGGCGCCGGGGTTCTCGAAGGCCAGCACGGCGAAGGGCAGCACCAGGCCGACGATCCAGACCGGCTGGGTCCAGGCCTGCACCTTGGCGAGGGCCCCCATGCCGCGGAAGACGATCGGGATGACGATCAGGGTCGTGACGAGGTAGCCGATCTCCACCGGCAGGCCGACGGCCTGGTGCATGGCCTGGGCCATGATCGAGCCTTCGAGGGCGAAGAAGATGAAGGTGAAGGAGGCGTAGATGAGCGAGGTGAGCGTGGAGCCGAAGTAGCCGAAGCCCGCGCCGCGGGTGATGAGGTCCATGTCCAGGCCGTACGTGGCGCAGGCCCGGGCGATGGGGATGCCGGTGAGGAAGATGAGCGCGGCGGCGGTGAGGATCGAGGCGAGCCCGCTGCCGAAGCCGTAGGTGAAGACGATCGACGCGCCGATCGCGAAGTCGGCGAGGTAGGCGATGCCGCCGAGCGCGGTGCCGGCGACTGTCCCGGGCGACCAGCGTCGGAAGGAGTGCGGCGCGTACCGCAGGGAGTAGTCCTCGCGGCTCTCGTCCGCGGCCAGCCTGGCGTAGCTGCGGCGGGGTCCGGCGGGCGGCGGCGCGGCCGCGCCCTGGTCCGGGGTGGGTGTGGTGACCGTGTCCGTCATGAGGGTTCCTGTCGTCCGACCGGGTCGCGGGTACGGACGAGGAAGGTAGGAGTCGCTCGTGACGAGGGCCGACGGCGCGCGATTGCCGGGCGGTTACGCGAACTGACACCCCGTTAACTCCCGGTCACACCACCCGGACGCCGGACCCCGCTGAACGGTCACGGACCGGCCCGGCGCCACCGCGCCGGCGTCACCGCACCGGCAAGTGGTACGTGAGGCGGTAGCGGTCGGCCGGGACGACGACGTCGGCCGTCTCGACGGCGCGGCCCGAGGCGTAGTACGTGCGCTCCACGACCATGACCACGTGCCCCGGCACCCCGCCCAGGGCCACGAGTTCCTCGGCGAGGCCGGGGCGGGCCCCGACCTCCTCCACCACGTTGTCCACGACGACGTCGATCGCCGCCATGCGCTCGACGACGCCGCAGCCACCCAGGGGTCCCTCCTCGGGCAGCATGACGGGCGTCCGCCCGGTGACGGCGAGGGGCTCCCAGGAGGTGGAGACCATCAGGGGCTCACCCCCGTCCCGGTACACGTACCGCGTGCGCATCACCCGCTCCCCCGGCTCGATGCCGAGGCGCTCGGCCACCTCCGCGCTCGCCGGCTCCTGCTCGCTGCGCGACTCCCAGGTGCCGCGGGCCCCTTCGGCGGCCTGCTCCTGGCGGAAGGGGCTGGCGCCGGTCGCGGGCCGGTAGCCGGAGCGGGCGATCCGCCGCGGCACGGGACGCTCGCGCACGTACGTCCCGGACCCCGAGCGCCCCTCCACCAGCCCCTCGGCCATGAGCACCTTGCGGGCCTCCAGCGCGACGGTGTCCGACACCCCGTACTCCTCGCGGATGCGTGCCTGCGAGGGGAGGCGGGTATGCGGCGGAAGCGAGCCGTTGGCGATCTTCTCCCGCAGATCGCTCGCCACGCGCAGATAGGCGGGCTGCTCACCGAACGTCACTGGACACTCCCCTCAGGTTGACTGACAGCTACAGCGTGACAACCGACGGTCGCGATCCGCAAGCATGGGCCAGAGTTTCACCCGAAGTGATGAAACTCAGAGCTACCCGCGGTCACCCCGGGAAGATGCCGCCACACCCCTTGACCCCTATTGGTCCAGACCAATAAGTTCCTGCCCGCACGCTCCCTCCCGCCTCGCACAGGAACGAGCCCATGCGCCCCAGAGCCCTGACCACGCCGGCCTTCGGCACCGCCGCAGCGGTCGCCCTCGGCCTCCTCGCCACCCTGGCCCCCGCCGCCGACGCCCACACCGACACGCACCGGCACCCCTCGCACGCGCCCGCGTCCAAGCGCGTCGGCTACTTCACCCAATGGGGCATCTACGGCCGGAACTTCCAGGTCAAGGATCTGGAGACGAGCGGCACGGCCGCCAGACTGACCCACATCAACTACGCCTTCGGCGTGGTCGGTCCAAACGGCACGTGCGTCATGGGCAACGCCCCGGGCTCGGACCCGTGGGCCGACTACGTCCGACCCGTCGACGCCGCGAACTCCGTGGACGGCGTCGGCGACACCGCCGACCAGCGGCTCGCCGGGAACTTCAACGAGCTCCGCGAGCTCAAGGCCGCGCACCCCGGCCTCAAGGTCATGATCTCGCTGGGCGGCT
Organism: Streptomyces sp. NPDC002463; assembly: GCF_042889835.1. NCBI lineage: Bacteria > Bacillati > Actinomycetota > Actinomycetes > Kitasatosporales > Streptomycetaceae > Streptomyces > Streptomyces sp. NPDC002463. The sequence continues at coordinate 352,325 of NZ_JBIARL010000001.1, forward strand.
GGAGCGGCTCCGCGCACTTCTCGGACGCGGTGCGCACCGACGCCGGACGCAAGGCCCTCGTCGCCTCCTGCATCGACACGTACATCAAGGGCGACCTGCCCGTCGACGGCGCCCGCGGCGGCGCCGGGGCCGCCGCCGGGATCTTCGACGGCGTCGACCTGGACTGGGAGTGGCCGGGCTCGGACGGCGCCCCGGGGAACGTGGTCCGCCCGGAGGACAAGACCGACTTCACCAAGCTCGTACGGGAGTTCCGCACGCAGCTCGACGCCTACGGGCGCTCGCTCCCGCAGCGCAGGCACTACGACCTCAGCGCGTTCGTGCCCACCGCCCCCGCCAAGATCGACGCGGGCTTCGAGGTCGCGAAGATCATGCGGGACTTCGACTTCGTGAACCTCCAGGGCTACGACTTCCACGTCTCCGGCGAGAAGACCACCGCCCAGCAGTCCGCGCTCTACGCCGAGGACGACTTCAGCGTCGACCAGACCGTCCGGGCCTGGCTGCGGCGCGGCGCCCCCGCCCGCAAGCTCGTGGTCGGCATGCCCTTCTACGGCCAGGGCTGGACCGGCGTGACCGGGGGCGGCGACGGACTCGGGCAGCCCGCGGCCGGCCCCGCCCCGGCGACGTGGGCGGCCGGCTCCGAGGACTACGAGAACCTGAAGAAGCTGGCGGAGTCGGGGGCGTACAAGCTGCACCGGGACCTCGGGAACGGCCACGCCTGGCTCTTCGACGGCACCACCCTGTGGACGTACGACGACCCGGCCGTGCTGCGCACCAAGGCGTCCTACGTCCGGCAGCGCGGGCTCGGCGGCGCGATGGTCTGGTCCCTCGACGGGGACACCCCGGACGGCGAGCTGATCACCGCCGTCGACCGGGGTCTGACCCGGCGCTGACGCTCGCCCGCCCCGAGAGCCGCGGACCGGTACCCCGCCGCTCACGGTGTCCCGGGACGGCGGTCGGTCACGGACCGCCGTCCCCGGTCCACCGTCCCGGTCCGCACACGACGGGGCCGGGCCTCCCGACGAGGGAGCCCGGCCCCGTTCACGTACGCCCCGGACGGCTCGGGCTCAGGCCTGGGTGCCCTCGCCCGCCGGCAGGGTGTCCGTCAGGCCGAGCGCGGTCCGCGCCTCCGCGCCCAGGTCCTCGGGGAGGGCGTCCCAGGCGGCGTCGTACGCGTCCCAGTAGGCGTCCGGGTCTTCCGCCGCGGCCAGTTCGCCCCAGCGCTTCGAGGCGGTGTCGAGCTCCTTGCCGAGCGCCGCGAGCGCCGCCTCGGACGTGCCGGGCCAGTCGTGCGCCTTCACGCCCGCGCGTGCGGCGTCGATCGCGACCAGCAGCTCGCCGGCCCACTTACGGTTGGCCTCGAAGTCCTCGTCCGCGTCGTCCTCCGGCTCCTCGTAGCCGGTCCTCTCGATCGGGTTGACGTTCAGCAGGAAGTACTCCTGGTCGACGGTCAGGCTGGTCGAGTCGGAGCGCAGGGAGCCGCTGAACGGCTTCTTCTCGGTGGCGAGCGCGCAGGTCACCGTCCGGTCGCCGAGGCGCCAGCTCTGGCTGCTGGGCAGGTAGTAGTAGGTCCAGACCTCCCTGGGGATCTTCCAGGTGTCCATCGCGTAGGCCTCGTTGAGCGACTCGCAGCGCTCCTGGGCGAGCTGGTCGAGCGGGTCGTCGCCGGGCCACTTGTCATAGCCGGTCACCTTGAAGTCTCCGGTGACCTCGCCCTGGTGCGGGCGGGCGCAGTCGACGACCTTGACGTCCGTCGCGTACTTCTCGTCCTTGCTCGCGTCGGTGAAGCACTGCCCCGTCCGCAGCGAGTACGGCGACTTGGAGCGGGCGGCCTCGTCCACGCCCTTCTCGAAGCTGTGCCACGCCGAGCTGATGCCGCCGGTCGCGAGGCCGACGACGAGCAGGAGGGAGCTGACGGCGGAGAGCACGATGCCGGCGATCGCGAGGCCCTTGCCGTCCTGGCCCCGCTTCCTGATCTGCGGGAGGGCGACGAGGCCGAGGACCAGGCCGAGGGGCGGGAGGCAGCAGACGATGCCGGTGACGAGGGAGCCGATGGCGAGGCCGTTGGTGGTGCGCCGGGGCGGCTGCCCGTAGGGGACGGCTCCGGGTGCCCCGGGCGGGCCGCTGTAGGGGCCTGCCGCGTACGGCATCCCCGGGGAGGTGTACGGGCCGGGGGCGGCCCAACCTCCGGGCTGCGGGCCGCCGATGGACTGCGGGCCGCCGGCGGGCGGCGGGACGGGCGGGGTCGGCTGGCTCGGCTCCACGAGTACGTGCTCCTGTTGCGGGCGGGCGATGCGAACAAACGATCGGTCGCGCATCGTACGTGGAGGGACCGACGCCGCGGCCACGCGGGGGCGAAGGAGGAAGGGGCGGCCGCCTTCCGGCGACCGCCCCTCCACCTCTCCGAGGGCTCAGAACTGCAGGGCCCAGGAGTCGATCTTCCCGGTGTCCCAGGCCGCGTTGTCCGTGACCCGCAACTTCCACGTGCCGTTGGCGACCTCCGAGGAGGCGTTCACGGTGTACGTGGTGTTGATGTCGTCCGCGCTGCCGCCGGTGCCGAAGGCCTTCAGCGTGTACGCCGTGCCGTCGGGGGCGACCAGCTGGACCTGGAGGTCACCGATGTAGGTGTGGACGATGTTCACCGGCACCTGGAGCGCGGCCGGGGCGTTGCCCGAGACGCCGCTGACGGTGACCGGGGACTCGACGGTCGCGTTGTCGTTGATCGCGTAGTCCGTGGTGTTCTCGAACTTCGGGCCGGTGGGCGGCGGGGTGGTGCCGCCGCCGACGTACAGCAGCCTGTTCGGGGAGCCGGTGCCGGGGCTGGTGACGACGTTCGGGGTCGCGGCGTTCACGAGGGCCGTGGAGACCTGCGCCGGGGTCGCCGTCGGGTTGTCCGCCAGGTAGAGGGCGGCGGCGCCGGCGACGTGCGGGGTCGCCATCGACGTACCGGAGATGGTGTTGGTGGCGGTGTCGCCGGTGCCCCAGGACGAGGTGATGGAGGAGCCCGGGGCGAAGAGGTCGAGGCCGCTGCCGTAGTTGGAGTAGCTCGCCTTGGCGTCGCTCGACGTGGTGGCGCCGACGGTGATGGCCTCGGCCACGCGCGCGGGTGAGTGGTTGGCGGCGTTGTCGGTCTCGTTGCCGGCGGCGACCGCGTAGGTGACGCCGGAGGCGATCGAGTTGCGGACGGCGTCGTCGAGGACGGAGTCGACGCCGCCGCCGAGGCTCATGTTGGCGACGGCCGGCTTGACGGCGTGCTGCGTCACCCAGTCGATGCCCGCGACGACCTGCTCGGTCGTGCCGGAGCCGGAGTTGTCGAGCACGCGGACCCCGACGATCTTCGCCTTCTTGGCGACGCCGTACGTCGAGCCCGCGACGGTGCCGGCGACGTGGGTGCCGTGGCCGTGGCCGTCCTGGGCGGTGTTGTCGTTGTCGATGGCGTCGTAGCCGTCGGAGGCGCGGCCGCCGAACTCGGTGTGGGTGATGCGGACGCCGGTGTCGATGATGTACGCCGTGACGCCCTGGCCCGCGGAGTCCGGGTAGGTGTAGCTCTGGTTCAGCGGAAGGGCCTTCTGGTCGATCCGGTCCAGGCCCCAGGAGGGCGGGGAGGGCTGGGTGCCGTCGATGTGGAAGACGCGGTTCTGGACGACCTTCGTCACGGCCGGGTCGGCCGCGAGCTTCCGGGCCTGCGCCTCGGAGAGCTCGACGGAGTAGCCGTTGATCGCCGAGGTGAACGTCCGCCTGATCTTCGCGCCGAACTTGGCGGCCACGGCCCGGCCCTGGGCGCTCTCCGCCCGGGCGGACTCGTCGAGGGTGACGATGTAGCTGCCGGGGACGGCGTCCGCGGCCCCGGCGTTCTCGATGACGCCTTCGGGGGCGGCCGACGCGGCGGCCGCCGGGAGGGCGGTGAGGGAGCCAAGGGCGAGGGCTACGACGGCGATGGCCGCGGCGGTGGCCGTCCGGCGGCGTGGTGCGCGCATCACTGACATGCGGGGGTCCTCCTCGTGGGGGTAAGGCAGGAGCACGACGTCGATCGCGGCACGATCGATAGCGACATGGACATGTCAAAACACCACGGGAGGCCCGCGTCGTCTCGAACGTCCGGCTGTCGAGCGAAAGATTGACTGATCCATAGGAATCCCACAAGGGCCCTCACAGAGCCGCAACACCCTTGCCACAGGCCTGTCATGCTGCCCCTCATGACCGCCTACGAGTGCCCCCGCTGCCGGATCCAGTCCCCCGTCGAAGCCCTCACCTGGTGTTGTCCGAAGTGCCGCGGCCCGTGGGACCTCGCGTTCACGAGTGCGCCGGTTCCCCTCCCGTCACTCGCCTCACGTGTGAATTCCTTGTGGCGTTACACGGAGGCGCTGCCTCCGCTGCCGTACGGGCCCGAGGTGAGCCTCGGCGAGGGCCGCACACCGCTCGTCCGCCTCACCGGTTCGGACACCGGCTCGGTCTCGGCCAAACTCGACTTCCTCATGCCCACCCTGTCCTTCAAGGACCGGGGCGCCGTGATGCTCGCCGCGCACGCCCGGCGCCTGGGGCCCCGTACGGTCCTCGCGGACAGCAGCGGCAACGCGGGCACGGCGATCGCGGCGTACGGCGCGCGGGCCGGGCTCGACTGCGTCGTGTACGTCCCCGAGGGCACGTCGCCGAAGAAGCTGGAGCAGATCCGGGCGCACGGGGCCCGGATCGTCGAGGTGCCCGGCGACCGCGAGGCGACGGCCCGGGCGGCGCGCGAGGCCGCCGACGAGCCGGGCGTCTTCTACGCCTCGCACGTCCACAACCCGTACTTCCTGCACGGCACCAAGACGTACGTCTACGAGCTGTGGGAGGAGCTCGGCGGCCGCCTCCCCGACACGATCGTCGTCCCCGTCGGCAACGGCACCCTGCTCCTCGGAGCCGCCCTCGCCGTCGAGGAGCTGTACGGCCACGGGCTCGTCGAGCGCCGGCCCGTGCTCGTCGCCGTCCAGGCCGAGGCCGTGTCCCCGCTGGCCGAGGCCTTCCACGCGGGCGCGGAGGACCTCACGGGGCCGGCCGTGGCGCGCCCCACCCTCGCCGAGGGCATCGCGATCCCGGCCCCGCCGCGCGCCCGACAGATCCTGCGGGCGGTCCGCGCGACGGGCGGCACGTTCCTGACGGTGACGGAGGAACAGATCCGTACCGCCCAGCGGGACCTGGCCGGCCGGGGCCTGTTCGTCGAGGCGACGGGCGTGGCCTGCTGGGCGGCGGTGAGCGCGGCCCCGCCCCGCCCGGGGCTCACGGTGGTGCCGCTGTGCGGGGCGGGGGCGAAGACGGGTCTGGCGTCCTGAGGACTCCCTGGTCCTCGTACGACTCAGAACTCGTCGGCGCCGTTGCGGAGCTCGTACGTCCAGTAGCCCGTCTTCGCGGCGGCCTCGTCGACGGCCAGGCCGCCGGCCGGGGCCTTGACGACGATGCTGCCCTCGGCCGGGCCCTGGGGGGCGAAGAGGTTCACGTTGAACTCCTTCACGACCTTGTTGTCCTCGTGGACGCCGCCGAGCGCGATCCGCACGTTCGCGTACGCGGGCATGCCGGCCTTCAGGACGATCGGCGCGCCCGGCTTGCTCTTCGCGACGGCCGGGATGTCCTTGGCGGTCTGGATCGGGCCGAAGGCGATGAGCGGGTACTCCAGCAGGGTGCAGGAGCGGCCGGAGACGTTGGTGGCGGTGAGGGTGATGTGCTCGGTCGGGACCTCGTCCGCCTTCGCCGCCGTGACCTTGATGTCGCCGTAGGCGCAGGCGGGGGCCGCGGCGGAGCTCTTGCCGCCGGAGGTGGAACCGGCCTTCGAGCCGCCGCCCGAGGTGGAACCGGCCTTCGAGCCGCCGCCGGTGGAGCCGGTGGAGCCACCCGCCGTCGAGCCGCCCGTGGAGCCCGAGCCGCTCTTCGCGGCGGCCTGGTCGGCGGTGCCGCCACCGGTCGCGGCGCTGTCACCCGTACCGGCGGTGGACTGGGCGGAGCCGGCGCTGCCCGCGTCCTTGGCGCCGGCCGCGTCGTCACCGCCGCCGCAGGCGGTCAGGCCCAGCGAGAGGACGGCGATGGCGGCGGCGGCCAGGACGGTGTTCTTGCGGTGGTTGCGCATGGTGGTACTCCCCCGTTGACGCGGTCGGTCGAGGCGCACGCCCGGTGCGTACGGCCTCGCGCACCGTCGTGTTCTCCCCGGTGCTGTATCCAGCTTCCCGACTCGCGCTGCCGTCCCGCTTGCGTACCGCTAACGATCCGCTGACAGCCGCTGGAGACGCGCCGCCGCCCGCGCCGAGCCCTCGGTGAAACCGGCCGCGTCGGCCGCGACGATCGCACGTTCCAGCTGGTCGGCGGCCTCGTCGAGACGGCCGATACCGGCCAGCGCCTCGCCCAGGGTGATCTGCAGCGAGGCCCGGATGACCACCGCGTCGGGCGCGACCAGTTCCCCGGCGCGAAGGGTGTGCGCGAGCGCCGCCTCGTACTCCTCCGCCTTCAGGCAGTGGCCCGCGAGGTGCTGGAGGGTCAGCACCTGGGTGGAGGGGTGGCCGGTGCGGTCGGCGAGGTCGACGGCGTGCAGCATGAGCAGGCCGGCCCGCTCGTGCTCCCCGGTCGCGTCCAGGACGGCCGCGTGGTTGACGTACGCGATGGCCTCGCTGATCGGGTCGCCGGCCCGGGCGGCCAGGCCGGGCGCCTTCTCCAGGTGGACCAGCGCCTCGGCGTCCCTGCCCTCCTCGTGCAGGATCCAGCCGAGCAGGGCACACGTGCGCGACTGGGCGTCGAGGTCGCCGATCGCCTCGGCCGAGGCGAGTCCGGCCTCCAGGATCGGCGTCCAGCCGTCCCCGATCCGCATGAGCATCAGCGGCCACTGCACGAGCGCGAGCCGCCAGGCCCGGTCGTGCATGCCGAGGGCGGCCGCGGCGGCGACGGCGCCCTCCAGGGCGGGCCGCTCGGCCGCGTACCAGTCGAGCGCCGCCGTACGGTCCTCGAACTCCCGTGTCGCGGCGGGCCGTCGGGCGTCGGCGGGAAGCGAGTAGCAGGGCTGCGAGCCGGGCTCGGCGGCGGCGTCGGCCGCGAGGCCCGTGTACAGGTAGTGGTCGAGCAGCCGCGGCAGGCCCTCGGGGTCGGCCTGCGGGGCGAGATGGCGGGCGTAGAGGCGCACCAGGTCGTGCGGCGTCCAGCGGCCGGGGACGGCCTCGGTGAGCAGGTGCGCGGCGGCGAGCCGGTCCAGGTCGGAGGAGGCCTGCCCGGGCGTCGTCCCGGCGAGCGCGCCCGCCGCGAACCGGTCCAGGTCGGAGCCGGTGTGCAGGCCGAGCGCGCGGAACAGCCGGGCGGCGGACTCGGGCAGCTGCTGGACGGTCAGCCGGAGAGCCGCCGAAACCCCCCGGTCCTCGACGTCCAACAGGGCCAACCGCCCCTGCTCGTCGGCGAGCTCGCCGACCATCGCGTCGAGGGTCCACTGCGGCCGCTCGGCCAGGCGGGCCGCCGTCACGCGGAGGGCGAGCGGCAGGCCGTCGCAGAGCCGGGCGAGCCGGGTGGCGGCGGCCGGTTCGGCGGCGACGCGCTCCGCTCCGAGCACGGAGGTGAGCAGGGCGGCCGAGGCGGCCGGCTGAAGGTGTCCGAGCGGCACGGGGCGGGCGGCGTCGGAGGCGATGAGGCCGCCGAGCCGGTCGCGGCTGGTGACGAGGGTCGCGCAGTGGTCACCGCCGGGCAGCAGCGGGCGGACCTGTTCGGAGGAGCGGGCGTTGTCGAGGACGACGAGCAGCCGGCGCCCGGCGGCGAGGGAGCGGAACAGCGCGCCGCGCGCGTCGACGGTCTCGGGGATCCGCTGCGGGAGGACGCCGAGGGCGAGCAGGAACTCCCGCAGGACGGCGGCGGTCTCGGGTTCGGCGGTGTCGCTGAAGCCGCGCAGGTCGGCGAAGAGCCGCCCGTCGGGGAAGTCGCCGCGCCGCTCGTAGGCCCAGTGGACGGCGAACGCGGTCTTGCCGACACCGGCGGGCCCGGTGACCAGACAGACGGGGCCGTCCCCCGCCCGAACGGCACGGTCGAGCGCGGCCAGCTCGGCGCCGCGCCCGGTGAAGCCGCGGGGCGCCCGCGGCAGGCCCTCGGGCGCCGGGGCCTTGACGTCGACGGCGGGCCGGGGCGTGGGGACGGGCGCGGTGGAGCGGAGCAGCGTCGCGTACGCCTCGCTGAGGGTCTCGCCGGGGTCGACGCCCAACTCCTCGGCGAGCAGCCGTCGGGTCCGGTGGTACCAGTCGATCGCGTCGGACTGCCGGCCGGAGCGGGCGAGCGCCAGCATCAGCGCGGCGGCAAGCGACTCCCGCAGCGGGTGGGCGACGGCCTCGGTACGCAGGACGGCGGCGGCCCTGCCGTGCTCACCGAGCTGCCCGTACGCCTCCGCCAGCGCCTCGACGGACGAGAGCCGCATCTCCTCCAAGCCCCCGGCGGCGGCCTCCAGCGGTCGACTGTGCACGGTCCCGGTGAGCGCGGGCCCCTGCCAGTAGGACAGGGCCTCCCGCAGCATCCGCACCGCGTCGGCGGGCCGCCGCTGCACCCCGGCAAGCCCGACGAGCTCCTCGAACCGATGGGCGTCGACGAGCGACTCGGGCATCCGCAGCACATAGGCGGACCCCTGCGTGGCGAGCTCGACCCCGTACGCCTCGGCCCCGTGCTCGGCGAGCAGCGCCCGCAGCCGCGAGACATGCCCCTGGAGGACGGTCTTGGCGTGCGTGGGCGGCTCCTCCTCCCACAGGGCGTCGATCAACTGCCCGACGTTCACGGCACTGTTGGGCCGCAACAGAAGCATGGCCAACAGACTGGACCGCTTGGCGGGCCCCAAGGCTACGTCCCTGTCCTCCGTCACCAACGCGACGGAGCCGAGCAGCCGGAACTCCACCTGTATACCTCCGCGATCCCTCTCCCCCATTTCCCCCGGCAGTCGAGGATACGTGGGGCAAGAGGGTCACCCACGACACGACGTCGCCCGACCGGCCCTACTGTCCGATTCGCGACAGTCGACCGGGAGCCGGCTCTCACTGGATCCGATCCCGTGGGCGACGCGCCGACACCGGCAGCCACCATGGTGACCTGAGTCACTCTTCGCGACTTCCGCGCGACCTTCTCCCCCCGCACCGCGGCTCACCTCCTGAACTCCCGAGCAGCGAAAAGATGAACCGATTCCTTGCGCAGTGCCACTGCGCAGTCTCCTGCGTACGCGATGCGAGGCATCGCCGGCGCCACACACCAGCTGTCCCATGTTGCTAGATTCCTTTTCGTGCCCCTTCCGCACGGACCCCTGCGGAAGAGTCGAGCCCTATCGGCACCAGAAGAAGACTGCGCAGTATTGCTGCGCAGATCTCGTCGCCATTCAAGTGAAGCACCCGAGCGAGGAGTTCCCGGTGGAGAACACGGATGCACACGGCCCCGCCGCAAAGGTCGTCGATCGGCTGTGGCGGGCGTACGCACCCTTTCAGCGAGGCCGGAGCACGGACCGCGACCTCACCGCGATGCTCGCCATCCTGCTGCTCGCGGGGTTCATCGACTCGGCGGACGATCCGGGTGAGGAAGTCGTCAAGCCGTGGTCCAGAGCTGTCGCGGAAGCGCGCACCGGGTATCCGCCGCTGAGGGACCTGAACAACGCACTCCTCCTCGCCTCACGGCATGACCGGTTTCCCGTACTCGCGTCGTGGAATCCGGAGAAGGTCTTCGCCGGTGACGGCGGGGCAGACGATCTGCCCTGGGTGGCGGACTTCCTCACCGCGCTCCGACAGCCCCCCGCCGCCGAGGCCGGACTCACAGCGGTCAGCGAGCTGCTCATGGAACGGTACGTCGCGGAGAGTGCCGCCCGGACGGGCGAGTACTACACACCGCGCGAGGTCACGCGACTGGTCGCGGAGTCCCTGTCGCCGCAAACCGGCGATCGTGTACTCGACCCCGCCTGCGGCACCGGAGGGTTCCTCGCTGCCGCCGCGCAGTACGTCGCGGAACAGGGCCACGGTGGCGGCGCCTCGTTCGAGGGCTACGCGATGGACCACCGCAACCCCCACCTGGCCATGCTGAACCTGGCCCTGCACGGGGTCGACCGACCCTTGGTACGCGCCTCCGACCCCGGGTCGATGTTCCGGAGTCCGGGCAGCGGCATGGCCGACTTCGTGCTGTGCAACCCGCCGTTCAACCAGCGCGTCCCGGGTCTGGAACACCACGACTGGCCCTTCGGGCAGCCGCCCGAGTCGAACGCGAACTTCGCCTGGATCCAACTCGCCTGGGCCCGGCTCAGCGAGAAGGGCAAGGCGGCCCTGGTCATGCCGCCGGGGGCCGCCTCCGCCCCCGGCCGCGAGGCGGAGATCCGCAAGGAGCTGCTGGCCGGAGGCGCCCTTCTCGCCGTCGTCGCGCTACCGGCCGACCTGTTCTCCCACACGGCGATCCCCGTACACCTGTGGATCCTCGCCCGCGACAAGTCCCGCCATGTGCCCGTCGGCGAAACCGAGTCCGTCCTCTTCATCGACGCGAGCCGGCTCGGCACCCAGTCCCCTCGCCAGGCGCGGGTGCTCGGCCCGTCCGACAGGGACCGCATCAGCAACCGGTTCCGCACCTGGCTGCGGGCTCCCCACTCGACCCCCGACGAACCCGGATTCTCCCGCACGGTCCCGTACGAAGAGATCCTGGAGAACGACGGCTGCCCCCTCGACCCCAAGCTGTACGTGGTCCCCGACCGGGAGCCGCCACGCGCGGCGCTGGACACTCGGCGCCTGCTGGACGAGCTGATGACGCAGGCCGAGTCGACGGCCGCCGCGACGGGCCGGCTGTGCAAGAGCTTCGACCGGAGCGAGCGGGTGGCCCGCGACGAGACCCAAGCCCCGCGCGTGCCGCTCCGGCGCGTGCTGGAGGACGCCGCGGAAGGGCTGCCCGAGGCCCCGGCCCTGCTGCTCGCGGGACCGTCCGGAAGCCTGATCCGCGCCGACCACTACGTCGACGACGGCGGCGTCCCCGTCGTCATGCCCAAGGACCTGACGGGAAGCGGCTTCAGCACGGCCGGCATCCGGTGCATCAGCGAGCGACAGGCCAGGGGACTGGAGCGCTTCCGCCTCCGCCCCGGCGACCTCGTCCTCGCACGCCGCGGAGAACTGGGACGAGCCGCGGTCGTCCGCGAGGAACAGCACGGCTGGGTGTGCGGCACCGGATGTTTCCTGCTGCGCCCCCCTGCCGGGCTCGACCCCGACTACTTCGCCGCGTATCTGCGCGGTCCGGAGGCGCGAACATGGCTGGAAGCCCACTCCACCGGGAGCATGAAGATGAAGACCATCTCCCTCGGCGTGCTAGGCGATCTGCCCGTCGTACTGCCCGGCCTCGCGACGCAGCGGGCGATCGCCGGCACGATGGCACGGCTGGACGCACACGAGCGCCTGCTGCGCGAACAGCTCGATCTGACCCGGCGCATCCGCCGCGACGCGCTGAACGGAGGCATCATCCCCGCGCCGTAGGCACGCGCGGCCGTGGCCGGGTACGGAAACGAGGCTCCGGGGAGCACCCCGCTCCCCGCTGCCGCAACGACTACCGTGAAGCCATGACCGCACTGCCCGACTGGATGCGCCCGCCCCGCGCGGAAGGCTGGTTCGCGGAGGACCTGGACCACCTCCCGGAAGCACCGCGCCACACCGAGCTGATCGACGGAGCTCTCGTATTCATGATGTCGCCCCAGCGGTCGTGGCACGGCCGCCTCGTCACCGGTCTCACCATGGCGTTCATGGCACAGGCCCCCGACGGCGTCGAGGTCGAGCGGGAGATGACCATCCGCCTCGACGCCCGCAACCGCCCGGAACCGGACCTGCTCCTGACCACCGCCCCGTACGACGCCGACCGCACCTGGTTCGCTCCGGAAGACGTCCAGCTCGTCATCGAGGTCGTCTCCCCCGAATCCGCCCATCGCGACCGGACCGTCAAGCTGCGCAAGTACGCCGAGGCGGGAATCCGGCACTACTGGTGCATCGAGGACGAGGACACCGTCCCCGTCGTCCACGTCTACGAGCTCGACGAACCGACCGGCGTCTACGCACCCGCCGGCATCTTCCGGGGCACCCTCCAGCGCCCGGTGCCTTTCGAGATCAGCCTGGACCTCGACAAGCTCGCACCGCCTCGTACCGGCTGAAAGCCGGTACGAGAACGCGGAAGGGGCCGGAATCTCCCGATTCCGACCCCTTCCAGCCTGTACGAACAGACGTTTCTGTACGACTAGACGTTGAAGCGGAACTCCACCACGTCGCCGTCCTGCATGACGTACTCCTTGCCCTCCATGCGGGCCTTGCCGGCGGCGCGGGCTTCGGCGACCGAGCCCGTGGCGACGAGGTCCTCGAAGGAGATGACCTCGGCCTTGATGAAGCCCTTCTGGAAGTCGGTGTGGATGACACCGGCCGCCTCGGGGGCCGTCGCGCCCTGCTTGATCGTCCAGGCGCGGGATTCCTTCGGGCCGGCCGTCAGGTAGGTCTGGAGGCCGAGGGTGGCGAAGCCGACGCGGGCGAGGGTGGCCAGGCCGGGCTCCTCGGCGCCGACGGACTGGAGGAGCTCCATGGCGTCCTCGTCGTCGAGCTCGGCGAGGTCCTGCTCCAGCTTGGCGTTGAGGAAGATCGCCTCGGCCGGGGCGACCAGGGCGCTCTGCTCGGCCTTGAAGGCCTCGTCCGTCAGCTCGTCCTCGTCGACGTTGAAGACGTACAGGAACGGCTTGGTGGTGAGGAGGTGGAGGTCGTGCAGGAGCTCCGCCTTCTCCGAGCCCTGGACGATGCCCTGCGAGAAGAGGGTGTCGCCCTTCTCCAGGATCGCCTGGGCGGCCTCGACGGCGGCGACCTTGGGCGCCGTGTCCTTCTTGATCCGCATCTCCTTCTGGAGGCGCGGCAGGACCTTCTCGATCGTCTGGAGGTCCGCGAGGATCAGCTCCGTGTTGATCGTCTCGATGTCGTCCTTCGGCGAGACCTTGCCGTCGACGTGGACGACGTTCTCGTCCTTGAAGGCGCGGATGACCTGGCAGATCGCGTCCGACTCGCGGATGTTCGCGAGGAACTTGTTGCCCAGGCCCTCGCCCTCGCTCGCGCCGCGCACGATGCCCGCGATGTCGACGAAGTCGACCGTCGCCGGGAGGAGGCGCTGCGAGCCGAAGATGTCGGCGAGCTGCTGGAGGCGGGGGTCCGGGACGCCGACGACGCCGACGTTGGGCTCGATCGTGGCGAACGGGTAGTTGGCCGCCAGCACGTCGTTCTTGGTCAGGGCGTTGAACAGGGTCGACTTGCCGACATTCGGCAGACCGACGATTCCGATCGTGAGCGACACGGTGGCGACTTCCTGAAGTGTGGATGGTGGGCCGATCCCCCAGTTTACGGGCGGGCCGAACCGGCCAGTGACGGAGACCTTCGGTCGATCTCGGGGGCAAGGTCACCCAAAGGGCGTGTCCCGGACCCGGTTCCCGCCCCTTTCCGACCTACGTTGGTCGTGTGGAGCAGCACAGGACAAGTCAGCCGCAAGGCCGCCGAAGGCCGCAGACCCCCGCCACGCCGCCGGTCGCACCGCCCGGGGCGCTCGTGGAGGGCGCGGCCGTCTACCGCGTGACCGGCAGATCCGGGCGCACGCCCGGACGCGCCCGCGTGGAGCGGGCCGGAGCGGGTGCCCCGGCGCGCCCCTCCGGGCGCCGGCCCGTGCCCCCGGTCGTCCTCGCCCTGCGCCGGCTTCCCTCGCCCCGCCTCACCGGGCTCGGCGCCGGGCTCTTCGCCTCCGCCGTCATGCTGGCCCTCGGCCTCCTCGACCAGCTGCTCCTCGACGGCTCCCCCATCGTCTACGGACTGCTGTTCCTGCCGGTCAGCGCCCTGACCGCGCTCTGGGTCCGGACCGCCGACCTGGTCACCGCCCCGATCGGCATCCCCATCGCCTTCGCCGTCGGCGTCGTCCCCATCGCGGGCGGCACGGGCGGCTTCGGCGGCCAGGCCATGGCCGTCGTGACCGCACTCGCCGTGCACGCCGGCTGGCTGTACGGCGGCACCCTCGTCGCCGGCCTCATCGCGAGCGTCCGCAAGGTGCGGGACATGGGGCGCCGCCATCAGCGCGCCGCCACCGGCCGCACGGCCTCCGGGGTGGGCGCCACGCCGGGCGAGGGCCCGGGCGGCCGTGCCCCGGCGGCGGGACGCCGACCGGTGGCCTGACGGGGCCCGCCCTCGGACCGTCCGCACCGTCGGGCTCCTGCGGCGGGACGCCTGCCGGTGACTCGGCGCGGGCCTCGGACCGTCCGCGCCACCCGGCCGCGGCAGGACGCCGACCCTTAGCCCGACGCGGCCCCCGACCGTCCGCGCCGCGCGCCCCCGGCCCCTGGCCCGACGCCCTCGTCAGACCGCCCGCGCCGCCGCCATCCCCGCCCCCACGATCCCCGCGTTGTTCTGCAGCTCCGCCGGGACGATCTTCGCTCGGATGCCCTCGATCAGCGGCAGGAACTTGTCCGCCTTGCGGCTCACGCCGCCGCCGATGATGAAGAGCTCCGGCGAGAAGAGCATCTCCACGTGCGCGAGGTACTTGTTCAGCCGTTTCTTCGCCCAGTGCTCCCAGGTGAGGTCCTCGTCCTCCTTGGCCCTGGTCGAGGCGCGGGTCTCCGCGTCGTGGCCCTTGAGCTCCAGGTGGCCCAGTTCGGTGTTGGGGACGAGGCGGCCGTCGACGAAGACGGCGGAGCCGATGCCGGTGCCGAGGGTCAGCAGGATCACCGTGCCCTTGCGGCCCCGGCCCGCGCCGAAGGTCATCTCCGCGACCCCGGCCGCGTCCGCGTCGTTCAGGACGGTCACCGGGAGCCCGCCGATGCGGTCGCCGATCAGGGCGCCGGCGTCGACGCCGATCCAGGACTTGTCGACGTTGGCTGCCGTACGGACGGTGGAGCCCGTCACGACGCCCGGGAAGGTCACCCCCACCGGTCCCGTCCAGCCGAAGTGCGCCACGACCTCCGCGACGCAGCCCGCCACACCGTCGGGTGTGGCGGGCTGCGGGGTCAGCACCTTGTGGCGCTCCTCGGCGAGCGCGCCGCGCTCCAGGTCCACGGGAGCGCCCTTGATGCCCGAGCCGCCGATGTCCACTCCGAAGACGTTCATGGACCCAACGTTACGGGCAGGAGCTCTGCGTCACTCGTTTTCGAGCAGGGCCGCGGCCTCGGCGCGCAGGTCCTTGTTGCGGAGCTCCTTGGGCAGCGAGAAGGTCAGGGACTCGTCCGCCGTCTTGACGATCTCCACGTCCGCGTAGCCGCGCTCGGCGAGCCACTCCAGGACCTCCTGCACCAGGACGTCCGGGACGGAGGCGCCGGAGGAGAGGCCGACGCTGGTCACGCCCTCCAGCCAGGCCTCGTCGATCTCGCTCGCGAAGTCGACCAGGTACGCGGCGGGGACGCCGGCCTGCTTGGCGACCTCGACCATGCGGATCGAGTTGGAGGAGTTCTTCGAGCCGACGACGATCACCAGCTCGGCCTGGCCGGCGAGCTCCTTGATGGCGGTCTGGCGGTTCTGCGTGGCGTAGCAGATGTCGTCGGACGGCGGGGAGATCAGCTGCGGGAACTTCTCCTTCAGCGCGTCGACCGTCTCCATCGTCTCGTCGACCGAGAGCGTGGTCTGGGAGAGCCAGACGACCCGGGAGGGGTCGCGGACCTCGACCTTGGCGACGTCCTCGGGGCCGTCGACGAGCTGGATGTGGTCGGGGGCCTCGCCGGAGGTGCCGATGACCTCCTCGTGGCCCTCGTGGCCGATGAGGAGGATGTCGAAGTCGTCCTTGGCGAAGCGGACGGCTTCCTTGTGGACCTTGGTGACCAGCGGGCAGGTGGCGTCGATGGTCGCGAGCCGGCCCACGCGGGCCTCCTCGTGGACGGTGGGGGCGACGCCGTGCGCGGAGAACATCACGATGTTGCCCGGCGGCACCTCGGTCGCCTGGTCGACGAAGATCGCGCCCTTCCGCTCCAGGGTCTGGACCACGTACTTGTTGTGGACGATCTCGTGCCGGACGTAGATCGGCGCACCGTACTGCTCCAGGGCCTTCTCCACGGCGATCACGGCACGGTCCACGCCCGCGCAGTAGCCACGGGGAGCGGCGAGCAGGACACGCTTCGGGCGGTTCGTCGCGGAGGCGGCATCGGGCGTCGGCGCGGGCGTTGCAGTCATGCGTCCCATCGTAAGGCCGCGTCGGTGAGCGGTTGGAGCGGCGCCGTGGCCGAAACTGGCGCCATGGCTCAGGAGACGCAGGCGGCCGACCACGAGAAGCTCCGGCGGAACCTGGGGTTCCGCGACCTTGTCGTGTACGGGCTGCTCTTCATCGCCCCGATGGCGCCGGTCGGCGTCTTCGGCACGCTGGACGCGAAGTCGCACGGGGCCGTCGCACTGGTGTACGTCGTGGCGACGGTCGCCATGGCGTTCACGGCCTTCAGCTACGCCCAGATGGTGCGGGTCGCGCCGCAGGCCGGCTCCGTCTTCGCGTACGCGCGCAAGGGCCTCGGAGAGGGGCCGGGATTCATCGCCGGGTGGATGGCGATGCTCGACTACCTGCTGATCCCCGCCGTCGCCTACCTCTTCGCGGGCATCGCGATGGAGGCGCTGGTCCCGGAGGTGGACCGGTGGGTGTGGACCGGGATCGCCGTCGTGGTCACCACCCTCCTGAACCTGTGGGGCGTGAAGGCCGCCGCCCGCGTCGGCTTCGCCGTGCTCGCGATGGAGATCGTCGTCCTGCTGGTCTTCGTCGTGTCCGCGGTGGTGGTGCTCGTACGGGACGGAGGGCTGCGCGACGGCTGGTCGCCGCTCACCGGGGACGAGTCGTTCTCGCTCGCCGCGGTGATCGGCGCCGTCTCGGTGGCCGTCCTGTCGTACCTGGGCTTCGACGCGATCGCCTCCTTCGCGGAGGAGGTGACCGGGGGCTCGAGGAAGGTGGCGCGGGCGGTCCTGTTCTGCCTGGCGCTCGCCGGCCTCCTGTTCGTCGCCCAGACCTGGCTGGTCGCGCTCCTCGAACCGCTCTCCTCGGCCGAGCTCGCCGCCGACCCGGCCAAGCAGGGCTCGGCGTTCTACGACGCCGTGGACGCGTCGGTCGGCGGCTGGCTGCACGACCTGGTGGCCGTGTCGAAGGCGATCGGCGCGGCCTTCGCGGCGCTCGCCGGGCAGGCGGCGGGCGGCCGTCTGCTGTTCGCGATGGCCCGCGACCGGCGCCTCCCGCACCTGCTCGCCCGTACCGACGGAGGCGTCCCGCGCGTGGCGCTGCTCGTGTCGGCGACCGTGACGATGATCGCGGCTCTGTGGGCGGCCCGCCGGGACGACGGCCTCGACCACCTGGTCTCGGTGGTCGACGTCGGCGCGCTGACCGCGTTCGTCCTGCTGCACGCGAGCGTGGTGGGCTGGTTCGCCGTACGGCGGGCGGAGGGGCCGCCGCACTGGTTCAAGCACATCGTGATGCCGGTGGCCGGCGCGGCGATCCTGATCGCGGTCATCGTCGAGGCCTCGGCCGCCGCGCAGGTGGTGGGCGTGGTGTGGCTGGGGGTGGGACTGGTGGTCCTCGCGGTCCAGGGGGCGACGCGGACGTCCGCGGGCGCGTGAGGCCGCCGTGGGGCGAAGACGGGTCCACGCGCGCGTGAGGGCCGGCCGCGCGTGGGGGCCGTGTCCACGCGCGCGTAGGGAACCCCGTGCGTGAGGTCCCGCGCGCGCAGGACGTCCCTGGGCACGAGGTCCGCCGTGTGCGGGACGCCCCCGCGCGTCAGGCCGCCCGACGCGGTCCTCGCCGACGCGCGCCCCTGACGTTGTCGTACCGCGCGGTTACGCTCGGTCCATGGGTCTGACTACGTCCGCCGAAGCACCGCTTCCCGTCGGTGAGGTCTCCCGGCTCATCGGGGGGTGGATCGACCGGCTCGGGGCGATCTGGGTCGAGGGGCAGATCACGCAGCTGTCGCGGCGCCCCGGCGCCGGGGTCGTCTTCCTGACGCTGCGGGATCCCTCGTACGACATCTCCATCGGCGTCACCTGCTACCGCCAGGTCTTCGACGCCGTCGCGGACGTCGTCTCCGAGGGCGCCCGGGTCGTCGTGCACGCCAAGCCGGAGTGGTACGCGCCGCGCGGGCAGCTGTCGCTGCGGGCGGTGGAGATCAAGCCGGTCGGGATCGGCGAGCTGCTGGCCCGGCTGGAGCAGCTGAAGCGGAGCCTGGCCTCGGAGGGCCTGTTCGCGCTCGACCGGAAGAAGCCGCTGCCGTTCCTGCCGCACCTCGTGGGCCTGGTCTGCGGCCGCGCCTCGGCGGCCGAGCGGGACGTCCTGGAGAACGCGCGCCGTCGCTGGCCCGCCGTCCGCTTCGAGGTGCGGAACGTCGCCGTGCAGGGCGTGAAGGCGGTCCCGCAGGTCGTCCAGGCGGTCAGGGAGCTGGACGCGCACGAGGACGTGGACGTGATCATCGTGGCCCGGGGCGGCGGCAGCGTCGAGGACCTGCTGCCGTTCTCGGACGAGAAGCTGATCCGTACGGTGGCCGAGTGCCGTACGCCGGTGGTGTCCGCGATCGGGCACGAGCCGGACTCGCCGCTGCTCGACCTGGTGGCCGACCTGCGCGCCTCGACGCCCACGGACGCGGCCAAGAAGGTCGTCCCGGACGTCGGCGAGGAGCTGGACCGGGTGCGCGGGCTGCGGGACCGGGCGCTGCGGACCGTGCGCGGCCTCCTGGAGCGCGAGGAGCGCGGCCTGGCGCAGGCGCTCGCGCGGCCCGTCATGGAGCACCCGCAGCGCATGGTCGAGGTCCGCGAGGACGAGGTGGCGGCGCTCCTGGCGCGGAGCCGGCGGGTCCTCGGGCACCTCCTGGACCGGGCGGACTCGGAGCTCTCCCACACGCGCGCGCGGGTCCGGGCGCTGTCGCCCGCCGCGACGATGGAGCGGGGGTACGCGGTGCTCCAGCGGGCGGACGGGGCGGTGGTCCGCTCCCCCGAGGAGGTCGCGGAGGGCGAGGAGCTGCGGGCCAGGGTCGCCGAGGGCGATTTCACGGTGCGGCGCGTGCCGGATCCGGCCTGAGCCGGCCCGAGCGGGAAACACAGCAGTCGAAACGAGGATGGAGCAGCACATGGCAGCGGGCACGGAGACGGGCGCGGAAGAGGCGGCCCTCGGCTACGAGCAGGCGCGGGACGAGCTGATCGAGGTCGTCCGGCGCCTCGAGGCGGGCGGGACGTCCCTGGAGGAGTCCCTGGCGCTCTGGGAGCGCGGCGAGGAACTGGCGAAGGTGTGCCGGCTCCGCCTGGAGGGCGCGCGGGCCCGGCTCGACGCCTCACTGGCGGCGGAAGCGGCCGCGGAGGACGAGGGCGGCGACGAGTAGGGGCGCCCGGGCCCCGCACGCACCCCGGCCCGCACACGCCCGGCCCCCGCACACACCCCGGGCCCGCACACACCCCGGGCCCGCACGCGCCGCGGGCCCGCACGCGCCGCGGGCCCGCACGCGCCGCGGGCCCGCACCCTGGCCCCGCACAGGCGCCCACCCTGCTCGCACCCCCGGCCCCACACAGGCCCCGGCATGTAGACTCGCAGTGAAGCGGATCACTATCCGGATGGATTAGTTGAAGTTTCATCAATCCAGCCGTACTGTCGAGACATCGCTTGAACGTTGAACGAGCGAACCCCCTTGCAGTCCGGAAGGTACGCAGCATGTCTCTCGCCCTTGACGCCGTCGCCCAGGACCTCCTCTTCCGTGAGGCCCGCACCGCCAACACGTTCACCGACGAGCCGGTGACCGACGAGCAGGTCCAGGCGATCTACGACCTGGTGAAGTACGGCCCGACCGCCTTCAACCAGACCCCGCTGCGCATCACCCTGGTCCGCTCCCCCGAGGCCCGCGAGCGCCTCGTGAAGCACATGGCCGAGGGCAACGCGGCCAAGACCGCCGCCGCTCCGCTGGTCGCGATCCTCTCCGCCGACAACGAGTTCCACGAGGACCTCCCGGCCCTGCTCCCGCACTTCCCGCAGGCCAAGGACATGTTCTTCTCCGAGCGCCCGGTCCGCGAGGGCTCCGCGCTGCTGAACGCCGCCCTCCAGGCCGCGTACTTCATCGTGGGCGTCCGCGCCGCCGGCCTGGCCGCCGGCCCGATGACCGGTCTCGACTTCGCCGGCGTCCAGAAGGAGTTCCTGGACGACGACCACACCCCGCTGATGGTCGTCAACATCGGCAAGCCGGGCGAGGACGCCTGGTTCCCGCGCTCCCCGCGCCTCTCCTACGACGAGGTCGTCACCACCGTCTGAGTGGTACGCACGGCGAAGGGCCCCGCACTCCATGAGTGCGGGGCCC
This sequence comes from Streptomyces sp. NPDC002463, assembly GCF_042889835.1. NCBI lineage: Bacteria > Bacillati > Actinomycetota > Actinomycetes > Kitasatosporales > Streptomycetaceae > Streptomyces > Streptomyces sp. NPDC002463. The sequence goes on from NZ_JBIARL010000001.1 coordinate 372,582, forward strand.
TTCCCGTACGCCGTGCGCCCGGGAACCCGGCTCAGACCTTCTTCGACTGCAACGAGCCGGCCATCTCCGCCAGCCGCTCGAAGGACGCCGTGCCGGTCACCACGGTCGTCGCGCCGCCGTCCGTACGGACGAGCGCGTCGTACTTCGGGCCCTCCCAGCGCTGCCAGACATGGCCGGCCACCGTCTGGGTCTTCCCGGTGTCCTTCGCCTTCAGGGTCACCTCGGGCACGAACTTCCCCGGCTCCGCCGTCGACTGGTTGACCGCCACGTACTGGGTGTCCGGGGTGAGGAAGCCGAGCTGCCAGGCGTTGCCCTGCTCGCGCTTGTAGGAGACGACCGTCGCCTTCCAGCCCTCGCCGAGGCCCTCGGGGGCCAGCACCGGGTACGGCGCCGCCCGCTGGGCCGTCAGGAGCTCGACCCGGTAGTCCTTCGCCTTGACCGGCTCCGCGTGTTCGTCGTGCGGGATGAAGAGATACATCACGCCCGCGGCGACCATGATCACCCCGAGGGACTGGAACATCCCGCGTACCGTCTGCCTGCCTCGCATACCTGCCACGCCCACCATGGTCGCATCATGGTGCCGTGCTCATACGTGGGCCCCTCTGCTCATTTTGTCGACGTACCGATAGAGTCGCATCACCCTCTTTTTTCCGGCCGTCGTCGTACAGAAAGGTGCGTTCCGATGACCGAGCACCACCACCTTCCGCCCGAGCTTGTCGTTTCCCCCGAGGCCCCCGACCGCAACCTCGCCCTCGAGCTGGTCCGCGTCACCGAGGCCGCCGCCATGGCCGCCGGCCGCTGGGTCGGTCGCGGCGACAAGATCGGCGCGGACGGGGCGGCGGTCAACGCCATGCGTACCCTGATCTCCACCGTCTCGATGAACGGCGTCGTCGTCATCGGCGAGGGCGAGAAGGACGAAGCCCCGATGCTCTTCAACGGCGAGCACGTCGGCGACGGCACCGGCGCCGAGGTCGACATCGCGGTCGACCCGATCGACGGCACCACGCTCAACGCCAAGGGCATGCCGAACGCGATCGCCGTCCTGGCCGCCGCCGACCGCGGCACCATGTTCGACCCGTCCGCGGTCTTCTACATGGACAAGCTGGTCACCGGCCCCGAGGCCGCCGACTTCGTCGACATCAACGCCCCCGTCTCGGTCAACATCCGCCGGGTCGCCAAGGCGAAGAACTCCTCCCCCGAGGACATCACCGTCGTCATCCTGGACCGGCCCCGCCACGAGGGCATCGTCAAGGAGATCCGCGAGACCGGCGCCCGGATCAAGTTCATCTCGGACGGCGACGTCGCCGGCTCGATCATGGCCGTCCGCGAGGGCACCGGCGTCGACATGCTCATGGGCATCGGCGGCACGCCCGAGGGCATCATCTCCGCCTGCGCCATCAAGTGCCTCGGCGGCGTGATCCAGGGCAAGCTGTGGCCGAAGGACGACGCCGAGCGCCAGAAGGCGCTGGACGCGGGCCACGACCTCGACCGCGTGCTCTCCACGAACGACCTGGTCAGCGGCGACAACGTGTTCTTCGTCGCGACCGGCATCACCGACGGCGAGCTGCTCCGCGGCGTGCGCTACCGCGCCGAGACGGCGACCACCCAGTCGCTGGTCATGCGCTCGAAGTCCGGCACGATCCGCCAGATCGACTCGACGCACCGGCTCTCGAAGCTGCGCGCGTACAGCGCGATCGACTTCGACCGCGCGAAGTAACGCTTCGGCGCGACGGTACGAAGAGGGGCGCCCCCATGTGCGGTGGGGGCGCCCCTTCTCGTACGGGCGCGGGGGAAGGTCTCCGCGGTCCCGTCAGCCCGCCTGGGCGATCCGCTCGGTCACTGCCGCCTTCCGCAGCTCCACCTCACGCCGCCGGCGCCGGGCGAGGACGACGCGGCGCTCGGCCGCCGTGAGCCCGCCCCACACCCCGTACGGCTCGGGCTGGAGCAGTGCGTGCTCCCGGCACTCGACCATCACCGGACAGCGCGCGCAGACCCGCTTGGCCGCCTCCTCGCGGGCGAGCCGCGCGGCGGTCGGCTCCTTGGAGGGCGCGAAGAAGAGCCCGGCCTCGTCCCGGCGGCACACCGCCTCCGCGTGCCATGGACCGGCCTCGTCCTCCCGGGCAGGGGCGCGCTGAGGGGGTACGGCGGCGACCTGGAGGGGCTGATGCGGCAGTTGCAGCACGGTCTACTCCTGACGACGGCTTCGCGAGCGAGCGGCGATGCACCAGCCCTACCCGCTGTGCGCGTGCCTATGCACTGCGTGCCCCGCCGTTCCGCACTGCGGATACCCGAGGGCGAATTCCGGTCACCTCCGGACGGCAGCCCATCGGAGCGTCGGCCTCGCTCCGGGCGGTCCCGTGAGCGTCAGTGTCCGAGGTTCTTCTTCAGCTTGCCCTGGAGGTCGGTGATCCACTTGCCGCGCTTGGGTCTGGCCTCGACGTTCCCGAAGACCGAGTAGCCGTTGATCACGACGACGGGGGCCTGCGGGTCGACGCCTTCCAGGGTCACGACCTCGAAGTTCCCGAAGATGCCGGTGCCGCTGCCGCGCAGGCTGATGTTCTCCGGGACGCGCACCTCGACGTTCCCGAAGATCGAGGTGGCGTTGATGGTGGTGAGGCGCTGGGCGAAGATCGACTCGGTCAGGTCGATCTCGATGTTCCCGAAGAGCGCGAAGGCGTTCGTGCGGCGGCTGACCCGCCAGCGGCCCTTGCGGGTCGTGCTGGAGAAGATCGCCACGAGGTTGTCCGCGGGGCCCTCGGCGTCGTCGGGTCCGTACGTGACGGCCGCCGGTGCGGTGTCGCGGGTGGTGCGGGCACCCGGCAGGTCGCGGACGATCGGCTCCAGTTCGCCCACGGTCTTGGCCCGGTAGACCGCGTCGATCCGGTCCGAGTGCTCCTCGGCGTCGAGCCGCCCTTCGGCCAGGGCGTCCCCGAGGATGTCCGCGATCCGGTCCCGGTCCGCGTCGGAGGCCCGCAGCGAGCCCCGCGGATCGGCGAGGGCCGGCTCGGCGGGGGAGGTGGTGGCGGGGGCGACCGGGCGCTGCGGCTGCGGCTGCTTCTCGGGTTCGGGCTGCTTTTCGAGGTCCACGGAGTCAGCGTAGCGACACGCGATAGATCGCGACCAGAGGGAACACCCCGGTCCCGTCCCCTAGGGGACACCCCAGGGGAGCCGCACGGGACGCGCCAGGAGATGCCCCCGAGATGCCCCCCGGGGGGCGCCCGGCGAGGCTCCCGATCGCGCCGTTCCGGCGTGGTCCGCGCCCCTAGTGAGCCTTACCTCACAGGATCCGGGCCGCGCCCGCGTCTTACGCTGGACGGTGCGTCGCCAACGGAGGCGGCGCTGCTGTCTGCCGAGTGAGGAATGGCCGCCGTCATGCCTGAGTTTGCGTACTCCGATCTGCTCCCCCTGGGAGAGGACACCACGCCCTACCGCCTGGTGACCTCCGAAGGTGTCTCCACCTTCGAGGCCGACGGGCGTACGTTCCTCAAGGTCGAGCCCGAGGCGCTGCGCAAGCTCGCCGCCGAGGCCATCCACGACATCCAGCACTTCCTGCGCCCGGCCCACCTGGCCCAGCTGCGCCGGATCATCGACGACCCGGAGGCGTCGGGCAACGACAAGTTCGTCGCGCTCGACCTCCTCAAGAACGCGAACATCGCCGCCGCCGGCGTGCTGCCGATGTGCCAGGACACCGGCACCGCGATCGTCATGGGCAAGCGCGGCCAGAACGTCCTGACCTCCGGCCGCGACGAGGAGGCCCTGTCCAAGGGCGTCTACGACGCGTACACCAAGCTGAACCTGCGCTACTCGCAGATGGCCCCGGTGACCATGTGGGAGGAGAAGAACACCGGCTCGAACCTGCCCGCGCAGATCGAGCTGTACGCGACGGACGGCGGCGCGTACAAGTTCCTCTTCATGGCCAAGGGCGGCGGCTCGGCCAACAAGTCCTTCCTCTACCAGGAGACCAAGGCCGTCCTGAACGAGGCCTCCATGATGAAGTTCCTGGAGGAGAAGATCCGTTCGCTCGGCACGGCGGCCTGCCCGCCGTACCACCTGGCGATCGTCGTCGGCGGCACCAGCGCCGAGTTCGCGCTCAAGACCGCGAAGTACGCCTCCGCGCACTACCTGGACGAGCTGCCCACCGAGGGCTCGGCCGAGACCGGCCACGGCTTCCGCGACAAGGAGCTGGAGGAGAAGGTCTTCGAGCTGACGCAGAAGATCGGCATCGGCGCGCAGTTCGGCGGCAAGTACTTCTGCCACGACGTCCGCGTCGTCCGCCTCCCCCGCCACGGCGCCTCGCTGCCCGTCGCGATCGCCGTGTCCTGCTCGGCCGACCGCCAGGCCGTCGCGAAGATCACCGCCGAGGGCGTCTTCCTGGAGCAGCTGGAGACCGACCCGGCGCGCTTCCTGCCGGAGACGACCGAGGAGCACCTGGCCACGGACGAGGACGTCGTGAAGATCGACCTCAACCAGCCGATGGACGAGATCCTCGCCGAGCTGACCAAGTACCCGGTCAAGACCCGTCTCTCCCTCAGCGGCCCGCTGGTCGTGGCGCGCGACATCGCGCACGCCAAGATCAAGGAGCGCCTGGACGCGGGCGAGGAGATGCCGCAGTACCTGAAGGACCACCCGGTGTACTACGCGGGTCCCGCGAAGACCCCCGAGGGCTACGCCTCCGGCTCCTTCGGCCCGACGACGGCCGGCCGCATGGACTCGTACGTGGAGCAGTTCCAGGCGGCGGGCGGCTCGAAGGTCATGCTGGCCAAGGGCAACCGGAGCAAGCAGGTCACGGACGCGTGCGGCTCGCACGGCGGCTTCTACCTCGGTTCGATCGGCGGCCCGGCGGCGCGTCTCGCGCAGGACTGCATCAAGAAGGTCGAGGTCGTCGAGTACGAGGAGCTCGGCATGGAGGCGGTCTGGAAGATCGAGGTCGAGGACTTCCCGGCGTTCATCGTCGTCGACGACAAGGGCAACGACTTCTTCCAGAACCCGGCGCCCGAGCCGACCTTCACGCACATCCCGGTGCGTCAGGGTTCGCAGCTCTCGTAAGGCCTCCCGCGGTTCAGGCGGAGCCCCTCGGTCCGGTCCGGACCGAGGGGCTCCGGCGTTCCCGGGGTCGCCCCTGTTGTCGATCTTCGCTCAGAAAGTGGCTACCGACCGGTAGCCCTCTCGTCACCTACTGGCCAGTATGGGTCGCGAGCATGTCAATCACTGAGCCGGTTCGACCCACTCGGGAGCCCCCCATGCCCTCCGTGCCCTCCGCCAAGGCCACCGCCACGGCCGCCACCGCCCTCGGCCTGACGGCCCTCCTCGTCGTCGGTGCGGCGCCCGCCGCCTCCGCCGCCGACCCGGACACCCACCTCACCTCGGCCGCGGCCCTCGCGCACGTCGACTACACGACCTGGCGCCACGACGTGGCGGCCGTGGTCGCCGAGGCCCGCCCGTACATCGAGGCCCGCGCCGAGAACGCCGGCCGCGAGAAGCAGGCCATCGTCCTCGACATCGACAACAGCTCCCTGGAGACGGACTTCCACCCGTTCTGGGAGCTGCCGACCCCGGCGATCGCGGACGTGCGCGCGCTCGTCAACGACGCCCACGCGCGCGGGGTGGCCGTCTTCTTCGTCACCGCCCGGCCGGGGATCATCTACTCCCTGACGGACTGGAACCTGAAGAAGGCCGGATACCCGGTCGACGGCCTCTACGTGCGCTCGCTCCCCGACCTGTTCGGCGAGGTCAGCGCGTACAAGACCGAGAAGCGCGCCGAGATCGAGGCCAAGGGCTACACGATCATCGCGAACATCGGCAACAACACGACCGATCTCGTCGGCGGCCACGCCGAACGCGCCTTCAAGCTCCCGGACTACGGCGGCAAGCTGTCGTAACGGGCTCACCTCGTGGTGACGTGGAACTCCATCCGCGAGTAGTCCCCGTCGGGGGTCGTACTCACGTATCCACGCGCCTGCGTGAAGTCGCCGGTGCCTCCGGTGATGGCGACGTCGTAGGCGGCCGGGGCCGCGTTCGAGATGTCGAAGGTGACGAGGGCCTGGGCGGTGAGCTGTCCGCCCGGTCCGCCGTTCAGGACGAAGGTGCCCACGCAGTTCACATCGGCCTGGTCACCGGAGACGCGCACCACGGCGCATGTCACGCCGTCGCGGCCGACCTTGTTGCCGCCCTTGGTCTTGTACAGGTCGTCGGCGGTCGTGAAGACGTCCCCGACCTTGGGTGGCGGCCCGCTCGAGTCGGTCCCCGGGCCGGGGACCTCCTTGGCGTAGAGCGTGAACTCGAACCCGTCACCGCTGTCGGCGTGGGCCGGGGCGGTGACGGCCGCGAAGGAGACGGCCGCGACCGTACAGGCGCAGAGCGCGCCGATCCTCCTGAAGCTGCGGGTCATGTCCTGCCTCCCGTGGGATGGGGTCCCCCTCGGCACGCTTCACATTGTGCGGCGATCACCGCCGTCTCGCCCGTTCGGAGCAATCCGGGGCCGCCCGGTCGGGGATCATGGCGCCATGCCAGAGAGAGCACGAGCGATACGCACGGCCGTCCCCGCCCTGGTGGCGTCCGGGCTGCTGCTGACCGCCTGCGGTACGACCCCGAAGCCCGACGCCCCGGCGGCGGGGGCCTCGCGGAAGACCACCGCCCCGGCCCCCGCCGCCGAGGCCGCGGCCACGCTCGGCGGCGCCGGGACGGCCTGTGCGCTGCCCGTCTCCTTCGCGCTCGCGGAGGGCTGGGAACCGAAGGCGGTCAAGGACCCCGAGAACCCCGAGTTCGCCGCGCTCACCCGGCAGGGCCCGGCCGTCGTGCGCTGCGAGGTCGACGCCAAGCCGGCGGGGAACATCGGCTACCTGCGGGTGTGGACCGCCCCGAAGGGCCCGGCCCGGGCGGCGCTCGAAGGCTTCGTACGGGCGGAGAAGGGGAGTTCGGCCGTCACCTACCGGGAGACGAAGGCAGGCGCGCTGCCCGCGACCGAGGTGACGTACACCGTCCAGGACAAGGAGGAGCGGGCCTTCGCCGTCGCCACTCCGAAGGGGACGGTCATCGTCCATCTCGGCGGGCTCGACACCGAGGAGCACCGGGCGATGCTCCCGGCGTACGAGCTGGCGAGGACCACGACGAAGACGCCCTGAGCATGACCGAGGCCCCCGTCCCGCACCGGACGAGGGCCTCGGCGTTCCTGGGGTGGCCCTACACGAACTTCTGGTTCGCGGAGCCGTCGCAGTTCTGGAGCCGGATCGGCTCCTTCGCCGCGCTCTGGGTGAGGCAGAGGCCGGTCGCGGCGGCGGGGCGGACGGTCGCGCCGTCACGGACGAACTTCTGGTTGGCGGCGCCGCTGCAGTTCCAGATGATGAGCGCCTTGCCGGCCTGGTAGGCGGCGCCGGGCACGTCCAGGCAGCGGTCCTGGGTGAGCTGGGTGTGGAGGGTCTGCCGGGCGGAGTCGTACCACCAGCCCTGGTTGCGGCCGCCGTGGCAGTCCCAGCCGAGGACGCCGGTGCCGTTGGCGGACTCGGCCGCGTTGACGTCCAGGCAGTTGCCGGTCGCCTGGTTCTTCAGCGGCTTGTACGCGTCGTCCCAGGCGACCGGGAAGAGCGTCGGGGTGCCGGAGGAGTTGACGTCGGCGCAGCTCGCCTCGCGCAGACCCGAGTTGTAGATCTGGGTCAGGCAGGACGCGAAGGCGCCGTGGCCGCTCCTGTTGGGGTGGAAGGACTGGCGTACGGAGTTCTCGTCGAGGCCGCCGGGCTTGGAGAGGTCGATGTAGAGGCCCCGGGCCCAGGTGTCCTCCATGCAGACCTCGTGGCCGTTGAAGAGCCGCGAGTTGTCGAGGAAGACGGCGCCGGTGTCGGCGGCGACCGTGCGCATGCCGCGCTCGAAGGCGGGGACGGCGCTGTTGCGGCCCCACTTGGTGTCGGAGTCGTAGCCCATGCCGCCGCAGGCGAGCTTGCCCGGGAAGTTCGGGTTGTCGTAGAAGTCGGGGCCGATCGGGCTGGGGTAGCCCATGACGACGAGCTTGTAGTCGCCGTCGGCGTATCCGGCGTCGCGCATGACGGTCTTCAGGTCGCGGACGGTCTGCTCGACCTTGGGGACGAGCGCGTCGACGCGGGCCTGCCAGCCGGGGGCGTACTTGGGCTCGCAGGTGCCCTGGCTGAGGACGAAGCGCTGGACGCAGTCGGTCATGACCGGTCCGAACTGCAGGTCGTCGTTGGCGCCGGCGACGAGCAGGACCATCTTGATCCGGGTGTTGCGGGCCTTGACGGCGAGGTTGTCGCTCTGGACGAGCTCGTCGGCGTACTGCTTGGAGCCGCCGATCCGGATGTTGCCGGTGTACGCGCCGGAGCAGGCCACGTTGAACGTGAGGTCCGCGGGGATTCCGGTGCGGTGGATGGCGGCGTCCGGGGAGCGGTGGCACCAGTTGGTCGGCCCGTTGGTGGGCGACTCGTACGTGCCGACGCCCTCGCCGGAGATCTCGCTGTCACCGAGCGAGATCAGGCCGGTCTTGCGCTGGGCGAGCGGGCGCTCCTCGGGGCTGCCGTAGATCCTGGTCGCCTCGGCGGCCCGGATCGCCTCCAGCTCGGGAGAGAGCGGTACGGAGGTGATTCCGGCCGCGGTGCTCGTGTCGACCGCGCCGGCGGGGGCGGCTGCGGTCATGCTGCCGAGGGCCGCCGCGGCGGCGGCGACGGCCGCGACGGGCCAGCGGAGTCTGGACCTGGTGCGCTTCACTGCGCCTCCTGGAAGTGGGGTTACCCACGGTTTTTACTGGCCGGTACGCGCCTTGGGAATACATCGAACAAGACAAGTGCTCATCTTTTTCGGAGAGTTCAGAGAGGCTGATGAACATGAACGACGTCGACGGCTACCGGATCGAACACGACTCCATGGGCGAGGTGCGGGTCCCCGCGCACGCCAAGTGGCGGGCCCAGACCCAGCGCGCCGTGGAGAACTTCCCGGTCTCCGGCCAGCGCCTGGAGCGCGCCCACATCGAGGCCCTGGCCCGGATCAAGGCGGCCGCCGCCGAGGTCAACGCCGAGCTCGGGGTGATCGACAAGGACCGCGCGGAGGCGATCGTCTCGGCGGCCGGAGAGGTCGCCGAGGGGCGCTGGGACGAGCACTTCCCGGTGGACGTCTTCCAGACCGGCTCGGGCACCTCGTCCAACATGAACACCAACGAGGTGATCGCCACCCTCGCCACCGAGCGGCTCCCCGAGGGCCGCGAGGTCCACCCCAACGACCACGTCAACGCCTCGCAGTCCTCGAACGACGTCTTCCCCTCCTCCATCCACATCGCGGCCACCGCCGCCGTCACCCGCGACCTGATCCCCGCCCTCGACCACCTGGCCGCCTCCCTTGAGCGAAAATCAGCCGAATTCGCGTCGGTCGTGAAGTCCGGCCGTACGCACCTGATGGACGCCACCCCGGTCACCCTGGGCCAGGAGTTCGGCGGTTACGCGGCCCAGGTCCGGTACGGCGCCGAGCGGCTGCGCGCCGCCCTCCCCCGGCTCGCGGAACTCCCCCTCGGCGGCACGGCGGTGGGCACCGGCATCAACACCCCGGCCGGCTTCTCCGCGGCCGTCATCGCCGAGGTCGCCCGCGCGACCGGACTGCCGCTGACCGAGGCCCGCGACCACTTCGAGGCCCAGGGCGCCCGCGACGGCCTGGTGGAGACGTCCGGCCAGCTCAGGACCATCGCGATCTCCCTCACCAAGATCGCCAACGATCTGCGCTGGATGGCCAGCGGCCCCCGCACCGGCCTCGCCGAGATCAACCTCCCCGACCTCCAGCCCGGCTCCTCGATCATGCCCGGCAAGGTGAACCCGGTGATCCCCGAGGCGGTCCTCATGGTCGCCGCGCAGGTGACCGGAAACGACACCACGGTGGCGGTGGCGGGCGCGGCCGGGAACTTCGAGCTCAACGTGATGCTGCCGGTGATGGCGAAGAACCTCCTGGAGTCCGTACGGCTCCTCGCCAACGCCTCCCGGCTGCTCGCCGACCGCACGGTCGACGGGATCACCGCGAACGTGGAGCGCGCCCGCGAGTACGCCGAGTCCTCGCCGTCCGTGGTCACCCCGCTGAACAAGTACATCGGCTACGAGGAGGCCGCCAAGGTCGCCAAGAAGTCCCTCGCCGAGCGGAAGACCATCCGCGAGGTGGTCCTGGAGTCCGGCTACGTCGAGCGGGGCGACCTCACCGTCGAGCAGCTGGACGAGGCGCTGGACGTGCTGCGGATGACGCGCCCGTAGGACGGGCGCACCCGCCGGTGACCGGCCGGTGGCGACCGGCCGGTAGCCGATTCCTCCATGACCGGTAGCCGACGTCTCCGTGATCTGTGCCGCAGCGGTCGTGGGAGCGCGCCCCTAAGATCTGCGCATGACAGGATCGGGCGGCTCACAGCACTGGGCGCCGGGGGATCACATCCTCTGGCGCTACCGCGGCAACGGCACCGGCGCGGTGCACATCTGCCGGCCGGTGACGGTCGTGCAGGACACGCCCGAGCTGCTCGCGGTCTGGATGGCGCCCGGCACCGAGTGCGTCCGACCCGTCCTCGCCGACGGCACGTCCGTCCACGACGAGCCGCTCGCCACCCGCTACACCGCCCCGCGCACCACCGAGCGCGCGCGCTGGGCCGGCAGCGGCGTCCTCAAGCTGGCGCGGCCCGGCGAGCCGTGGTCGGTGTGGCTGTTCTGGGAGCGCGGCTGGCGCTTCCGCAGCTGGTACGTGAACCTGGAGGAGCCGCGGACCCGCTGGTCCGGCGGCATCGACTCCGAGGACCACTTCCTCGACATCTCCGTCTACCCCGACCGCAGCTGGCTCTGGCGGGACGAGGACGAGTTCGCGCAGGCCCAGCGGTCCGGCCTGATGAGCGCGGTACAGGCCGCCGGGGTGCGTGCGGCCGGGGAGCGCGCGGTGGAGCGGATCAAGGCGTGGGGGACGCCGTTCGCGGACCGCTGGGAGGACTGGCGGCCCGATCCGGGATGGCCGGTTCCGGAACTTCCGGCGGACTGGGATCGCACTCCGGCGCACACGGCGCCGTGAGACCCTTGATGCGCCCCAGGGGTTCAAACGTAGGATCGTCCTCCGCACGGCAGAGACGGACCGGACACCACGTCAGACCGACCGACCAGCACGTCAACGACTCAGCACAGCACAGGACCTGACCAGAAGTCATCCAGAGGGGGAGAGCAGTGCCGGACGTGTGCCCGGGTGTTGCGCCCCCTGCCGTTGCCGCAGCTCGCGGAACGTCCAGATCCGCTGCGTACGAGGGGTTTATCCCCCGCGAAGGCGCGGCATCGGCGAGAAGAGCGAGTGCATCGCACCACCGGCCCGGACGGACGGAATCCCACGCGTGACGGAGCATCCCACCTCCCACGAAGGCCGGCAGCCCCTGGCTGCCCGGTCGCAGGAACGCGCGCGCCCTCGCCAGGAGGCGGCGGCCGGCCTGCCCTCCGACGCGCCGGGCGGCCCGGCGGCCCCCGCGACCCCGGGCCCCGACGTTCCCGCGCAGCCCGCGGGACCGGCTCCCGCGGGCACGGGCACCTCCGGCGGCACGGGCCACCCCGACACGGCGGGCGGCACGGACCACCCGAGCACCGCGGACGTCACGGGCCACCCCGGCACGCCCGGCGTGCCCGGATCCTCCGCCGGTACGGGTCACCCCGGCGCCCCCGGTGCCGTCGCGGTCGCCGTCTCCCCGCAGCGGCCGGGCGGCGAGGCCCGCGGCGGGGACGGCTCCGCCCGGCGCGAGGGCGACCGGCTGCGGTTCGTCGGCGCCGCGACCCGGCGCATCGCGCGCGGCATCGACCTGGACGAGATCGTCCTCGGCCTGTGCCGGGCCACCGTGCCGACCTTCTCCGACGAGATCCTGGTCTACCTCCGCGACCCGCTCCCGGTGGGCGACGAGCGCCCGGTGGCGCCGTTCGTGCTGCGGCTGCGCCGTACCGACCGGCTGCGGTTAAGCGATCTGGAGGGCGAGGAGCTCGTCCTCGTACCCGATCCGGATCCGACCCCCGCGGCCGAACTCTGCGAGGTGCGGTCCGGCGGGGCGCTGGCCGAGGTGCTGCGCGGGGTGCGGCCGGTCTTCGGCGACTCCGCGGCCGCGAAGACGGCGCTGGCCGAGCTGCTCGGCCCCGAGCACCCGCTGCCCGGCGGGCTGCGGGCGGTCCTCGCGCCGCTGCGCGGCCGGCGCCGGGTGATCGGCGCCGCCGTGTTCCTGCGCCGCCCCGAGCGGGCCGGCTTCGAGCCGAACGACCTGCTCGTCGCGGCCCAGCTGGCCACGCACACCGCGCTCGGCATCGACAAGGCCGTGCTGTACGGCCGCGAGGCGTACATCGCGGACGAGCTCCAGCGGACGATGCTGCCGGACTCGCTGCCGCAGCCGACCGGCGTCAAGCTGGCCTCGCGCTACCTCCCGGCGGCCGAGACGGCCCGCGTCGGCGGCGACTGGTACGACGCGATCCCGCTGCCCGGCAGCAGGGTCGCCCTGGTCGTCGGCGACGTCATGGGCCACTCCATGACCTCGGCGGCGATCATGGGCCAGCTGCGCACGACCGCGCAGACCCTGGCCGGGCTCGACCTGCCCCCGCAGGAGGTCCTGCACCACCTGGACGAGCAGGCGCAGCGCCTCGGCGAGAACCGCATGGCGACCTGCATGTACGCGGTGTACGACCCGGTCTCGCACCGGATCACCGTCGCCAACGCCGGCCATCCGCCGCCGATACTGCTCCACCTGGGCGGCCGCGCCGAGGTGCTGCGGGTGCCGCCCGGCGCCCCCATCGGGGTCGGCGGGGTGGACTTCGAGGCGGTCGAGCTGGACGCCCCGGCGGGCGCCACGCTGCTGCTCTACACGGACGGTCTCGTCGAGTCCCGGCTGCGGGACGTGTGGACGGGCATCGAGCAGCTGCGGGAGCGCCTGGCGGCGACCGCGCAGCTGACGGGCCCGGACCACTCGCCGCCCCTGGAGGCGCTCTGCGACGACGTCCTCGACATGCTGGGCCCCGGCGACCGGGACGACGACATCGCGCTGCTCGCGGCCCGGTTCGACGGGATCGCGCCGAGCGACGTGGCGTACTGGTTCCTGGAGCCGGAGGACGCGGCACCGGGGCGGGCCCGGCGGCTCGCCCGGCGGGCGCTGGCCCGCTGGGACCTGGAGGAGCTGACGGACTCGGTCGAGCTGCTGATCAGCGAGGTCGTGACGAACGCCGTGCGGTACGCGGAGCGGCCGGTGACGCTGCGGCTGCTCCGGACGGACGTGCTGCGCTGCGAGGTCGGCGACGACTCCCCGCAGCTGCCCCGGCAGCGGCGGGCGCGGGACACGGACGAGGGCGGGCGCGGTCTCTTCCTGGTGAACCGGCTGGCCCGGCGGTGGGGGGCGACCCGGCTTTCGGGCGGCAAGGTGGTCTGGTTCGAGCTGTCCACCCGTACCTGAGCCCGTACCGTACGGCCGAAGGCCGGACCCCCTCTCGGGGTCCGGCCTTCGGTCGTGTCGTCAGCGCGGCGGGCGGGTGGTGCTGTTGAGGCCCGGGTCGCCGCCGGCGTCCGGCGGCTGGATCGACGTCGGCGGGGCCGTCGGCTCCTGGGTCGCCGTCGGCTCCTGGGTGGGCGGCGGCGTGGTGGCGGGGTCGGTCGTCGTCGGCGGCGGCGTGGTGGCCGTCGTGGTCGGCGGGGCCGTCGGCTCCCGGGTCTCCGTCGGCTCGTCGCTGGGCTCCTCCGTCGGGGCCTCGGTGGTCGCCGTCGGGTCCGGCGCCGTGCCGTCCGAGGAGCCGCCCTCGGTCTCCAGGTCGAAGCTCGCGTCCGAGCCGCCGTTCAGCGCGCGCTCGGTGTAGTCGCCCCAGATCTGGGCGGGCGTGCGGCCACCGTTGGCGCGGCCGGGGTTGATGGTGTCGGTGAGGGTGACCTGGTTGCCCTTCTCGTCCTCGCCGAAGAGGCCGACGGCGGTGACGAGCTCGGGGGTGTAGCCGACGAACCAGGCGGAGCGGTTGTTCTCGGAGGTGCCGGTCTTGCCGGCGGCCTCGTAGTCGCCGGCGGCGCGGAAGCCGGAGCCGCTCCGTACGACGCCCGTCATGGCCTGGGTGGCGGTGTCGGCGGCCTCGCGGCTGATGACCTGGTCGCCGATCGGCTGGGCGCCCTTGACCGTGCGGTCCTTGTGCTCGGCGGTCTTCACCAGGGTCGGGGTGACCTTCTTGCCGTGGTTGTCGAGCGTGGCGTAGGCGCCGGCCATGTCCATGGTCGAGGCGCCCATGGTGCCGAGCGAGATGGCGGGGGTCTCGGGGAAGCCCGCCCCGTCCTTCATGCCGATCGCGAGGGCGGTCTTCTTGGCCTTGGCCGGGGTGACGTCGACGATCATCTGGGCGTAGACCGAGTTGATCGAGCTGTTGGTGGCCTTCTGGACGGTGACGGGGCCGTAGCTCTCGTCGTCCTCGTTCTCCGGCGCGAAGTCGATGGCGCTGCCGACGACCGGCCGCTTGCTGGTGCCGTCGTAGATCGTGCCGAGGCCGATCTGCCGCCCGTCCTGGGTGGTCGCGCGGTTGTCGACGGCGGAGGCGAGGACGATCGGCTTGAAGGTGGAGGCGGGCTGGTAGTCGCGGCGGGTCGCGTTGGACATCCAGTGCTCGGTGGCGCCGACGCCGCCGTACAGCGCGACGACCGCGCCGGTCTTCGGGTCGACGGAGGTGGCGCCGGCCTGGACGGTGGCCTGCTTCTTGTCGCCCTTGCGGTCGAGCTTGGCCTCCAGCTGCTTGTCGACCGCTTTGACGAGGTCCTTCTGCTTCTTCTCGTCGATGTTGAGGGTGATCGTCCAGCCGCCGGCCTTGATGTCCTCCTCGCTGACGCCCTGGCGCATCAGCTCCTGGTTGGCGGCCTCGACGATGTAGCCGGTCTGGCCCTCCATGCCAGGGGCGGGCTTGGGCTTCTGCGGGACGGGGAACTTCATGCCGGCGCGCTCGGAGGGGCTGAGCCAGCCCTCTCCGACCATGTTGTCGAGGACGTAGTTCCAGCGGTCCTCGACGAGCTTGCGGCCGGTGGTGGTCGCGGAGGTCCAGTCGTACTGGTTGGGCGCCTGGAGCAGCGAGGCGAGGTAGGCGCCCTGGGCGGTGGTGAGCTTGGTGGCGTCGACGCCGTAGTACGAGCGGGCGGCGGCCTGGATGCCGTAGGCGGAGCGGCCGTAGTAGCTCGTGTTCATGTAGCCGGCGAGGATGTCGCTCTTGTTCATCTTCCGGTCGACCTTGAGGGCGATGACCATTTCCTTGAGCTTGCGGGTCGCCGTCTGGTCCTGGCTCAGGAAGTAGTTCTTGACGTACTGCTGGGTGATCGTCGAGCCGCCCTGCTTGCCCTTGCCGGTGATCGTGTTCCAGGCGGCGCGGGTGGTGCCCTTGATGTCGACGCCGTTGTCCTTGTAGAAGGTCTTGTTCTCGGCGGCGACGAAGGCCTTCTGGACCGGCAGCGGGATCTTGTCGAGGCCGACGATCTCACGGTTGATCTTGCCGGTGCGGGCGAGGATCTTGCCGTTGGAGTACTTGTAGATGTTGCTCTGCATCGTCGCCTCGGCGTTGGCCGACGGCACCGGGACCAGCAGGTAGACGATGTAGAGGGCACCCATGCCGAGCATGCAGAACACGATGAAGGTGCCCAGGATCTTCTTCCAGGTGAAGAGGCGCCGTATGCCGCGCTTCTTCGCCTTTCCCTTGTCCGGTCGGCCCATGTGTCCAGTCGCTCCGCTCGTCTTGTGTCCGGCGCCCTCGGCGCTGAGCCCGTCCACGCCGGATCAGCTCAGCAAGTCAGCTAACACCGACGAGGCGGACAAAGGACAACCGATCACGTCTTTTCCGGACGTGAGAATCAGCACCCACGTCCAGAGGAACCGACGCTCGTACGGACCGGATGGTTGCGTGAGGGACCGATTCCGCTTAGTCACACCCGGCCGCACCCTCGGCTATACATCACGCGTATACACACCGTGTACAGTTGCTTTCATGTCCATCGGTCACACCCTCCTCGGGCTCCTGGAGTCCGGACCGCGCCACGGCTACGACCTCAAGCGCACCTTCGACGAGAAGTTCGGCCAGGACCGGCCGCTCCACTACGGCCAGGTCTACTCGACCATGTCCCGGCTCCTGAAGAACGGCCTCGTGGTCGTCGACGGCATCGAGGCCGGCGGCGGCCCGGAGCGGAAGCGGTACGCGATCACCGAGGCCGGCATCACCGATGTCGCCCAGTGGCTCGCCACCCCCGAGAAGCCCGAGCCGTACCTCCAGTCCACGCTCTACACCAAGGTCGTCCTGGCCCTGCTCACCGGCCGCGGCGCCGCCGAGCTCCTCGACACCCAGCGCGCCGAGCACCTGCGCCTGATGCGCGAGCTCACCCGGCGCAAGCGCGACGGCGACCTCGCCGACCAGCTCATCTGCGACCACGCCCTCTTCCACCTGGAGGCGGACCTGCGCTGGCTGGAACTGACGGCCGCCCGCCTCGACGCGCTCGCCGAGGAGATCCGCCGGTGACCTCCGCCCCGCTCCTCGGCGCGACCGGCCTCGACAAGGCCTACGGTCCGACCCCGGCCCTCGCCGGCGCCGACTTCACCCTCCGCGCCGGCGAGGTCGTCGCCGTCATGGGCCCCTCCGGCTCCGGCAAGTCGACGCTCCTCCACTGCCTGGCCGGAATCGTGCGCCCCGACGCCGGCACCATCACCTACGACGGACGCGAACTCACCGCGCTCTCCGACGGCGCGCGCAGCGCCCTGCGCCGCACCGACTTCGGCTTCGTCTTCCAGTTCGGCCAGCTCGTCCCCGAGCTGACCTGCGTCGAGAACGTCGCCCTCCCGCTCCGCCTGAACGGCGAGAAGCGCAAGGCCGCCGAGGCCAGGGCCGCCGAGTGGCTCGCCCGCCTGGAGGTCGACGACCTCGCCGGCAAGCGCCCCGGCGAGATATCCGGCGGCCAGGGCCAGCGCGTCGCCGTCGCCCGCGCCCTCGTCACCGCCCCGCGCGTGATCTTCGCCGACGAGCCGACCGGCGCCCTCGACTCCCTCAACGGCGAGCGGGTCATGCGGCTCCTCACCGACGCCTCCCGGGACACCGGCGCCGCCGTCGTCCTCGTCACCCACGAGGCCCGGGTCGCCGCGTACTCCGACCGCGAGGTCGTCGTCCGGGACGGTTCGGTACGGGACACGGAGTGGGCCGCATGAGCCTCGGCACCTGGGCCCGCGACCTGACGCTCGGCGCCCGGTTCGCGGTCACCGGCGGCCGCTCCGGCCTGCTCCGCACCCTGCTCACCGCGACCGGCGTCGGCTTCGGCGTGGCCCTGCTGCTGCTCGCCGCCTCCTTCCCGAACATGCTCTTCCAGCGGGAGGTGCGGGAGGCGGTCCGCGCCGTCGACGGCAGCGAGCAGGTCACCTCGCCCCGCCCCGACTCCTTTCTCCACCTCGGCCGGACCACCGTCTACCGGGACGACGTCATCAGCGGCCTGCTGCTGCGCCCCGAGGGCGACGCACCTCCGGTCCCACCGGGCGCGTCCTCGTTCCCCGAGGCCGGCGGGATGCTGGTCTCCCCCGCGCTCGGCGAACTGCTCGACTCCCCCGAGGGCGCCCTGCTCAAGAAGCGGCTCCCCTACAAGGTCGTCGGCACGATCGGCCCCGCCGGACTCATCGGCCCCGCCGAACTCCGGTACGTCGCCCACGCCGGCTTCCTGAACGCCGACAACCTCGACGGACGCGGCACGCGCTACGGCTGGTCCGTGCCCGAGGAACCGATGAACGCGTTCCTGATCCTCCTCGTCGTCGTCGCCTGCGTCGTCCTGCTCCTGCCCGTGCTCGTCTTCATCGCGACCGCCGTCCGCTTCGGCGGCGAGCAGCGCGACCGGCGCCTCGCCGCGCTCCGGCTCATCGGCGCGGACACCGCCATGACCCGGCGGATCGCCGCCGGCGAGTCCCTCGCGAGCGCGCTCCTCGGCCTCCTCGTGGGCCTCGGACTCTTCGCGGCGGCCCGGCAGTTCGCGGGTGCCTTCACCATCTGGGACGTCAACGCCTACCCCGCCGACGTCGTACCGATGACCGGCCTCGCCGTGCTCGTCCTCGCCGTAGTCCCGGTCGCCTCGGTCGTGGTCACCCTCTTCGCCCTGCGCGGCGTGGTGATCGAACCCCTCGGCGTCGTCCGGACCTCCACCCCGCGCCGCCGCCGGCTGTGGTGGCGACTGCTGCTCCTCGCGGCCGGCACCGCCTTCCTCGTCCCGCTCATCGGCGACGTACAGGTGAACCAGACCAGCATCGACAGCGTCGGTGTCGTGGCCGGCACGACGCTCGTCCTGATCGGCCTCACCACGCTCCTGCCGTGGCTCGTCGAAGCGGGCGTCAAGCGACTGCACGGCGGTCCCGTGGCCTGGCAGCTCGCCGTCCGCAGGCTCCAGCTGAGCAGCGGCACGGCGGCCCGCGCGGTCAGCGGCATCGTCGTCGCGGCGACCGGTGCGATCGCCCTCCAGATGCTCTTCCAGGCGATGGAGAACCAGTTCACCCAGTACAGCGGCGAGGACACCTCGCGCGCCCAGATCGCACTCGGCTTCGACGCCGGGAACGCGGACGACGCCCGCGGGATGATCGACCGCGTCCGGCGGACCGAGGGCGTCAGCGGCGTGATCGGCGTCGTCGAGTCGCGCGTGTGGCGGCCCGGTCCCCTCAAGCAGGGCGAGGAGTTCTCGCCGATGGTCTCGCTGCGGGTCGGCGACTGCGTCTCCCTCGGGGAGTTCGCCACGCTGCCCTCCTGCACCGACGGCGACGTCTTCGTGTTCCTCGCGCACGGCAAGCAGGGCAACCCGGACGACTCCTTCGTCACCAAGGCCGTCCGGCCCGGCGCCGCGGTGGCCCTGAGCGACCCGCACCCGCACCCGAGCGCCCCGAAGCGTACGAAGGGCGCGCCGGCGCAGTGGCGCGTCCCCGCCGACGCCAGGATCGTCGACTCCCGCCCGGACCCGACGGGCATGTACGAGTACGGCGTCCTCGCCACCCCGAAGGCGCTCGCCGGAGCCGTCCTCGACGAGCCCGACGCCCAGGTCATGGTCCGCCTCGACCCGGCCGTGCCCGACGCCGCCGACCTCGTACGGAACACGGCGGACGCCATCGACCCGACGGCCTGGGTGCGCACCCTCAAGGACACCGAGCGCGACGCGGCCTTCTCCAGCGTCCGCACCGGCATCCTGGTCGGCTCCACCCTCACGATGCTCCTGGTGGCGGCCTCGCTCCTGGTCGCGACCCTGGAGCAGCTCAGGGACCGCAAGCGGCTGCTCTCCTCGCTCGTCGCCTTCGGCACCCGGCGCTCGACCCTGAGCTGGTCGGTGCTGTGGCAGACGGCGGTGCCGATCCTCCTCGGCCTCGCCCTCGCCGTGGCGGGCGGCCTCGGCCTGGGCGTCGTCCTGCTGAAGATGGGCGACCAGCAGGTCCAGGACTGGTGGGGCTTCCTGCCCGTCGTCGGGATCGGCCTCGGTCTGATCGCGGCGGTGACGCTGCTGAGCATGCCGGTGCTGTGGCGGCTGATGCGGGCGGACGGGCTGAGGACGGAGTAACCCGTCGATCGCGCGTACGAGGGAGGGCGGCGGTTCCTGGCACCGGGGGGTGTCAGGAACCGCCGCCCTTCTCACTCGCCGGGGGTCACCCGTACCGGAAGCTCCTTCATCGCCCCGCGCAGCGCCTCCGCCAGCTCCTCGAACTCGGCGTGCCGGGCCGCGCCCGTCCGCATCGCGAGGGCGATCCGCCGCGAGGGCGCCGGTTCGGCGAACCCCCCGGTCCACAGGGCGGTGTTACGGGCGGTCTCGACGGTCACGGCGGTGCGGGGCAGCAGGGTCACCCCGAGGCCGCCGGCGACGAGCTGCACCAGCGTGGCGAGCCCGGCGGCGGTGGTGGTGACCTCGGCGCCGTCGGTGCGCCCGGCCTCCCGGCAGACGTCGAGGGCCTGGTCCCGCAGGCAGTGCCCCTCGTCGAGGAGCAGCAGCCGGAGCTCCTTGAGGGCCTCGCGCGGGATGTCGTCCCGCCCGGCGAGCGGGTGCCCCTCCGGGGTGACCAGGACGAAGTCCTCGTCGAAGAGGGGAAGTTCGGTGACTCCGGGCACCCCGAGCGGCACGGCGAGCAGCAGCAGGTCGAGCCGCCCGGCGGCGAGCCCCTCCAGGAGCGAGGAGGTCTGCTCCTCGTGGACCTGGAGGTCGAGCTCGGGATAGCGGCGATGGACGAGCCGCAGGACGGTGGGCAGCAGGTACGGCGCCACGGTCGGGATCACCCCGAGCCGCAGCACCCCCGTGAACGGCGCCTGGGCGGCCTCCGCCTCCTCCATCAGCTCCGCCACCGCGTCGAGGACGGTCCGCGCCCGCACGGCGAGCCGCTCCCCCGCGGGCGAGAGCAGCACCTTCCGCGTCGTACGCTCGAGAAGCTGGACACCGAGTGCCTCTTCGAGAGTCGAAACGGCGCCCGAGAGCGCGGGCTGACTCATACCGATGGCGGCCGCCGCATCGCGGAAGTGGAGATGCTCGGCGACGGCCACGAAGGCCCTGAGCTGGGAGATGCTGGGCTGCTTCGTGCGCCGGACGGAAACCACTGATAACCACCTTCGATCAACACGACCGAGTCTAGCTATTTCACTGATCAATGCACCCCGTGCCAGTATGTGAGACGTCCAACCCCCACGGAAGCCCCCAAAAGGGACCCTTCCTGCCTGCAAGGAGAGCGCGTGCTCACTGTCGGTGACAAGTTCCCCACCTACGACCTGACCGCCTGCGTGTCGCTGGAGAGCGGCAAGGAGTTCGAGCAGATCGACCACAAGGCCTACGAGGGCAAGTGGCGCGTGGTGTTCTTCTGGCCGAAGGACTTCACCTTCGTCTGCCCGACCGAGATCGCCGCGTTCGGCAAGCTGAACGACGAGTTCGCCGACCGTGACGCCCAGATCCTCGGTGTCTCGGGCGACTCGGAGTTCGTGCACCACGCCTGGCGCAAGGACCACGCCGACCTGCGTGACCTGCCCTTCCCGATGCTGGCCGACTCGAAGCACGAGCTCATGCGCGACTGCGGCGTCGAGGGCGAGGACGGCTTCGCCCAGCGCGCCGTCTTCATCGTCGACCCGAACAACGAGATCCAGTTCACGATGGTGACCGCCGGCTCCGTCGGCCGTAACCCCAAGGAGGTCCTGCGGGTCCTCGACGCCCTGCAGACCGACGAGCTCTGCCCCTGCAACTGGAACAAGGGCGAGGGCACCCTCGACGCCGCCGCCCTCCTCGCCGGCGAGTAAGGGCGGACCTGACATGGCTCTCGACGAACTGAAGTCCGCCATACCGGACTTCGCCAAGGACCTGAAGCTGAACCTCGGTTCGGTCATCGGCAACAGCGACCTCCCGCAGCAGCAGCTGTGGGGCACCGTCCTCGCCTGCGCGATCGCCTCGCGCTCGCCGAAGGTGCTCAAGGAGCTGGAGCCCGAGGCCCAGGCGAACCTGAAGCCCGAGGCGTACCAGGCCGCCAAGTCCGCCGCCGCGATCATGGCGATGAACAACGTCTTCTACCGGACCCGGCACCTGCTGTCGGACCCCGAGTACGGGACGATGCGCGCCGGCCTGCGGATGAACGTCATCGGCAACCCGGGCGTCGAGAAGGTCGACTTCGAGCTGTGGTCGCTGGCCGTCTCCGCGATCAACGGCTGCGGCCAGTGCCT
This sequence comes from Streptomyces sp. NPDC002463, assembly GCF_042889835.1. Classification (NCBI taxonomy): domain Bacteria; kingdom Bacillati; phylum Actinomycetota; class Actinomycetes; order Kitasatosporales; family Streptomycetaceae; genus Streptomyces; species Streptomyces sp. NPDC002463. The sequence continues at coordinate 394,229 of NZ_JBIARL010000001.1, forward strand.
GGACTCGCACGAGCAGGTCCTGCGTCAGGCCGGTGTCGACCGCGCCACGATCCAGGAGGCCGTCAAGATCGCCGCGGTGATCCAGGCGGTCGGCGTCACGCTCGACGCGGAAGCGGTCCTCGCCGAGTAGTCGGCGGATCCGTACGAGAAGGGCCCCGGGGCTGCGCGCCCCGGGGCCCTTCCGTCATTTCCTGAGTGCCGCCATGACCGCCAGCAGGTCCTGGGTCATCGGAACGTCGATCCCCGTGAGGTCGATCGGCTTGGAATCGCCGAGCGGGTTCCCGTCCGCGTCCGTGCTGTACTGCCGGTAGATGTTCAGGGAGATCTCGGCCTGGCCGTCGAGGACCCGCATCTCCCCGCCCTCGCCGCCGCGGCCGTCGAAGAAGGCCGCCTCCCCGAGGCCGCCTATCGGCGTGGTGACGTCGTAGTACTTCGACCGTGCCGCGAACTCCGGCCCCGGGTCCGTCACCTTGTGCAGGGTGTACGTGAGCGAGGCGCTGTACCCCGACTCCGGCGGGCCGAAGGTGACGTCGCAGGACGACTCGTACACCGCCGGTTCGTTCAGCTCGGGCCCGACGCCGTCCTGGCTCCGCTCGCCGAGGATCCCGCCGAGCGCCTTCAGCTTCGCCACCTCGCAGAGCTTCACCTCCGGCGGGTAGCCGCCGAGGTCGACGCCCGGTTCCTTCCTCTGCCCGTACGCGTACAGTCCCCCGCCCCACACCGCCGAGGCGAGCACCGCGCCGCCGAGCGCCCACAGCCAGGGGCTGCGGGCCCGGGGCCGGCGCGGCGGCGGGGCCTCGGTGAGCACCTCCGGGGCGTCGAACTCCTCGCCGCCCTCGAGCTCCGGCTCCGATATCACTTGGCCTCCGCCTCGAGCGTGCCAGGCGCCGGGACCGGCGCCACGGCGAAGGCCGTCGCGCCGCGCGGTTCGGGGGTGCTGAGGAGAGCCTGTTCGGTGGTGTACGCGCGCAGGTAGCCGACGACCGTGTTGAGGACGGCGACCAGGGGTACGGCGACGACGGCGCCGCCGATGCCGGCGGTGAGGCCGCCGGCGGCGACGGCGAGGACGACGGCGAGCGGGTGGACGCGGACGGCCCGGCCGAGGATGAAGGGCTGGAGGATGTGGCCTTCGATCTGCTGCACGGCGAGGACGACGACGAGCACCATGAGGGCGGTGAACACGCCGTTGGTGACGAGGGCGACCACGCAGGCGAGGGCACCGGAGATGACGGCGCCGACGAGCGGGATGAAGGCGAAGAGGAAGATGAAGACGGCGAGCGGGACGGCCATCGGGACGTCGAGGAACCAGAGTCCGAGGCCGATGAAGACGGCGTCGATGAGGGCGACGAGGACCGTGCCGCGCACGTAGGCGGTGAGGGTGCGCCAGGCGCGCGGTCCCGCGCCGGCGACGCCGGGCCGGGCCTGGGCGGGCACCAGCTTGAGCGTCCACTCCCAGACCTTCTTCCCGTCGTAGAGCAGGAAGAGGGTGCAGAACATGGCGAGCAGGATGCCGGTCATGGCCTCCACGATGACGGTGACGCCCTGGAGTCCGACGGAGGTGATCTGCTCGGCGTTGGCGCCGATGGCCTCGCTGAGGTTCTTGGCGATCTCGTTGATCTGCTGCTCGGTGACGTGGAAGGGGCTGTCGAGCAGCCAGTGCTTGAGCTCCTCGATGCCGTCCTTGACGCGGTCGGAGAGGTTGTCGACGTTGTCCATGACCTGCCAGACCACGAACCAGCCGACCAGGCCCATGACGACGAAGCCGGAGACGGCGGTGACGGCGGTGGCGAGTCCGCGGGGCAGGCCCTTGCGGCGCAGCATGGCGACGGTGGGCTGGAGCAGGGCGGTGATGAGGAGCGCGGCGACGAAGGCGAGGACGACCAGCTGGACGGAGCTGATCACCTTCATCAGCACCCAGACGGTGCCGGCGAGGACGAGCAGCCGTACGCCCGCCTCGGCGGCCACGCGCAGGCCCCAGGGGATGGCGGCGACGGGGTCGGGGCGGGCGGCGACGGCCGGTGCGTAGGAGGGGGGTGCGGGGACGGAGCGGCCGGGCTCGGCGGTCGCGGCGGTCTCGGCCTCCGGGAGGGGCGTGGCGGTGTCCGGCTGCGGGGAGGCGGGCGGGGCCTCGTGGGGAACCGCGCCCGGGACCTCGTGCGGGGTCGCGTACGGGGGGCCGATCGGATCGTCCCGTTCCGCCTCGGCCCGGCGCTCGTCGAGGCGTTCACCCATGCGGCTCAGGCTCTCGCCGAGCCGGCCCAGCAACCCTGGCACTCTGGACATCTCTTCCCTCTTCCCCCACCCATTCCTTCTCGGGAACCTACACGCAAGAAGCCCCTCACCGTAGGACGGCGAGGGGCTCTCGGAGGTTGAGCGCGGTACTAGTACCAGCGGTTGGCCTGCCAGAAGGACCAGGCGCCACACGGGCTGCCGTAGCGGCCGTCCATGTAGTTGAGGCCCCACTTGATCTGGGTGGCGGGGTTGGTCTGCCAGTCGGCGCCGGCGGAGGCCATCTTGTAGCCGGGGAGGGCCTGCACGAGACCGTAGGCGCCGGAAGAGGCGTTGGTCGCGCGGTAGTTCCAGCCGGACTCGTGTTCCACGATGTTGCTGAAGCACGAGAACTGGTCGGACGGCATCATCTGCCGGGCCATCGCCTTGACCTCGGCGATGCTGTAGGAGCCCTGTGCGGCGAAGGAGCTGGCGCTGCGGATGGAGGAACGGTTGGCGCGCTCCTCGGCCTCCTTGCGCTCCTTCTCGGCCTTGGCCTCGGCGGCGGCCTTGTCGGCGGCCTCCTTCTTCGCCTCGGCGTCCTTGGCGGCGCGGATGCGGGCCGCTTCCTCCGCGGACTTCTTCAGGGAGGCGTCGGCCGCGGCGGCCTGGGCATCGGCCTGCTCCGAGAGGGAGGAGACCTGTACCTGGGCCTGCTCCCCCGCGGGGATGTCCGCGAGCAGCGTGGTGTCGGCCGCGGTGGCCTCGAAGTTGTCGTCCGAGGCCTGGGCGGCGTTGCCCGAGGCAACGCCGACGACGGCGCCGACGGTGGTGACCGCAGTGGCCGAAGCCACCGCGAATCCCCGGACCGAGATCCGGCTCACACGGTTTCCTTCCAGCACGACCGCACAGGTGACCACGCGGGCGAAATCTTGCCCCTGGCACTGGTCTCCGACGTACGGGGTCACAGAAGACACGGGCCCGTGGTGCTGTGGGCGGCATACGACGACGGCTGTGGAGTTGTGTGGTGCGGTGCGCACCCCTGAGGGTGCACGTGTGCCGTATGCGGGGCCTGACGGAAGCAAGACTTTGCCGGACGGCGACGCCGCAAGGCAATTCCGTGTTGCGTGTGAAAGCTCACACCTGGGTGGACGCAAGGGATTTGGCGGATAACGGCGACAGCAGAGCGCCGCCCGGCTAAGCTCCTGCGCTTTGCCGGGCGGCGTCAACTACCGTACCCCTACAGAAGGGTACGAACCGGTCAGATCTGAACGTCCTCCAGCATCTCCGTCACGAGCGCGGCGATCTGGGAGCGCTCGGAGCGGGTGAGGGTGACGTGGGCGAAGAGCGGATGCCCCTTCAGCTTCTCGACCACGGCGACGACTCCGTCGTACCGGCCGACCCGGAGGTTGTCGCGCTGGGCGACGTCATGGGTCAGCACGACCCGCGAATTCGCCCCGATACGGGACAGAACGGTCAACAGGACGTTCCGCTCGAGGGACTGGGCCTCGTCCACGATGACGAACGCGTCGTGGAGGGAGCGGCCCCGGATGTGGGTGAGCGGCAGGACCTCCAGCATCCCGCGGCCGAGCACCTCCTCGATGACCTCGCGGCTCGCGACCGAGGACAGCGTGTCGAAGACCGCCTGGGCCCACGGGCTCATCTTCTCGGACTCGCTGCCCGGCAGGTATCCGAGCTCCTGGCCGCCGACCGCGTACAGCGGGCGGAAGACCATCACCTTCTGGTGCTGACGGCGCTCCAGGACCGCCTCCAGGCCCGCGCAGAGCGCGAGCGCGGACTTTCCGGTGCCGGCCCGGCCGCCCATGGAGATGATGCCGATGTCCGGGTCGAGCAGCAGGTCGAGGGCGATCCGCTGCTCGGCGCTGCGGCCGTGCAGCCCGAAGGCCTCCCGGTCGCCGCGGACGAGCCGCACGTTGCCCTCGGCGGTGACCCGGCCGAGCGCCTTGCCGCGCTCGGACTGGAGCACCAGGCCCGTGTGGACGGGAAGCTCGGCGGCCTCCGGCACGTACAGCGTGTTCTGCTCGTAGAGCAGGTCCACCTGCTCGCCGGAGAGCGCCAGCTCGGACATCCCGGTCCAGCCGTTGGCGTCCGTGATGGCGAGCTCGGCGCGGTACTCCTCGGCGAGGAGCCCGACCGAGGAGGCCTTGATGCGCAGCGGCAGGTCCTTGGAGACGACCGTGACGTCGTACCCCTCCGCCTGGAGGTTGCGCGCGACCGCGAGGATCCGTGAGTCGTTGTCCCCCAACCTGTAGCCGGCGGGCAGGACGCCGGGGTCGGAATGGTTGAGTTCGACACGCAGGGTGCCGCCCAGGTCCCCGATGGGGAGCGGGGCGTCGAGGCGTCCGTACCGGACCCGGAAGTCGTCGAGCAGGCGCAGCGCCTGCCGGGCGAAGTAGCCGAGTTCGGGATGGTGCCGCTTGGCCTCCAGCTCCGTCACCACGACGATCGGGAGCACCACCTCGTGCTCCTCGAAGCGCGAGACGGCGTTGGGGTCGGCCAGCAGGACGCTGGTGTCGAGAACATAGGTGCGCCGGTCGGAAAGGCGGCGCTTCGTGCTGGTCACCACGGAAGGACAGACCCCCTCTGAAGACCCCTGTGAGGTCGGGGTGCGACGGAACCGGTGTCGCTGCGGAATGGGACCGGGCTCAGGCCGCGATGCGCGGGCCGAACCACGGCCCTCCGCTTCTCCCGTACGTGTCCCGCACGGTCGTCCTGGTGCAAGGGGCCTCCCGGGTGGCGGTCTCCGTGCCGCTCACTTCACCAGGGATATGCCCTCGAACACCCTCTGCCATGCCATGGCATATGACGACGTGTTCATGAACTCGAGATGATCGGTTCCGACCGGGGATGACCGACTGCGAGGTCGGGTCCCGTGGCGCTCGGGTCCCGTGGTGCTCGGGTCCCGCAGCGCTCGGGTTCCGTGACGGCGCTCAGGTTCCGTAGCGCCGGTGCCGGGCCGCGTAGTCGCGCAGCGCGCGCAGGAAGTCGACCTTCCGGAAGGCCGGCCAGTGGACCTCGCAGAAGTAGTACTCGGAGTGGGCGCTCTGCCACAGCATGAATCCGGACAGCCGCTGCTCGCCGCTGGTGCGGATCACCAGGTCCGGGTCGGGCTGACCGCGCGTGTAGAGGTGCTCCGAGATGTGCTCGACGTCGACGATCTCGGCGAGCTCCTCGAAGCTCGTCCCCCGCTCCGCGTGCTCCAGGAGCAGCGAGCGGACGGCGTCCGCGATCTCCTGCCGGCCGCCGTAGCCCACGGCGACGTTCACGAGTATCCCGGTGTTGGTGCGGGTGGCCTCCTCGGCCTCCTTCAGCACCGACTGCGTACGGGAGGGCAGCAGGTCCATCGTGCCGACGTGGTGCACCCGCCAGCGGCCGTCGGCGGCCAGCGCGCGCACGGCGTTCTCGATGATGCCGAGCAGCGGGACGAGCTGTTCCTCGGGGCGGTTCAGGTTGTCCGTGGAGAGCATCCAGAGCGTGACGACCTCGACGTCCGTCTCGGAACACCAGCCGAGCAGCTCCTGGATCTTGTCCGCGCCGGCCTTGTGTCCCTGCTCGGGGGTCCCGCCGGACGCCTTGGCCCAGCGACGGTTCCCGTCGAGGATGACCCCGATGTGCTTGGGCACCTGGGTGTGGTCGAGGCGGCCTTCCACCCGGCGTGCGTAGAGCCCGTACACCAGGTCGCGCAGGTTCACTGTTCTTTACCCCTCCATGCAGTGTCGGCCCCCCGAAGCCGCCAGACTACTGCGGACGGGTAACGAGCTCACAGGCCGGGACTGTCACAAGTCCGTGATAAGCAGAGATACGTGACTGATTCCCCCCTCTACCGCGCCTCCGCGGACCGCTACGACGCCATGGAGTACCGCCGCACGGGCCGCTCCGGCCTCAAGCTCCCGGCGATCTCCCTCGGCCTCTGGCACAACTTCGGCGACGACAAGGCCCTCGGCACGCAGCGCGCGATCCTGCGCCGCGCCTTCGACCTCGGCGTCACCCACTTCGACCTGGCGAACAACTACGGGCCGCCGCCCGGCTCCGCCGAGCTGAACTTCGGCAAGATCTTCGCCCAGGACTTCGCGCCCTACCGCGACGAGCTGATCATCTCGACCAAGGCCGGCTACGAGATGCACCCCGGCCCGTACGGCGAGTGGGGCTCCCGCAAGTACCTGATGTCCTCGCTCGACGCCTCCCTGAAGCGGATGGGCCTCGACTACGTCGACATCTTCTACTCGCACCGCTTCGACCCGCACACCCCGCTGGAGGAGACGATGGGGGCCCTCGCCTCCGCCGTCCAGCAGGGCAAGGCGCTGTACGTCGGCGTCTCCTCGTACGACAGCGAGCAGACCGCCGAGGCCGCGCGGATCCTCCAGGACATGGGCGTCCGGCCGCTCATCCACCAGCCCTCGTACTCCATGATCAACCGGTGGACCGAGGAGGACGCCCTCCTCGACACCCTGGAGGCGGCCGGCATGGGCTGCATCTCCTTCGTCCCGCTCGCGCAGGGCCTGCTCACCAACAAGTACCTGAAGGGCATCCCGGCGGGCTCGCGGGCCACCCAGGGCAAGTCCCTCGACCCGAACCTGCTCTCCGACGAGGTGCTGCGGCGGCTGCACGGCCTCGCCGACATCGCCCAGCGGCGCGGGCAGACCCTCGCCCAGCTGGCGCTGTCGTGGGTGCTGCGGGACGAGCGGATGACCTCGGCGCTGATCGGCGCGTCCAGCGTCGCCCAGCTGGAGGAGAACGTGGCCGCGCTCGCGGGCGCGCCGCTGACGGACGAGGAGCTCAAGGAGATCGACTCGTTCGCGGTGGACACCGCCGGCACGAACATCTGGGCGGGCCGCGGCTGACGCCCTGGCTTTCCTGGCCCCGGGCAAGAAAACGGGCCGGTCCGTGGGGGGGATACGGACCGGCCCGAGGGGGGGTTTCCACCATAACCCTTCGATAGTCGTCTTGCGCGCCACGCGCGCCGAACGAACTGCTTCCAATTCCCCGGATCCCAAGCGGCACAAGGGCTCCGGGGCCCCGTGGCGGGTTTGCGCCCCGGCGTGGCGGCGGGGTTCCGTCCCTCCGAAGAGGGACCTCACGGCGTTGACGCGAGGGGACGCCGGGGGCTGCGGGGCGGGTGGTTTCCCGGCGGGTCGGACGGGCTCCGGCGGGCGGCTTCCCGGCAGGTCGGCCGCCGGTTCGGCGGGCGGCTTCCCGGCAGGTCAGCCGCCGGTTCGGCGGTGCAGGAGCGTGATCCCGTCCCGCCGGGCGACGACCTCGTAGCCGTACGTCCGGGTCGCGGCCTCCAGCTCGGCCTTCTGCCGCTCCAGCGGGTAGGGCCAGTGGCCCGAGGGGTACGGCCAGGCCTCGGGCGCCCGCTCGTCGTGGACGATCCACGCGGCCGTCGGCGCCGGGATGTGCGGGACGTCGTACCGGTAGAGCTCGCCGCCCACCGGGAACGTCGGGAAGAGGACGACCGTGCAGCGTGCGGTGAGCTGCGGCGCGAGCCGGTTGGAGGCGGCGACGGTGGCCCCGTCGGGGATGCGGGCGAGCAGCGCGCGGGCCGCCTCGATGTGCGGGGTGGTGCGCCAGGTGGCCCGCTGGGCGAGCTGGGCCAGCGGGAACGACGGCAGCAGGACGACGGTCACCGCGAGGACGGTCGCGAGGACGGCCCGCAGCTCACGCCGGGACTTGTCCCCGAGCACGTCGACGAGGCCGGCGAAGACGACCGGCATCAGGATCGCGCTGTAGTGGAAGGCCGTGCCCCAGTGGAAGCCGTTCTCGGAGAGCAGCCGCCAGCCGAGCGTGGGGACGGCGGTCAGCGCGAGCGGTGAGCGGAGCGCGAGCAGCGCGGACGGCGCGAAGACCAGGATCAGGGTGACCGCCTTGACCTCGGGGCGGAGCACGTCGAGCGGGGCGTGCGCGAGGGTGGAGAGCAGGGAGCCCTGCGCGGCGGCGAGGTTGCCGCCGTGGGCGTAGCCGCCACCGGGGTTGAAGGCCGGCAGCAGGACCTCGACCTCCAGGACCGAACCGAGGACGCCGACGACGGCGGTGACGAGCCCGAGGCGGCGGGGCCCCTTGAGGGCGATGTACGCGCCGACGGCGGCGAGCGTGAACCCCAGGTCCTCCTTGACGAGCAGCAGTGGCGCCGCCCAGGCGACGGCCTGCCGCCACCTCCGCGTGGCGAGCGCTTCGAGGGAGAACGAGAGCAGCGGGACGGCGAGCGCGACCTCGTGGAAGTCGAAGGCGGCGGCGGAGGCGACGCCCCAGCTCAGCCCGTATCCGACGGCGACGGTGTGCGCGGCCGCGGGCCCGAGGACGGCCTCGGCCCGGCGGGCGAGGGGGACGACGGCGAGGGCGAGCAGCGCGGACTGGGCGAGCAGCAGGCAGAGCGGGGAGGGCCAGAGCCGGTAGAGGGGGGCGAGGGCGGCGAGCAGGGGGTGGAAGTGGTCGCCGAGGAGGTTGAACCCCTCGCCGCGCAAGGGGGCGACGGGTGCCCTGAGTTCGGCGTAGGCGCGGACGGCCTGTTCGAAGATGCCGAGGTCGTAGCCGGTGGTGCGCAGGAGCTGGTGACGGCGCACGGCGACGGTGGCGTAGAGGAGGAAGAGGGCGGCGGCCCAGATCCAGGGGATGAGCCGGGGGCGGCGGTACCAGGGAATCGGGGCCGGTGCGGGAGCCGTGCCCGTTACAGGTTTTTCGTTCGCAATTGTCCGCATGTGCGGCGATGCTAGGGGCGCTCCTTCCGGGCACGGCGGTGAACGCGCCGAGGCAGGTCCTTACGGCACGGCGGTGAACGCGCCGAAGAGGAGGCCGAGCAGGGCGCCCCCGAGCATGAAGGGGCCGAAGGGGATCGCCGAGGAGCGGCCGGCGCGGCGCAGCAGCATCAGCCCGAGGCCGTACATCGCGCCGAGGAGGAAGCCCGCGAAGGCCCCGGCGAAGAGCACGCCCCAGCCGTACCAGCCGAGGGCGGCGCCCAGCGGGACCGCCAGCTTCACGTCGCCGAAGCCGAGCCCGCTGGGGTTGATCAGGAACAGCACCAGATAGGCCCCGCCGAGGGCGAGCCCGCCGAGTACCGCGTGGATCCAGGAGCCGGCCTCGTACGGGAGGAGTGCGGCGCCGCCGAGGAGCAGCGGGACGGCGGCGGCGAGCGGCAGGGTGAGCCCGTCCGGAAGCCGGTGCACGCGCGCGTCCACGCAGGCGAGGAGGACGGCGAAGGGCGCGCCGAGCAGCCAGACCGCCAGCTCGGGCCGGGGCCCGCCGGTGGCGGCGGCGAGCGCGGCGCAGGCGAGGGCGGTGAGCAGGGGTGCGACGTGCGGGCTCGGGGTGGTCGCGCAGGCCTGCCGTCCGGGCCCGCCGAGCCAGCCGCGCCCGGGCCCGGCCAGAACGTGCCCGGCGGGGCAGCGGTCCCGCCACGGCTCCTCCGGCTCCACGGAGAGCCGGTACGCGGCCCGGGGCACGAGCAGCCCGACGGCGGCCCCCCACAGGGCGGCGACGGCGATCAGCGTGACGTACACGGACGAGACCCTAGGCGCCGGGGCCGCTACGGTCTGCCGCATGGGGAAATGGGTGGACGGGACGGGGACGTTGGCGGTGGCCGCCAGGGAGATCCCACTGGAGGTGGCGGCCTCGTACCGGGCGAGGCGGCGGGGGCTGCTCGGCCGGGACGGGATCGCGGGGGCGCTGCTCATCGTCCGGACGAACAGCGTGCACACCTTCGGCATGCGGTTCCCGATCGACGTGGCCTACCTGGACGGCTCGTTCACGGTCCGGTCGGTGGTGACGATGGCGCCGGGGCGGCTCGGGATGATCCGGCCGCGCGGCCGGCACGTCCTGGAGGCGGCGGCGGGCGCGATGGCGGGGTGGGGGCTGAAACCGGGAGTACGCGTGCGCGTGGACGTCGATGAGGGGGTCACGGAGGCCCCGAACCGAGCAGCGTGAACGCCCCGTAGACGCCGGAGGCGAGCGCGAGCCCGGCGAGGACGGGCACGGCGATGCGCGTCCGCACGCGCGCGAGGGCCACGGCGGGCGGGAGGAGGAGCCCGAAGGCGGGCATCATCAGGCGCGGCCGGGAGCCGAAGTAGGCGGCGCCGACGAGGGAGACGAACACGACGCCGATCGTGTAGACGAGCAGCGGCAGCGGCTGCCGCTGCCGCACGCACAGCGCGACCAGCCACCCGAGCAGCGCGAGCGCCGCGCACAGGCCGAGGGCGGCGGGCCACGGCAGGCCCGCGATGAACGTGGCGAGGGCGACACCGAAGTCGATGGAGTTGCCCCAGGCGGCCTGGACGTCGAAGTAGGCGGTCGGGCTGCCCTGGCGGACGCCGACGTAGGCGACGTACGCGAGCCAGCCCAGCGGCGCGATGAACACCCCGGCCACCGTCCGCGCGGGCAGCCGCCGTTCCCGTACGAGGGTGACGAGGGCCGTGATGCCGAGGGCGGCGATCAGCGCGGCGGCCGTCGGCCGGGTGAGCCCGGCGGCCGCGCACAGGACGCCGGCGAGGATCCAGCGCCCGCGCAGCACGGCGTACAGCGACCAGGCGGCGAAGGCGGTGAACAGGGTCTCCGTGTACGCCATGGACTGGACGAACGCGGTCGGGTACACGCCCCAGAGCACGGCGAGGAGGACGCCGGCCCTCCTCCCGGCCACGTGGTCACCGCACTTGAAGATGCCCCAGGCGGCGGCGAGCCCGGCCGTCCAGGAGACGAGGAGTCCGGCGGTGGCCGCGTCGACCGGCAGGACGGCGGACAGGCCGCGCTCCAGGGCGGGGAGGAGCGGGAAGAAGGCGAGGTCGGAGTGGACGTCACCGTTCGGCAGGGTGACCTGGTACCCGTACCCGTGCTCGGCGATCCGCACGTACCAGACGGAGTCCCAGCGTCCCTTGAGCCGGTGCAGGCCGTCCTCGCCGGTCGCGGCGGCGGCGACGGCGAGGACGACGAGACCGACGACACGGGTGGCGGCATAACCGCCGAGGGCGGTGAGGGTGGGGCGGTCGGGCCTGGTCAGGGGCATGCACCCGATTATCCGGGGGCATCCGTCCGGATCAGCCGAGGGTCTTGTCCGCGCTCACCCGAGGGGCCTTATGCGGACGAACTTCGCGGCCATGACGGGACCGAGCTGCTCGACGATGGCGTGCCCGGGCTCCTGCGGCGAGGGCAGGTCGCCGAGGAACGACGTCACGATGACCTCGTCGATCCCGAGCACGCCACGCGCGCTCTGCTCCTCCAGGAAGTCGAGCGTCCGCCGCCAGTCGGCGGAGCCGGGGGCCTCCCCGAGGAAGGACCGGACGGTGTCCTGGACGACGTCCCAGAAGAACACGTGCGGCTGGACACCGCCCTGATGGAAGACATGGGTCTCGTACACGCCTCGGAACTCCGGAATCCGGGTGACGAGGTCACTGACCAACTGCACGCTCGCGGTCGCCGTCATCTGTCCAGAATGCTCCTGCTGAACGGGGATGTCCCACCGGATCCCGCCGGATTTACGCTTTCCTGGCGACGTCTTTCGCCGGGTTTTCCACAGGGGGTGCGAAGTGTCCCTCTTCCGTGGATCGTTGGGCGTATGTACGAGTTGGCGATCCTCGCCAGGGGCGGGGTCCTCCTGACGGTCTGGGCGGTCGCGGCGGGCCGGCCGCCGGGCCGGCTGGCCGGACGGCTGCGCCGTGACGGCTGGCAGCGGATCTGCCGGGGCGCCTGGGCGGCCCCGGGGAGGGAGGTGGACTGGCGGCTGAGGGCGACGGCCCTCCAGTTCCTGCGCCCGGAACTGGTGTGCAGCCACGGGACGGCGGCGCGGCTGCACCGCATCGAACGGCTGGGAGCGGGCGCGGGCGACCCGCTGGAGTTCACGGCTCCGCCCCCGGCCCGCTCGGCGCGCGGCGAGGACATACGCGTCCACGGCACGGCGTTCCTCACGCCCCGGGACTGGTCGAACCGGCGGGGGCTGCGGACGACGACCCCGGCGCGGACGGTCGGCGACCTGATACGGGCGTCCGGCACCCGCGAGGAGGCGGTGGTCGTCGCGGACTCGGCGCTCGCCCGGCGGGCGGTCGAGGGGGTACGGCGCGAGGCGCTCGTCCGGTACGAGGACCTCGCCGCCGAACTCGCCGCGCCCCGACGGGGAGCGGCCCGCGCGAGGACCTGGCTGCGCCTGACGGAACCGGCGTCGGGCTCACCGGCGGAGACGGTGGCGAGGCTGCGGATACGGGACGCGGGATGGGTCCCCGAGTCCCAGCCGACCCTGCTCACGGCGGCGGGCCGGCCCCTGCGCCCGGACTTCCTCTTCCGGGCGGCGGGCCTGGCGGTGGAGATCGAGGGCCACGCCTTCCACGGCACCCGCCGCGCCCACGAACGGGACGTCGCCCGCTTCAACGCGCTCCAGTCCTGCCCGGAGATCCGCCGCGTGCTGCGCTTCACGGCGAGGGAGGTGTTCCGCCACCCGGACCGGATGACGGCGACGATCCGGGCGGCACTGAGCCTGTGAAACCCCTGCCATGCGGGCGCAGGACGGGGAGAATGACTAGCCCGAAGGGGAGCGCTGGGGGCTGAGGGGGGGGCGGATCGGATGTCGCGTCCGATGCGGTGGACGGTGGCCGTGGTGGCGGCGGCGGTGACGTTCTGGGTGTGCCTGTGGGCGGCCAGGACGGTGTCGTGGGGATGGCTGCCGAAGGAGGAGGACACCCGGTTCGCGGTGGCCATCGCGTTCGCCACCGTGGCGGCGACGGTGGTGGCGGCGGGGGTGGGGTGGTGGGCGGGCCGGGAGCAGCCGCCTGCTCCTGCTGTGGAGCGCGCGGTGTCGCAACGGGCGACGGCGACGGGGAAGGCCCGGATCACGCAGATCGGCGGCAGCCGAACGCCGGGCGCCGGCACGACCCCCGATCGGGTCGAACAGCACGCGGAAGCCTCGGACGAGGGGCGCGTGATCCAGGTCGGCGGGGACCGGCACATCGAGGAGGCGGGGACGGATGACCGGTCGACACCCCGGCCCTGAGCACGTCACGCAGAGGGCCACGGCATCCGACCACGCCCGGATCATCGAGGCGGGCGGGGACGTCCACGTGTGGGAGGCAGGCGGCCCCACGCCGCACACGCTGGACGCGCTGCCGCCGGCCCCGCGACTGACCGGCCGTACGGCACAGGCCGAAGAGCTCCTGAAGGCGCTGGAGCCCGACGAGACGGGCAGGGTCGCGACGGTCGTGACGGGCCTGCCGGGAGTCGGGAAGTCGGCCCTGGCCCTGCACACCGCGCAACGGGCGGTCGACCTGGGCCACTTCCCGGGCGGCACCCTCTTCGTGCACCTGCGCGGCTACGCCCCGACGGGCGCCGTCGGCCCCGGACAAGCCCTTGAGACGCTGCTGCGGGCTCTGGGCGTACGGACGGAGGACCTGCCGCCGACGGTCGAGGAGCAGGCCGGCCTGTACCAGTCGGAGCTGGCCCGCCGGGCGAGGGACCACGGCCCGGCCCTGATCCTCGCCGACGACGCCTCCTCCCCCGCCCAGCTCCTGCCCCTGATCCCCGCGCACCCGGGCCACCGGCTCCTGGCCACCTCCCGCGACGCCCTGACCGCCCCGGACTTCCGCCCCAGGCTCGTCCCCCTGGACGAACTCGACACGGACGCGGCGGGCAAGCTGATCGCGGGGGCCCTGGCCCAGGTCCGTCCGGAGGACCCCCGCGCCGGGGCCGAACCAGACGCCCTGGAGCAGGTGGCGGCACACTGCGGGGGCCTGCCGCTGGCCCTGACGATCGCCGCGGCACTCCTCACGGACGACCCGGGCCTCCCGATCGCCACCCTGGCGGACGACCTCGCCGACACGCGTACCCGCCTGGAGTCCCTCCGGCACGAGGACGCCGACGGACGCACTCTGGCGGTCCGCACGGCCTTCGACCTGTCCCACCGGCGCCTGAAGGAGCGGGACGCCCGGCTGTTCCGCCTCCTGACGCTGAACCCGGGCCCGGACGTGTCCACGGACGCGGCCACGGCCTTGAGCGGCCGGTCCACGAAGGAGACCCGGGGAAGCCTGGCCGCGCTCACCCGCTCCTGCCTTCTCGGCGAGCAGCCGACGGGTTCGGGCCGCTGGCGGGCCCACGACCTGATCCGCCTGTACGCGGCGGACCTCCCTCCGGAGGAGGACGAGGACGAGGCCCTGGAGCGGCTCCTCACGTACTACTCCACCGTGAGCGCCGCCGCCGACGGCCATCTGCGCGGCCCGCACGGGCAACAGGCGCTCGACGTCTTCCCCGACCGGGCCTCCGCATCGACCTGGCTGGACGCGGAACGCGCGAACCTCATCGCCGTGATCCCCAGCGCCGCATCGGATCCCGCGACGGCGCTGGGCCTCGTCGACCGGCTGACCACCTATCTGCACGAGCGCCGCCACTTCCACGAGGTCCTCGCCCTGAGCGAGTACGCCCTCGCCGTCGCCCGCACGCTGGACGACCCGACCGTCGAGGCCTGGGCGCTGACCATCCTCGGCATCGCCCTGGAAGGGGTACGGCGGTTCGACGAGGCCGTCGACGTGCTCGCCCAGGTCGTCGACGTCTACGCCGAACTGGACGAACGCCACAGCGAAGGCGTCGCACTCAACGGCCTCGGGACCGCTCTGATGCAGGTACGGCGCTTCGACGAAGCCGTCGACGCCCTCACCCGAGCCGTCGGCATCTTTCGCGAACTCGGCGAACGCCACGGCGAGAGCCGGGCGCTCAACAACCTCGCCATCGCCCTTCAAGAGGTACGGCTCTTCGACGAAGCCATCGACGCCCACGCCCGCGACCTCACCATCTGCCACGAACTCGGCGACCGACTCGGCGAAAGCGCCGCGCTCAACAACCTCGGCGTCGCCCTGCGCCTGGTAGGGCGTTTCGACGAAGCCGCCCAAGCCCACACCCGCGACCTCGCCATCTGTCGCGAACTCGACGACCGCCACGGCGAAGGCCAGGCGCTCGGCAACCTCGGCACGGTCCTGCAAGAAGGGCTCGTCCTGGACCTGGCCATCGACGCCCACACGCAGGCGGTCGCCATCTACCGCGAACTCGACGACCGGCACCGCGAAGGCGGGACGCTCAACAACCTCGGCGTCGCCCTGCGCCTGGCACACCGCGTCGACGAATCCATCGAAGCCCATACGCAGGCCGCCGACATCTTCCGCGAACTCGACGACCGACACCGCGAAGGCGGCGCGCTCAACAACCTCGGCATCGCCCTCATCGAGGTGCCACGCCTCGACGAGGCCGTGACCGCCCTCACCCAAGCCCTGCGCATCTACCGGGAGTTCGGCGACAGTCACAACGAAGCCATCGCCCTGAGGAACCTCGACGCGGCCCGAGCCGACAGACTGCCGCCTCCCGCCAAGCGCGAGAAGCGGCGATGGTTCCGGCGCGGCCGCGCAGGTGGGCCCGGGGCTTGAGCCGCGCGGCTAGCCGACGGGTGTGGTCCGGGGGAAGGAGATCTCGACGCGCCGGTTCTTCTTCCGCCCCTCCTCGGTGCGGTTGTCGGCGATCGGGTAGTCCTCGCTGTACCCCCGGATGTCGAAGGCCGTACCGGGGTCGAGGGCGCGGGCGAGGACCTGCTGCACGGCGACGGCGCGCTCCTTGGAGAGCTTCAGCCCGTGCTCGTACGTCCCCAGGTTGTCGGTGAACCCGAAGACCCGGACCCGTCCGGAGCCCATCTTCTTGATCTCGGCGGCGATGGCGGCGATGCGGGCGGTGGCGTCGGGCGAGAGCTTGGCGCTGTTCTTCGGGAAGAGCACCTCGGCCTGCAGCGCGAACGTCACGTCCACGTTGGTGTCCTGCCGGCGCTCCTGCCCGCCCTCCTCCTCGACGATCTGCTTGATGTCGAGGACCTTGGCGGGGGCGAGGGTGGCGCCGTCGGGCAGCATCAGCCCGGGCGAGTTCGGATCGATGACGGGCGCGGGCGAGGCGGTACCGGCGGGACCGGGGGCGTCGTCGGCGTAGGCGGGCGGCCCGGCGAGCGGGGCCAGGGCCACGCAGGTGAGCACGATCGCGGCGAGGCGGCGGTTTGTCGTCGTCATGGCGTCGCCTCAGGAGAGCTTGAGGGTGGCGGGTTCGAAGGTGGGGAGTTGGAAGCTGACTTCGGTGGTGGAGGCGGGGGGTGCGGGGAATTGCATGAAGACGGCAGTGGACTTGCCGGGCCCGAGGCTGTCGAGCCCAATGGTCGTGAGCGGCCGCCCGTCCGTGTCCCTCAGGACGTAGTACCGCTTCTTCCCGACGGAATCGACGAACGTGGCGCCGCCAAGTGACGTGCCGTGCTTCACCACTTCCGTCTCGTCACCACTCGTCTGAGCGGGGATCGCACTGACGGAATCAGAGGTATTGCGCAGCCGCCCCTTAACGGTGATGAACCCGCCCGCGTCTCGCTCCGCCGAGTTGATGGCCAACTCAAGCCCCTTCTGCCCTCTGAGGAGAGCCAGCACCTCTGCCGGCTCCTCGGCCTCCTGCTGGGGCTGGGTGGCTGATGCTCCTTGCCGGGGCGCGGCACTCGTCGAGGTGGGTTTGTTCTCGCTGGGCTTCTCCTCGGCGCCGCATCCGGCCGCGAAGAGTGCCACGGACGTGAGCGCGACGGCGATCACCCCTCGGCGGGTCTTCCATACGTAGCGCGCGTTCATGAAGCGTGCTTCCTTTACTCGTCGCGGTCAGTTCGACAGTCGAACCCTGAAGAGATCAGCGGCACCGGGGAGGTTCGGGCTTTCAGGATCGATCACCCACGGCTCGCCATCGCACAGGAGGTCAACCACGGGTCCCTCGCCTTCGGGCTCTCCGCTACCCCCATCAGGGCCGGTCGATGTCGAATCCGGAGGGGATTCCGGCGGGTCCGGGGGCGGGTCCGGCACCTCGAACGTGCAACGCGGTTCGAGTACAGCTTCAGCGGAAGCGGTGGCATGCGGACCTCCGCCCGTCGTGCTCACGGTCACCCTGAAACCATGCTCCCCGGTAGCAAGAGGCACGCACCTGCTGCCCGAGAGCGCCGCCTCGTTTCGAGCCGCAAACTCCTCCGCTTGCTGGCACGCGGAGTCACCATCAGTGTCCGCCACGCCCTGAAGGAACCTGTTCCACTGCCCCGGATCGAGAATCACTCCGATCCAACCGGCCCGCAATTGCTTTCCGGCATCCTGAGCCGCCGCGAGAGCCGCTGCGTCCGCAGCGGTCTGGGCACTATTCCGCGTCGAAGCGGCCTGACCCACCAAGAAGTAGGCGAACGCCAGGAAAAGGAGCCCTGCAATGACCGCGATGTAGACGGGGAACGCCTGCCCCTCATCACGGCAACGCGCGAGCTGCTCTACTCTCCTCCGCCACCCGTCAGCTCGGCGATCTTCTGGCTGATCGCACTCTTGATCGACTGCCCGAGATCCGTACCGGTGATCGCCACCACGATCGCCACCACCACCACAATGATCCCCAGATACTCCACCGCAGTCTGCCCGCGGTCCCGCGTCCGCCGGGACGTCCAATCGTCCAGGCAGACACGGCCCTTCGTCAGGGCCTTCAGCATTGCGTCGTTCATCGTGGTCCCCTCCGCGTTCGGACGCCTGCGTTCGGGGACCGTACGCCGACGGGCGGGTCGGCGGGTAGGGCCCCGTCATCGGGCGGGACTCATGGTGCAGGTCCATCAGCCCACCCCCCTCACACTCAGTCCGCACTCTGGCACATCGCGTTGCGCGGCCGAAGCCGTTTGACTCGAATATGTCACCGCGCTCACTTGCCCGTCACCGCGCCGAAGTCCGTTCCCGTGCCCAGGAACAGGCCCGCGCCCAGGAGGATCATGGTGGCCGGGACCATCAGGGTCGTGATCACCATCGTGGCCTTCGGGACGGCCTTCGCGGCCTTCCTCCTCGCGTTCTGCGCGTCCGTGCGCCGCATGTCGTTCGCGATCTGGATCAGGGTGTCCACGATCGGCGCCCCCAGCTCCTCCCCCTGCTGCAGCGCCGTCACGAACTGGGCCACCTGCTCCGAGTCGTTGCGCCGGCGCAGTTCGTCGAAGGCCTGGCGGCGGCTGACGCCCATGTCCATCTGCCGCAGGGTGATGCGGAGTTCGTCCGACCACGGGCCCTCGTACTTCTCCGCCACCCGTTCCAGCGCCTGGCGGAAGCCCAGGCCCGCCGAGACCACCACCGCCAGGACGTCCAGGAAGTCCGGCAGGGTGCGTTCGATCTGGTCCTTGCGGATGCGGACCGCCGACCAGATCCCGACCTCCGTCCAGAACGCGCCGAAGGCCAGGAGGAGGAGAGCGGTCAGGTACGAGCCCTTGCCCAGCATCACCAGGGCCCCGAGCCCGCCCAGGAAGCCGTACACCGCCCGCCGCGCCCCGTACCGGTCGATCGTCAGGCCGCCGGGGTTGCCCGCCAGGTCGATGCGCCGGCGCACGGCGTTGACGCGTTTCGGGCCCATCAGCCGGAGCACGGCCGGCGACCAGCGCATGCCCAGGCGGTCCACGGCCGAGTCGACCGCTCCCGTACGCGTCGCGCCGACCTCCAGGGCCAGCTTGAGGTCGTCGGGCAGCCGGGCGTCGGCTCGGTAGAGGCGTAGGCCGTAGGCCATGCCCGCCACGGCCAGCGCCGCCAGGAGGGCCAGGAGGAGGTCCATCACGCACCGGCCCCTATACGTCGATCTTCGAGAAGCGGCGGATCGCGGCGAAGCCGACCACGTACAGGGCGAACGCGGCGATCACGGCGGCCTGTCCCATGCCGGATGCGGTCATGCGGTCCAGCGCTCCCGGCTGCATGTTGTCGATGAGGAGGAGCGAGCCGATGCCGATCACCGGGACCGAGTACGCCGTCATGCTCACCTGGGACAGCTGTGTACGGACCTCGCGTCTCGTCTCCTTGCGCTCCTCCAGCGTCTCCGTGAGGTTCCGAAGGGACGACACGACGGTGCCGCCCGCCCGGTTGGCCAGGACGAGGGTGGTGACCAGGACGACCAGTTCCCGGGACGGGAGGCGTTCCGCCAGCTCCCCCAGCGCGTCGTCCAGGGAGGTTCCGACCGCCAGCTGCTGCGCCACCTTCTCCAGTTCGTCGCCCGCCGGCGCCTCCAGCTCGTCCGCCGCGAGGCTCAGCGCCATGCGGAGGGCGAGGCCCGCCTGGGTCGCGTTCGCCAGGATGCGGGAGAGTTCGGGGAGTTGGTTGATGAAGCGCTCGATGCGCTTCTGGCGCTGCCAGTTGAGGTAGCCCAGCGCCACCCAGATCCCGAGGATCCCGCAGATCGGGCCGAAGAACGGCGACAGCGCCGCCTGCCCCACCACCCACAGGACCGCCACGGTCGCCGCGAGCGCCACCGTGAACTCTCCGGGCGTGACGTCGAGGCCCGTCGCCGCGATCCGCAGTTCCAGCTTCCGGCCGAGCGCCGTCTTCCGTACCCGCCGGTCGATCCCCCGGAAACGGCGCCTGCGCCGGCCGGTCGCGGTCTCGGGTGCGCCGCTCCCGTCGAGCCGGGCGACGAGAGCGGCATGGCGGCGGGCCCCGCTCGCGTACGTCTGGACGCCGACGACGCCCAGCACGCAGGCGATCAGCGCCACGCCCACCGTCAGCCAGAAGGGGTCGGTCAGCATGGCCGCGCCTCGGGGCGCTGATCCCCCGGCCGCCAGGTGGGGTCGGTCGTGGTCATCCCTGCTCCCCGGGTCGCCAGGTCGGGTCCGTGTTCGTCGCCCACAGGTCCGTCGTCATCGTCGCTCCCCACGTCGTCTTCACTCCGCCTCCCTGGTCGTCAGGTACGCGTCCGTCGCCGCCACCCCGAAGGCCTGCGGAATCGGCTGCCCCGCCAGGTACAGCCGTTCGGCGACGCGCCGCGGCAGCGGGTGGTACGTGAACCTCCCGTACACCCGCCCGTCGGGCGCGACCGGCTGCGCCTCGAAGCGGCAGACCGTGGCCAGCAGGAAGCGTTCCCGGCCGTGCGAGGCGAGGACGGAGATCTCGGTGATGCGGCGGGTCCCGTCCGGGTGCCGGGTCAGCTGGACCAGGACGTCGACCGCGCTGTTGATCTGGTCCCGCAGCGCCTCGAACGGCACCTTCACCTCCGACATGGAGGCGAGGGTCTGGAGGCGCATCAGGGCGTCCTCGGCCGAGTTCGCGTGGACGGTCGCGAGCGAGCCGTCGTGGCCGGTGGACATCGCCTGGAGCATGTCGAGCGTCTCGCCGCCGCGTACCTCTCCCACGATGATCCGGTCGGGACGCATGCGCAGGGAGTTGCGGACGAGGTCGCGGATCGAGATGGCCCCGCGGCCCTCGATGTTCGGCGGGCGTGCCTCCAGGCGGATCACGTGGGACTGCTGGAGCTGGAGCTCGGCCGAGTCCTCGATGGTGATGATCCGCTCGCCGTCCGGGACGAGACCGGAGAGCGCGTTGAGGAGGGTCGTCTTCCCGGTGCCCGTGGCCCCGGAGACGATCAGGTTGAACTTGGCCTGAACCAGTCCCGAGAGCAGGAGCAGCATCTGCTCGTCGAGCGAGCCGAGGCCGATCATCTCGTGCAGCGTGTACGCGCGGGGGAAGCGGCGGATGGTGAGCGTGGCCCCGGTGAGGGAGAGCGGCGGGATGATCACGTTGACGCGCTCGCCGGAGGGGAGCCGGGCGTCGACCATCGGGTTCGACTCGTCGACCCGCCGGTTGACCGTCGAGACGATCCGCTCGATGGTCTGCATCAGCTGCTCGTGCGAGGCGAAGCGGAGCGGGAGCAGTTCGACGCGGCCGCCGCGCTCGATGAAGATCTGGTCGGGGCCGTTGACCATGATCTCCGTGATGGACGCGTCTTCGAGGAGCGGTTCGAGTACGCCGAGCCCGAGGGCCTCGTCCACGACCCGGCGGATCAGCTGGGCCCGCTCGGCGGTCGAGAGGACCGGGCCCTCGCGGCTGATGATGTGCCCGAGGACGCGCTCCAGGCGGGCGCGCCGCTCGGCCGCCGCGAGCGCGGACATCTCGGTGAGGTCGATCTCCTCCAGGAGCTTGGCCCGGAAGGCGGCGACGAGGTGCCCGTCCTCCCGGCCCCCGCCCGTGGCCTTCTCCTCGGGAGCGCTGATCCGCGCACGCAGGCTCATGGCAGGTCCTCCTCGTCGGGGAGCGGCATGGTGGCGGTCTTCGTGACGGAGCCGAAGCCGTCCCAGAAGGGGACGACGGAAGGGATCGTGACGCTGACGGTGTAGACGGCCGCCCCGTCTCCCCCGCCGGAGGTGACGGTGGAGCGTTTCGCGACCCAACCGCTGACGGCCGCGTGGGCGGCCGCCTCGGGGCTGGGCCCGCTCTCGTCGTCGCTGCTCGCCGCCCGCGCAGCCGCCCGCGCAGCCGTCCCCGCCTGCTGCGCCGCGTACGCGACGATGCCGAGCTGGAGGCCCGCGAGCCCGACGAGGAGCAGGATCGGGAGGAACCCGAGGTACTCGATGGCCGCCTGCCCCCGGTCGCGGCCACGGCGGTGCGGGAGGATCGTCATGGGTTCAGGTCCTCCTCGTACACCGCGCCCGCTTCGGCCGTGACCGGGAACAGGCCCCCGAAGCCCGGGACGAGGGCCGGTACCTCGACCTCGACCTCGACGTGGACCATGCCGCCGCTCGGGCCGTCGCAGTCGCCGCCGGACGCGCTCCAGGCGCCGTCGATGTGGCGCTGCGCGGCGGCGGGTCCGTCGTCCCCCACCGCGCACGCACGCGCCGCCTCGTCCGCCGCGTTCCCCGCCAGCGTGTACGTGTAGCCCACCAGGACGACCTGCCACAGCAGGGCGAGGGTCAGCAGGATCAGCGGGACCATGCCCACGAACTCCACCGCCACCTGCCCCCTGTCCTCGTCCCGGTGCGTACGCATCCCTCAGCGCCCTCCCCCGCGCCGCCGCAGTCCGAGCGAGCCCCGGTCGCCCGCTCTGGCCAGCTCCCTGCCGGAGGTCTCGGCCGTGCCGACCAGGCCCAGTTCGCCCGCCAGGGTCCACAGCGCCTGCTTGACCGTCGACTTGGCGTCGAGCTCGTGGAGGCGGCCCGCGTCGACGACGGCCGAGAGTTCCTTGAAGTTGGCCGGGACGGCGACGCCCGCGATCCGGGTGCCGGTGATCTTCTGGACGAGGGGTGGCTGGATCTCGGTGGAGCGGTGGTGGCGGTTGACGAGGGTGACGGTCTCCTCGGCCTTGCGGACCTGGAGCCGTTCCCACATCCGTACGGTCCGCTTGGCCGCCCGGACGGCGACCACGTCCGGGGTGGTGACGAGCAGCGCGGTGTCGGCCATCTCGATGGCGGCGGCGTTGGCGCTGTCGAGCCGGGAGCCGCAGTCGAGGACGACGACCTCGTGCCGGCCGCGCAGGGCGCTGACGACCTGGCGGGCGGCGCGGTCGGTGACCTCCTCGCCGCGTTCGCCCTCCGCCGGGGCGAGGAGCAGCGAGAGGCCGGTCTCGTGGACGTAGACGGCGTCCTGGAGGACGCGGGGCGAGATGTCGGCGATCGTGGCGAGGTCGGCCACGGAACGCCGGAACTGCACGTCCAGGTACGAGGCGATGTCGCCGCTCTGGAGGTCCATGTCGACGAGCGCGACGCTGCGGCCGGAGGCACGGGCGGCGAGGGCGAGGTGGACGGCCGTGACCGTGGTGCCGACGCCGCCCTTGGCGCCGCTGACGGTGACGACGGCGCCTCCGGGGCCGGTGAACTGGTCGGCCCCCGCGCCGAGGTGGCGGCGGACGCCGGCGGACCACTGGGCTGCGGCCTGGACGCGGCTGGCGAGTTCCTCGTAACCGAGGGGGAGCGTGACGAGGCCTCGGGCGCCGGAGTCCATGGCGGCGGAGAAGAGGACGGGGCTGGCGTCGGCGGTGATGAGGACGACGCCGACGGCCGGGAAGCGGAGGGCGACCTCGCGGACGAGTTCGAGCGCGGGCACGGGCCCGATGCGCTCGTGGACGAGGACGACCTCCGGGAGTTCGTCGAGGGAGGCGGCGGCGAGGCGCGCGAGGGTGTCGACGAGCTGCGTGGAGTCGACGACCGGCTGGGACGGTTCGGCGTCGGGGAGCTGGCTGAGCAGCGTACTGACGGACCGGGCCGCGTCGGGGTCTCCGACGGCCGGCAGGATCCTGGTGGTCATACCGGCCTCACTTGTCCTTGTCGAGCGTGTAGGTGCGGTCGCCCTTGTCGGCCGGGGAGCCGCCCGGGCTGCCGCCCTGCGAGCCGGCCGCGGAGGGGGCGACGAGGGCGAGGCGTACGTGCTCGGCGAAGGACTCGGCGTACGCGACGCGCTGGGTGTCGAGGGTGGAGAGCGCGAACGTGATGGGGACGGTGGAGGTGGCCCGGTCGCCGCGGTCGGAGCTGTCGGAGGCCCGGGTGAGCTTGCCGACGTCGAGGACGCGGGCGCCGGTGACGATCATCCGGGACTGGTCGGGGTCGCCCTTCTTCTCGCCGGCGAAGGTCGCGTAGATGTTGACGGTGGAGCCCGGGTTGATCTTGCCGGCGACACCGGTGGCGGCGTCGATCATGATCGCGATCTCCTGCTGTCCCGGCTGGAGTTCGGGGCGCTCGACGATCATGTCGGCCTGGAGGAGGGAGCCGGCTTTGAGTCTGTTGACCGCGATCTTTCCCTCGATCTGGCGGAGATCGGTGACGGCGGTCGAGGAGAGCCAGCGCTTGGGCATGGAGATCTTCTCGAAGTCGCCCGCCGTCAGGGGCTTGTAGGGCTCCACGTCGTTCTTGAGCCGGTACGCCGTGGTCTCCGGGCCGACCTTGGAGTTCACGTCGCTGATGACGGCGAGGACACCGGCGAACGCGCCGAGGGCGCACAGGACGGAGAGCAGCAGCAGGATCACGCCGCGGCGCTGGCGGGAGTTCATGGCCGTACTTCCTCGGTCGGAGCGGTCGGAACGGTGGGAGCGGTCGGAGCGGTCGGAGCGGTCGGAGCGGTCGGAGCGGTCGGAGCGGTCGGAGCGGTCGGAGCGGTCGGAGCGGTCGGAGCGGTCGGAGCGGTCTGGGGCATGGGACAGCGGCGGGGCACGGGACCGCCGCTCACGGCAGCGCGGCGCGGGCGGTACGGGCGCCGGGCCCGAGGGCGCGGGTCCGGTCCCCCGGTCCGAGTGCGTGCCCGCCGGGGTCCGGCGGCGGTGCCAGCGGCGCCGCGCAGAAGCCGCAGCGGTCGCCGATGAGTTCCATCCCGCACCAGTGGCAGGTCTCGCGGCGCACGGAGGAGACGAGCTGGTGGAGGACGGACAGGTCGGGCAGGTACGCGGCGAACTCGACGAGCTTGCCGGTGCCCCACCAGCCGGGCGAGGACGCGGGCAGCGGCACCTCGTGCACGGGTCCGGGGATCCGCCACCGGGGCACGAGGGTGGTGGCCGGCCAGTCGGTCTGGAGCTGGCCGCGGGCGAGGAGGAGCTCGGTGGCGAACTCGGGTCCGGCGAGCGGTTCTTCCGAGGTCCCCACCCGCACGATCTGCGGTGTCGGTCCGGCGAGGACGGCGAAGTGGGCGCCGGGGAGCCAGCCCTTGAGGTGGGAGCCGAGGCTGACGGGGACGCGGTCGAGCCGGGAGACGGAGCCGAGGACGGCTCCGGCGTAGATGTAGTGGGCGAGCAGCCGGGCGGCGGAGGCCAGGACTCCGGGGCTGAAGTCGCAGCCGGCGAGCTGCCGGAGCTGGCGGACCAGGACGGCCGCGCCGAGGGGTGGCAGGTCGGTCCTGACCAGGGAGATCCGGTCGCTCTCCAGGAGGGCGCGGACGGCGTGCAGGCGGTGTTCGACGCCGGCGGGCGCGGCGGTGGGGCAGACGACGACCACGTGTCCGTACCGGGCGAGGAGCTGCTGCATGTCGGCGAGGGAGGCGTCGAGCGAGCGGCTCTCGGGGGGCGGGAGCACGGCGGCCTGCGGGGTCCCGGGGTCGGCCGCGGGCAGCACCAGGTCGGCGCTGGTGACGGCGATCGCTGTCGGCACGTCGGACCCCCCGTCCCCTCCGGCCTCCGGTGACCCGGGGGCCGCGGATCACTTACCGCGTTCGCGGCGTCACCGCAGGGTGCCGCCGTCTCTGCACCTTATCCACGTCCCCCGGGGTGGTGAACACACAATCCGCCAAGCTGCCCCCACTAATTTGCGCCCTGGCCTCGCCCTTGGGACCGGGCCCTGACCTCGGGGCCTTGCCCGCGGGCGAACGCCGTTCGCCGCGCGAGGTATTGACATTGCGATTGGTCTGGACCAACTTGTTCCGACAGCGGTGGCCACCGCCGGTACCCCCGTACCCGCATCTCCCTCCGTACGACGACGTACGGCACCTCCACCTCCCCAACTCCCCCACCGGAGGATGCACGTGGACCGCACCACCACCCGTCCGCACGGACGCCGGCTGCTCGGCGGAGCGCTCGCGCTCGCCGTCGGCTCCGGGCTCGTCCTCGTCGGCGGAGCCGGCACCGCGCAGGCGGCCGACGTCAACGTCGCCAAGAACGCCGGGTTCGAGAACGGCCTGACCAACTGGTCCTGTTCCGCCGGGAGCGGCGCCGCCGTCTCCTCGCCGGTCCACACCGGCACCGGCGCGCTGCGCGCCACCCCGGCCGGCCTCGACTACGCCCAGTGCGTGCAGACCGTGGCCGTGAAGCCCAACTCGACGTACTCCCTGAGCGCCTGGGTCCAGGGCGGCTACGCCTACCTCGGCGTCACCGGCACCGGCACCACCGACGTCAACACCTGGACGCCCGACAGCGCCTCCTGGAAGCAGCTCACCACCACCTTCACCACCGGCGCCTCCACCACGTCCGTGCAGATCTACACCCACGGCTGGTACGGCACCTCCCCCTACTCCGTCGACGACGTGAGCGTCTTCGGGCCCGACGGGGGCGGCGGCCAGGACCCCGACCCGACCGCCCCGGCCACCCCGGCCGGTCTCGCCGCCGGCTCGGTCACCACCAGCTCCGTCGCCCTGAGCTGGAGCGCGGTCTCCGGCGCCACGGGCTACAAGGTGTACCGGGACGGCGCCAACCCGCAGACGGTCAGCGGTACGTCGACCACGATCACCGGACTCGCCGCCGACACCGCGTACCAGTTCCAGGTCTCCGCGACGAACGCCGCGGGCGAGTCCGCGAAGTCCGCCGCCGTCACGGCCCGCACCGCCAAGCCCACCGACCCGGGCCCCGGCCCGGCCGTGCCCAAGCACGCCGTCACCGGCTACTGGCAGAACTTCGACAACGGCGCCGCCAAGCAGAAGCTGCGGGACGTCCAGGCGGCGTACGACATCATCGCCGTCTCCTTCGCGGACTCCACCGCCACGCCCGGCCAGATCACCTTCAACCTCGACCCGGCCGTCGGCTACGCCTCGGCCGCCGACTTCAAGGCCGACATCGCGGCCAAGAAGGCGGCCGGCAAGTCCGTGATCCTCTCCGTCGGCGGCGAGAAGGGCAACGTCACCATCAACAGTGACGCCACCGCGACCGCCTTCGCCGACAGCGCGTACGCCCTGATGCAGGAGTACGGCTTCAACGGCATCGACATCGACCTGGAGCACGGCGTCAACGCCACGTACCTCACCAAGGCGCTGCGCCAGCTCTCCGCCAAGGCGGGCTCCTCGATGGTCCTGACGATGGCCCCGCAGACCATCGACATGCAGAACACGAGCTCCGAGTACTTCAAGACCGCGCTCGCCGTGAAGGACATCCTCACGGTCGTCAACACCCAGTACTACAACAGCGGTTCGATGCTCGGCTGCGACGGCAAGGTCTACAGCCAGGGCTCGGTGGACTTCCTCACCGCGCTCGCCTGCATCCAGCTCCAGGGCGGCCTCGACGCCTCCCAGGTCGGCCTGGGCGTCCCCGCCTCCACGCGCGGCGCGGGCAGCGGCTACGTCGACCCGCAGATCGTGAACAACGCGCTCGACTGCCTGGCCAAGGGCACCGGCTGCGGCGCCTTCAAGCCGGCCCAGACCTGGCCGTCGCTGCGCGGCGCCATGACCTGGTCGACCAACTGGGACGCGACGGCCGGCAACGCCTGGTCGAACGCGGTGGGCCCGAAGGTGCACGGCCTGCCGTAGCGGACCGGGTTCCAAGGTGACAGCGCAGCGCCGCCGCTCCCCCGGCGGCGCTGCGCCGTCTCGTCACGCGGAAGGCCGAGTCACGCGGGCAGGTAGTGGCGCAGCACCGGGTCGAGCTGCCGGATCCACTCGTCGACCCGGGAGGCGCGTCGGCCGTCGACCTCGCAGTCGTACACCGAGCCGTCGTAGAGGGTGACGGCGACGCGCAGCACCCGGTCGCGGCGGATGCGGTCGTACCGTACGGCCCCGATCTCGCTCCAGAGGAAGTCGGCCTCCTCGCCGAAGAAGTGCAGGGACACCCCGCTCCCGTCGACGGCGATCCCGGAGTTCCGGTCGGCGGCGGTGAACTCCGGCGCGGGGGCGGGGGCCAGGAGGGGCGGCGGCGGTACGTAGGAAGTGGGGGGATACGGGACGGGGGCGGGGGGACGGGACACGGGGGCGGGGACAACGTCCTGGACCTCCACCGGCGCGGGGATCGCGTCCCGGGCCTCTGCGGGCGCGGGGATCGCGTCCTGCACACCGATGGAGGGCTCCGTGGGCACCCGGGGGTCCGGCACCACGGACGCCTCCGTCCCCTCCGGCACCTCCGGTGTCCCCGGCGTCCCCGCCCCCTCCATCAGCTCGTCCATGATGGCGTCCGGCGTGGGCCGTTCGGCCGGGTCCTTGGCGAGGCAGCGGCCGACGAGCGGGCGCAGTGCCTCCGGTACGGCACGGAGGTCGGGGGCCTCGTGCACCGACCGGTACATGAGCCCCATCGGCGTCCCCTCCCCGAAGGGCCGCCCGCCGGCGGCGGCGACGAGGACGGCGCCGAGGGCGAACACGTCGGCGGCACCGGTGACCTCCTCGCCGAGCGCCTGTTCGGGGGCGAGGTAGCCGGGGGTGCCGAAGGCGCTGCCGGTGGCGGTGAGGCGGGTCGACTCCAGGGCGCGGGCGATCCCGAAGTCGAGGACGCGGGGCCCGTCGGAGGCCATGACGATGTTGCCGGGCTTGAGGTCCCGGTGGACGAGCCCGCAGGCGTGGATCGCCTCCAGGGCCTCGGCGAGCGCGGCCCCGAGGGATCGGAGCCGCTTCTCGCCCATGGGGCCCTCGGCGGTGACGAGTCCGGAGAGGGTGGGGCCGGGGATGTAGGCGGTGGCGAGCCAGGGGGCCTCCGCCTCGGGGTCGGCGTCGACGACCTGCGCGGTGTGGAAGCCGCCGACCTGCCGGGCCGCGGCGACCTCGGCGCGGAAGCGGGCGCGGAAGGACGGGTCGGAGGCGAGTTCCGGCCGTGCGACCTTGACGGCGACGGCGCGCCCGCCGCGCGAACGGGCGAGATAGACGGTGCCCATGCCGCCTTCACCTAGTTTGTGCTCGATGACATATCTACCGATGAGGGTCCCCACGCGGGACAGTATGGCCGAACTCCCCATCTTGACCGGTCCATGACATAGCCGGACCATGTGCCCGGACACCCGCACGACTTGGTCGCACTCCCCCACACTCCCCACCCAGGAGCCAGCATGCGACGTCCCACACGCGGCAGAAGGTCCGCAACCCTCGCGGCCCTCGTGGCGCTCGCCCTCGCGGCGCCCCTCTCCGCGCTCACCACGCCCGCCGGGGCCGACCCGGCGCCGGCCTCCGCCCGCATCGCCTCCGGGGCCGAGGAGGTGATCCGGCAGTACGAGATCGCCGGACCGTCCACCCCGGCCGCCCGCACCGCGCTGACCGCCACCGGCGTCTCGATCGACGAGGTCGACGCCCGCTCGGTCGTCGTCAGCGCCAACACCGAACAGCTCGCGCGCCTCAAGGCACTCGGCTACGAGCCGGTCGCCCTGCCGGGGCCGCCGAACCGCAGCACCGAGGCCGACAAGACGGCCGGCCCGCTCGACTTCCCCTCCGCCGACGCGAAGTACCACAACTACGCGGAGATGAACACGGAGATCGACCAGCGCCTGGCGGCCTACCCGAACATCATGCGCAAGCAGGTCATCGGAAAGACGTACCAGGGTCGGGACATCGTCGCCATCAAGGTCAGCGACAACGTCGCCACCGACGAGAACGAGCCCGAGGTCCTCTTCACCCACCACCAGCACGCCCGCGAGCACCTCACCGTCGAGATGGCGCTCTACCTGCTGCGCGAGTTCGGCGCGGGCTACGGCACGGACTCCCGGATCACGAACATGGTGAACAACCGCGAGATCTGGATCGTCCCGGACCTCAACCCGGACGGCGGCGAGTACGACATCGCGAGCGGCTCGTACCGCAGCTGGCGCAAGAACCGCCAGCCGAACTCCGGCTCCTCGTACATCGGCACGGACCTGAACCGGAACTGGGACTTCAAGTGGGGCTGCTGCGGCGGCTCCTCCGGCACGAAGAGCTCCGAGACCTACCGGGGCGCGGCCCCCGAGTCCGCCCCCGAGGTGAAGGTCGTCGCCGACTTCGTCCGCTCCCGGGTGGTCGGCGGCAAGCAGCAGATCACGGCGGCCATCGACTTCCACACGTACAGCGAGCTGGTCCTCTGGCCCTTCGGCTGGACCACGGCCAACACCACCACCGGCATGACCCAGGACGACCGCGACGCCTTCGCGACGATCGGCCAGTCGATGGCGGCGAGCAACGGCTACACGCCCGAGCAGTCCAGCGACCTGTACATCACGGACGGCTCGATCGACGACTACCTGTGGGGCACGCAGAAGATCTTCGCGTACACCTTCGAGATGTACCCGTCGAACGGCGGCGGCGGCTTCTACCCGCCCGACGAGGTCATCGAACGCGAGACGAGCCGCAACCGCGACGCCGTCCTCCAGCTCCTGGAGAACGCGGACTGCATGTACCGCTCGATCGGCAAGCAGGCGCAGTACTGCGCGGCCTGACGGCCCGTACGTGAGGAGGTGCCCCGGCGGCCCATCGCCGGGGCACCTCCGCGTCCCGTCTCAGCCGAGAACGGCGAGCGCGTCGATCTCGATGAGCAGACCGGCCGGGAGGCCGACGTAGACCGTGGTGCGGGCGGCGGCGGGGGCCTTGAGGCCCTCCTCCTGGAAGTACTGGTTGTAGATCGCGTTCATCTCGGCGAAGTGGTCCACGTCCGTGAGGTAGACGCGCATCATCATCACGTCGTCCCAGCTCGCGCCGCCCTCCTCCAGGATCGCCTTGACGTTGGCGAAGGTCTGCAGGGTCTGCTCGCGCAGGGTCGGACCCGCGACCGTCGGGGCCTGGCCCTCGACGGCGGGCAGGAAGCCGACCTGGCCGGCGACCTGCAGGATGTTGCCCTTCCGCACGCCGTGCGAGAACTTCGCGGGCGGGGTGGTGTGGGTGGCGGGGGTGATCGCGGTCTTCTCGCTCATGCGCTGTCCTTCACGTCCTTCGTGTCGCTCACGGCGGGGCTGCCGGAGTACTCGCGGCTGATGGCTTCCGCGGTGCTGCGCACCTGCGGGAGGAGGGTGAGGAGTTCCTCGGCGGTGACCACCACGTTCGGCGCCGAGACCGACATCGCGGCGACGACCCGCCCGTCGGCGCCCCGGATGGGCGCGCCGACGCAGTTGATGGACTCCTCGTGGCCGCCGAGGTCGGTGGCCCACCCCTGCTCGCGCACGGTCGCCAGCTCCTTGAGGAAGGCGGCGGCGTTCGGCGTCGAACGGGGCGTGTACGGGGGGTAGTCGAGCCTCGCGGCGACGGCACGGCGCTCCGGCTCGGGCAGGTCGGCGAGGAGCAGCTTCGCGACGGCGGCGACGGTGATCGCGACGGGCTTGCCGATGCGGGAGTACATGCGGACCGGGTAGCGGCTCTCCACCTTGTCGATGTAGACCACCTCGCCCTCCTCGTACACCGCGAGGTGGATCGTGTGCCCGATCCGCTCGTTGAGCGCGGCGAGGTACGGGTGGGCGATGTCGCGGACGTCGAGGTTCTCCACGGCCTCCTGCGCGAGCGCGAACAGGCGTGCGCCGAGGCGGTAGCGCTGGTCCTGTTGCCGGTGGACCAGACCGTGCTCGTGGAGCGTGCGCAACAGCCGCAGCGCCGTGGACTTGTGCACACCGAGCCGCTCGGCGACCTGCCCGAGATCGGCGGGCCCCTGGGCGAGCAGCGGCAGGATGCTGAGCGCCCGGTCGACGGTCTGGCTCATGGCGTACGTACCTCCTGGTCGTCCCCCGTCCAGCCGGGGCCGAGGTGAAGTGTGCCCCAGGCGACGTCGTCGAGCGCGACGAGGCGGTCGGCGAGGTCACGGCGGGGCGGCGCGGCGAAGTCCCCGGGCACGGTGAGCACGGCGGCGGCGGCGAGATGCCCGTGCCGCAGCCGGTCTTTCATGCCGAGGCCGCGGAGGGTGGCGGAGAGGAACCCGGCGGCGAAGGCGTCCCCGGCGCCGACGGGGGAGAGGACGGTGACGTGGGGGGCGGGAGCGGGGGTGAGGGCGTCGCGTCCGCGGGGCGGGGGGTCGGCGGGGGTGCCGGGTGCGGGCGCGGCGGGTACGGGTTCGGGGCCGCTGCGCGGGGCCGTTCCCCACCCCGCCGCTTCCCGAACCGGGGGCAAGCCCCCGGACCCCCGTACGGCCTTCGGCCGTGCCCTCAGACGCCGGGCAGGCCGAGTTTCCGCCCGGCGGGCGGAAACTTCAGCCCCGCCGACTTTCGAGGCGCGGGGTCCGGGGCGGAGCCCCGGTTCGGGAAGTGGGGGTCCCCCCACGCCGCCAGGCGTAGGGGGAGGGGTGGGGAAAGAAGCCGCGCAGCGCTCGAACCCCACCGCCCCCTCCCCACCCCCCTTCACGACCACGACCGCCGGCTCCGCCAGCACCTCCCGAATCGCGGCCGGGTCGGCGACGCCCCACAGCGCCGCCGCCTCGTCCGCCCCCACGAACACGATGTCCGCCCGCCGCGCCAGCGACAGCAGCACCTCGGCCGCACCGCCCTCGCGCCACAGCCCCGGCCGGTGGTTCACGTCGAACGAGACCAGCGGCCGCCCCGGACGCGGCGCGGTGAGCTCCCGCACGAGGGCGAGGCAGGACGCGGACAGCGCGGCCGTGATGCCCGTGAGGTGGAGGATCCGCGCGTCGGCGACGGACTCGTACGACACGGTCGCGGGCGACATCGCCGAGGCCGCGGACCCGGCCCGGTAGTAGACGACCTCGTGGGCGGACGTCGCCCGGTCCGAGTCGGTGCGGAAGTAGACCCCGGTCGGCCGGTCCGGGTCGCGCCCGACCGTGCCGACGTCGACCCCGTACGACGCGATCGTGTCGACGAGGTGGTCGCCGAAGCCGTCGCGGCCGACGCGGCCGACCCAGCGGACGCGGTGTCCGACGGCGGCGAGCGCGCACGCGACGTTGGACTCGGCGCCGCCGATCGCGCGGGTGAAGGAGGGGACGTCGGCGAGGCGGCCCGGCCGGGAGGGCAGGAAGGTCACCATGGACTCGCCGAGACAGACGACGTCACAGACGGCATCGCCGACGACGTCCGCCCGCCCGCCTCCGCTCACTCTCGACTCCCCACGACTCGTAGTGGCTCATACGGGTCCATTGACCCGGCCTCGGCCCGGATGTTAGACAGCCTTGAGCACTGTGCGCAATGAGCGTTGCACATCCCGCAACGCCCCGATGAGGAGGCCTCATGCCCGACCTGGCGAACGAGCGCGTCGACCACCGCTTCAAGGCCCTGCCCCCGGACGCCGAGGGCCTGACCGTCGGCGAGCTCTCCGCCCAGCGGCGCAACCTCTTCACCGGCGGCTTCACCACCCCGGTCCTCGCCCTCTCCGCCGAGTCCGTCGAGCACAACCTGCGCCTCCTGGAGACCTACGCCGAGCGCCACGGCCTCGCCTTCGCCCCGCACGGCAAGACCTCCATGGCCCCGCAGCTCTTCGAGCGGCAGCTGGAGCACGGTGCCTGGGGCATCACCGCCGCCGTCCCCCACCAGGCCCGCGTCTACCGCGCCCACGGCATCTCCCGGATCTTCCTGGGCAACGAGCTCGTGGACGCCGTCGCCCTGCGCTGGCTCGCCGCCGAGCTCGACGCCGACCCCGACTTCCGCTTCATCTGCTACGTCGACTCGGTGCGCGGCGTCGAGCTGATGGACGAGGCCCTCGGCGCGGCCGGTGCGGTCCGCCCCGTGGACGTGGTCGTCGAGCTGGCCGCCGGCGCGAAGGGACGTACCGGCGTACGGACGGAGGCGGAGTGCGTGGCCGTCGCCGACGCGGTCGCGGCCACCGCCACCCTGCGCCTCGTCGGCGTCGCCGGCTACGAGGGCACGATGCCCGGCGCCGACGCCGACTCGGTGCGCGTGTGGCTAGAGCGGCTCGTGGGGCTCGCGGCCGACTTCGACAAGGCGGGCCGCTTCGACCCGGCCATCGGCGAGATCGTGGTGAGCGCGGGCGGCAGCGAGTGGTTCGACACGGTCGCCGACGTCTTCGCGGAGATCCCCGGCCTCTCCCTCCCCGTCCTGAAGCTGCTGCGTTCCGGCGCGTACGTCTCGCACGACGACGGCCAGTACCGCGACCGCACCCCCTTCAACCGGATCCCCGAGGAGGGCGCCCTCCAGCCCGCGTTCCGGCTGTGGTCGCAGGTCGTCTCCCGGCCCACCGACGAGCAGGCCTTCACCAACGCGGGCAAGCGGGACGCCGCCCACGACCTGCACCTCCCCGAGGCGCAGGTCGTCCGGGACGCCCGCACGGGTGAGATCCGCCCCGCGGCGGGCATCACCGTGACGGGCCTCTCCGACCAGCACACCTGGCTGGCCACCGCACCGGACACGGACCTGGAGGTCGGCGACTGGGTGGGCATGGGCCTGTCCCACCCGTGCACGATCTTCGACAAGTGGCAGCTGATCCCCGTCGTCGAGGCGGACGGCACGGTGGTCGACCACATCCGCACCTTCTTCTAGTCGGCAAAGGGCAAAGGACAGGGGCATGGATCTCGTCTTCCGCGACGCGGACGTCGTCGACGGCAGCGGCGGCGACTCCTACCGGGCCGACGTCGGGATCGAGGGCGGCCGGATCGTCTCGATCGTCAAGGAGGCCGCGGCGGCCGGCTGCCAGCGCCCCACCGCCCGCCGCGTCCTGGACGCGGAGGGCCTCGTCCTCTCCCCCGGCTTCATCGACATGCACGCCCACAGCGACCTCGCGCTGCTCCGCGACCCGGACCACAGCGCGAAGGCCGCACAGGGCGTGACCCTCGAAGTCCTGGGCCAGGACGGACTGTCGTACGCCCCCGTCGACGACCGCACGCTCGCCGAGGTCCGCCGGGCGATCACCGGCTGGAACGGCGACGGCTCCGACCTCGACCTCGACTGGCGCACGGTCGGCGAGTACCTGGACCGCCTGGACCGGGGCATCGCGGTGAACGCCGCGTACCTCGTCCCCCAGGGCACGGTCCGGATGTACGCGATGGGCTGGGAGGACCGGCCGGCGACGGAGCACGAGCTGAACCGCATGCGGCAGCTGGTCGCCGAAGGCCTGGAACAGGGCGCGGTCGGCATGTCGTCCGGCCTCACCTACACGCCCGGGATGTACGCGCCGGACGCCGAGCTCACCGAGCTGTGCCGGGTGGTGGCGGAGTACGGCGGCTACTACTGCCCGCACCACCGCTCGTACGGCGCGGGGGCGCTCCGCGCGTACCAGGAGATGGTGACGCTCACCCGGGAGGCGGGCTGCGCCCTCCACCTGGCGCACGCCACGATGAACTTCGACGTGAACGAGGGCAGGGCCCCGGAGCTCCTCTCCCTCCTCGACGAGGCCCTCGCCGCGGGCGCCGACATCACCCTCGACACGTACCCGTACACCCCGGGCAGCACGACCCTGCTCGCGCTGCTCCCGAGCTGGGCGGGCGAAGGCGGCCCGGACGCGACGCTGGACCGCCTCCGCGACCCCGCCACGGCGGAGCGGATCAGGCACCACCTGGAGGACCTCGGCTCGGACGGCTGCCACGGGGTGCCGGTCGACTGGAGGACGATCGAGATCGCGGGCGTCACGAACCCGGCCCTGACGGGTCAGGTGGGCAGCCGCGTACCCGACTGGCCCGCAGCCCGCCGCCTCCTCCTGGAGGACCGCCTGGGCACGACGATCCTCCAGCACGTGGGCCACGAGGAGAACGTCCGCACGATCATGCGCCACCGGGTGCACACGGGCGGCTCGGACGGCATCCTCCACGGCCTCAAGCCGCACCCGCGCGCGTACGGCACGTTCCCGGAGTACCTGGGCCGGTACGTACGCGACCTCGGCGTCCTCACCCTGGAGGAGTGCGTCGCCCACCTCACCTCCCGCCCGGCAGCCCGCCTCCGCCTCCCGGACCGCGGCCTGGTGAAGGAGGGCTACGCGGCGGACCTGGTCCTCTTCGACCCGAAGACGGTCGCGTCAGGCGCGACGTACGAGAACCCCCGCAGCCTCCCGGTGGGCATCCCCCACGTCCTGATCGACGGCAGGTTCGTCATGGAGGACGGCAGGAGGACGGACGTGTTGGCGGGAAGATCGATCCGCCGCGCCTGAGAGGTCCCGTCCCTACCGCCCCGCGCCCACCGGAGCGGCATCCTTCACCGGGTCGCTCCCCCACTGCTCCCGCCGCGCCCACAGGAGACCGAGCCCCAGCACCGCGCCCGCCAGCACGAACCCGTACCAAGGCGTGTGGCCCGAGGGCTGGGTCTCGTACGCCAGTGCCGCCGACAGCACCGCCAGCACCTGCCCCACCCGACTCCGCCAGGCCACCGCCGCGACGACGACCGTCCCCCACAGCAGGTACCACGGCTGAACCATCGGCGACAGCACCACAAGCGCCACCAGCGACAGTCCAAGCCCGAGCACGGGATCGATCCGCCCCCGGTACGCCCGCCACGCAAGGCCCGCGACGGCCACCAGCGCCACGACGAGACCCAGCTTCTGGAACACGCCCCTGACCGGGTCCGGCTCGCCGGTGAGGAGCACCCCGAGACCGAGCCCGAGGTCACTCGTCAAGGACAGCGGCGTGTGGATGGCACCGGCCACGCCCTGCGTCCGCAGCCAGCCGAAGCCCGTCCCGGCCAGGACCGACGCCCCCGCCGCCACCGCCCCCGCGACGGCCCCCGGCAGAACCAGCCCCTTCAGCAGCCCCCGCACGCCGCCCCCGCGCGCGATCATCACCCCGATGAACAGCAGCGCCACCGCCGCCGGGGACTTCACCATCATCGCGAGGCCCACGAGGACGGAGCCGAGCACCCACCGACCACGCGTGGCGAGGAGGACGCCGCCGAGCATGAGGCCGATCATCAGCCCGTCGTTGTGCATGCCGCCGACGACGTGGACGAGGAGCAGCGGGTTGAGCGCGGCCAGCCACAGACCTCCCTCGCCGCCGCCGAGGCCGCGGACCGCCCACACGATCAGGGCGAGCGCGGCGAGGGCGACGAGCCGCAGGCCGAGGACGGAGGGCACGATCGCCCCGCCGGTCGCCTTCACGACCGCCGCGGCGAGGAGCAGGAAGGCGGGCCCGTACGGCGCGGGCGTGTCGGTCCAGTTCCCCCCGACGCTCGCCGCCGCCTCGGCCCCGGGGTCGCCGGGTCCTAGGACCGAGGGCCCGGCCCCGTACACGTCGTGGCCCGACAGGACCATCCCGCCCTGGGCGATGTAGCTGTAGACGTCGGCGCTGTGCAGCGGCGGCGCGAGGAGCAGCGGCGCGGTCCAGCAGGCGAGGGTCGTGAGGACCCCGTCGCGCAGGCCGCGGGCGAGGAGGACGCCGTAACGCCACCAGGCGGCGACGAGCAGGGTCAGACCGAGGTACGCGAGGACCGCGCCGGCGACGGTGAGCGCGGAGCCGCGCGGCTGCCACAGCGGCCC
Organism: Streptomyces sp. NPDC002463; assembly: GCF_042889835.1. Classification (NCBI taxonomy): domain Bacteria; kingdom Bacillati; phylum Actinomycetota; class Actinomycetes; order Kitasatosporales; family Streptomycetaceae; genus Streptomyces; species Streptomyces sp. NPDC002463. Next base: position 431,134 of record NZ_JBIARL010000001.1, read on the forward strand.
GCCGCCGAGGACCGGCAGGGTGCCGGCCGCGTACCCGCCGACGGCGACGGCGAGCGACCCGCCCGCACCCAGCCACCGGCATCCGGAGGCACTGAAAACCCACATGACGGGCCAACCTATCCCGACCCCGGAACCTCCCCCGCCCCGAGCTACCTCGGGCGCCGGCCCGAGCCCCGTCCCTTCCCCGGCTTCACCGGCTGGGCGTCGTCCGAAGCGGTGGCGGACGGCCGGGCCGTCGTCGTGGCGTCCGGGGCGGTGGTCGCGGCCCCGGACGGAGCAGTCGTCGCCGTGGTCTTCACGGTGGGCGCGGTCGTGCCCGTGCGGCCGGGCACGGACGTGGCGCCGCCGCCCGGGGAACCGGAGGTCCCCGACGGGTCGGCGGACGGGTCGGACTGGATCAGCGCGGGCGGCCCGTCCGCCCCGTCGTCGACGGGGGACCGGGTGCCGCCGCTCTTGCCGAGGCCGCCGGCGAGCAGCGCGCCCGCGAGCCCGAGGACGGTGACGCCGCCTCCTGCGAGCAGCCAGACCGCGCCGCGGCCCCGGCGTGCGGAGGCATGGCGGCGGCGGGCGCGCCGGGGTCCGGCGGCTCCGGGATCGTGGTGGCTCATGGCCCGGATTGTAGGGAGCCCGGCACCGCGGATGCGATCCGGGTCACAGCCGCCGCGCAGCCCACCCCGCGGACCGCCGCGCAACCCCACCCGCCCGCCCCGACTGTCCGACGTGTCCCAAAACACTCCGCGTCCCGGCCGCCCCCGCCGTAAGCTCTCGTCATGCAGGTGATCCAGTCCACGAAGCTCGCCAACGTCTGTTACGAAATCCGGGGTCCGGTGCTCGAAGAGGCGATGCGGCTTGAGGCTGCGGGTCATCGCATCCTCAAGCTGAACACGGGCAATCCGGCCGCCTTCGGCTTCGAGTGTCCGCCCGCCATCCTCGAGGACGTGCTCCGCAACCTCTCCGAGGCGCACGGCTACGGCGACGCGAAGGGGCTGCTCTCGGCCCGCCGCGCGATCATGAGCCACTACGAGACCAAGGGCATCCCGCTCTCCGTCGAGGACATCTACCTCGGCAACGGCGTCTCCGAGCTGATCCAGATGGCGATGCAGGCGCTCCTCGACGACGGCGACGAGGTCCTCGTCCCGGCCCCGGACTATCCGCTGTGGACCGCCTCGGTCTCGCTCGCGGGCGGTACGGCCGTGCACTACCGCTGCGACGAGCAGGCGGACTGGATGCCGGACCTCGCGGACATCGAGCGGAAGATCACCGACCGCACCAAGGCGATCGTGATCATCAACCCGAACAACCCGACGGGCGCCGTCTACGACGACGAGATGCTCCGCTCGCTGACGGAGATCGCCCGGCGGCACAACCTGGTCGTCTGCTCGGACGAGATCTACGACAAGATCCTCTACGACGGCACCACGCACACCCCGACCGCCGCGATCGCCCCCGACCTGCTCTGCCTCACCTTCAACGGGATGAGCAAGAACTACCGGGTGGCCGGTTTCCGCTCGGGCTGGCTCGCGGTCTGCGGCCCGAAGCACCACGCGTCCTCGTACATCGAGGGCCTCACGATCCTCGCCAACATGCGCCTCTGCGCGAACATGCCGGCGCAGCACGCGGTGGCCGCCGCGCTCCAGGGCCGGCAGTCGATCGAGGACCTGGTGCTGCCGGGCGGGCGGCTCCTGGAGCAGCGGGACACGGCGTACGAGCTGCTCACGCAGATCCCGGGCGTGACGTGCGTGAAGCCGAAGGGCGCGCTGTACCTCTTCCCGCGTCTCGACCCGAACGTCTACAAGATCAAGGACGACCGGCAGATGGTCCTGGACCTGCTGCGGGCCGAGAAGATCATGGTCGTGCACGGGACGGGCTTCAACTGGCACGAGCCCGACCACTTCCGGATCGTCACGCTGCCGACGGCCGCGGACCTGGCGGACGCGGTGACGCGGATCGGGCGGTTCCTGGACGGCTACAGCCAGCCCTGAGCCGGGGCCGGTCCGACCCGGTTCCAGAGTCCGGACATCGCTCAACTTTAGATCGAATCTAAGCTAGGATGGCCTTCAGAGCACCTCAGGAGGCCATCCCCATGTACGAACCGATCCGCGCGAAGTCGGTCCACCGGATGGCCGACGACGCCCAGGACACGTACCCGCACCGCTCCCGCGAGGAGGAGCTGGACATCCAGCTCGCCGGACACCTCGCCGCCCTGCTCGCCGTCACCGACGAGCTGGGCGACACGGAGGCGGGCGAGCTCATCGCCCGGCAGGTGGCGCGGCTGCGTGGCGCTCCGCCCGCGCGGCACGCCGGACTGAGCCGCGCGTCCGCGCAGGACCTGCACCGCAGGGCGCACGCCCTCGCGGGCCGCGCACTGGTCGTCGCCGCCTCCCGGGCCGACACGGCCGCCGCGATCCTCGCCGCCGGGCGCATGGACGCGCACACCGCGGCGCTGGCCGGGGAAACCCTGGTCGCCGCCCCCTGACGGCCCCGGTCCGCGTGGCACGAACCACGCGGACCGGGCGCCACCCAACCGGCACACCCGACAGGACACCGCCCGGAACGCCTCACGGGCCGGCGGTCGCCACCGGTTCCGTCGACCGGAACTCGGCGTCGTGGACGACGCACTGCGGCACGCCCCCCGCGTACGCCCTCGCACCCACGGCCTTCGTCCGGCCGGTCGCCCCGATCGCGAGACCCTCGACGGTACCGACCCCCCGGTCGACGGCCTTCTCCCGCTCGTCCTGGAACTCCACCGTCACCGTGTAGGTGCCCTCGCGGGCCGCCCGGCTGGTGACCGACAGTTCGGCCACCGGCCGCCCCGTGGCCGGGTCGAGGGCGCACCGCGCCACCGTCACGTCGTCGGACGGGAACCGCATGTCCTCGTGGTTCTTCCCCGAGGCATGGATGTACGCGGCGATTCCACCGACCGGCACCAGCACGACCAGCGCCCCCATCACCACCAGCAACACGACCGTCCAACGCGGCATCCCGCCACCCCCTCCGTGCAGGGGGCCACGGTACCCCCCGCTCCGGTTCGGTACCGGGATCGCTCCTTCACCCCCCGTACACCCAACTCCCCCTGGAACGTGGGTTTCCGCGAGCACGCTGCCCGCGTGAGACGCATCCTGGGAATCGTCCTGGCCGTCCTGCTCCTCGGCGGCGTGGCCGCCGTCCTCGTGACGGGCGGCGACAAGGACACAGGCACGGCAACGAAGACCGTGCGAGGAGTCATCGGATCGGAGAAGGCCGAGTTCTTCGCCGATCCGCAGGTCGTGAAGGCCCTGGCCGCCGAGGGCTTCACCGTGACCACCGAGACCTCCGGGTCCTGGGACATGGAGGAACTGCCGCTCGAAGGCTACGACTTCGCCTTCCCGTCCTCCAAGGGCCCGGCCGACGAACTGCGCGCGAAGGCGCAGCAGAAGACGAAGGACAAGGCGGCCAGCGCCCCGCTGCGGCCGTTCTACTCGCCGCTCGTCGTCGTCGCGCACAGCGCCGCCGCGCAGGTCCTCGCCGCCAACGGCCTGGCGGCCCTCGGCCCGCGCGGCACGAGCGGCACCCTGAAGATGGACGCCTACCTCGCGGCGGCCCGCGCCGACCGGACCTGGCAGCAGCTCAAGGGCTCAGCCGGACACGCCGAGCTGAGCGGCACCCTCTTCATCACCTCCACCGACCCGGTCGCCTCCAGCTCCGGCGCCCTCTACCTCGCCGCCGCCAGCTACGTCGCCGACGGCGGGCGGGTCGCGGGCGACAAGGCCGCCGTCGACCGCACGGCCCCGCTCATGCACAAGCTCGTCCAGGTGCAGGGCGCCCAGCAGTCGAGTTCGGACGCGCCCTTCCGGGACTTCGTCAGCGGCGTCGGCAACCCGCTCGTCCTCGTGTACGAGTCGCAGGTCGCCTCGCAGCTGCTCGCCGGACGGCCGATGGGCGACCTGGTCGTCCTCTACCCGGACACCACGGTCAACAGCGACCACACCCTCGTACCGCTCACCGAGAACGGCCGCAGGCTCGGGGAACTCCTCTCCACCGACCCCGAGCTGCGCAAGCTCGCGGTCCGCCACGGCTTCCGCCCGCAGGGCGCGGCGAGCGAGTTCACCGCCGCGACCGACGGCCACTCCGCATACCTCAACCAGACGCTGACCGGAGTCCGCCAGGCGCCCGTGCCCACCAGCAAGGTGCTGCACGAGATGGCGCTGCGGGCCCGCGACCAGGGGGACACCGCATGACCACGCCCGCCGATCCGAGAAGAACGATGGCCCTGACCCCGCCCGAGCAGGACGCCCCGCTCGTCCTCACCCCGCCCGAGCCCGTGCCGGTCGTCCGCGCCGAGCAGGCCTCCGGCCTGGTGCCGCTGGACGAGTCGGTCCGTACGGAGATGTCCCGCCGGGCCGACGAGTACGTCGGCTCGCTGTCCGGACTCGACCCGCGCTCCCCCGAGTTCGCCGGCCGCATCGGCGAGATCGCGGCGCTCGGCGCGGGCGAGATCCGCTCCGCCGCGAACCAGTCGAACCGCATGCTGGACCGCACGATCCGCTCCCTCGGCGAGGGCGCGGGCGGCGGCGACACGCAGACCCGCGTCGGCTCCTCCCTCGTCGAACTCCGCCGCACCGTCGAGGACCTGGACCCCCGGGACACCCCCGGCAAGGGCTTCAAGGGACTGCTCTCGAAGCTGCCCGGCGGCAACAGGTTCCGCGATCACGTCGCCAAGTACGCCTCCTCGCAGGCCACGTTGAACCGGATCGTCGATTCGCTGCGCGGCGGCCAGGACGAACTACGCCGCGACAACGCCGCGTTGCAGACCGAGCGGGCCCGGCTGTGGGAGACCATGGGCAAGCTCCAGGAGTACGCGGTGCTCACCGACGCGCTCGACGCGGCCGTGGAGGAGCGCATCGCGCAGACCCCCGACCCGGCCCAGGCGGACGCGCTCCGCGCCGACGTCCTCTTCCCGGTCCGGCAGAAGCACCAGGACCTGCTGACCCAGCTCGCCGTCTGCGCCCAGGGATACCTGGCGATGGACGTCGTCCGCCGGAACAACGACGAGCTGATCAAGGGCGTCGACCGGGCCGCGACGACGACCCTGCAGGCGCTGCGGATCGCGGTGATGCTCGCCTCGGCGCTCCAGAACCAGCGGAAGGTCACCGAGCAGGTGACCGCGCTGGGCCGGACGACCGAGGAGATCGTCCGGCGCAACGCCGAGGCGATCGAGCAGCAGGCCGGCGAGATCCAGCGGATCGCGGCGGACCCGGCGGTGGGCGCGGAGACACTGCGCACCGCCTTCCAGCAGATCTACCGGACGCTCGACGCCATCGACACGTACAAGGCGCAGGCGACGGAGTCGATGGCGGCGACGATCGAGTCCCTGACGGCCGAACTCCAGGAGGCGAGCGCCCACTTGGACCGCAGCCGCCGCAACGGCGCCCTGGAGGGTGGCCTCTCGTGAACCACGCCACCCCGAGACCCGCCCGACGCGTCGCCGCGCGACTGCGCCGCACGGCGGCCGGCACCGTCGCCCGCCTCGCGGGCAGCCGCAGCAGTGCCCGCGCCACGACGGCCCCGCGCGGCACGACCGCCGCCCGCGCCGGCACCGCCCTCCTCGCGCTCGCGCTCCTCGCCACCGCCTGCTCCGGCGGAGACGGCGGTGGAAGCGGCGGCGGCCCCGACCAGCAGGGCACGGAGTACAAGACCGGCACCCTCCGGGTCCTCGCCTCCTCCGAGCTGGCCGACATGGGCCCCGTCCTCGACGAGGCCGCCAAGGCGACCGGAGTCACCGTCCGCCCCACCTACGCCGGCACCCTGGACGCCGTCGAGCGCATCGCGTCCGGCGAGGCGGACAAGGGCTTCGACGCCGTCTGGCTCTCCTCGAACGACTACCTCCGGCTCCGTCCCGACACGGCGAAGAAGATCACCAACGAGACGCCGATCATGACCTCTCCGGTGGCGCTCGGCGTGCGGCCCGCCACGGTCGCCCGGCTCGGCTGGGACCCGGCGAAGGTGACCTGGTCGCAGCTGCACCGGGCGGTCGCCGACGGCAGGCTGACGTACGGCATGACGGACCCGAAGCGCTCCAACTCCGGTTTCTCCGCGCTCGTGTCGGTCGCCTCCGGGCTCTCCGGCGCCCAGTCCGCGCTGACCGGGGCGGACGTGCGCAAGGCCGCCCCGAAGCTCAAGGAGTTCTTCACGGGCCAGAAGCTGACCTCGGGCTCCTCGGGCTGGCTCGCCACCGCGTACACCCGCCGCACCGACGTCGACGCGCTCGTGAACTACGAGTCCGTGCTGCTGTCCGCGCCCGAGAAGCTGACCGTGATCCGGCCGTCCGACGGTGTCGTGACCGCCGACTACCCGCTCACCCTGCTGACCTCCGCCCGCCCGGAGGCGAAGGAGGCGGCGGCCCGGCTCACCACGTACCTGCGCACCCCGGGCGCCCAGCGGCGGATCACCGAGACGACCCTGCGCCGCCCGGTCGTCGCCGGGGTCCGCCCGGCCTCCGCGCTCGCCCGTGACCCGCGCCGCGAGCTGCCGTTCCCGGGCAGCCGGGCGGTCGCCGACGGCCTGCTCGACGCGTACGACAACACCCTGCGCCGGCCCTCCCGCACGGTCTACGTGCTCGACACCTCGGGCTCCATGGGCGGCGAACGGCTCGACCGGCTGAAGTCCGCGCTCGCCGAGCTGACCTCCGACTTCCGGGACCGGGAGGAGGTGACCCTGATGCCCTTCGGCTCCTCGGTGAAGCAGGGCGAGGTCCGTACGCGCACGGTCGACCCGGCCTCCCCGAAGGCCGCGCTCGACGCGATCCGGGACGACGCCGGGAAGCTCTCGGCCTCGGGCGGCACGGCGATCTACTCCAGCCTCCAGGAGGCGTACCGCTTCCTCGGAAAGGCCCCGAACGGCAAGGCGCCGTCCGACACCTTCACCTCGGTCGTCCTGATGACGGACGGGGAGAACACCGACGGCAATCCGGCGTCCGCCTTCGACACCTTCTACCGCTCCCTCCCGGCCGCGCAGCAGCGCACGCCGGTCTTCCCGGTCCTCTTCGGGGACTCCGACCGGGGCGAGCTCGACCACATCGCGGGCCTGACCGGCGGAAAGCTCTTCGACGCCACCCAGGGTTCGCTCGACGGCGCGTTCGAGGAGATCCGTGGGTACCAGTAGCCGCCTGTTCGGGTACCTCGAGTCCCGGAAGAACATCACCGGCAGCGTCTGCGGTCTGGCCGGTGTGGGGATCACCCTCACCGGCGCCGCGGGCGGGCTGTGGCCGCTGGTGATCGGGGGGCTGTACGCGGCGGGGGCGCTGATCGCCCCGCCCGAGCGGCCCGACACCCCGAGCTTCCCGTCCGCGGACGAGCAACTCGACGCCCTGCGGGCCGATTTCGCGACCCTGCGCGCGTACCTGACCGAGGTGGAGCTGCCGCCGTCCGCCCGCGAGCGGCTCACCGCGCTCGACACCCTGATCGAGGCCCTGCTCGAACCGGGCTGGGTGAGCGACCCGGAGCACCTGCACGTCCTGGCCCGCGCGGTGCGGCAGGACGTCCCGGAGGCGGTCGACACCTTCGTACGGACACGGTGGTGGTCGCGGTTCACGCCGGGAGGCGAGCCGCCGGAGGCCCACCTCGAACGGCAGCTGACCGCGCTCCACGAGGAGGCGACGGCCATCGCCGCCGCGCTCAGGGACGCGGAGGCGATCCGCCAGGAGATCCACACGCGGTACGTGGAGGAACGCGGCACCTAGACATGCGCCGGCCCCCGGAGCCTGAGGGGGCTCCGGGGGCCGGTTGCGTCGTGATGAGCCGTCGTGACCCCACTGGTCAGGGCGGTAGTTCGGGGCAACCCACCACGAGTTCGGGGGGGGACTAGCCGAGGCGCTCCACGAGCGCGTTGTACTGGTCCCACAGCTCCTTCGGCGTGTGGTCGCCGAAGGTGTTCAGGTGGTCGGGGACGAGGGCGGCCTCTTCGCGCCACACGTCACGGTCGACCTTGAGGAGGAACTCGAGGTCCTCGGCCGGCAGGTCCAGGCCCTCGGTGTCCAGGGACTCGGCGGTCGGCAGGATGCCGATCGGGGTCTCGACGCCCTCGGCCTTGCCGTCGAGGCGCTCGACGATCCACTTCAGGACGCGGCTGTTCTCGCCGAAGCCGGGCCAGACGAACTTGCCGGCGTCGTTCTTGCGGAACCAGTTCACGTAGTAGATCTTCGGGAGCTTCGCGGCGTCCGCGTTGGCGCCGACCTTGACCCAGTGCGCCATGTAGTCGCCCATGTTGTAGCCGCAGAACGGCAGCATGGCGAAGGGGTCGCGGCGCAGCTCGCCGACCTTGCCCTCGGCGGCGGCGGTCTTCTCGGAGGCGACGTTCGCACCGAGGAAGACGCCGTGGTTCCAGTCGAAGGACTCGGTGACCAGCGGGACGGCGGAGGCGCGGCGGCCGCCGAAGAGGATCGCCGAGATCGGCACGCCCTTCGGGTCCTCCCACTCCGGCGCGATGATCGGGCACTGCCCGGCCGGGACGGTGAAGCGGGCGTTCGGGTGGGCGGCCGGGGTCTCGGACTCCGGCGTCCAGTCGTTGCCCTTCCAGTCGATGAGGTGCTTGGGCGCCTCTTCGGTCATGCCCTCCCACCACACGTCGCCGTCGTCGGTGAGCGCGACGTTCGTGAAGACGGAGTTGCCCCACATGGTCTTCATGGCGTTGGCGTTGGTGTGCTCGCCGGTGCCGGGCGCGACGCCGAAGAAGCCGGCCTCGGGGTTGATCGCGTAGAGGCGGCCGTCCTCGCCGAAGCGCATCCAGGCGATGTCGTCGCCGATGGTCTCCACGGTCCAGCCGGGGATGGTCGGCTCCAGCATGGCGAGGTTGGTCTTGCCGCAGGCCGACGGGAAGGCGGCGGCGACGTACTTGGCCTCGCCCTGCGGCGGGGTGAGCTTCAGGATGAGCATGTGCTCGGCGAGCCAGCCCTCGTCACGCGCCATGACGGAGGCGATGCGGAGCGCGTAGCACTTCTTGCCGAGCAGGGCGTTGCCGCCGTAGCCCGAGCCGTACGACCAGATCTCGCGGGTCTCGGGGAAGTGCGAGATGTACTTGGTGGTGTTGCAGGGCCACGGCACGTCGGCCTCGCCCTCGGCGAGCGGCGCGCCGAGGGTGTGGACGGCCTTGACGAAGAAGCCGTCGGTGCCGAGCTCGTCGAGGACGGCCTGTCCCATGCGGGTCATGGTGCGCATGGAGACGGCGACGTACGCGGAGTCGGTGATCTCGACGCCGATGGCGGAGAGTTCCGAGCCGACCGGGCCCATGCAGAAGGGCACGACGTACATGGTGCGGCCCTTCATGGAGCCGCGGAAGATGCCCTTCTCGCCCGCGAAGATGTCCTTCATCTCCGCCGGGGCCTTCCAGTGGTTGGTCGGGCCCGCGTCCTCCTCCTTCTCGGAGCAGATGAAGGTCCGGTCCTCGACGCGCGCGACGTCGGACGGGTCGGAGGCGGCGTAGTAGGAGTTCGGGCGCTTGACCGGGTCGAGCTTCTTGAAGGTCCCCTTGGCGACGAGCTCCTCGCAGAGGCGCTCGTACTCGGCCTCGGACCCGTCGCACCAGACGATGCTGTCGGGCTGGGTGATCTCGGCGATCTCGTTCACCCAGGAGACGAGCTCCTGGTGCTGGGTGGGGACGTCGGTGGGAGCCGCGTTGTCGCGCGCCACGATTGCTCCTTGTTGAGGGGTTTTTTAGATGTCTGCCCCGTGGGGGCCGCGACCCGGATGCTTCGTAGCTGCTCATCCGGTGCCGACCGCACTCATTTGATCATCCGATGGATACGCCCATATGTCCAGGGGGGTGCACACGTGAGCATCGCCACTCATATCCGGTACCTACGGGGGCGTAGCTAGGATTCCGTCCCATGACTGCAGCCACGCCGGAAGTGACCACCGAGCGCACCGTGCCGCTCCCGACGAAGCCCCGGCTCAGGGGATGGCTGCACGCGGGCATGTTCCCCGCCGTGATCGTCGCGGGCCTCACCCTCGTCGCCCTCTCCGACTCGCCCCGCGCCCGCATCGCCTGCGGGATCTACGTGCTCACCGCCTGCCTGCTCTTCGGCATCAGCGCGCTCTACCACCGCGGCAACTGGGGCCCGCGCGCCGAGGCCGTGCTCCGGCGCCTCGACCACGCCAACATCTTCCTGATCATCGCGGGCACCTACACCCCGCTCACCCTGCTGCTGCTCCCCGACTCCACGGCGAAGCCGCTCATGTGGGCGGTGTGGGCCGCGGCCGCCGCCGGCATCGCCTTCCGCGTCTTCTGGGTCGGCGCCCCTCGCTGGCTGTACACGCCCTGCTACATCGCGATGGGCTGGGCCGCCGTCTTCTTCCTGCCCGACTTCATGCGCGCGGGCGGCATCGCGGTCCTCGTCCTCGTCGTCGTCGGCGGACTGCTCTACAGCGCGGGCGGCGTCATCTACGGCATCAAGCGCCCGAACCCCTCGCCGCGCTGGTTCGGCTTCCACGAGGTCTTCCACTCGCTGACCCTCGCGGCCTTCATCGTCCACTACGTCGGCATCTCGCTGGTGGCCTACCAGCACGCCTGACCGGCCCGTCCGACCTGGGACAATGGGCTCCATGAGCCTGCGCGAACGCAAGAAGGCGAAGACCCGCGCGGCGATCCGGCAGGCCACCTACCGGCTCGCCGCCGAGCAGGGCTGGGACGCCGCCACCACCGAGCGCATCGCCGCGGCCGCCGAGGTCTCCCCCTCCACGGTCGTGCGCTACTTCCCGGTCCGGGAGGACATCCTCCTCACCGCCGAGAACGACGAGGAGCTCGAAGCCCGGCTGCGCGCCCGCCCCGCCGCCGAGGAACCGCTCGACTCGCTCCGGGCGGTCGTCCTCGAAGCCGTTCGCGCCTCCCTCGACGAGGAGCCCGAGGACACCCTGCTGCGGGCCCGGCTCATGGCGGAGATCCCCGCCGTCCGCGCCCGGCTCACCGAGACCACCGCGGAGACCGGCCGCCGCCTGGCCCGCGCGATCGCCGACCGCACCGGCCGGGACGCGGACGACCTGGAGGTACGGATCTTCACGGCGTCGGCCCTCGGCGCCCTGCGCGAGGCGGTCCTGTACTGGGCCGAACGCAACCGCACCGACGACCTCGTCGCCCTCCTGGACGCCACCGTCGACACTCTCAAGACCGGCCTGACGCCCCGGGTCCCAGCGCACCCCTGACGATCCGCGCCGACTCCGGATTGGCGTCGCACTGCCACACCCCGTGCGGGCAGTAGTCGGTGACGGTCTGGTACACGGGCCGGTACGCCGCGAACCAGTCCAGCATCCCCCGCACGTACGCCGGGTTGTCCCCGTTCCTGAAGAGCCCCCACTCCGGGTACGAGACGGGCTTGCCGTGCGCCGCCGCGAACCGCACGTGGTGCGCGAGCCCGTACTCCTCGTACACCTGCTCCTCGAAGGAGAGCCCGGCGGGCTGGTCGTAGGCGTCCATCCCGATGATGTCGACGACGTCGTCCCCCGGGTAGCAGTGCGGCCACGGGATGGCGTCGAGCCCGCGGCTCGGGGTGAAGTCGAAGCGGAACCGCTGCCCCGGCACCCCGCGCAGTACCCCCACCACCCGCCGCCAGTACGCCTTCCAGGCCGTCGGGTCCGGCCGGCAGCGATGGCTGTACGTGGTGCCGTTCATCTCCCAGCCGAGCACGAGGACCGCGTCGCCGAGCCCCTGCGCCACCAGCCGCTCCCCCAGCGTCCGGAAGTGCCCGTCGAACGCGCCGTCCGCGCCCCGCCGCAGCCCGGCCCGCACCTCGGTGTCCGGCAGCCCGGCCTCGTTGCGGTCGAGCAGCGGCACGTTGAGGACGAAGAGCCGCCCCGGTCTTTCGGCCTTCCAGCGCGCCCAGGGCCCGAACAGCGCCGGATGCCCCTCGATGTTGGACCAGCGGTCGCCCGGCAGATAGGTGTGGCCGACGGTCAGCGAGTCCCCGCCGAGCCAGGCCTGCACCTGCGCGATCCGCCGCACCCCGGCCTCGTCGGAGCCGGTGAAGAACCCCGACGGGACGCCCGGCAGCGGCTGTTGCTCGGGCGCGGGCTCCGTCCCGTCGTGGCGGCCGCCGGGCGGGATCCGGTCGGTCACGAGGAGGAGTACGGCAACGGCCGCGAGCAGCACGGTCAGTGCGGCCCGCGGCCAGGTCGACCAGGGGAGCCGGGCGGGGGGTCGGCTCACGTCAGCTGGTCCAGAAGTCCCACCAGCGGGTCAGGATCAGCATCCCGATGATCCCGATGTGCAGGACGGGCAGGGCGAAGGCGAACTCGCCGAGGAAGGTCCGCAGCGCCGCCGGGGCGGGCAGCACGCGCTCCCGGACGTTGTGCGCGGTGACGTACCAGAACATGGTGATGGTGGCGGTCCAGGCCAGGCAGCACCACAGGCAGAGCGAGTTGATCTCGTACAGCGACTGGTACATCAGCCAGGTGCAGAAGCCGACCCCGAACAGCATCCCGGCGTTGAGGCCGAGCCAGAACCAGCCCCGGTAACGGGCCCCGGCGAGGAGCCCGGCACCGACGGCGACGACGACGGCGTACGTGACGAGCCCGAGCATCGGGTTCGGGAAGCCGAACACCGACGCCTGTGCGCTCTTCATGATGTTGCCGCAGGACACGACCGGGTTCAGGCTGCATCCGGGCTGGAAGCCGGGGTCCTCCAGGAGCAGGAACTTGTCGATCGTGATGACCCAGCCGGCGAGCACGCCCGCCGCGCCGGTGACGAGCAGCAGCCAGGCCAGGGCCCGGCTCGCACCGATCGGCCCGCCGGTCTCCTGCGCGGTCTCGTCCTGCCGCTGACCCGGCACCCCGTCCCGTACGTTCACCGTCGCCATGACGCGGCTCCTCCCGCTCAGCCCTGGATGCGGCGGACCGGCAGCAGGACGTGGGCGCAGTCGGCGAGCGTCTCCTCGTCCGAGACGAAGGCCCGCAGCATGGCCTCGTCGACGGGCTGTCCGGGCACGCCTTCGGACCAGGGCCGTACGGAGCAGAGGAAGTAGACCTTGCCCTGCTCGCGGGCGGCCGCCTGCCACTCGTCCGGCACCGGGCACTGCACCTTCAGGAAGGGCAGCGTGAGCACGGCGGAGCCGCCCTCGACGAGCAGCGTGGCGTTGATCCCGGCGTCCTTCTCCAGGTCGAAGAGCCGGTCGCCGACCGAGAGCTTCATCGACTCCAGGGCCGCGCGCATCGCCTGCTGCCCGGCCTCCGGACCGTCCCGGCCGTCACCGAGCGAATAGGCCATCAGGAACGGCGTTCCCGCCGAATCGGCGGAGGGCTCGCTGGCCCACGGAATCACCGTGAGAGTTCCCAGCGGAGAGGCGCTGCGCGCCGAGGAGACGACGTTGGAAGTGGTCATGCAACCGGATGCTAATGCGCCGACCACCCTTTCCCCGCGCCGTTTTCACCCGAACGGCCGATATTCACGCCGCTGCCATTTCCGCCGCAACGAACGCGGGTTTTCATCGTTGTGCCCTGAGGGCATAAGCCGACCACCAGGAGATCACTGATGATCGTCCCGCGCCGCGTCGCACTGCGGTCCCTGTTCGCCCTTGCCGTCACCGCCTTCACGGGCGGGGCGCTCGGCCGTATCGCGACCCGACCGGAGTCGGGGGGCAGCCGCGATCCGCACGCCTTCGACGAGATGTACCGGGGTCGTCGCCTCCTGGGCTTCTCCGGCCCCGGGGGCGAGCCGACGGCCCTCGTCGACGGCCGGCCTCTGCACCTGATGCGCTGCGCCGACGGCGGCTACGTCACCCCGATCGACCACTACGAGTCCTGCCCGACGCCCCTGGCGGCGACCCGCGCGGCCGTGGACGAGCTGGGCACCGCCCGGCTCTCCCCCCTCGCGGCCGCCCACGGCGTCACCGACCCGACGGGAGGGAGCCCGCGTGGTGTACACGCGTAAGAACCAGCGCGATCTGACCGCTGCCGAGCGCCGCAAGTTCGTCGCCGCCGTCCTGGAGCTCAAGCGGACCGGAGCGTACGACCGCTTCGTCCGCACCCACATCGACCACTACACGGCCGACGGGGAGGGCCGGCTGCGGATCGCCCACATGACGCCGAGCTTCCTGCCCTGGCACCGGAAGTTCCTCCTCGAGTTCGAGACGGCGCTGCGCCGGATCGACCCGACGGTCTCCGTCCCCTACTGGGACTGGACCCGGGACAACTCCCCGGCCTCCTCGATCTGGCGCGAGGACTTCATGGGCGGCAACGGACGCCGGGCCGACCTCCAGGTGATGACGGGCCCCTTCGCGCACTCCGCCGGGCACTGGACGATCACCCAGTCGATGACCGACAGCAAGTACCTGACCAGGGACTTCGGCCGCCCCCGCGACCCGATCACCCTCCCCACGGCCACCCAGCTCGACGAGGTGATGCGCGAGCGGGTGTACGACGCGGCGCCCTGGAACTCGACGAGCGCCACCGGCTTCCGCAACGCACTGGAGGGCTGGGCGCCGGGCCGGGGCAACGAGCGGTTCCGCATCCACAACCGGGTGCACCGCTGGGTCGGCGGCCTGATGCTCGGCGGCGGCTCCGTGAACGACCCGGTCTTCTGGCTGCACCACTCCTTCGTCGACCTGGTCTGGTCGCGCTGGCAGCAGCGGAACCCCGGGGCCGCCTATCTGCCGGCGGAGCCGCCGCCGCTCGGCGACGCGCAGCACCGCAAGGTCGCCGCCCGGCACGAGCCGATGGCGCCCTGGGGCGTGACCCCGGCGTCGATGTTCGACCACAGCCGGATCTACCGGTACGTCTGAGCCCCTGCACACGGATGTCCCCCCGACCGCCGGGCCGGGGGGACATCCGTGTGAAGCGGGGGGGGATCAGCCGCCGTAGCCGCCGTCACCGTGGCCGTGGCCGCCGTCGGCGTTGATGCAGGTGTTGCCGAACGCCGGGTTCAGCAGACCGATCACGTTGACGGTGTTGCCGCAGAGGTTCACCGGGACGTGGACCGGGACCTGCACGACGTTGCCGGAGGCGACACCGGGCGAGTGGGCGGCGACGGCCTCGGCGCCGGCGTCGGCGACGGCCAGGCCGGCTCCGCTGAGGGCAACGGCACCCGTGCCGGCGAGAACAGCGGCAGCCTTCGCGATGCGAGACATCAAGAACTCCTTGGACTGGAAAGCGACCGCAGGAATCACGGCCGTCACTTCCGTTCAACGCCGGCCCCCGGAAGGGGTCACGGCCATTGGGCCGAAAGGGAAGAAGGAAAACCGAAAAAATGGCCCGTGGACCGAATGCCGTCCGCCGCCGGATACGACGGGACGCCTTCGGCCCACGGGCCGCGGCCATGCGACAAGCCTTCTCTTGCAACGACCGAAAACCCTTGGGGTGGCGGGGAAGAATCGTGTCTTCACCCACCTGGCGACCGGTCGAACAGAAGCACGGTCGTCAGTGCGCGTCCGGGGCCAGACCCAACTGCGGGTCGAGGGCCCCGCTGAGCACCGGGGTGAGCAGGCCGACCTGGGGCTTCGCCAGGTCGGGAATCCCGGCGAGTCCGTTGCCGCGCGGGGCCTCCACCGGGGTGCCGACGACGGCGCCGGGGGTGGCCGCCTTCATCTCCGAGTGCGGGTTGCTGAGCAGCGCGCGACCGGGCTCGCTGCCCTTGAGGAGCTCGGGCAGCGGCGCGTCGACGATGGTCTCCGGCACGGTGCCGGTGAGCGGGACGCTGGGCAGCGCGACGTCCGGGAGCGAGCCGAGGCCCTTCTGGAAGCCGGTGGGCGCCCCGGGCATCGGGACGGGGACGCCGGTCGCCACGGTCGGCGCGTCCATCGGCAGCACCGGGTCGAGGCCCTGGAGCGGGACGATCACCGGCGCCTCGATGGCGGCGGCGGGAGAGGCCAGGGCGGCGGAGGCGAGCGCGGTCATGAGGAGGCCCATGCCCGCGTGAGAACGCAGAGTCATACGAGGAGAACGAGCCCCTTGGCCGAAACGTCGCGGGACTAACCCATTAGCAGCAACGCGCAGGGCCCTCACCGGTGAAGGCGAGGGCCCGGGTTGACGCGTTGCCGGCGCTCGGGGTGTCAGTGCCGGCGGGCGAGCCGTCCGCCGCGGAGGTAGACGACGGCGCCACCGATGATCAGCGCGGCGCTGATCGCGCCCGCACCCATGAGCTCGGTCTCCATACCGGTGTCGGGCAGCTCCCCACAATCGTGCGGGCCCCCACCGTGACCGGGCTTCTCACAGGTCGGCTTGCCGGTGGGCTGCTCGGTCGGGTGATCGGTGGGGTGGCCGGTCGGGTGATCGGTGGGGTAGCCGGTGGGATGCCCGGTGGGGTGGCCCGTCGGGTGACCCGTGGGGTGACCGCTCGGGTGGCCGCTCGGGTGGCCGCCGGGGTGACCGGTCGGGTGGCCGGTGGGATGGCCGGTCGGGTGACCCGTGGGATGGCCGGTCGGGTGACCCGTCGGGTGACCGGTGGGGTGACCCGTGGGATGGCCCGTCGGGTGACCGGTCGGGTGACCCGTGGGATGGCCCGTCGGGTGACCGGTCGGGTGACCCGTCGGGTGACCGGTCGGGTGACCGGTCGGGTGACCCGTGGGGTGGCCCGTGGGGTGGCCCGTGGGGTGGCCCGTCGGGTGACCGGTCGGGTGACCGGTCGGGTGACCCGTCGGGTGGCCCGTCGGGTGACCGGTCGGGTGGCCGGTCGGGTGGCCGGTCGGGTGGCCCGGCTGCTCCTCGCCGTAGCCGCCCGGACCCTCGCCGTAGCCGCCCGGACCCTCGCCGTAGCCGCCCGGGCCCTCGCCGTAGCCGTCGGGTTCCTCCGCCTGGTTGCAGAGGTCTCCGACGGCTGCCGCGACGACGCCGCCGAGCTCCATGGTCTTGCCGCAGACGTCCGCCGGCACGGTGGCGTGGGCACGGCCGGCCGCACGGGAGCCGGGACCGTCGCCCGAACCCGCGTGGGAGTTCGCGGCCAGGGCGAATCCGCCGGTCAGCGACAGGATGCCGGTCGCTGCAGCCGCGGTGAGTACTTTCCTGCTGATGATGGACCGCATACCGCTCTTCCTCTGGAGAAAGGGAGAGACCGGCGAGGATCCCCCCTCGCTCCGACCGGCCTGATCCGCACCGACGTTCAAGGGGGATCGGCCAAAAGGTATGGGTCGACGCCCGGCGCACAGCCGTGGCCACACGGCAGCTGATCAGAAAATCATTCGATCAGCCGACCGCGAGGAACGGCGGCACGGAAGTCCGCCGCAAGTGCCCGTGGGGCCGGTGTTGCTGAGGTGGCGTCAGCCGCCGAGCGGGAGGCCGCCGGGGACCGGGAGGCCGCCGAGCAGCGGGGCGCCCTTGGTGGCGGTGTTCAGCTGGTCGGCCGCCTTCGTGACGGTCTGGACCGGGGAGCCGTCCGTGGTGCTGCTCAGCATGTCGCTCTTGAGCCCGTTGGCGGCGATCGCTTCGAGTCCACCGTTCAGGCTGGTGGGGGTCAGCGCCTCGGAGGCCATGGCGGGCGCGGCGGCGCCCAGGGCCATCAGCGAACCGGCGACGACCGCGGCGACCTTGGTGGGCTTCATGGAGTGAATCCTTCCTCTGTGCTTTCAAGTCACTTTCCGCACAGGGTTCTTGACGGAATCCTGTACGTCGTCCTGCTTCTGTAACGAGGAGTGAGCGCCCCGGAAACTCCGGGAGGAAGGATTTCTCGGTACTGCACCCGATCGATGCGGGCCGGTGCTATTTGCCGATCGCACACGCCCGTACCGGCCCGGCGGAAGCCGGGCCGGTACGGGGTGCGGGGTGCTACCGGGCGGGCAGCGGGGGCTTGACCGGCAGCTCGGGCGCGGCGACCGGCGGCTCGACAGGCAGCTCGGGCGCGGTGACCGGGAGCTGCGGGAGCGCGGGCAGCCCCGCGAGGTCCGGCGCGGGCAGGCCGCTGCCGAGCACGGTGGAGACGGCCAGGTTGACCAGCGAGGTCAGCGTCGAGGTGACCTGCGGTACGACTCCGCCGGCGTCGCCGGAGGTGACGGCGGCGAGGAGGCCGGCGACGGCCTTCTCGACGCTCGCGAGGGCGTCGGACACGACGTCCGCCGGGGCGGCCTTCCCGGCCGCCGAGGCCGCGCCGGCGGCGACTGCCGCGACGGGCAGATCCACGGGCGGCTTCACCGGGAGCTCGGCGGCGGGGGGCGTCACGGGCAGCTCGGCGGCGGGGGGCGCCGCCGGGAGCTCCGCCGCGGGCGGCGTGACCGGCAGCTCTGCGGCGGGCGGGGTGACCGGGAGCTCGGCCGCGGGCGGGGTCACCGGCGCGGCGACCGGGAGGTCGGGGGACGGCGGGATGGCCGGGAGCTGCGGTGCGGGGCCGTCCGGGACGGCGGCCGCGGCCTTAGCCTCCTCGACCGCCGCGGCGATCTTCGCCTTGAAGGCCTCGACGTCGGCCGCGGGCAGCCGGCCCGAGTCGGCCTTGAGCGCGGCCGTGACGAGTTCGGTCACGGGGGTGATCACCGAGCCGAGTTCGCCGAGCGCCTGGGCCTGGGCCAGGAGGGCGGCGGCGTCCGGGGCGGGCGCGTGCGCGGCCCGGTCGGCCGCGGGAGACGGGTGGTGTTCGCCGGCGAAGGCGGGTCCCGCCGCGCCGAGGGAGATGGCGGCGGATATCGCCAGGGCGGTGAGACGGCGTATGGCCAGGGGACGCATATGTGTTCCTTTTCCTTATGCGTCGGACAACTGCTCTCTCACGGTGCCTGCGGGTATAGCCCTCCGCAACCGAGGTACTACGCAGCGCCACGTCCCCGTTCGAGTGAATCCGCCCCGGGAGCCCGCCCCCGAAGGGGCGTACGCCGTTGCACCGGACGGCGCACGAGGGTGCGTCCGAACGAGTACCGAACCAGTGCGGGCAAGGGAAAAGCCGGTGCGCCCGCCCCGGGGGGCGGGCGCACCGGCTTCGGAAGGACCGATCAGGCGTGCGAGATCAGGCGTTGACGCAGGTGTTGCCGAAGGCCGGGTTCAGCAGGCCGATGACGCTGACGGTGTTGCCGCAGAGGTTCACCGGGACGTGGACCGGCACCTGGACGACGTTGCCGGAGAGGACACCGGGGGACTTCACGGCCGCGGCCTCGGCGCCGGCGTCGGCGGAGGCGGCACCAGCGGTACCGGCGACGGCGGCGGCGGCACCCACGGTCAGGACAACGGCCTTGGCGATACGGGACATGGGGAGGTGCTCCTCGATCGAATTCATCCAACTCGGACTGCGCGAACCGTTCGGCCCGACTCCCTCAACAACGCCCCGGCTTTTCATCGGTTGCTCTCCCGAACGGGTGACGTTCAACCGATCTTTGGGCCATAAGAGGGCCATTCGAGGGACTGGGCGTGGAATGGCGCAACACGCTCAACGAGGAACCGGCCGCCCAGATACGGGAGTTAGCGTTTCCGGGCATCTAATGCGTACTATCGCCCCGGTTCGGGGTTATAACGTTCCCGAACGTTGCTTCCGGGCCCGCCGCGCGTTCACTCATTTCGTGCGGACGACACCTTCATCTCCCCCGGCCTGCTCGGGTCTTCCCTCCCTTCTCTCATCAAAGCGGAGAACCTGTATGCGGAATTCAGCGGTTCTTGCCGTGCGTCGCAGCGTGTTGTGCGCCTTGTCGTGTGCGGCCCTGACCGCCGCGCTGCCAGGCGCCTCCGCAGCAGCGCCCCGGCCCCGGGAGGCGGCCCGCGTCCCCTTCGCCGCGCGCCACCAGGCCGTGCAGCACGGTGGGATCGTGCGCGCCGCCAACACCTCGGCGAAGGGCGCGAAGGGCACCGAGTCGGTCAACGACGGTGCCGGGATCGTGTACGTCGACGTGGACCGCGACCCCAACACGTACAACTCCAGCCGCGCCGAGCTCGCGGTGCCGGCCGGGGCCCGGGTCACCTGGGCCCGGCTCTACTGGGGCGGGAACCTGCGGGTGGGCGAGCAGAAGCCGCCGAAGGACGACGGCCGCGTGCTGATCGCCGAGCCCGGCGGCCGGTACAAGGCGCTGCTCGCCGACTCCGTGATCGGTCACCGCACGGCCGACGGCGCCGACGCCTTCCAGGCCTCCGCCGACGTCACGGACCTGGTCCGCCGGTCGCACCCGGGGCTGTGGACGGTCGCGCAGGTCAACGTCGCCATGGGCCGTTCCGCGGTGGGCGGCTGGGGCGGCTGGACGCTCGTCGCCGCGTACGAGAAGGCCTCGGAACCGCTGCGCAGGATCAGCGTCTGGGACGGTTTCGAAACGGTCGGTCCGCGCGCCGGGGAGCTGCGCGTCCCGGTCGACGGAAACCGTTTTCCCAAGGGTGTCTCCGGGCGTCTCGGGCTGATCGCGTATGACGGTGACCGGGGGACTTCCGGGGATTACCTGACGGTGGAAACGAGCCGTTCGAAGAGCACCCGTATCTCCGATTCCGCCAATTCCGCGGACGACGTGCTGAACTCCACCGTCACCGAATTCGGCACCGGTCGTACCGTACGACGGCCCGATCGTACGAACACCCTCGGATACGACTCCGACGTGTTCGATCTGCGGGGGGCGCTGCGCGCGGGGGGCGACCGGGTGCACGTCCGGGTCGGCAGCCGGAAGGACACCGTCTGGCTCGGTGCCGTCTTCCTCCAGGCCGACGTCCGGCGCTGACGTGCTGTCACCATTCCACGCGGACCTCGCGTCCGTCACCGTCCTGCACGCGGTCCAGCCCGGCGACGGCGGGGTCGCCCGTGTCGTCGTCGACCTGGTCCGCGCCCAGCGTGCCGCCGGCCTGCGGGTCGCGGTCGCCTGCCCGCCCGGCACCCGGCTCTCCGCCGCCGTCCGCGCCGAGGGCGCCGAGACCCACGACTGGCGGGCCGGCCGCGACCCCGGTCCCGCCGTCCTCCGCGAGACGCGGGACCTGGCCCGGCTGATCCGTGCGGTCGCGCCCGGGCTCGTCCACGCGCACAGCGCCAAGGCCGGTCTGTGCGCCCGACTCGCCGTGCGGGGACGGATTCCGACGGTGTATCAGCCGCACGCCTGGTCCTTCGAGGCCGTCGAGGGGCGGACCGCCGCGGTCGTCCGGCGCTGGGAGCGGTTCGGCGCCCGGTGGACGGACCGCGTCCTGTGCGTGAGCGAAGCCGAGCGGCGTACCGGCGAGGCGGCCGGGGTCGTGGCGGACTGGTCGGTCGTCCACAACGGCGTGGACACGGCCCGGTTCGCCACCGACGGGCCGCCGCGCAATCCGGCGCCCACGGTCGTCTGCGTGGGCCGGCTCTGCCGTCAGAAGGGCCAGGACGTGCTGCTCGCCGCCTGGCCCTCGGTCCTCGCGGAGGTGCCCGCGGCCCGGCTCGTGCTGGTCGGCGACGGCCCGGACGGCGAGGCCCTGCGGGCCGGCGCCGGTCCGTCGGTGCGGTTCACGGGGGCCGTCGAGGACCCCGTGCCCTGGTACCGGGCCGCCGACGTGGTCGTCCTGCCGTCCCGCTGGGAGGGCATGGCCCTCGCCCCCCTGGAGGCCATGGCCGCCGGCCGGCCGGTCGTCGTGAGCGACGTCGACGGGGCCCGCGAGAGCCTGCCGCCCGCCCATGAACCCCTGTGCCTGGTCCCGCCCGAGGACCCGGCCGCGCTCGCCGCCGCTCTGGGCCGCCTCCTCGGCCGGCCTGAGCTGCGGCACCGCCTGGGCCGCGAGGCCCACGAGCACGTACTCAGCAGATTCGACGTCCGGCGCACCGGCGCGGCCGTCGCGGATGTCTACCGCGAGCTGGCCGGAGTGCGGGGGGCCGAGCACAGAGAGCCGATTGCGCAGTGACCACGGAAAGTACCAGCGTTCCCTCCTCGCCGGGGCCCTGGCCCACGGCGGGCCAGGCCTTCGGCCTCGCCTCCCTCGCGCCGCGCCGCAGCACGCCCGGCCGGCTCGCGCTGCCGCGCCACCGCCGTGAGCGGCCGCGGTCCGGCGTGGCGGCGCTCGTGGCGGTCGACGCCCTCGCCGTCCTCGCCGCCGCGTCGGTGCTGAGCGCGGCGCACCACGACCTGCGGCTCGTGCTGCCGGTGATGGCGCTCGTCCTCGTCCTCGACGGGCAGGCGGGGCTCTACCGGCCGCCCGCGCACATCCGGGCCCTGGACGAGCTGCCCGCGCTGGGGTCCCGCGCCGGATTCGCCTGGTGCCTGGCGGCGGCCTCGGTCGCCGCGTACTCCCCCGGTCTGGCGATCGGGCCGCTGCGGCTCTGCGCCGCGTACGGCACGCACGTCGCCCTGGTGTGCCTGGTCCGGGCCGTGGTCCTCGGGCGGCGGCGCCGGATCGCGCGGGAGCGTCCGCGCTCGGCGCTCGTCGTCGGCTCGGCGGGGGCCGCGCGCCGGTTCGCCGCGGCGGCCGCCCAGCACCCGGAGTACGGGGTGCGACCGGTCGGGATCGTCGGCGTGCCGGAGCAGGGCGGCGCGTCCCGCACGGTCGGGGAGGCCGGGCTCCCGGTGCTCACGACGACCGAGGAGATCCACCGGGCGGTCATCCAGAACACCGTGCGCGACGCGGTGTTCCTCGACGACGACCCGAATCTGGTGTCGCTCTTCCAGCAGTACGGCTGCACCACCTGGCGGGTCGGCGGCCGACACCAGGACGGGCCGATGGGCGCGCACATGTGGGGGTACGCCTGGCAGCGCGTCGTCCCGCTCGACGAGCGGCGCGGGCGGGCCTCCAAGCGGGCCCTCGACATCGTCCTCGCCACCCCCGCGCTCGCGCTCGCGCTGCCGGTGCTGCTGCTCTGCGCGCTCGCCGTGCGGCTCTCGGACGGTCCCGGGGTGCTGTTCCGGCAGGAGCGGGTGGGCCAGCACGGGCGCCACTTCACGCTGCTCAAGTTCCGTACGCTGCGGCCCTCCGACGACACCGAGTCGGCGACCCGCTGGAACGTGGCGGGCGACCGTCGGATGAGCGCGGCGGGCAGCTTCCTGCGGAAGACCTCGCTCGACGAGCTGCCGCAGCTGTGGAACGTGCTGCGCGGGGACATGAGCCTGGTCGGGCCGCGGCCCGAACGCCCTTACTTCGTCGCCCAGTTCAGCAAGATCCACGCGGGGTACGCGGCCCGGCACCGGATGCCGGTGGGCCTCACGGGCCTCGCGCAGGTGCACGGGCTGCGCGGCGACACCTCGATCGAGGACCGCTGCCGCTTCGACAACCACTACATCGACCACTGGTCGCTCTGGCAGGACGTCTGCATCCTGCTGCGCACGGCGGCCGGGCTGGTCCGACCCACGGGGAGCTGAGGATGGCCACGGCCGTGACGGTGCCCGCCTCGGGCCTCGACGTACGGGACCTGGCCCGGAGGGCCGGGGCGCTGTCCCCGGTCCTCGCCGTGATCGCACTGCTGCTCGTCCCGGGCGGCGGCGGCGCGCAGGGCGGCACCGGCGGCACGGGGACGGTCGCGGACGCGGCCTCCGGGCTCCTGGTCGTGATCTGCCTGGTGCGGGTGCTGCGCGGCGGGGCCCGGCCGCTGACCCGGGCGGCGGCCGTCGTCCTCGGCCTGCCGGTGCTCGGGATCTGCCTGGCCGCGATCACCTCGAACGACCCGGCGGCGAGCCTGCCGGGCGTCGCCCGTTACGTGCAGGTCTTCGTCCTCGTGCCGGCGGCCGTGCTCCTGACGATCCGCGACCGGCGGGACTTCGCCGTGATCGCCTGGGGCCTGGTCGCGTTCGCGCTGCTCCAGGGCGCGGTGGGCGTCGCCCAGTACCTGACGGGCACGGGCGCCTCGTACCAGGGCGAGGACATCCGGGCCGTCGGCACCTTCGGCGCCACCGACGTGATGGGCATGGCGACGGTCGTCGCGTACGGGCTCGTCGTCGTCACCGGGATCGCGCTCGGCAGCGGTCCCGGCCGCGCCCGCACGGTCGCGACGGTCTGCGCGGCGCTCCTCTTCGTACCCCTCGTGCTGTCGTTCAGCCGGGGCGCGTGGATCGCGACCGTGCTCACCTGCGTGATCCAGCTGCTGCTCGCCGGGGTGCGGCGGGCGGCCCGGGTGGCGCTCGCGGCCGCCGCGCTCGGCGTGGTCCTCGTCGGCGGCCTCGGGGTCGGTTCGACGATGGTGAAGGAGCGGGTCGGCAGCATCACGCAGGTGGCGGCCGCGCCGGACCAGTCCGTGACCGACCGGTACACGATGTGGGCCGCGGCCGGGCGGATGTGGCGTACGGAGCCGGTCACGGGCATCGGCCTCAAGGGCTTCCCCCAGTACCGCGACTCGAACGCCTCGCTCGCGCTCTCCTCCGGCAGCGACACCGCCGGCGCGGGCGCCGCCTTCGCGCGCCAGCCGCTGCTGTCCCCGCACAACATGTACCTCCTGGTGCTGAGCGAGCAGGGCCTGGTGGGACTGCTCGCCCTGGCCGGCAGCTGGCTGGCGCTGCTCGTCGGCGCGCTGCGGCGGCAGCGGCTCGGCGCGGACTGCGCGCTCGTCGCGACGGGCCTGCTCGCCTGGCAGCTCATCGACTTCTTCTACGCGGACATCGGCGGCCCGTCGACCGTCCTGATGTCGGTCGTGTTCGGTCTGGCGGCCTGGTGGTCGCTGGCGGAGGTGAGGCGTGCGTGACCCGTGGGCCGGGGCACCGGAGCCCACGGACGCAGCGTGGGCCGAGGGCCCCCGCCCCTCGCCCAGGCCGCCCTGCGGCACCCCGCTGACCGACCCCTGGCCGACCTCGCCTCCGGGCCCCACGGACTCCCCGTGGCCCCCGGGGGCCGTCGTGCTGCCGGGGGCGGGGACACCGGCGGGCGGGACGGGAGCGGGATCCGCCGGTGCCGGTGCGGCGTCCGGGCGGGGTGCCGGGACCTCCACGGCCGCGAGGCCGCTGCTCGCCGGGGCCCGGCGCGTGGCGCGGCGTCCCGCCCCGCCCGCGCCCGCGCGGCCCGTGGCCGCCGCCCCGCCCTCCGGCCGCCGGGCGCACGCACGCCCGCGCATGGCCCGCGAAGGGGCGCCCGGGGGTGGCGGGTTCCTCGCGAAGGCGGCGGCCGTGACGGCGGGGCTCACCGCGGCCGGGGCGGTGCTCGGGCTCGTGCGGGACCAGATCATGGCCGGGTACTTCGGCGCCGGGGCCGGGACCGACGCGTTCCTGGTGGCGTGGACCGTGCCCGAGTTCGCCTCGACGCTGCTCATCGAGGACGCGATGGCGCTGATCCTGGTGCCCGCCTTCTCCCGCGCCCTGGCCCGCCGTTCGGCCGGGCTGCCCGGCGATCCGGTGCGCGACCTCGTGCGCGGGACGCTCCCCCGGCTCGTCCTGACCCTGGGCATCGTCGCCGTCGTCCTGATCCTCGCCGCACCGCTGCTCGTGGCCGCGCTCGCACCGGGCCTGCCCGACCCGTCGCTCGCCGTCGACTGCACACGCCTCACCGGGACCTGCGTGCTGTCGTTCTCCCTGGTGGGGTACTGCTCGGCGGCACTGCGGGCGCACGGGCGGTTCCTGCCGCCGGCCGCGATCTACGTCGCGTACAACGTGGGGATCATCGGCACGATCCTGGTCCTCCGCGAACCGTTCGGGGTGCGGTCCGCGGCCGCCGGGGTCGCCGTCGGCGGCGTCCTGATGGTCCTCGTGCAGGCGCCTTCGCTCCTGCGGGAGCTGAAGGCCCCCCGGCGGAAGGAACCGACGACACCCGCCCCCGCCTCCACCGGCGAGGGACGCATCCTGGCCCTCGGTCTCATCGCGCCCGTCGTCGCGTTCTCCCTGTGCCGCCAGTCCCAGACACTGATCGAGCGCTTCCTCGCCTCCCCGCTGCCCGCCGGCGCCATCTCGCATCTGAACTACGCGCAGAAGGTCGCGCAGATGCCGATGATCCTCTCCCTGATGCTGTGCACGGTCAGCTTCCCGGTGGTCGCCCGCGCGCTCGCGGCCGGCGACCCGGAGGCGGCCCGCCGCCGGGTCGAGCGGGATCTGCTGCTCGCCGCCCTCGTCGTGCTGGTCGGCACCTCGACGGTGATCGCCGCCGCGCCCCGGATCGTGGAACTGCTCTTCGAGCGCGGCGAGTTCACGGGGGCGGACACCACCGCCACCGCCGCCGTCATGCGGGTGTACGCGCTCGGCCTGCTCGGCCAGACGATGGTCGGTGCCCTCGTCCGCTGCTACTTCTCCGCCGCCCGCCCCCTCTGGTACCCGGCCGCCGCCATGGCCGCCGGTCTCGCCACGACCGCCGCCGCCGGCGTCCCCGGCGCCCACTACTGGGGCGCGGTCGGCATCGCCGCCGCCAACGCGCTCGGCATCACCCTCAGCGCCGTCCTGCTGCTGCGGGGCGCGCACCGCCAGGCCGTCCCGGTCCACGTCGACCGGCTCGGCGAGGGACTCCTCAGGCTCGCCACCGCCGGCGCCTGGGCCACCGGCGCCGGCTGGCTCTGCCAGCTGGCGATCGGCTCCGCCGTCCTCGCCGTCGCCGTCGCCGGCCTCGTCGTCGTCGGCGTCTTCGTGCTCTTCATCGCCTGCGCCGCCAAGGCGCCCGACATCCCGCCCCTGCCCCGCTCCGCCTTCCGGAGGACCCCCCATGCCCGCCGCCACCGCGCTGCGCCGTCTGCTGCCGAAGCCGCCTCTGTGGAAACCGCCCCTGTGGGTGGCGATGTACCACTCGATCACGGACACCGCTGACGATCCGTACCGGGTGACCGTCTCCCCCGTGCGCTTCGCCCGGCAACTGCACTGGCTCGGCGACCGGGGGCTGCGCGGGGTGTCGGTGCGGGAGCTGCTCGACGCCACCGCCGAGGGCCGCGCCGAGGGGCTCGTCGGCCTGACCTTCGACGACGGGTACGCGGACTTCCTCGACTCGGCGCTGCCGCTGCTCCAGCGGCACGGTTTCACGGCGACGGTGTACGTCCTGCCGGGCCGTCTCGGCGGCGAGAACGGCTGGGACTCGGCGGGGCCGCGCAAGCCGCTGCTCGACGAGGACGGGATCCGGCGGATCGCCGACGCCGGGATGGAGGTCGGCTCGCACGGCCTGCGGCACGTCCCGCTGACCGAGGCCGACGACACGGCGCTGGCCGCCGAGACCCGGCACAGCCGTGAGCTCCTGGAGGAGATGACCGGCCGGCCGGTGGAGGGCTTCTGCTACCCGTACGGGCAGGTCGACCCGCGGGTGATCCGCGCCGTGCGGAAGGCCGGCTACCGCTACGGCTGCGCGATCGACCCGGGCCCGCACACCGGCACGTACGCCCTGCCCCGCGTCCACATCGGCGAGAACGACACCCCCTGGCGGCTCACGGCCAAGCGCGTCCTGCACCCGCTGCGCCGCCGCCACCCCGCCGACCTGCTGCCCGCCGCGTGCGGCCCCACCGCGCACGGCCCGGCCCCGGTCGGTGCGCCGTGAAGGTCCTGCACGTCATCACCGGTCTCGGCATCGGCGGCGCCGAGCAGCAGTTGCGGCTGCTGCTCCGCCACCTCCCGGTGGACGGCGGGGTGGTCACGCTCACCAACCCGGGCGCCGTCGCCGCCGGCATCGAGGCCGACGGGACGCCCGTCATCCACCTCGGCATGGCCGGGAACCGCGATGTCGGGGCGCTGCCCCGGCTCGCCCGGATCGTCCGGCAGGGCCGCTACGACCTCGTGCACACACATCTCTACCGGGCGTGCGTGTACGGCAGGACGGCGGCCCGGCTCGCCGGGGTCCGCCGGGTCATCGCCACCGAGCACTCCCTCGGCGAGACCCAGATCGAGGGCCGGCCGCTGTCCGCGGGCACCCGCGCGCTCTATCTGGCGTCCGAGCGGCTCGGCACCTCCACGGTCGCCGTCTCGCCGAGCGTCGCCCGCCGGCTCGCGGACTGGGGCGTGCCCCCGCAGCGGATCCGGGTGGTGCCGAACGGCATCGAGACCGGCCGGTTCGCCTTCGACGCACGCGCCCGGCGCCTCACCCGGGGCGTGCTCGGCATCCCCGGGGACGCGTACGTCGTCGGCGGGGTCGGGCGGCTCACGCCGGGGAAGCGGTTCGACCGGCTGATCCGGGCGGTGGCCTCGGTGCCGGAGGCGCGGCTGCTCCTCGTCGGCGAGGGCGAGCACCGCGAGGAGCTGCTGCGGGTGGCGCGGGAGTGCGGGGCGGCCGGCCGGGTCCTGTTCTTCGGGGCCTGCGAGGACCCGCCGACCGGCGGCCCGCAGGGGCCCATGCTGCCCGAACTCCTCGCCGCCATGGACGTCTTCGTGTCCACCTCCCCCGACGAGACCTTCGGGCTCGCGGTCGTCGAAGCCCTCGCGGCGGGCCTTCCCGTGCTGTACGTGGCCTGCCCGGCGATCGACGACCTGCCCCCGGACGCGGCACCGGGCGCACGCCGGATCGGCGAGTCCGTGTCCGAGCTGGTCTCCGCGCTGCGCGGCATCCGGGACGCCCGGCTCGCCCGGCTCCCGCAGCCGGAGGCCGCCCGCCGCTACGACATCGCGCACAGCGCACGGCAGTTGATGTCCCTCTACGACCAGGCCGTCCACGGCATCCCCTCCCCCGCGAAGTGAGAGAACCCGTCCGATGAACACCACCCCACCCCGCGCCCTCCTCCCCGCCGGTCTGCGGTCCCCCGGCCGCTGGGCGGTCCTGCCCGCCGCCGTCCTCGCCGGCGCGGTCCTCGGCGGCGGCTACGGAGCGCTGAAGACCCCGGAGTACGCGGCGACCAGTTATGTCATCGTCGTACCGGCCGAGAAGGCCGACCCGGCGGGGGCGCTCGGCTTCGCCCAGGCGTACGGGCGGGTCGCCACCGACATCGCGGTGACCGGCGACGCCCAGGTGTGGGCGGGCGTCACCGCCGACACCCTGCGGAAGAACGTGCAGGCGGCGACCTCCCCGGACGCGCCGATGATCTCGATCACCGCGCGCGCGGCGAAGCCCGCCCAGGCGGTCTCCATGGCCGACGGGGTGGCCCGCGCGCTCATCCTGAACAGCTCGCACGTGGCGGGCAGCACGGGCGTGAAGGTCGTCCAGTTCTCCCGCGCCACCAAGCCCGTCGCGCCCGTCTCCCCCTCCGCGCCGCTGTCCGCGCTCGTCGGCGGCTGTGCGGGCGGCCTCCTCGGCGGCCTGGCCCTCCTGGTCCGCCCGAAGCGCTCCGCCGCGCGCGGCGAGGCCCGGCACTCCCGGCAGGCGACCGCCCCGGCCGGATCCGCCGCGGTGCCCGCCCCGGCGGCCGCCGCGCACCAGGTGGAGGCGGTGTGAGCCCGAGAGCCTCCGCCCCGGGCGGGCTGCGCACCGAGGTCTGCCGTGACGAGGAGGAGTTCGGGCGGCTCTCGGCCGAGTGGACGGCGCTGTACGGGCGCTGCTCCTCCGCCACCCCGTTCCAGTCCCACTCCTGGCTGCACTCCTGGTGGCTCTCGTACGGCCGTCCCGGTGCGCTGCGGGTGGTGCTCGTGCGACGGGACGGCGGCGAACTCGTCGCCGCCGCGCCCCTGATGCGGGCCCGTGGGCCGCTGCCCGCCCTCACCCAGCTCGGCGGCGCCATCACCGACTTCACGGACGTCCTCCTCGACGACGACTGCCCGGACGCGGCGCCCGCCCTCGCCGGGGCCCTCGCGCGGGCCGCCCGCGGCGCGGTCCTCGACCTGCGGGAGGTCCGGCCCGGAGCGGCCAGCGAACGCGTCTTCGCCCACTGGCGCGGCCCGCGCCGCCGGCTGCCCGACTCGCTCTGCCTGGAGCTGCCCGCCGTCCCCATGGAGGGGCTCCTCGAACGGATCCCGTCCGGGAAGGCCCAGCGGGTCCGCGCCAAGCTGCGGAAACTGGACGCGCTCGGCATCGACGCGCACGTCGTGACCGGCGAGGAGGTCCCCGCCGCCCTCGACCGGCTCCTGAAACTCCATCAACTCCAGTGGCAGGGGCGGGGAGTCACCACCGAGCACACCAGCGAGCGGTTCGCCCAGCACCTCACCCGGGCCGTGCGGCCCATGGTCGAGCACGGCGACGCGATGGTCACCGAGTTCCGGCTCGCCGGGGACGTGGTCGCCGCCGACCTCACCCTGATGTCCCCGCGGCTCGCGGGCGGCTATCTGTACGGCGCCGACCCGGCGCTGCGCGCCCGCAAGGTCGACGTGGCGACGATGCTGCTGCGCCATGGGGCCCGCGAGACCAGCGCGGGCGGGCGGGCCACGCTCAGCATGCTGCGGGGCAGCGAGTCGTACAAGCAGCACTGGCGCCCCGAACCGGTGCGCAACCGCCGGCTGCTCCTCACCGGGCGCGGTACGGCGCCGCTGCTCTGGCTGCGCGCGGGTGCGGCCGACGTCCGGCGCTGGGCGGCCCGTCAGGCGCGGGAACGGGCCTGGGTGGGGCGGATGCTCGGCCGCGGTGGCGGCGGCGGATGAGTTCCGCCACCGCCACCGTGAGCGGTGTCAGAAGGGCCAGACCTCCTTCAGGGTGTTCTGCCAGTCGAGGTCGACATCGTCCTTCCAGTCACCCTTGGGGACGCAGAGGGCCCCACCGAGCCAGCTCTCCACCCACGAACCGAGGTCGACGTTCCAACAGTCGGGCTTCGGCTCGGGCTTGGGTTCCGGCTTGGGCTCGGGCTTCGGCTCGGGCTTCGGTTCCGGCTTGGGCTCGGGCTTCGGCTCAGGCTTCGGTTCCGGCTTCGGCTCGGGCTTCGGCTCGGGCTTCGGTTCCGGCTTGGGCTCGGGCTTCGGCTCAGGCTTCGGTTCCGGCTTGGGCTCAGGCTTCGGCTCAGGCTTCGGCTCAGGCTTCGGCTCAGGCTTCGGCTCAGGCTTCGGTTCCGGCTTCGGCTCGGGCTTCGGCTCAGGCTTCGGCTCAGGGATCGTCGGGTCCGTCGGATCGGTCGGATCGGTCGGGTCCGTCGGGAGTTCCGGTTCCGTGCCGTACAGCGCCTGTCGGAACACCAGCGAGGACTGCGGATTGTCGTCGCACTGCCAGACGCCGTGCGGGCAGTAGTCGGTGATCGTGTGATACAGCGGCTTGTGCTGCTTCATCCAGTCCAGCATGCGCCGCATGTATTCCGGGTTGTCGCCGTTCCGGAAGAGCCCCCATTCGGGATAGGAGATCTGCTTTCCGTGCTCGGCGGCGAAATCGACCTGCTTCTGCAGGCCGTACGGTTCGCTGACGTGCCGGTCGAAACCGCTCCCCGCCGGCTGGTCGTACGAGTCCATGCCGATGATGTCGACGACGTCGTCGCCCGGATAGCACTCGGTCCAGGGAATCGCGTCGAGGCCGCGGCTGGGGTTGAAGTCGAAGCGGAACTTCTGGCCCGGTACGGAACGCATCGCGGTGACGATCCGGTTCCAGTACTTCTTCCACGCGGTGGGGTCGGGGGCGCACCGGTGGCTGTAGGTGGTGCCGTTCATCTCCCAGCCGAGGACGACGACCGTGTCCAGGGCTCCTTGTTCGACGAGGTGTTCGGCGAGGGTCGTGAAGTGGTGGTCGTAGTAGCCGGCGGCGCCGAGCTGGAGCTGGCGGCGGACCTCGCGGTCGGAGAGGCGGGCCTCGTTGCGCTCCAGCATGGGCACGTTGAGGACGAACATGCGGTCGGTGCGGGAGTTGCGCCAGTCGGCCCAGGCCTCCAGGAATCCGGGCTGTCCCTCGATGTTCGACCAGAGGTCGCCGGGCAGGTAGGTGTGGCCGACGCGGAGTTCGTGGCCGCCGAGCCAGCGTTCGAGCTGGCCGATGCGGGTGACTCCGAGCCTGCCCGAGTCGAGGAAGGCGCCCATGGCGACGCCGGCGAGGGTCGGGCCGGGGTCTTCCGCCGCCGGGCCCGTCACGGATTCGGCTGCCTGGGCGGGGGCGGAGAGCAGGACGGAGCCCGAGGCGAGGAGGCCGGCGGTGAACACCCCCAACCATGCTCTCGATCTTCTCCGGTGTGCAGATGCCATGGCCGCTCCTTCGCGTACGCCTTTTGATGATCCGTCAATCCGATGTTCCGAAAGTATTCCTAATGAGCCGACCGTGAACTCGGCTTCCCTCTGCTCCGTAGTCCATTAGAGGATTTCATCGCCCAGTTGGGGCACCCGAGATGAAGGGCATGCCGTGCCGCCCAGTCAGCTTTTCGACACCAGCGTCCCCACCGTCCTCGTGCGGCTCGACCGGAACCCCTTCCATCACGGCACGCTCGGGGCCGCGCGTTCGCTGGGGCGGGCGGGAATTCCGGTCCACGCCGTCATCGAATCGAGCACCAGCCCTGTCGCACACTCGCGCTATCTCCGCTCGGCCCGGGTGCGCCCCGGGACGGATTCCGGAACCGACCTCTCCGCCCTCCTGACCCGGATCGCGGACGAGATCACCGACGACCCGTCACATCCCGTGCTCGCCGTGCCGCTGGACGACGTCAGCGCCCTCGCCCTGGCCCGCCACCGCCCCGGACTCGTCCCCCGCCTCCTGCTGCCCGAGCAGACCGAGGAGCAGCTCCTGAAGGTCGCAGACAAGGCGGAACTCGCCGATACCTGCGCCGAGCTGGGCCTGCCCCATCCCCGTACCGAGATCCCCGAGGGCGCCGACGAGGCCGCCGCCATGGCCTGGTCGCTCGGCCTCCCGGTGGTCGCGAAGTGGAGCCGGCCCTGGCTGCTCCCGGCCGGCGGCGGGCTGCGGAGCACCTCGATCGTGCGCTCCCTGGCCGAGGTGCGGGAGCTGTACGCCCGCACCCCGGAGGCCGGCAGCCGACTGCTGCTCCAGGAGCTGCTCCCGGCGGGCCGGGACCTCGACTGGTTCTTCCACGGATACGTGGACGCGGCGGGCCGCTGCCCGACCGGGTCGACCGGCCGCAAGGAGCGCTCCTGGCCGGACGGGGCCGGGCTCACCGCCTCCGGACGCTGGACGGTGAACCCGACCGTGGAGCGGACGGCCCGCGACCTGCTCGACGCGCTGGGCTACCGGGGCGTGTGCGACCTGGACTTCCGGCTGAACCGGGCGACCGGCGCGTACCACCTGCTCGACTTCAACCCCCGGCCCGGCGCCCAGTTCCGGCTCTTCACCGACCCGGACGGACTCGACGTGGTCCGGGCGCTGCACCTGGACCTCACCGGCCGCCCCGTGCCGCCGCACTCCCCCGCGCACGGCCGACGGTTCCTCGTCGAGAACTACGCGGCGCTCTCGCTGCTCGCCTCCCCGCGCCGCCGGTACGCCCCCGAGCCGGACGCCGCGCGGGGGCGGACCGAGTGCGCCTGGTTCGCGGCCGACGATCCGGCGCCCGCGCTCGCCATGGGCGCCGCCTGGCTCGCACACCTGCTGCGCAAGGCCCTCGCCGCGCTCCGCCGGGCGCTCGCGTCCCGCCGGAGGGGCCCGGCCGTCACCGCCGCGCCGCCCCCGGCCCGTACCTCCAGCGACCAGCTCACCCCACGATGAACACGGAAGGCACGATGTCGACGTCGAAGTACGACCTGGTGGTCGTCGGGGCCGGCCCCTACGGCCTGTCCGTGGCCGCCCACGCCGCGGCCCACGGACTGAACCTCCGGACCTTCGGCCGCTCGATGGACTCCTGGCACGCCATGCCCTCCGGGATGTTCCTGAAGTCGGAGCCCTGGGCCTCCCATCTCTCCGACCCGGCGGGCTTATACGGCCTCGACGCCTACGCGGCGGCCCGGGGCGTGCGCGCCGAGCACGGCCTCCCCCTCCCGGTCGGCTTCTTCGCCGCGTACGGCGACTGGTTCGCCCGGCAGGCCGTGCCCGCCCTCGACGAGCGGCTCATCGGCTCGGTCGCGCCCACCGCCGGCGGCTTCGAGCTGCGCACCGAGGACGGCGAGGCCGTGCGCGCCCGGACGGTGGCGCTGGCCGTCGGCGTCCTGCCGTTCCTGGAGATCCCCGAACCCCTGCGGGCACTGCCCCGGCGGTACGTCACCCACTCCGGCCACCACGGCGAACTCGACGGCCTCGCCGGCCGGGACGTCACCGTCGTCGGCGCCGGGCAGGCGGCCCTGGAGACCGCCACGCTCCTCGTCGAGCGGGGCGCCGCCGCCGTACGGATCGTCGCCCGCGCCGGCCGGCTGAACTGGAACACCCTGCCGCCGCCCCTCGACCGCGACCCGTGGCGCTCGCTGCGCGCCCCGCACACGGGGCTCGGCTGCGGCTGGCGGAACAAGCTGTACGCGGACACCCCCGGAGTCTTCCGGCGCCTTCCGGCCGCCACCCGCGAACGGATCTTCGACTCGGCACTCGGCCCCGCGGGCGCCTGGTGGCTCCGCGATCGGTTCGCGGCGATCGGCGACGTCCGCCTGGGGCAGCGGGTCACCTCGGCGAAGGTGACCGGGGACGGCCGGCTCCGGCTCGACGTGGCGGGGCCGGACGGGACGACGGCCCTGGAGACGGACCACGTGATCGCGGCGACCGGCTTCACCCCGAGCCTGGACCGGGCCGGGGTCCTCTCCCCCGCCCTGCGCGGGGCACTGCGCAGGGTCGGGCCGGGCGGCGCCCCCGAGGTCGGCGGCCTCTTCGAGTCCTCCTGGCCGGGCCTCTTCCTCGCCGGGCTGCTCACGGCCCCCTCGTACGGACCGTCGATGCGGTTCGTGTTCGGCGCCGAGTACACGGCGGGACGTCTGGTGAAGGGGGTACGGCGGCGGCTGCGGGCGGGCGCCGGGCGTGGCGTCCTCGGCCGGCCGCGTACGGGCGGGAAGGCGCCGGTCCCGGCATGACGGAGGGTCGGTCCCGGAGAGCGGATGCTCTCCGGGACCGGCCCTCCGTGCCTGCGGGCGCCGGGACTCAGGCGTTGATGCAGGTGTTGAAGGCGGCCGGGTTCAGGGCGCCGACGACGTTCACGCTGTTGCCGCAGACGTTGATCGGGACGTGGATCGGGATCTGCACGACGTTCCCGGAGAGGACGCCCGGCGAACCGACGGCGAGGCCGGTCGCGTCCGCGTCGGCGAAGGCGGGGGACGCCACACCCATGGCCATGACGATTCCGGCGATGACGGCCGCGGCCTTCTTACAGTTCATTGCGTCTGGATCCTTTCCTCGGCGGAATGAATTTCCGCTGCACACAACACAACGACCATGCCGCACAGAGGAAACCGGAATAACACCGACACCCGCTCTTTCACCCCATTGCCCGCACGGAAAAGGGCCGGCGGGAACGTCCTCGTTCCCGCCGGCCCCGTCGTGCGCGAGACGGATCAGCCGTTGTAGGCGCCGTTCCCGGAGAGGACCGGGATGTCCTCGACCAGGTGCGACAGCGGCTCGTCGCCCTTCGCCTGCGTGGAGTTCTCCGCGCACTGCTGGTTCTGCGGGGAGGACAGGACGTTGACGTCCTGGACGGCGACCGGGACGAGGAGGCCGAAGACGGAACCGACGTTGCCCTTGACCGGGGCGCCCAGGCAGAGCTTGTTCAGCGAGCCCTGGACGGCCGAGAACTGCGGGCTCATGTCGCCGTGGGTCTTCGAGTTGCCGAACGACTGGTGTGCGCCGTTGCCGCTCAGCGAGGTCGTGCCGCCGTCGTCGGCGATGGCGAGCGCCGGGGAGGCCGCCGCAGCAGAAGCGCCGACAACAGAGGCCGTCACAGCCGCAGCCGCCATAATCTTCTTGATCACGGTGATTCCGTTCCTGTTCCCACCAATCGACCTGATTGATGCGACGGGATCAACTGCGGTCGCGGGCTTTGGTTCCGGCACTTCACTCGTTCGACTGTGTCCGTGTTTCGCGCTGCCGCGCGCGCTCCGCCAAGGGGGTGACACAGCGGAACCCCCGTGCCCGGAGGCCTGTTGATCAGGTCGCTCCCTGCACGGAGCCGGTTCTAGAAGGGAACTCCCGTGATCAAGAAGGTTATGGCCACCGCGGCCGCAGCCGTCTCCATCGTCGGCGCCACCGCCGCCGTTGCCTCCCCCGCGCTCGCCATCGCCAACGACGGCGGCACCACGTCGCTCTCGGGCAACAACGCGCACCAGGAGTTCGGCAACTCCGCCACCTACGGCAACATGAGCCCGCAGTTCGCGCTCGTCCAGGGCTCCCTGAACAAGCCCTGCATCGGCCTGCCCGCCAAGGTCAACGCCGGTTCGCTCATCGGCGCCATCCCGATCGCCGTCCAGGACATCAACGTCCTGTCGTCCCCGCAGAACCAGCAGTGCACCGAGAACTCCACCCAGGCCAAGGGTGACGAGGCTCTGTCGCACATCCTGGACGACATCCCGGTCCTGTCGGGCAACGGCGTCGGCAACAACTGACGTTCCGCCTGAGCGCGACGACGTTCACACGTCAGGGGCCGCCCTCCGGGGCGGCCCCTTTCGTCTGCCCCGGCTCCGCTACCAGGTCGGCCAGACCGGCGTCGCCATCAGGCGCTCCCACTCCCGGTCGGGCACACCCGGCACCGCCCGCCCCGCCTGCACCCACTGGGCGACCAGCGCGGAATAGACGGGGAACGGAGTGCTGTCGGCCGGAGGCGGGTCACTCACATATCGGCTCTTCGGAATGAAGGCCATCCGTTCCCATTTTCCGGGATCCGGCGCCATTTTCGCTCCTTCCGCTGCGATTCCCGCATCATTACACAGGCGCCGCAGGAGAGTGATTCGACCTGTTCATGTCGCGTCGCGTACCTGTGTGCGAGCGGGTCGAAAATACGGTGCGGGCATGGAATTCCCGCGCCCCCGGCCGGCTCGGCGTCCGCTGCTCGCCGCGACCGCCCTCGCCGCCCTCACCGCCCTCGCCCCCGGCGCCCTCGCGCTCGCGCCCACCGGTCTCCCGGCCCCCGAGAAGGGCCTGAACCTCCTCGTCGTCGGCATCGACAGCCGCAAGAACGTCACTCCTGAGGAGAAGGAGCGCTTCCACCTCGGCGGGCACGAGTGCGACTGCACGGACGTGATGATGCTCGTGCACGTCTCCGCGGCGAACGACCGCGTCGAGATCGTGAGCATGCCGCGCGACTCCCTCACCACGCTCCCCGCGGGACACGTCGACCGGCGCACCGGGCAGACGCACCCCGCCCACCCGGCGAAGATCAACAACGCCTGGGCGGAGGGCGGTTCCTCCCTCGCCGTGGAGACCGTCGAGTCGAGGACCGGACTGCCCGTCCACCGCTACCTGGAGATCGACTTCCGGCGGTTCATGGACACCGTGGACCGCGTCGACGGCGGCGTCCCGATCTGTACGGAACAGCCGCTCAAGGACCCGTCCACCGCCATCGACCTCCAGCCCGGGACCAAGTGGGTCGCGGGCGGCGAGGCCCTCCAGTACGTCCGCTCCCGGAAGGCCGACGGGAAGATGGACTTCGGCCGCATCCAGAAGCAGCAGCAGTTCGTCGTGAACACCCTGCGCCGGCTCCACGACGGGATCCTCGACGACCCGGCGGCGCTGAAGGCCTTCGCGGCCACCCTGCGCGGGACGGACGCGGTCGAGCGGGGGATCTCCACGGCCGAGCTGCTGACGCTCGCCGCACACCTGCGGGACCTGCCCCCGGAGCGCATGGAGTTCGCGACCGTGCCCGTCCGGGGCTTCAACCCGGACATCGAGGGCGTCGGGTCCACCCTCGCCTGGGACGAGGAGGGCGCCGCGGAGGTCTTCGGGCGGCTGGCCGAGGACCGGCCGCTGCCCGCCGCCGCGGCCGTCGCGCCGAGCGAGATCCCGGTGGGCACGTACAAGCCCTCGAAGGGGTCATCGCTCATCTGCCCGTAGTCCGTCCGATGGACATCCCGGAACCTCCGGGCCGCTGACCAGTTGATCAGCACGGCTCGGCACTCAGCCAGTCAGTATCGGAAAGGCCAGAACCATGAAGAAGCTCCTCGCGACGGCTGCTGTGGCCGCGTCCGTCCTCGGCGCGACGGCGGCGGGTGCCGGGCAGGCGCTCGCGATCGCCGACGACGGCGGCACCACCTCGCTGTCGGGCAACGGCGCGCACCAGGAGTTCGGCAACTCCAAGACCTACGGGGACATGAGCCCGCAGTTCGCGCTCGTCCAGGGCTCCCTGAACAAGCCCTGCGTCGGTCTGCCGGCCAAGGTCAACGCCGGTTCGCTCATCGGCCTCATCCCGATCTCGGTCCAGGACGTCAACGTCCTGTCCTCCCCGCAGAACCAGCAGTGCACCGAGAACTCCACCCAGGCCAAGGGCGACGAGCCGCTGTCGCACATCCTCAGCGACATCCCGGTCCTCTCCGGCAACGGCGCCGGCAACAGCTGAGCGACCACGCCAGGACACGGCGCGGCCCCGCGACCCCTCCGAGGAGGGGTCGCGGGGCCGTCCCCGTTCCCGGCTCGTCTCAGAGCTTCCGGGCCAGTTCGGCCGGGTCGGTGACCGGCGCGTCGCAGGTGAAGTGACGGCA
The DNA here is from genome assembly GCF_042889835.1 of Streptomyces sp. NPDC002463. Classification (NCBI taxonomy): domain Bacteria; kingdom Bacillati; phylum Actinomycetota; class Actinomycetes; order Kitasatosporales; family Streptomycetaceae; genus Streptomyces; species Streptomyces sp. NPDC002463. The sequence goes on from NZ_JBIARL010000001.1 coordinate 469,166, forward strand.
CACGTACGCGGCGGGCGACCCGGCCACCAGCGGCCGGTCCTTCAGCAGCGGGAACTCCCCGCTGTCGGGGGCTCCGGTGGCGAGGACCGCGCCGGGAGTGGTCGCCGCCAGGGCCGTGCGCCGCAGCTCCCGGAAGACCGGGTCGGCGGCGTCGCCGACGACGGCGATCTCGCGGGGCCCGTCGAGGAGGGCCTCCGCGACGGCCAGGCCCCAGCCGATGAAGCGGGGCGCGCGCGGGCCGAGGGCCTTGACCACGCCGAGGGCGCCCTCGGCTGCGGCGCGGTGGGCCTCGGAGCCGGTGTGCGCCGCGTACGAGAGGAGCGCTCCGGCGGCGGCGGTCCAGCCCGACGGGGTGGCGTTGTCGGTGGGGTCCTGCGGGCGCCGGATGAGGGCCTCGGCGTCGTGGGCCGTGTCGTACAGCGCGCCGCCCTCGGCGGTGAAGCGGTCGAGGACGAGGTCCAGGAGGAAGCCGGCGAACTCCAGCCAGGCGCCCTCGCCGGTGACGGCGGCGAGGGCGAGGAACCCCTCGGCGACGTCGGCGTAGTCCTCCAGGACACCCGCGTTGGTCCCGGCCCGGCCGTCCTTGGAGGTACGGGTGAGCCGGGCGGACTCGTCCATGTGGACGCGGACGAGGAGGTCGGCGGCCTCGGTGGCGCGCTCGACCAGGTCGGGACGGTCGAAGAGGGCGCCGGTCTCGGCGAGGGCGGCGATCGCGAGGCCGTTCCAGGCGGCGACGACCTTGTCGTCACGGCCCGGACGCTCGCGCTCCTCGCGGGCGGCGAGGAGCCGGGCCGCGATCGAGGCGATCCGGTCGGCGTCGGCCGGGCCCGCCTCCCGCGGAAGCTGGAGTACGGAGCTGCCGTGCTCGAAGGTGCCGTCCTCGGTGACGCCGTAGTGTGCGGCGGCGAGGGCGGCGTCCTCCGCGCCGAGGACGTCCGTGAGCTGCTCGGGGGTCCACGCGTAGAAGGCGCCCTCGACGTGCCTGCCCGTGCCGTCGTCGGAGTCGGCGTCGAGCGCGGAGGCGAAACCGCCCTCGGGGGTGCGGAGCTCCCGGACCATGAAGTCGGCGGTCTCCAGGGCGACGCGGCGGGCCGGCTCGCTGCCGGTGGCCTTCCACAGGTGCGCGTACACCCGGCAGAGCAGGGCGTTGTCGTAGAGCATCTTCTCGAAGTGCGGGACGACCCAGGCACGGTCCACGGCGTACCGGGCGAAGCCGCCGCCCAGCTGGTCGTAGATGCCGCCGCGGGCCATCGCCTCGCAGGTGTCGGCCACCATCTGGAGGGCGCCCTCCGCGCCCGTACGGGCGTGGTGGCGGAGCAGGAACTCCAGGGCCATCGACGGCGGGAACTTGGGGGCGCCGCCGAAGCCGCCGCGGGTCGCGTCGTACTCGCGGGTCAGCGCGAGCAGGGCCCCGGCCAGCTCCTCCTCGCCGGGGACGCCGTCGCCCCCGTAGGCCAGGGAGCGGCCCGCCAGGTCCTTCACGATGCGGTCCGCGACCTCGTCGACCTCCCCGCGGCGGTCGGCCCAGGCCGACCGGACGCCTTCGAGGACCTCGGGGAAGGACGGCATGCCGTGTCGGGGCTCCGGCGGGAAGTACGTACCGAAGTAGAAGGGGGCGGCGTCCGGGGTGAGGAAGACGGTCATCGGCCAGCCGCCCTGACCGGTCGCGGCCTGCACGGCCTCCATGTAGACGGCGTCGACGTCGGGGCGCTCCTCGCGGTCGACCTTCACGGCGACGAAGTTGTCGTTGACCAGGGCGGCGATGGCGTCGTCCTCGAAGGACTCGTGTGCCATGACGTGGCACCAGTGGCAGGAGCTGTACCCGACGCTGAGCAGCACGGGGACGTCGCGGCGCCGGGCCTCCTCGAAGGCCTCGGCCGACCACGGCCACCAGTCGACCGGGTTGTCGGCGTGCTGCAGGAGGTACGGAGAGGTCTCATGGGCCAGTCGGTTCGGCATGGGCCCATCCTGCCGCAGTGGTCTCCTCCTTTCTCCGCTCCCTCGCGCCGACGCGCGCGACGCAGGACACTGGGCCGGATTCGTCGGGCACGCGCGGAGGGGGAACGCAGATGCGGGAGAGTCACCGGGCCGAGGCCGAGCGGCTGTTGGAGCGGGCGGTCGCGGAGGAGGTACGGGTCTCCGGGGGCCGGGCGGACGCGGAGGTGCTGCTCGCGCGGGGGCGGGCGGAGCTGGATGCGATGGCGGCGGACGTGGGGGACGCGTACGCGGTCTATCTGCGGGCGGAGGCGGCTGGACGGAGGCGCCCGGCCTTTCTCGGCGGCCCCGCACTGGTCACGGGCGTCGCCGCGGCGGCGGCCTTCGGCGCGGACCTGGCGCTCGGTACGGGGCCGGGGACGGCGCTCGGCGCGGGCACGGCGGCCGCGGTGGCGGGTGCGGCGGCGACGGTGCTGCGGGCTACGGGCGGGCCCCGCGGGGCCGATGGGGTGGAGCGGTCACGGGCCGACTGGCTGACGGCCCTCGAGGTACGGGGGGTGCGGCCGTTCCTGGAGCGGGAGCGGGTGCGGGTGCCTGCGGCGCGGGCGGAGGCGGACGGGCCGGGGTCGGGGACTTCAGCGGCGGCCGGTTCGACGGGCGGGGCCCGGCGGGCCGGGGCGGGTGGGGGCACGGAGCGGGCCCGGCCGGGAGAGGGCGGGGCTTCGGGGTTCGGCGCCTCTGCGGGCGACGGCCGGTCGGCCGAGGCGGGTGGGGGCGCGGCCCCTGTCCCGGGGGGCGAAGGGGCTGCGCGCGGCGGTGGTCCGGTCGACGTGGGTGGGGGTGCGGCCCGGGGCGGGGGCGAGGGCCTGGCACGCGGCGGTGGTCCGGTCGGCGTGGGTGGGGGCGGGGCTTCCCGCGGAGCCGGGTGGTCGGGTGCGGGTGGCCCGGGGGAGCGGCGGGTCGATCGGAGTGCGGCTGCCCGGACGCGGGCCGTGCTGGAGCGGTCGTTCGGGCATCTGCCCGATCCCGGTGGGGTGTTCGCCGGGCGGCGGGAGGAGCTTGCGCGGATCGCGCGGTGGGTGCAGGCCGGGCGGGCCTCGACCGCGACGCGGCCGACCGTCGTCCTGCTGCACGGCCGGCCCGGCTCGGGCCGTACCGCGCTCGCCGTGCGGGCCGCCCACGCGCTGCGGGACCAGTTCCGCGGAGCCTGCGTCGTCGACCTGCGGGACGGTGCCGTGACGGACCGGGAGGCGCTGCTGCACCTGCTCAACCGGCTCGGCGCCCCGCGCGACCGGCTACTCTTCCGCGAGGGCGCCTCGGCGGAGCAACAGGTGCGGCGGCTCTCGGAGTTGTACCGGCGACAGGTGAACGGGGTACCCGTCGTGCTCATCCTCGACGACGTCGCCGATGCCGCCCAGGTGCTCGCCCTGCTGCCCGAGCGGTCCGACAGTCTCGTCCTCGTGACCTGCCGGGAACCGCTGGACCTCGGCGAGGGCGCACCGGCCGACGTGCACACGCTGCCCGTGGCCGCGCTCGACGCGGCGGGCGCCGAGGAGTTGCTGCGTGCGACCGCCGGCGGGCCCGACCCCGGCCCGTACGACGCGGAGGCCTTCGAGCGGATACGGGAGCTGTGCGGGGGCCTTCCGCTGGCGCTGCGGGTCGCGGGCTCCCTGCTCGGGGGTCGCGCCATGGACGACCTCGCGCATGTCCTCGCCCGGCCCGGCTGGGGCGGCGATCCCGTCGAACGCGCCCTGTCCGTACGGTACTTCCTCGACTTCGACGAGGATGCCCGGCAGCTGCTCCGGCGGCTCGCGCTCGCCGGGCGGGCCTCGCTCGGCGCGGCGGCGGCCGCCGCGCTGCTCGGCGGGAGCGGGACCGAGGCGGCCCGGCGGCTGCGGGAGCTGTCCGCGGCCGGGCTCCTCGACCATGTGCGCGGGGAGCGCTACCGGCTGCACGACGTGGTGCGCGCCTTCGCGGCGGTCCGGCTCGTCGACGAGGAGGACGCGGCCGAGATCGCGGCCGCGCAGGAGAGGCTCATCCGGAACCACGCGGAGCTCGCCGACGCGGTGATCCGGATGGTCGACGGCAAGATGTCGACCCGGGCCGACCGGTTCGACGGGCACGGCTTCGGCTCCCTGGAGGCGGCGCTCGGCTGGCTCGACGAGGAGTCCAGCTTCATCACGGCGGCGCTGCGGCACGCGGAGGGCGTCGACCAGCAGACCGTGCTCGATCTGCTCAGCGCGCTCTGCGACTACTGCCTGCTGCGCGGCGACCTCTACCGGCTGGGCGAGATCAACGAACTGGCCGAGTCCGTCGGGCAGGGGCTGCTGACGCGTTCGGTGCGGTGGCGGACGGGTATCGCGGCGCGGCAGCTCGGCGAACTCGACAAGGCCCACAAGACGCTGACCTCGGTCGTCTCCCAGTACCAGGAGGCCCACCAGGACGCCGGGGCGGCGCTCGCGCTCTGCTCGCTGGGGATCACGCTGCACCACCAGGGGCGGCTCACGGAGGCCGCGGCGCGCCTGCGGGAGGCGCTGGCGCTCCAGGAGCCGGAGTCGCTGGCCGCCGACCGGGGGTGGACGCTGCACGCGCTGGCCGCGGTGGAGCGCGACCGGGGCGACCTCGCCGAGGCGTCGGCGCTGCTCGGACGGTCGCTCGCGCTGCACCGGGAGCACGAGTCGCTGCACGGCGAGGCGTGGGCGCACTTCCAGCGCGGGCAGGTGCTCCTCGTCCTCGGCGACACGGCGGGCGCGGAGGGCGAGCTGCGGCAGGCCCTGGAGACGTACGGGCGCGTCCACGACGGGCGCGGCGAGGCGTGGGCGCTGACCCAGCTCGCGCGGGCGCGGCTCGCCGCCGGGGAGGCGGAGCTCGCGGTGGACGAGCTGCGCGGGGCGCTCGCGCGGCACCGGGAGCAGGAGGACGCGCGCGGGGAGGCGTGGACGCTGTACCACCTGGGGCAGGCCCTGGAGGAGCGGGGCGACCGGGACGAGGCGGTACGGGAGCTGGGGCGGGCGCGGTCGATGTTCTCGCGGATGCGGGACCTGTACGGGCTCGCCTGCGCCCGGCACCACCTGGGGCGGGTCACCCGGGACCAGCAGGGGGCGCGGGCCGGCAACCTGCGGAACTCGGGCTTCGCCCGGCAGCTGCTCGTGGACGCGCGGGCGGACTTCCGGCGGATCGGGGTTCCCCATGGGGAGGCGTGGGCCTGCCTGGAGCTCGCGATCGTCGACGCCGGCAACGGGCGCGTCCCGCAGGCGCTCGCGCTGTGCGAGGAGGCGCGCGCGCTCTTCGAGGGGTACGGCGACCGGCGGGGCTCGGACTGGGCCCGTCTGCTGCGCTGCGGGCTGCTGCCGCACGCGGCCCCGGGCAGTCCGGAGCCGGGCACGGCATCGGCCCGCGAGGAGCTGGCGGCGCTCGCCGCGGACCGCCACCCGGCCCGTGACCCCCGCCTCGACGACTGCGCGGAGACCCACGCCCTGCTTCTGGACCGGGGCACCACCGCGTCCGCTCCGTGGCAGGCCTGGGACCTGGGCCTGGTCCCCTCGCGCGCCGCCAGGGAGGTCCTGGGGGTGCGGGAGGACGTCAAGGGGCCGGAGGCGCCGTAGACGCCCGGCCCCTCGGGGACGGGGCCGCCCCCCGGGCCGTACTCCGCGTACGGCCCGGGGGGCGGGTGGGTCACTTGCCCTTGGTGGACGCCGGCTCCGCCGGGGTCGGCGCGTCCGGGTCCGGGGCCTCCTCGAAGGAGACCTTGCCCATGTGGCGGTTCATCGACTTCATCAGCATCCAGACCGCGAGGGCCAGGGCCGCGAAGACGACGAAGCCGAGGACGCCGGGGGTCACCTTGTTCTTGTCCAGCTCTTCGGCGGCGAAGGGGACAAGCTGGGTCAGTGCCAGGTGTGCGCTCATGTCAGGCATTGTCGCGGATGCCCGCGAAGAGATCTTCCTCGGGGAGGGAGGTCGGGACCAGCGCCTTGCTGAGCTCGTACTCCTCCGTCGGCCAGACCTCCTTCTGGATCTGCATCGGGACCCGGAACCAGCCGCCGTCGGGGTCGATCTGGGTGGCGTGGGCGATCAGCGCCTTGTCGCGGATCTCGAAGAAGTCCGCGCACGGCACGTGCGTGGTGAGGTTGCGCGCCTTGCCGCCGAACTCGTCCCAGCGCTTCAGCCAGTCCCCGTACGGCGACTCCAGGCCGCGCGCCAGGAGCGCCTCGTGCAGGGCCTCGGTGCGGGGGCGGTTGAAGCCCTGGTTGTAGTAGAGCTTCAGCGGCTGCCAGACCGGGCCGAACTCGGCCTCGGGGTACTTCTCGGCGTCGGCCGCGCCGTCGAACGCCACCATCGTGATCTTGTGGGTCATGATGTGGTCGGGGTGCGGGTACCCGCCGTTCTCGTCGTAGGTCGTGACGACCTGCGGACGGAAGGAGCGGATCTCGCGGACCAGCGTCCCGGCCGCCTTGTCGACGTCCTCCAGGGCGAAGCAGCCCTCGGGCAGTGGGGGCAGCGGGTCGCCCTCGGGCAGGCCCGAGTCGACGAATCCGAGCCAGTGCTGGGAGACGCCGAGGATCTCGCGGGCCTCGTCCATCTCCTTGCGGCGCACCTCGTGGATGTTCGCCTCGATGTAGGGGTCGCCCTGAAGCTTGGGGTTCAGGACCGAGCCGCGCTCGCCGCCCGTGCACGTCACGACCATGACGTCCACCCCCTCGGACACGTACTTGGCCATCGTGGCCGCACCCTTGCTCGACTCGTCGTCGGGGTGGGCGTGAACGGCCATCAGTCGCAGCTGCTCAGTCAAAGCTCGATCCTCAGTGATTCGACGCGGAGGGTGGTCTCTATAGTGACGGAATCGGGGGAGTGAAAATTCCGCCACCCCCGGCTTCGAGAGGATCCCCCATGAGCGCGGTGCGAGAGCAGCTGCCCGAGGGGCGCTACGGGCGCTCCGCGGATGAGCGGGCCGACCGCAAGCTCAAGATCACCGGCGCGGTGCTCGGGGTCCTCTTCCTCGGCATGATGGGCTGGTTCGGCTGGCACTACGTCGTCGACAACAAGATCAGCGCCGAGATGATCAAGTTCGAGGTGGTGAGCGACGCCGAGGTCCAGGTCCATCTGGAGATCCGCAAGGACGCGGGCGTCAAGGGCGTCTGCACGCTGCGCTCCCGCTCCGAGGACGGCGCCGAGGTGGCCCGCAAGGACGTGCGCGTCGACGACCCCGGGACCCGGGTCGACCGCGTCTTCTCGCTCCGCACGACCGCACGCGCGACGAACGCCGAGCTCATCGGGTGTACGGCGCAGTAGCGGTGGGTAGGGACGGGGTGTCGAGTCCCGGCGAGTCACCGCGGTGACCTGGGGTGACGCCATCTTTATGGTTTATGTCCTCCCGCTTTTCGCCACTCATTGTTAGGCTCGTGGTTTCGCCCACTCGGGAAGCGCATGCTGTCCGTGTAGGGCGATGCTTTGTATTCCCAGTACCTACGAGGAGCACCTGTGACCCAGACCAGCGACAACGTCACCTGGCTCACCCAGGAGGCGTACAACAAGCTCAAGGACGAGCTTGAGTACCTGTCTGGTCCCGCGCGTACCGAGATCGCCGCCAAGATCGCCGCGGCGCGCGAAGAGGGGGACCTGCGCGAGAACGGCGGGTACCACGCGGCCAAGGAGGAGCAGGGCAAGCAGGAGCTCCGGGTCCGCCAGCTCACCCAGCTGCTCCAGCACGCCAAGGTCGGCGAGGCACCGGCGGACGACGGCGTCGTCGAGCCGGGCATGGTCGTCACGATCGCCTTCGACGGCGACGAGGACGACACGGTGACCTTCCTGCTCGCCTCCCGCGAGTACGCGAGCGACGACATCGAGACCTACTCGCCGCAGTCGCCGCTCGGCGTCGGCGTCAACGGCAAGCAGGTCGGCGACGAAGCCGAGTACGAGCTGCCGAACGGCAAGAAGGCCACGGTGAAGATCCTCAGCGCGAAGCCGTACACCGGCTGAGCCGCCACTCCTTGAGCGAAGGGCCGGCCCCCCCGTGGGGGGCCGGCCCTTCGTCCTGCATGTACATGCGATGATGCGGGGCTGACGACGCGTCACCAGGGGGAGGACGAGGTGCTGGGACCGCTGCGCGAGGGCGCGCCACGCCGTATCGGACCGTACGAGGTCCTCGCCCGGCTCGGCGCCGGCGGCATGGGCGAGGTGTTCCTGGCACGGGATGCCGGGCATGCCGGCGCGGGGGACGGTTCCGGGAGCGGCCGGGGCCGTGCCGAGAACCGTCGCTTCGTCGCCGTCAAGACCGTGCGGCGCGATGTCGTCGGTGATCCGGCGTTCCGGGACCGGTTCCGGCGGGAGATCCGGGTCGCCTCGCTCGTCGACAGTGCCTACGCCGCCGCTCCCGTCGGCGGTGACGCCGATGCCGAGGTGCCCTGGCTGGCCACCGCGTACGTCCCCGGGCCCAGTCTCGCGCAGGCCGTGCGCCGTGGCGGGCCGCTGCCCGTCGCCGCCGTGCGGGCGCTCGGCGCGGACGTCGCCCGGGCCCTCGCCGATCTGCACGGGGCAGGGGTCCTGCACCGGGACCTCAAGCCCGGCAACGTCATGCTGTCCGTCGACGGCCCCCGGCTCATCGACTTCGGCATCGCCCGCAGCAGTACCGCGACCACCATGACCGCCACCGGCCTGATGGTCGGCACGCCCTCCTTCATGTCCCCCGAGCACGTGGCCGGCGCCCGCCGGGTCACGGCCGCCTCCGACGTCTTCTGCCTCGGCTCCCTGCTCTGCTACGCGGCGACCGGCGAGGACCCCTTCGGCGACGGGCCCCTCGCGGCCGTCCTCTACCGCGTCTCCCAGGCCGAGGCCGACCTGTCCCGCGTCCCGGAGGAGCTGCGCGGGACCGTCGCCGCCTGTCTGGCCCTGGATCCGGCGGACCGGCCCACGCCGGAGGCACTCGCCGGGCTCCTCGGCAGCACGACGGGGAAGGTCTTCCCGTGGCCGGAGGGCGTACGGGACCACATCGGCGAGTACGGCAGGGAGCTCGCCCAGCTCGTCGCCTCGGGCGGGCCGCTCCTGGAGGCGCCGCCCGCGCCGGCCGGGCCCGTCGTCACCCCGACGGTCCCGGGCCTGCACTCCGTACCCACGCTTCCGCCCGTCGCACCGCCCACCCTGCCGTCCGCTCCCCCGCCCCGTAGGCGGAGGCGGCTGCTCGCCGCCGTCCTCGCGCTCGCCGTGGTCGGCGGAGGCCTCGGGACGTACCTGCTGTGGCCCGGCCAGGAGCCGTCGAAGGCTCCCGCCGAGGCCGGCCCGTCGGCCGGGCCCCGCGTCCCCGGCGTCGACGACCGCGGCGGCGCCGACGCCTCGGGCGTCGTCCCGCAGAGCGCCGCCCAGCGCCCGGCCGGCTGGAAGCCCTGGCGGGCGAAGCTGAGCGCCCCCGCGTTCGGCTGCTCGGCCGGGGAGAAGGCGCTGGTGTGCCGGACGACGGACGGGCGGTACGAGGCGCTCGACCCGGCGAGCGGGAAGCGGCTGTGGAGCGCGGACCTGGTCGCGGACGCGCGCGACGACCAGAGTTTCGTCAGTCCCACCGGCGGGGTCTTCATCGCGGGCAGTACGAACGTCCCCGCCGTCCACGACGGCTCCGTCGTCCTCCTCTCCGGTCAGCGCCTCCAGGCCCGGGACGCCCGCAGCGGCGCGGTGCGCTGGGAGAAGAGGAGCACCGCGGGGGCCGGGATGCGTTCCCAGCCCGTGGTGGGAGACGGCACGGTCTTCGTCGCGACCGGCGACGACACCCAGGGGGAGGTGACGGCCTTCGCCCTGGCCGACGGCCACGAGCTGTGGTCCAAGGCGCTCACCAACGCCGAGCTCTCCCGGGCCGACTTCCGCGACTTCGAACCCGTCGCCTACGCGAACGGGCTCGTGTACGCGCTGAGCGACGGCGGTTTCGTGTCGTTCGACGCGAAGACCGGCCGGCAGCGCGGCCAGGTGCCGCCGGAGGCCAAGGGGTGCAACGCCCTCCAGGTCCAGGGCAAGTACGCCTACTGCGCACCGCTCGACGCGACGAACGTGTCCGCGCTCACGCTGTACCGCCTGGACGCCACGACGCTCGCCCCGGCCGGCGCCGGACGGCTCGCGGTGCCCGCCGAGGTCGCGAAGTCGGGCGCCTGGCCGACCGCGGTGTCCGCGCGCGCCGCCGTCGCCCTCGACGGCGGCGCCGACAAGTGGGCCGACTGGGGCAACACGGGCAGGCCCGAGGGCGTGTACGTCCTGGACCCCGCCACCGGCAAGGCCCTCGGTCACTACCCGGCTCCCCCGCAGGTCTCGGCCGACGGGAAGCGGCAGCTGCTCTCCGACCCGCTGATCGCGGGGAACTCCGTGCTGTACGCCGACTTCTCCGCCCTGCACGTGGTGCCGCTCGGCGCGGACGGCACGCCCGGCAAGGAGCGCGTCGTGCCCGTGCCCGGCGCCCCCGGACCGCGGGCCGAGGAGTCGTACGCCCGCTCCGGCGGCACCTACCTGGACCGGGAGATCCGCCCGCCGGTGGCCCTGCCGCTCGGCGGTGTCGTCCACGTCGTCTACGACACCGGCGTCGTCGCCTCCGTCGCCCTGCCCGAGGAGTAGTCCCTTGCTGGAAGCCCTGCCGCAGGACCGGCCCCCGCGGATCCTCGGCCCGTACCGGCTGCTCGCCCGGCTCGGCGCCGGCGGCATGGGCGAGGTGCACCTCGCCTGCCGTACGGACGCGCCGACGGCCGATCCGTACCGGATGGTCGCGGTGAAGACCGTACGGGAGGACCTGGAGGTCGACGGGGACTTCAGGACCCGGTTCCGGCGGGAGATCGCGGCGGCGCGGACCGTGGACGGGCCGGGCGTCGCGCGGCTCGTGGACGCGGACGCCGACGCCCCCTCGCCGTGGCTGGCGACCGAGTACGTGCCGGGTCCCTCGCTCGCGGAGGCGGTCGTACGGTCCGGGGCGCTGCCCGTCGTGACCGTCCGGGCGCTCGGCGTCGCCCTCGCGCGGGCACTGGCGGGCGTGCACGCGGTGAAGGTGCTGCACCGGGACCTCAAGCCGGCGAACGTGCTGCTCGCCGCGGCCGGGCCCAAGCTGATCGACTTCGGGATCGCGCAGGCCTTCGAGGCGACGGCGCTGACCTCGACCGGTCTGGTGGTGGGCTCCCCCGGGTTCATGTCGCCGGAGCACCTGGTGGGGAGCCGGGCGGTGGTGCCCGCCTCGGACGTGTTCTGCCTGGGCGCGGTGCTCGCGTTCGCGGCGAGCGGCCGGGGGCCGTTCCACGACGACGAGATGGCGGCCGTGATCTACCGGATCAGCCGGGCCGAGGCCGACCTCGACGGGGTGCCGGAGGAGCTGCGGCCGGTCCTGGAGCGCTGTCTGCGGCTCGACCCGGCACAGCGGCCGTCGGCGGCGGAGCTGGCCGGGCTGATCGGCGGCGGCGCCGCTGCCGAGGCCTTCCCGTGGCCCGGCGGGGTGCTCTCGCTGCTCGCCGAGTACGGGGAGGCGGCCCGGAGCGCCGGGGAGGCGGCGGCCTCCGGGTCGGGCGTGGCCGATCTGCCGACGCTCGGCCCGGTCGTGCCGTACTCCCCCACGGCGCTGACGGACCGGCCCGTCCTCCCCCCGGCCCCCGTGGAGCGGCGGCGCCGGTGGGGCGCGGTGGTCGCGGGTGCGGTGGCGGTGGCCCTGGTGGCGACGGTCGGCGTGGTGCTCCTGAACCGGACCGTCGGGCAGGGCGGCGGCACGGCCACCGGCGGCGTCGCGGGGCCGCCCCCGAGCAGCGGCGGCACCACGGCGCCGGTCACGGCCCTGAGCCAGGTCGTCCGGCCGTACGGCGGCACGGGCCACACCCACGACTTCGGGAAGGCCGGCACGGACCGCGCGTACCGTCCGGCGGGCTGGTCGCCCTGGTCGGTCGAGACGGGCGCGCCGATCGGCCCCTGCGCGCTCGCCCCCGAGGTCCTCGTGTGCACGGGCGCGGGCGGCTCCGCCGTCGGGCTCCGTGCCTCGGACGGCAAGCGGCTGTGGACGGTGGAGGGCAGGCGGAACACCTCGCCGGTCGGCCCCATGTACCCGGCGGTCGTCGACGACGCCGTGTACCTGACGGACATGGACGGCATCGCCGCGTACGGGCTCGCGGACGGCTCGGCGCGCGGGAAGGTCCCGGTGCCGGACGGCGGCTGGGGCGTGAAGAGCACCGATCTGGTGGACGGCGTCCTGTACTCCTCGTACTTCGACGTGCGGGAGGACGGGAAGGGGCTCGTGGCCGCCGTACGGCTCAAGGACCGCAAGGTGCTGTGGCGCACTCCGCTCGACGGGGTGCCGGAGCAGCTCGTGGTGGGCGGCGGCCGGGTCCTCGTGCCGATGGGCTCCGGCGGGCCGGTCGCCCTCGACCCCGGGACGGGCCGGGTGGTGGCGCGGGCCGGGGAGCCGTGCGGCACCCTGACCGTGCACGAGAAGAGCGGGAGCGTGCTCTGCACGGGCCTGTCGGACGCGTCGGTCACCGTCCTCGACGGCCGGACCCTGGCCCCGCGCCACCGGCTGGGGATCCGGACGACGGCCCCGCTCGCGGTGAACGGGGACGGGCTCGTGGCCGTCCTCAGCGGGGACGGGGAGCTCGTCACGTACGACGTGGCGAGCGGCCGGGAGCGGTGGCGGGTCTCCGAGGCGCGGGCGAAGCGGGTCTACTTCGCGGGCGACCGGCTCCTCGCGGTGCGCGAGGACGGGGTGACGTCGTACCCGGCGGCCGGGCCCGCCGATGCGCGGGGCCCCGAGGACTACCGGCCCAAGTTCCCGAAGGGGGCCGAGAAGCCGGAGTTCCCGGGGGAGGCGATCGCCGCCGGCGGGGCCGCGTTCCTCGCCTTCCCCGAGGGCCTGGTGGTCTCCGGCTACCTGCCCTGAGACCGCCCGGCCGTCACCCCGTCGCCGAGCGGTACTTGCGGACCGAGAGGGTCCGGAAGACCACGATGATCAGGATCGACCAGAGCAGCGAGGCCCACACCGGGTGCTGCATCGGCCACGCGTCGGAGGTGGAGACGCCCGGGTTGCCGAAGAGGACGCGGCAGGCCTGGACGGTCGCGCTGAACGGGTTCCACTCGGCGATGGGCTGGAGCCAGGAGGGCAGGTTGCTGGAGTCCACGAACGCGTTCGAGATGAACGTGACGGGGAAGAGCCAGATCAGCCCGCCCGAGGTCGCCGCCTCGGGGGTGCGGACCGAGAGGCCGATCAGCGCACCGATCCAGGAGAAGGCGTAGCCGAGGAGCAGCAGGAGGGCGTAGGCGCCCAGCGCCTTGGGGACGCCCTCGTGGATGCGCCAGCCGACGAGGAGCGCGACGACCGTGAGGACGACGAGGGTGAGCGTCGTCTGGACGAGGTCGGCGAACGTGCGGCCGGTGAGGACCGCGCCGCGGGCCATCGGCAGGGAGCGGAAGCGGTCGATCAGGCCCTTGTGCATGTCGTCGGCGATGCCCGCGCCCGCCCCTGCCGTGGCGAAGGTGACGGTCTGGGCGAAGATGCCGGCCATCAGGAACTCGCGGTAGACGGCCGGCGAGGTCGATGTGCCGATCTGCATCGAGCCGCCGAAGACGTAGCTGAACAGCACCACGAACATGATCGGCTGGATGAGCCCGAAGATGATCACCTCGGGGATCCGGGACATCTTGATCAGGTTGCGGCGCGCGATCACGAGCGAGTCGTTCATGGACTGGACGACCCCGCCGCGCGGGCGCGGAGCGTTCAGCCCGTCGGCCGACCCCAGGACGATGGTCACTTCACGGCCTCCTTCCGGCTCTTCCTGTCCTTGCCGTCCGGCGCGCTCGCGTCCTCCTCCTCGCCCCGGTCGGCCACGTGGCCGGTGAGGGAGAGGAAGACGTCGTCGAGGGTGGGGCGGCGCAGGCCGATGTCGTCGATCTCGGCACCGGCGGCGTCCAGGTCGCGGATGACCTCGGCGAGCAGCTTGGCGCCGCCGGTGACGGGGACGGTGAGCTTGCGGGTGTGCTCCTCGACGGAGACCTCGCCGTGGCCGATGCCCGCCACGCCGTACCGGGCGAGGACGTCCCGGGCGCCGTCGATCATCTCGGGCTCGTGCACGACGACCTCGACGCGCTCGCCGCCCGTCTGGTCCTTGAGCTGGTCGGAGGTGCCGCGGGCGATGACCCTGCCGTGGTCGACGACGCAGATGTCGTGGGCGAGGTGGTCGGCCTCCTCCAGGTACTGGGTGGTGAGGAGCAGGGTCGTACCGCCGGAGACGAGCTCCTTGATGACCTCCCAGAGCTCCTGCCGGTTGCGCGGGTCGAGGCCGGTGGTCGGCTCGTCCATGAACATGACCGGCGGGGAGACGACGAGCGCCGCCGCGAGGTCGAGGCGGCGGCGCATGCCGCCGGAGTACGTCCTGGCCGTGCGGTCGGCGGCGTCGGCGAGGTGGAACCGTTCGAGCAGCTCCCCGGCCCGGGCCTTCGCGGCCTTCGCCTTCATCTGGTAGAGCTGCCCCACCATCTGGAGGTTCTCGCGGCCGGTGAGGTACTCGTCGACGGCCGCGAACTGGCCGGAGAGACCGATCGAGCGGCGGACCTCGTTGGGGTGCCGGAGGACGTCGATCCCGGCGACGACGGCCCTGCCGCTGTCGGGTCTGATCAGGGTCGTCAGGACCCGCACGGTGGTCGTCTTCCCCGCGCCGTTCGGGCCGAGCAGACCCAGGACCGTGCCCTCCGGCACGTCCAGGTCCACCCCGTCCAGTGCTCGTACGTCCCCGAAGGTCTTCACCAGACCCTCGGCGTAGATCGCGCCTGGCATGTGGATACTCCCAGGAAGATTTCGGGCTTATCCCCCCGATCCTAGGATTTCGCGGCGACCCTCGCCCGGTGAGTCCGTGGCCCGGGGCAACCACTCGACCCGTCCCGTGCCGTCCCGGGGCGGCGGCCCGGGACACCCGTTGGCGTGCTGTTGGCGGGCCGTTGGACCCGGGGGCGAAGCTGGGGTCCTGGCACGGAGCACGACTAACGGGGAGCACGAAATGACGGTCGGCGCACACGGCACGAGCAGAACCAGCGGGACGAACGGGACGGGCAGGACCGGAGGGGCGGGAGCAGCCGGGGGGACGGGCAGGACGGGCGGTGCCGGGGTGACCGGCGGGACGGGGGCGGCGGACGAACCGGGCTGCTCCGGCTGCGCGGGCTGCGACGCGACGACCCCGTGGGACGAGCTGGCCGCCGAGATGCGCCGCATCAAGGTCGCCACGGAGCTGAGCTACGGCAAGCTCGCGCAGCGCACCCACTACAGCCGCTCCTCCTGGGAACGGTTCCTGAACCAGAAGCAGTTGCCGACCCGGGTCGCGGTCGAGGAGTTCGCCGCGGCCGCCGGAACGGACCCGGGCCCGCTGCTGCGCCGTCTGGAGCGCTCCCTCGCGCACGAGACGGCCGCGCGGGCGGCGGCCGCGGCCGCGCATGAAGGGGTACGGGGCGGGGAGCCCGGCCTCGTCCCCGCGATCCCGGCACCCCGGCAGGAGTCCGATCCGCTGGGCCTCGGCCGGCCGCTCGGCCTGCTCGCGGCGGGGGCGCTGGTCGGCGGCGGGCTGGTGACCGTCCTCAACAGGGCGGCGCGGGGGCGTAAGGGCCTCTGAGGCGCGACGTACAGGCGGAGGAGGCGTAGGGGCCAGGAGCCGTAGAGGCGGAGGAGGCGTACGCGGGGGCGTCAGCCGAGCACCGTGTACCCGGCGTCCCGCAGCGCCTCCTCCACCTCACGGCAGTGCTCCGGGCCCTTCGTCTCCAGGTGCAGCTCGACCTCCGCCTCCGTCAGGCCCAGGCGCGGATCGGTCCGTACGTGACTGACGTCCAGGACGTTCGCGTCGACCACCGTCAGGACCGCGAGCAGGGTCGCGAGCGCCCCCGGCCGGTCCGTGACGCGCAGCCGCAGGCTCAGGTAGCGGCCTCCGGCGGCCATGCCGTGGCGCAGGATCCGCTGGAGGAGCAGCGGGTCGACGTTCCCGCCGGAGAGGACCGCGACGACCGGCCCCTCGAAGGACTTCGGGTCGGTGAGGAGGGCCGCCACCGGGCTCGCGCCGGCCGGTTCGACCACCAGCTTGGCCCGCTCCAGGCAGAGCAGCAGCGCCGAGGAGAGCGCGTCCTCGGAGACCGTGCGGACCTCGTCGACGTACTCCTGGATCAGGGCGAACGGCACGTCGCCCGGGCGCCCGACCTTGATCCCGTCCGCCATCGTCACCGGCGATTCGATCACCACCGGGTGCCCGGCGGCCAGCGAGGGCGGGTAGGCGGCCGCGCCCTCCGCCTGGACGCCGATCACCTTCACGTCGGGGCGCAGCGACTTCACCGCGAGCCCGATGCCGGCCGCGAGTCCGCCGCCGCCGATGCCGACGAGGATCGTCCGCACCTCGGGGCACTGCTCCAGGATCTCCAGGCCGACCGTGCCCTGACCGGCGATGATGTCGGGGTGGTCGAAGGGGTGGATGAGGACCGCGCCGGTCCTCAGGGCGTACTCCTCCGCCGCCGCGAGCGTCTCGTCGACGACGTGGCCGTGCATCCGGACGTCGGCGCCGTACTGCCGGGTCGCCGCGACCTTCGGCAGCGGGGCGCCGACCGGCATGAAGACGGTGGCGTGCACCCCGAGCAGTTGTGAGGCGAGCGCGACGCCCTGCGCGTGGTTGCCCGCGGAGGCCGCGACGACCCCGACCGCCCGCTCCTCGGGCCGCAGCCCGGCGATCCGTACGTACGCCCCGCGCAGTTTGAAGGAACCGGTCCGCTGGAGGTTCTCGCACTTGAGGTGGACAGGGGCTCCCACCAGCGAGGACAGATGGCGGCTGCCCTCCATCGCCGTCATCCTGGCCACCCCGGCCAGCATCTTCTGCGCCCCGCGCACGTCGTCGAGCATCAGCCGGTGCAAGGGGTGTGGCATACGGAAGCTCATGACAGCAAGTCTCGCAGCTCACGGCCCCCGTGGCCGCCCGGCGGGCGGGCCGCCGAACAGGTTTGCGCAGCGCAGGTACGGACCCCGGCGGGGCCGCGTACTCTGTCCCCCACCGACCGACCACCCCCGCACGAGAGAGACCCACAGCCATGCCCAATTCTCAGGACATGACGACTGCGCTCGACCCTGGTCTCCTCGATGCCCTCCAGCACCAGGTGGCCGTCTTCGCCCGCCGCGCCGAACAGACCCGCCTCGGCGGCACCGGCCAGCTCCGCAACTCGATGGACCGGGCGGCGTACCTCCTCCTCAACCGCCTCGACCAGGAAGGGCCGATGGGGGTGAAGGCGCTCGCGGCGGGCATGGGGATCGACTCGTCCACCGTGACCCGCCAGGTCGCCCCGCTCGTCGACACCGGCCTGGTGAAGCGGACCTCGCACCCGGAGGACGGGCGGGCCGTCGTCCTCCAGCTCTCGCCGCGCGGCCTGGCCCGTCTGGAGGAGGTCCGCTCCTCGCGCCGCCAGCTGATGGTCGAGGTCACGGAGGGCTGGACGCCGGACGAGCGGGAGTCCTTCTGCACCCTGCTCACCCGCTTCAACACCGCCCTTTCCGCACGGCAGTCGGGGTACACCGGCCACGCGCCGGCCGCGACCGGGAGCGAGTCCGCGCAGACCTCTTGACCCCGCACCCGCACTGTCCTCAGATGAGGAGGTGCGAGAGCGGCAGCGCGGGCGGAGTTCCGAACACGCCCACCGCACCCGGGAGTTCGACGCGTTCGTGGCCGGGGCGGCGGGCCGGCTGCTGCATGCCGCGACGCTGCTCACCGCCGAGACCCGCGCCCACAACCCGTACGCCCAGGCCCTGTTGACCGCGGCGCTCGCCCATACGTACGCGGTGTGGGACCGGCTGCGCGACGAGGACCCGTACGACCTCGCGCGCCGCGATCTCGCCGCCCGCTTCGCCCGCACCGCCTGGCGCCACCACGGCGGCCGGGGCGGGGTGCTCGCCGTGCTCTCCCCGCAGGAACGCCTCGTCGTCGTCCTGCGGCTGTACGAGGGCGTCGCGGAGGAACAGGCGGCCGCCCTGCTGGGCCTGTCGGAGCCCCGCGTCCGCGCGATCTGCGCCCGCTCGGTCGCGACGCTGCGGGCGGCGGCGCGGGGCGCGGCGGGGGCCGCCGCGTGAGCGGGTACGAGGGCGCCGCGCGGCACCGACGCGAGGGCTCCGCGGGGAGCCCGGCCGGAGGCCGCGGCACGATCCGGTACGAGAGCGCCGCACGGAGCCGGCGCACGGCCGCCGCGTACGGCAGGCGCCCGCCCGCCGTGAGGAACCGGTGCGAGGTCGGCTCATGAGCCGGTACGAGGACAAGGAGGCGGCGGTGCGGCGGTTGCTCGACACGCCACATCCGACGGTTCCGCGCGACCTCGCGCTGCGGGCCGCCGAGCGCGGGGCCCGGCTGCGCCGGCACGCCCTGCGGGTACGGCGCGTGCTGTGGGCCCTGGGCGCGGTCGCCGCGCTCGCCTTCATGGTGTGGGCGTCGCTGACGCACCCGTGGGAGGTCCCGCCGGCGGAGACGACCCCGCCGCTCGACGGGCTGTGACGGCCGGGAGGCCCGGCCGTCACAGCGCGCGGGACTAGCCCAGCGCCTGACGCAGGTCGGCGAGCAGGTCCTCGACGTTCTCGATGCCCACCGAGATGCGCACGAGGTCGGCCGGGACCTCCAGGGCGGAGCCCGCGACGGACGCGTGGGTCATGCGGCCCGGGTGCTCGATGAGGGACTCGACGCCGCCGAGCGACTCACCGAGGGTGAAGAGCTTCGCGCGGTTGCAGACCTCGACCGCCGCCTCCTCGCCGCCCTGCACGCGGAAGGAGATCATGCCGCCGAAGGACCGCATCTGCTTCGCCGCGATCTCGTGCCCCGGGTGCTCCGGGAGGCCCGGGTAGAGGACCTGGGTGACCTTCGGGTGCTGGGTCAGCATCTCGGCGATCTTCGCCGCGTTCTCGCTGTGGCGGTCCATGCGCACGGCGAGGGTCTTGATGCCGCGCAGCACGATCCACGAGTCGAAGGGACCGGCGACCGCGCCCATCGCGTTCTGGTGGTAGGCGAGTTCCTCGCCGAGCGCCTCGTCCGCGGTGACCAGGGCGCCGCCGACGACGTCGGAGTGGCCGCCCATGTACTTGGTCAGGGAGTGCACGACGACGTCCGCGCCGAGCGCCAGCGGCTGCTGGAGGTACGGGGAGGCGAAGGTGTTGTCGACGACGAGCTTCACGCCGGCCTGGCGGGCGACGCCGGCGACGGCCTCGATGTCGGTGATGCCGAGCAGCGGGTTCGACGGGGTCTCGACCCAGATCAGCTTCGTGCGCTCGTTGACCGCGGCGCGCACCGACTCGATGTCGGAGGTGTCCGCGACGGAGAAGTCGACGCCCCAGCGCTGCACGACCTTCGCGAACAGCCGGAACGTGCCGCCGTAGGCGTCGTTCGGGATGACCACGTGGTCGCCGGGCACGAGGAGGGTGCGCAGCAGGCAGTCCTCGGCGGCGAGGCCGGAGGCGAAGGCGAGACCGCGGCGGCCGCCTTCGAGGGCCGCGAGGTTCTCCTCCAGGGCCGTACGGGTGGGGTTGGCGCTGCGGCTGTACTCGTAACCGCCGCGCAGCCCGCCCACGCCGTCCTGCTTGTAGGTGGACACCTGGTAGATGGGCGGGACGACCGCGCCGGTCAGCGGGTCGGCGGTGTTGCCCGCGTGGATCGCGCGGGTCTCGAAGCTCTGATGGGAGTGCTGGTCGCTCATGGGTCAGGAGCGTAGTCCCGTACGCCTCCCGCCGCTTCAAACGTCTCACCGGGTGTCCTGGACAATGGACACATGGACATTCTCTGGTTCCTGATCGCGCTCGGCCTGCTCTTCGGCGTCCTCGGTCCCTTCGTGCTGCGCCGCAGGGGCGGCGTCGGGATCCGGCAGGTCGCGCCGGGGGCCCCGGACGCGGCGGACCCGGAGGCGTACGGATTCGTCCGCCAGGAGGACCAGGACGTGCGCCTGCCCGGCGCCGACGACGAACTCCTCCACGTCCTCGACGTCGTGCAGGCCACCCAGGACTGGCGGCCGGCCTCGCGGCTGCTCGCCGCCACCGGCGCGGAGGGCGAGGTCCGCTGGCAGCGCGTGCAGGCCTTCGCGGGCGCGGCCTCCCTGGAACTCCAGGAGCGGCCCGGCGTCGGCGGCGCGTGGCTGCGGACCTGGCGGGCGGAGGCCCCGAAGGACGCGGGCGGCGCGGCCGTGCACGCCGAGTTCCTGGTGCAGCAGGCGTGGCGCTCCTCCTCGGCCGGGACCGACGACTTCCGGATCATCCTGGAGGAGGCCCTCAAGGTCACCGAGGAGGCGGCGCTGCTCGCCCCCGGCGACCCCGTCCCGTACATCACGCGGCTCGCGGTGGCGCGCGGACTCGGGTACGGGCACGAGGAGTTCGACCAGGTGTGGGCGAAGGTGATCGACCGCGCGCCGGAGCACATGGGGGCGCATCTGGCGGCCCTGCACTACTGGTGCGAGAAGTGGCACGGTTCGCGCGAGGAGGCCGACCACTTCGCGACGACGGCCGCGGCGCGCGCCCCGCGCGGCTCGCTGCTCGCCGCGCTGCCGCTGTTCGCGGTGTTCGAGCACGTGCCGGACGTGGTGCTCGTGCAGGACTTCTGGCGTACGGCGGTGGTGTCTAAGGCGATGGACGGCGCGCTGTACGCGGTCCACTCGGCCCGCCCCGACGACCCGATGCTGGCGCACGTCCGCCATCTCCTCGTCTGGTTCCTCGTCCGCTCGGAGCGCTGGGCCGAGGCCATGCACCAGCTGGTGCGGGTCGACGGGCACGTGGGCGCGGTGCCGTGGACGCTGAGCGGCGACCCGGCGGCGGAGTTCACCGTCTTCCGGAACCTGGCGGTCGCGGGCTACGAGGCGAACGGCGGCAGCCCGGCGACGCTGCCGCGCTGACCTCCTCGTACCGGCAGACGGGCGTACCTGCGGGCGACCTGACGGACCACGGGGCGGCGACCGAAACCGAGTGGACGCCGTACTCGCCCGTACGCGATACTCCGCACTCCCCCCACGCACTTCGAACAGTTGTTTTCGGCGTCTCGCCGATCCTTTCCCGTGGGGGGACTCTGCCCGATGGGCGCGACCCTGCGTGCCGTGCGCGCGCTCGTACTGCTCTCCGGTTTCTATCTGCTCGGCCTCGGCCTGCTCGCCCTGCTCGGCGCCGCCGACTGGGCCGCCGTCCTGTGGGCGCCGGCGGCGATCCGCATCAAGATCCTCATCGTCTCCGTACTCCTCGCGATCCCCGTCGTACGGGGCATGGCGATGCTGCGCACCCCGCGCGACGAGGAGCCCGGCGGCGTCCTCGTCACCGAGGCCGACGAACCGCGCCTGTGGGCGACCGTCCGCGAGCTGGCCCACGAGGTCGGCACCCGCGCCCCCGACGAGATCCGGCTGACCGCCGACGTCAACGCCGCCGTCACCGAGGACGCCCGCCTCCTCGGCCTCCTCGGCGGCGTCCGCAGGCTGTATCTGGGCCTGCCCCTGATGGCCGGGCTCGACGAGGCGGGGCTGCGCGCCGTCCTCGCCCACGAGCTGGGCCACTACGTCAACTCCGACACCCGGCTCGCCGGCCTCGGCGTGCGCGGGCGGGTCCAGGTCGGTCGCATGATCGAGCTGTTCCACGCCAAGGCCGACGCGAAGGTCGACAAGGAGCGGGCCCGCCAGGAGCGCAAGTCCGAGAAGCGGATCGCCCGAGGCAAGAAGGCCAAGGAGATCGACACCGAGGGCGCCGGCGTCACCTACCGCACCATGGCGAAGATCTACAGCGCGTACGGCCGGCTCTACCTGCGCTCCACCACCTCCGGCGCCCGCCGCCAGGAACTCGCCGCCGACCTCGCCGCGGCCCGGATCGCGGGCCGCGACGCCACCGCGCGGGCCCTGCGCTCCATCCCCGCGATCGACGCCGCCAACGACCACTACCTGTCGTCGTACGCCGCCCTCGGCACCGACTTCGGGCTCCTGCCGGCGCGCGGCGAGGTCTTCGGCGGCCTGCGGCACCTCCTCGCGGCCCGCGCCGACGAAGTGGCCGGGCTGTGCGAGGAACTCCCCGACGAGCCGGCCTCCCCGTACGACTCGCACCCGCCGGTCGCCGAGCGCGTCGCCCGCATCGAGGCGCTCCCCGACGACGGCCGCGCCACGGAGGGCTCGGGACCCGCGCTCGGGCTGCTGACCTCGCCCGAAGCCGCCCTCGGCGCGATCGAGGACGTGTCCCTCACCCCGGAGGCCCAGCGCATGCGCCGCCTGGACTGGCCCGAGCTGCTCCACGAGGCGATGAGCGCCCGGGTGGCCCGGGGCACGGAGGAGCTGTGCACGGCGACCGTCGCGGTCACCGGCGCGACGTGGAAGACCGCGCTTCCCGCGCTGCTCGACGCGATCGACGCGGGCCGGGCCTGGGAGATCGCCGACCGGCTCCCGAAGTCCGAGAAGGCCGCGGCGGCGACCGGCCGCGCGGCACGCGAGTTCGCCCGGCCCGTGCTGCGCCAGGGCCTGTCGGCCCTGGTGACGGACGAGCTGCTGAGCTCGGGCCGGGCGCGCTGGGAGCTGTCCTGGACCGGCCCCGCCACCCTGACGCTGCCCGACGGCACGGCGGACGCGCTGCCGGCCGCCCTCGACGCGGCGACGGCGGACCTGCCGGACACGGGCCCGCTGCGGGCGCTGCTGACGCAGCAGGCCCCGCTGCCGCTCTGACCGTCACCGTTCTCCTCTCCCCCAGCTAAGGAACCGACTGCCCGATGGCCCGACTCGTCCCGCTGACCGTGCTCGCGGTCTGCCTCTACTTCTGGTTCAAGTCCCGCCGCGCGGCGAAGGCCGGCGGCTCGGGGAGCTCCGCTGCCGGGTCCGCGCGGAACAAGAACGCCGAGGCCGCCGCGAGCCTCGGTCTGCTGCCCGCCGACCGCCTCGACACCGAGGAGATCAACCCGCCGTCGCCGGAGCGCGCCGCCGCCACCGCCACGGTGCGGTCCGGTGACTGGGCGGCCGGTGCCGCGTACGTGGAGGAGGCGGGCCGCGACTGGTACGAGCGCGACCGCCGCGTCAGCCTCCTCGCCGAGGCGGCCGTCGAGGACGACTCCTGGCTGCTGGCCTGGCGCCGCGAGCGTCCGGAGGACCCGGCGGCGGCCGCGGTGCACGCCTGCTCGCTGGTCTACCTGGCGTGGGAGATCCGCGGCTCCAAGCAGGCCCGGCACACCACCCAGGAGCAGTTCGCCTCCTTCCACCGGGTCCTCGAACAGGCCCGTGAGGCCTTCGCGCGGGCGCAGGAACTGGCGGGCGACGACCCGACCCCGTTCATCGACGAGCTGCCGCTCGCCATGGGACTCGGCTATCCGCACGAGGCGTTCGAAAGGATCTGGACCGAGATCGAGAAGCGCGACCCCCACCACTTCTCGGCGTACGGCAGCGGCCTGCAGTACTGGTGCCGCAAGTGGTGCGGCTCGCACGAGCAGGCGCTCGCGTTCGCCCGGCGCGGGGCGGAGAAGGGCCGGCCGGGTCAGCTGCTCACGCTGTTCCCGCTGGAGGCGTACTTCGAGCAGGAGTCGTACGAGGGCGACGTCGAGCCCCAGGAGTTCTACAACCGGCCCGAGGTGGTCGCCGCCACCGACGCGGCGCTCGCCGACGTGGCGGCGGCCGAGCAGATGCTCGACGCGCGGGACCCGCGGATCGTGCAGACCCGGCACCTGCTGGCCTGGATGCTGTACTGGCAGGACCGGTACGAGGAGGCGCTGGCCCAGTTCCGGCTGGTGGACGGGCGCATCGGCTGCCGGCCGTGGACGTACTCGGGCGACCCGAAGGCCCGGTACACGAAGGTGCGCGACTACACGGCGGCGGAGGTCCTGAAGAAGCGGGGCTGACAACGGGGCGGCGACCCGGGGCGGGCGGGGCCGGGGCGGGCGGGGCCGGGAATCCCACCCGGCCCCGGACTGTTGACACTCCTGCCGACCGTCGAGGAGAGATGCAGCATGTTCCTGTCCCGCACCCCCGTCCTCCCCACTCCCGAGCAGGCCCTGCGCGGCCGTCCGGAGCCGGAGTTCTCCGTGCCCGAGCGCCACACCGTCCTCGGCAACCCGCTCCTCGGCCCCTACCCGGAGGGCCTGGAGGTCGCGGACTTCGCGCTGGGCTGTTTCTGGGGAGCCGAGCGCAAGTTCTGGCAGACCGAGGGCGTCTGGACGACCCTCGTCGGCTACCAGGGCGGCTACACGCCGAACCCGGCGTACGAGGAGGTCTGCTCCGGCCTGACCGGGCACACCGAGGTCGTCCGCGTCGTCTTCGACCCGTCGAAGGTCTCGTACGAGACGCTCCTGAAGCTCTTCTGGGAGTCCCACGACCCCACGCAGGGCTTCCGCCAGGGCAACGACGTCGGCACCCAGTACCGCTCGGCGATCTACACCCACTCCCCCGCCCAGGCGGACCGGGCCGAGGCCTCCCGCGAGGCCTACCAGAAGGTCCTGACGGGCTCCGGCTACGGCGAGATCACCACCCACGTCCTCCCGGCCGACGAGACCCGTCCCTTCTACCCGGCGGAGGCCTACCACCAGCAGTACCTGGACAAGAACCCGGCGGGCTACTGCGGCATCGGCGGAACGGGCCTGTCCTGCCCGATCGGCGTCGCGAAGGCCGAGTAGGGACCCCTTTCACGACGGGCCGCCGCCGCAGGTCGCCATGGAGCACCAGCGGCGGCGGCCCGTCGTGTCCAGGAAGAGCCAGCCGCAGTCGTCGCTCGGGCAGGCGCGGAGGGTGAGGCGGCGGGGGTCGGCGAGGAGGTCGGCGGCGGCGCGGGCGGTGGCGAGGAGCGGGAGGCGCAGGCCCGTGGCGGGCGGGAGGCGCCAGTGGGCGAGGCCGTCCTCGTCGAGGTCGAGGACGGCCGCACGTGCGGCGTCCTCGGCGGCGGCCGCGACCGTGCGGAAGGCGCGGAGGTCGGCCGGGTCGGTGAGGCAGGCGTAGAGGGCGGTACGGAACGTCCTGGCCTCGGTAAGGGCGTCGGCGGCCTCGGTGGGGTGGGTGCGGGCGGTGGCGAGGAGCCGGTCGACGGTGGCGTCGTCGGTGAGGGACTGGTGGCCGGCCCAGACGGCGAGCGTGCGGTAGGTGCGGAGCCAGTCGGAGCCGGGGACGGCGGGGGTGTGGTGCCAGCCCGCGTAGGTGTTGCAGAACTCCAGGGCCGGGTGGCCGCCGGTGGACCAGGGCAGCCACTCCTCGCGGACGCGGACCGCGTAGAGCGGGGCCGGCGGGCGGTCGAGGCGGGGGTCGGCGTTCAGGATGCGCTCGTGGAGCGTGGTGAGGGCCGGGCCGGGTTCGATGCCGAGTTCGGTGACGAGGTGGTCGCGGGTGGCGCGGTGGAGTTCCAGGGCCTCGGTCTGCCTGCCGGCCCGGTAGAGGGCGGTCATGCGGGCGGCCACCAGTCGTTCCCTGTCGGGGTGTTCGCCGGCGAGCGGGGCGAGGTCGGCGAGGACCCGTTCGTGGAGGCCCATGGCGAGCTGGGCCTCGGCGCGCTGTTCGAGGGCGGTCAGGCGCAGCTCGGTGAGCCGGCCGCCGAGCCGGTCCCGCTGGGTGTCGTCGAGGGTGTCGGCGAGCAGCGGTCCGCGCCAGAGCGCGAGGGCGGCGTCGTGGCAGCGGACCTGCTCACCGGGGTCGGCGGCGAGCGCGGCCCGGCCGGCGAGGTCGAGGAACTCCCGCACGTCCACGGTGTGTTCGGTCGGGTCGACCGCGTAGCCGTCGTGCCGGGTCTCGACGGTGACGCCGTACGGCTTGAGCGCGGCCCGCAGGCGGCCGACGTACGTGTGGAGGGTGGCGCGGGCGGTCTCGGGCGGGGCTCCGCTCCACAGGAGGTCGGCGAGCCGCTCGGTGGGGACGGGGCGGCCCGCCTCCAGTAGGAGGATCGCGAGCAGGCACCGCTCCTGACGGCGATTGCCGATCCGCACGCGGCGCCCTTCGTGACGGGCCTCGAAGGGCCCGAGAAGGGTGAAGTCCATGGTGCCGGTCACCCTAGGGGCTTTGGTCAGGATGTGGTCAGGGGGTGCGGGGAGGGTGGCTCCCGTTCCGGTCGAAGCCTCTCTGTCAGGAGACTCTCTTGCGACGTATTTCCTTTGCTCTCGCGGCCGTCGGCCTGGTCGTCGCCACCGCCGCCCCCGCTTCCGCGGGCGAGACCGACAACGGCTGGGAGCCCGCCCCCTCCGCCGCCTGGGCCTATCCGGCCGGCGCGCGGTGCGACTTCGCCGTGCAGGGTTCGCCCGTGGTCGACGGGGTCGTGCGGCGGACGCTGGCCGTGTACGAGGACGGCACGAAGGTCTTGGAGTACAAGGGCGACCTGGTGGTCCGGGTCGTGAACACCGTGACCGGGGCCTCGTACGACGCCGACGCGAGCGGGCGGGCGGTCGTCGAGGTCCGGCCGGACCGCTCGCAGACCTGGTACGTGGTCGGGCCGATCCTCGCGGGCTTCGGCGAGGGCGGCGGGAACGTGGCGCGCGGGCTCTACACCGTGGACGGGGTCTACACGCTGGACGTCTCCGCGACCGGGTACAAGACCCTGACCCTGCTGCGCGGCTCCACCGACTCCCTCTGCGACAGGGTCAGCTGACGCCCTTCGCGGCCCGCAGGGACGCCGCCGTCCGGGCCGGGTCGTAGTTCTCCGGGGTGCCGTCGACGAGGAGGATGTCGCCCGTCATGTGGCGGGTGCGGAGGGGGATCAGGGCCTGGTACGGGGCGGAGTCGTACCAGGCCCGGGCGGCCTCGTACGTCGGGAAGCCGATGATGACGACGGCGCCCGGCCAGGTGCCCTCCCGGACCTCGCGGGCGGGGGCGCCGTGGACGAGGAAGCGGCCGCCGAAGGGGTCGAGGGTGGCCTGGATGCGCTCCATGTAGACGAAGATCTCGTCGTCGAGGACGGGCTTCGGGTGAAGGTTTCCGATGGCGTATGCGGTCATGGGAACAGCGTGCCGGGGCACGGCGTCCGGGTCGATTACCCCGGACGTCATGCCCCGGCGGCCGTGCGTCAGATCGTCGCCGCGTCGATCACGAAGCGGTAGCGGACGTCGCTCTTCAGGACGCGCGCGTAGGCCTCGTTGATCTGGTCGGCGCGGATCAGTTCGATCTCGGCGCCCAGGCCGTGCTCGGCGCAGAAGTCGAGCATCTCCTGGGTCTCGGCGATGCCGCCGATCATCGAGCCGGCGAGGGTCTTGCGGCCGCCGATGAGGGAGAACAGGCCGATCTGGACGGGCTCCTCGGGGGCTCCGACGTTCACCAGGGCGCCGTCCGTCTTGACCAGGCTCAGGTAGGCGTTGAAGTCGAGCGGCGCGGAGACCGTGGAGATCACCAGGTCGAAGGTGCCGCGGAGGGCGGCGAAGGTCTCCGGGTCGCTCGTCGCGTAGTAGTGGTCGGCGCCCAGCTTCAGGGCGTCCTGCCGCTTCTTCAGCGACTGGCTGAGGACCGTCACCTCGGCGCCGAGGGCGTGGGCGATCTTGACGCCCATGTGGCCGAGGCCGCCGAGGCCGACGATCGCGACCTTCTTGCCGGGGCCGGCCTGCCAGTGGGCGAGCGGGGAGTACAGGGTGATGCCGGCGCAGAGCAGCGGGGCGGCCTCGTCGAGGCCGATGCCCTCGGGGATGCGCAGGGTGTAGTTCTCGTCGACGACGATGTGGGTGGAGTAGCCGCCGTAGGTCGGCTCGCCGTTCTTGTCGAGGGCGTTGTACGTGCCGGTGGTGCCGCCCGTGCAGTACTGCTCCAGGCCGCGCTCGCAGTACTCGCACGCGCGGCAGGAGTCGACGAAGCAGCCGACGCCGACCCGGTCGCCGACCTTGTGCCGGGTGACACCCGGGCCGACCTCGGTGACGATGCCGGCGATCTCGTGGCCCGGCACCATCGGGAAGATGCCCTCGCCCCAGCCGTTGGTGGCCTGGTGGATGTCGGAGTGGCAGATTCCGGCGTACTTGATCTCGATGAGGACGTCGTGCTCGCCGACGGGCCGGCGCGGCACGGTGGTGCGCTCCAGCGGGGCGTCGGCGGCGGGTGCGGCGTAGGCGGCGACGGTGGTCACGTTCGTGGTCATGCGTCCAGCGTGCCGGAGCGCGAGGACCGTACCCAGACACCTGTTCTGCCTACGACCGGCGTGCCTACCACTGGCAGGGTCAGGAACGTCCGTCCGTCCGCGCGGCCCGGCGGCGATAATGGGGCGGCATGGACCTCAGTGCCGAACTCAGTGAATTCCTGCGCTCCCGGAGAGCCCGGCTGAAGCCCCGGGACGTGGGCCTGCCGGAGTTCGGGCGGCACCGGCGGGTGCCGGGCCTGCGCCGCGAGGAGCTGGCGCAGCTGGCCGGGGTGTCCGTGGCGTACTACACCCGGCTCGAACAGGGCAACGGGCGCAACGTGTCCATGGAGGTCCTCGACTCGATCGCGCGGGCGTTGCGCCTGAGCGAGGCCGAGCGGGACCATCTCACCCGGCTGGCGAAGCCCGCGCCCGCGCGGAAGCGGCCCTCGCGGCCCCAGCGGCTGCGGCCGGGCGTCCAGCAGCTCATGGACGCGATGACGGGGGTCCCGGCGTACGTCGTGGGGCGGCGCACGGACGTCCTCGGGTCCAACCGCATGGCGACCGCGCTGTTCGGCGACGTCACCGCGCTGCCGCCGGAGCAGCGGAACATCGCCCGGCTGCTCTTCCTGGGCGACAACTGCCGGGACCTGTTCGTCGACTGGGAGCAGAAGGCGTGCGAGGTCGTGAGCTTCCTGCGGGTGGACGCGGGCCGTCATCCGGACGATCCGCTGCTGTCGGCGCTGGTCGGCGAGCTGTCGGTGAAGAGCGAGCCCTTCAGGAACCTGTGGGCGGCCCACCACGTGAAGGACAAGGGGCACGGCAGCAAGCGGCTGCACCACCCGCTGGTGGGCGAGCTGACGCTGTGGTGCGAGACGCTGATGCTGGCCGACGACCAGGAGCAGTGCCTCGTGACCTTCCACGCGGAGCCGGGGTCGCCCTCGGAGGAGGCGCTGGGGCTGCTGGCCAGCTGGGGCGCGGATCACGTCCTGCGGTGACTCGGGGGACGCGAACGGCGGCCCCCTCGGAGCGAGGGGGCCGCCGTTCGCGTACGTCCGCGGATCCGTGGATCAGACGGCGGAGCCGGCCTTCCACTCCGACCAGGACATGTTCCAGCCGTTGAGGCCGTTGTCCGGCTTGATCGTCTTGTCGTTGGAGTTCTTGACGATGACGACGTCGCCGATCATCGAGTTGTCGAAGAGCCAGGCGGCCGTCTGGTTCGGGTCGCCGGCGCCCTTGACGTCGGCGAGGCCGACGCAGCCGTGGCTGGTGTTCACGTTGCCGAAGATCGACCGCGCGCCCCAGTAGTTGCCGTGGATGAAGGTGCCCGAGGTGGACAGGCGCATGGCGTGCGGCACGTCCTTGATGTCGTACTCGCCCTTGCCGTCGTCGTCGGTGAAGCCGACGGTGGCGCCGTTCATCCGGGTCTCCTTGAACTTCTCGGAGATCACCATCTGACCGTTGTAGGTGGTGTTCTCCGGGGAGCCGGCGGAGATCGGGATGGTCTTGATCGTCTTGCCGTCCTGCTTGACCGTCATGGTCTTGGTGGCGACGTCGACGGTCGAGACCTGGTTGCGGCCGATCCTGAAGGTGACGGTCTTCTGCTGGACGCCGAAGACGCCGTCCGCGCCCTCGACGCCGTCGAGGTCGAGCTTCAGCGTGACGGTCGAGCCCTCGGTCCAGTACGCGTCGGGACGGAAGTCGAGACGCGTCGAGTCGAACCAGTGCCCGACGACCTCCTGGCCGGAGCTGGAGGAGACCGTGATCCCGCCCTGGACGGCCTTCTTGTCGGTGATCGCCTTGTTGAAGTTGATCGAGACCGGCATGCCGACGCCGACGGTCGAGCCGTCCTCGGGCGTGAAGTTGCCGATGAAGCTGTTGGCCTGGGAGACCGTGGTGAACGAGGAGTTCTCGTGGGCCTCCAGGCCCTCCGCGTCGGTGGCGGTGGCCGCGATCTTGTAGACCGTGGCGCGCTTGAGCGGCCCGCTCGGCTTCCAGCTGAGCCCGTCGGCCGCTATGTCGCCCTTGACCTCGACGCCCTCGGCGGAGGTCATGGTGACCGACGTCAGCTTGCCCTCGGTCACGGAGACCTTGGCGTCGTTGTTGATGGAGGCGTTCTGCGCGCCGTTCTTCGGCGAGATGGTGATCTGCGCCTTGGAGGTCTTCTGCGCGGCCGCCTCGTCGACCTGGGCCTGTGACTGCTGCGTCGCGGAACCGGAGGCGCTACCGCCCTTGTCCCCGTCGTTGCACGCCGAGAGCACGAGTACGCCACCGAGCACCGCGGCCGCCGCCGCCAGGCTCCTGCGGCGCTTGCCGACCGTCATCACACGCTTCTCCATCGTCGCCGGTTCCCTGCCAACTTCTTCTATGAACGCCCATGACACCCCGTACGGTTCCGTGACCGGAGCGTTTGTGGGCAATGCCACTGATCCACGGGGAACACCACAGATCCACACGCGCGTGCCGGGCTTCCGGTTCCCGGGGCCACGGAAAAGCCGTGAAAAGGCCCCGGGAGCGGCGTCCCGGGGCCCGCGCCGCGTGCGGATGCCCGCCTTACGGCCGGTCGTCGTCTTCCTCGCCCTCATTTTCCTCGCCGAGGTCCCACTCCAGTGCATCGGGGTCGTAATCGACCTCCTCGCTGCTCCAGGATGCCTGGACCATCTCGATCCCGGGGACGTCGCGGATCAGGTCGAAGGGTTCGACGAGGTAGGCGAGCGCCTCGGCGCTGTCCTCGCGCGCGGCCTCGCGCGCCTGCACCCGCTCCTCCTCGGGCATGAACTCATCGGCGTCGATCTTGGCCTCGGCGGCCCCGGTCAGCTCGGCGGGACCGTCGATCTCCAGGACGACATCGACGCGAAGACGGACATAGCGTGTGGACTCACTTGTACTCATGGGTCGGAGCGTAGGGGGCCGGAGGGCCTCGGCTTTCCCGCGACCCGCTGTGTTCCGTAGCATCGGCGCACACACCAATTCGCGGTTTCCGCAAGGGGGATCGAAATTTCCGTGTCCGCCGCCCGACGCCCACTGCTGACCGCCATCGCCGCGGGGACGCTGCTGTGCGCCCTGTGGTTCGTGCCGTCCGCCAACGCCACCGATCAGCAGGGCGGGGCACGCATCGGGGTCACCCAGAACGGCCCCCTCACCGACGACGGGCGCCTGGCCGAGACCGGGGGCGGGAAAACCACGGCGTACCTGCTCGGCGGGACGGGCTTCCTGGGGGTCGGGGCGGGTTTCGTGGCGCTCGCGCTGCGGCGCCGGGGCCGCGCCTTCTGAGCGCCTTCCGAGCCTTCCGAGCCTTCCGACGGATGTACGCGCACGCGTGAAGGGCCGCCCCCGGAGACCGGGGGCGGCCCTTTCGTATTCGTACGCGCCGGAGTTACGCCAGCGGGCCGGTGACCGGCTCGACGGCCGCGACCAGCTTGCCCTCGCGCACGAAGGCGTCGGCGCCCGCCAGGTCGGGGGCGAGGTACCGGTCCGGGCCGGGGCCCTGGACGCCGGCCGCACGCAGGGCCTCGATGGCCGCCTGCGAGGCGGGCGCCGGAGTGAGACCCGCGCGGAGCTCGATGCCGCGGGTGGCGGCGTACATCTCGACCGCGATGATCCGGTTGAGGTTGCCGATCGCCGTGCGCAGCTTGCGGGCGGCGGACCAGCCCATGGAGACGTGGTCCTCCTGCATCGCGGAGGACGGGATGGAGTCGGCGGAGGCCGGGACGGCGAGCCGCTTCATCTCACTGACCAGGGCGGCCTGCGTGTACTGGGCGATCATCAGGCCCGAGTCGACGCCGGCGTCCTCGGCGAGGAACGGCGGGAGGCCGTGCGAGCGGTTCTTGTCGAGGAGCCGGTCGGTGCGGCGCTCGGCGATGGAGCCGAGGTCGGCGGCGGCGATCGCGAGGAAGTCGAGGACGTACGCGACGGGGGCGCCGTGGAAGTTGCCGTTGGAGCGGACCTCGCCGCTGGGCAGCACGACCGGGTTGTCGACGGCGGCGGCGAGCTCGCGCTCGGCGACGAGCCGGGCGTGGGCCATGGTGTCGCGGCCCGCGCCGGCGACCTGCGGGGCGCAGCGCACCGAGTAGGCGTCCTGGACGCGGGGGGCCTCGCCGGCCTGGGCGTGGCCGGTGAGGCCGGAGCCCTTGAGGACGGCCAGCATGTTGGCGGCGGAGGCGGCCTGGCCCGGGTGCGGACGGATGTCGTGGAGCTCGGGCTCCAGGACCTTCTCGGTGCCGAGGAGGGCTTCGAGGGAGAGCGCGGCGGTGATGTCGGCCGACTTGTAGAGCGTGTCGAGGTCGGCGAGGGCCATGATCAGCATGCCGAGCATGCCGTCGGTGCCGTTGAGGAGGGCGAGGCCCTCCTTCTCCTTGAGCTCGACGGGGGTGATGCCGGCGGCGGCGAGGAGCTCGCCGGCGGGCTTCACCACGCCGTCGGGGCCCTCGGCGTCGCCCTCGCCCATGAGCGCGAGGGCGCAGTGGGAGAGCGGGGCGAGGTCGCCGGAGCAGCCGAGGGAGCCGTACTCGTGGACGACGGGGGTGATGCCGGCGTTGAGGACGTCGGCCATGGTCTGGGCGACCTCGGGGCGGACGCCGGTGTGCCCGGAGGCGACCGTCTTGAGGCGGAGGAACATCAGGGCGCGGACGACCTCGCGCTCCACGCGCGGGCCCATGCCGGCGGCGTGCGAGCGGACGATGTTGCGCTGGAGCTGGGCGCGCAGCTCGTGGCTGATGTGGCGGGTGGCGAGCGCGCCGAATCCGGTGGAGACCCCGTAGACGGGCTCGGGCTTGGCGGCGAGCGCGTCGACGATGTCACGGGCGGCGGCCAGGGCGGCCACGGCCTCGGTCGACAGCTCGACGCGGGCGCCGTTGCGGGCGACGTCGATGACGTCCTGCGGGGTCGTGCCGGACGTGCCGAGGACGACTGTCTGCATATCCATATTCAGCACCCTACGGATTGAAGACCAGCATGTCACTAGCCGATTTCGTCACCGTCCCGACAAGGGACAGCCCCTTACGGCCCCCTACGGCCCCTCCTGACGCGGGGCCGCCGTCGGCGCGTCGCGGAAGCGGCGGCGGTCGCGGGCTCCGGGGGGCGCGTCGGCGAGACGGATGACCGTGCCGTCCCGGCCCGCGACGACGGGCTTCCGCGAGCGTTCGGCCTTGGCCTGGTACTGGGCGGCGTCGGCGAGCCGGAAGAGGCGGCGGGCCGACCTGAGGGGCCCGATGGGGTCGCCGGTGGACGCGACCCCGCAGGCCACGCCCTCGCCGAGCTCCAGTTCCGCCGCCCGTACGCACAGCTCCTCGGCGACCGCGACGACCTCGTCCGCAGTCGGGCCGACGGTCAGGAGGCAGAACTCGTCGCCGCCCAGGCGGGCCGCGAGGGCGCCGGGGAGCATGGCGCCGCAGCGGGAGAGGACCGAGCCGAAGCGTTCGAGGAGGCGGTCGCCGACGGCGTGGCCGTGGGTGTCGTTGACGCGCTTGAGGCCGTTCAGGTCGCAGACCACGAGGCTGACGACGGAGCCGTCCGCCCGGTAGCGCTCGATGGCCTCGTCCAGGCGGGTGTCGACGGCCCGCCGGTTGGCCAGGCCCGTCAGAGGGTCGGTGAAGGCCAGTTTGCGGACCTCCTCCAGGCGCTCGGCCTGGGCGATGCCGGCGGCGACGACCGCCGCGAGGACGGTCGCGAAGTCGGCGTCCGCGCGGGTGAAAGGTTTCTTCCCTTGCGGCCTGGCCACGTACAGCTCGCCCCACGCACGCCCGTGGAGCACGATCGGCGCGACCACGCAGCAGCCGCGCCCGCGCCGCCGCAGGCCCGTCACCCGGCCGGTCGGCACGGGGTCGGCGGCGGTCTCCACCCAGGCGTCGGGCTCGCCGCCGCCGGCCCACTGCTCGTGCAGGAACTCGGTGATCTCGGGGAACTGGTGCACGGGGTACGTCTCCGAGTCCGGGAACTCCTCCTCGCCCACGGCCCGGTCCCCGGCGTTCACCAGGACCTTGAGGCGGCCGTGGTCCCGCTGCCAGACGGACAGGGCGGCGAAGGTCCCGTCGAGCCCCTCACAGGCCCCGAGCGCCGCCGCCCGCCAGAACTCGCGCGGGGTGTGCGCCGCCGCCATCCCCTGCGCCAGCGCCACTACGGCCCGCAGCCGCACGTCCTCACCCATTCCTCCAGCTTAGGGAGGTTTGATCCGTTTTCCCCACCGAGACGTCACCGTAAGTCACAATTGGTACGAAACGGTAAAAGCTCCAAGACTGCCGAGACTCCCGGGATCACCCCTGGAGTTGCTCCGGGGTCACTCGCCCGGCCAGTTGGGCTTCCGCTTCTCGTTGAAGGCCGCCACGCCCTCGGCCCGGTCGCCCGAGAAGGCCACCGAACGCCAGGCCGCGTCCTCGACCTCAAGGCCCGCCCGCAGGTCGAGGCCCTGACCGAGCCGCATCGCCTTCTTCGCGGCGCGCAGGCCGACCGGCGAGTTCGCCGCGATCCGCCCGGCGAGCTCCAGGGCCGCCGTCCGGGCGTCCTCCTCCAGGAGGTCGACGAGGCCGAGCTCGCGGGCCTCGGCCGCCTCCACCCGACGGGCCGTGAAGACCAGCTCGGCGGCGCGCGCCGCGCCCACCCGGCGCGGCAGCAGCTGCGTACCGCCGCCGCCGGGAATGACGCCCACGGAGACCTCGGGGAGGCCGACGACGGTGGTCGCGTCGGCCACGATGACGTCGCAGGAGAGCGCCAGCTCGAAGCCGCCGCCGAGGGCGAAGCCGTGCACGGCGGCGACGGTCGGCATCGGCAGCTCCAGGACGCCGGTGTACGCGGCGCGGGCGGTCGGGCGCTGGCGGACGAGGTCGGCGTCGGTGAAGGAGTTGCGCTCCTTGAGGTCGGCGCCGACGCAGAAGGCGCGGTCGTTCGAGGAGGTCAGGACGGTGACGCGGACCTCGGGGTCGGCGGCGAGGGCGTCGCAGGCGGCACCGATGGAGCGGGCCATCTCGGAGGAGACGGCGTTCATGGCCTTGGGCCGGTCGAGGACCAGCTCCGCGACGTGACCGTCCTTCCGGACCACCACGAACTCACCAAAACGCTGCTCGGACATGACCGCACCCTCCCGGTTCGAGCCCGTCAACGGCTGTTAACGGGCGTTCACCGGGAGATCCTAAGTGGGGCGGCGGCTCAGGAGCCAGGGTTCGACCACGCCGAGGCCGCGGACCGGGCGCTGCCACATGGGCTGGAGCGCGAAGCGGTACGTGGCGGCCCGGCGGCCCTCCTTCTCGGCGCGGGCCGCCTCCTCGGCCGCCTCCGCCTCCGAGGCGGGCGCCTCACCGGTCCTGGTCAGCTCCTCGGCGAAGGCGCCGTCGACGAGGACGGCGTCCTTCGGGGCTATCGAGGTGAGCCGGCTGGCCAGGTTCACCGTGGTGCCGAAGACATCGCCCATCCGGGTCGTCACCGTGCCGAAGGCGATGCCGACGCGCAGCGCGGGCATCGTCTCGTCGTGACTGAGCGTCTCGATGAGCCGGAGCGCGATCTCGGCGGCCGTACCGGCGTCGTCGGCGCAGTACAGCACCTCGTCGCCGAGGGTCTTGATGAGCCGCCCGCCGTGCGCGGCGACGAGGTCGGCGCAGGTGGTCTCGAAGGCCTCGACCAGCTCGCCGAGCTCCTCCTCCTCCAGGCGGCGGGTCAGCCGGGTGAAGCCGACGAGGTCCGCGAAGCCGACGGCGAGCCTGCGGTCGACCATCTCCTCGTCGTCGGCGGCCTGCACGACCCGGCCGGTGGCGGCGGCGAGCTGCCGGCGCCACACGTAGATCAGGAACTCCTCCAGCTCGGGAAGGAGCAGCTCGACCAGCGGATACGTGACCTCGGTGCGGGTCATGCCCGGCTCGGGCGGCTCGGTGAGGCCCTCCAGGAAGGAGTCGATCTGCCACTCGGCCAACCGGGCGGTCGTCTGGCCGGTGGAACGGGCCACCTGCACGGCCATCGGCTCGCTGAGCAGCCCCGCCTCGACGAGACCGGCGAGCCGCCGCAGGGCGAGCACGTCGGCCTCGGTGAGCGCCTTGGCCTGGCCGATGTCGGCGAAGCCCATGGCCCGCCAGAAGCGGGAGGCGAGCTCCATGGAGACGCCGGCGGTACGGGCGGCCTGGAAGGGGGTGTAGCGGCGGTCGGCCCCGAGGATGAGCTGTTCGAGGCGGATCGCGAGGGGGTCGTGGCTCGGCTCGGCCGTGTGGTCGACCTCGTGGTGGGGGGTGGGGTACGTCGGCGGCTGTGCCGGCTGGGCGGTGCCGCCGTTGTTCGCGTCGTCAGCGGTCACCGGCCGCCTCCTGCCGTTCCCTGCCCACGTGTCCTGCCGATCTGTCGCTTGGATCGCGCTCCACGATACGGCAGGTGTGTGCTGGCTCACGCGCGAACGGCTGTCGCCCCGGTTCGCATCGCGCGGGCCCTCCGGGTGGACGAACCGGAGAGCGCGGCGCGCGTGGGGGGTGCGCCCGCCCTCCCCCGAGCTCTCGGCTTCGCCCGAGCAGGGGGGACCTCCACCGCCCTTGCGGAACGTATGCCCGCACCGGTGCGGAGCGCGTGGCCACGCCTAGGTCCGCAGGTGGACGATGTCGCCCGCTCCCACCGCTTCCGTGCCGCCGCCCTCCGTCGCGACGACCAGGCGGCCGTCGCCGTCCAGGGCCACGGCTTCGCCTTCCAGCATGCGCTCGCCGGGGAGCTCGGCGCGGATGCGGCGGCCGAGGGTGGCGCAGCCGGCCGTGTAGGCGGCCTGGAGGCCGGAGGCGGCGGGGTCGCCCTCGGCGCGCACCCAGTCGCCGTAGTGCTGGGCGAGGGAGCGCAGGACGGCCCGCAGGAGGGTGTCGCGGTCGGTGGAGGCCGCGCCGGCGAGGAGGAGGGAGCCGGCCGCCGGGACAGGCAGCTCGTCCGCGCGGAGGCTGACGTTGATGCCGAGGCCGACGACGATGGCGTCGGCTCCGGCCCGCTCGGCGAGGATGCCGCCGGTCTTGCGTTCCTCGCCCGCGACGGAAACCAGCAGGTCGTTGGGCCACTTGAGGGACGTGTCGACACCGGCGGCCTTCGCGAGGCCGGTGGCGGCGGCCACTCCGGTGAGCAGCGGGAGCCAGCCCCAGCGGTGGACGGGCACGCGCGGTTTGAGGAGCACGGAGAGGAAGAGCCCGGAGCGGGCGGGCGCGGTCCAGGTGCGGTCGAGGCGGCCGCGGCCCGAGGTCTGCTCCTCGGCGACGAGCACCGCGCCTTCGGGCAGGTCGTCGGCCCGGGCGGCGAGGTCGCTGTTGGTGGAGCCGGTGGTGGTGACCACGTCGAGCGAGGTCCACAGTCCGTCGGGGACGACGAGGGCGCGGCGCAGTGCGGTGGCGTTCAGCGGGGGCCGGTCGAGGTCGGACCAGGGTCCGCCGGAGTCTTGAGAGGACGTCATGCAAGCCAGAGTAGGTGTGGCAAAGACCGCAGTGCCGAACCGTATCGCCGTCGATACGCTACGGGTCAGTAGGCCAGTAGTAGGCCATTCGTAGTCCACGAACCCCCCGTGACCAGGCAGGGAGCCGCATCCCGATGTCCGAGCCGGCAGAGCAGTACGAGATCGACATTCACACGACCGCGGGCAAGATCGCGGACCTCAAGCGCCGTATCGACGAGGCCACGCATGCCGGCTCGGAGCGCGCGGTGGAGAAGCAGCACGCCAAGGGCAAGCTGACCGCGCGCGAGCGGATCGCCCTCCTCCTGGACGAGGGTTCGTTCGTGGAGCTGGACGAGCTGGCCCGGCACCGCTCGACGAACTTCGGCCTGGAGAAGAACCGGCCGTACGGAGACGGTGTCGTCACCGGCTACGGCACGGTGGACGGCCGCCCGGTGGCGGTGTTCTCGCAGGACTTCACGGTCTTCGGCGGTGCGCTGGGCGAGACGTACGGCCAGAAGATCATCAAGGTGATGGACTTCGCGCTGAAGACGGGCTGCCCCGTCATCGGCATCAACGACTCCGGCGGCGCCCGCATCCAGGAGGGCGTGAGCGCGCTCGGCATGTACGGCGAGATCTTCCGCCGCAACACCCACGCCTCCGGGGTGATTCCGCAGATCTCCCTGATCGTCGGCCCCTGCGCGGGCGGCGCGGTGTACTCCCCCGCGATCACCGACTTCACCGTGATGGTCGACCAGACCTCGCACATGTTCATCACGGGTCCCGACGTCATCAAGACGGTGACCGGCGAGGACGTGGGCTTCGAGGAGCTGGGCGGCGCCCGGACGCACAACTCGACCTCGGGCGTGGCCCACCACATGGCGGGTGACGAGAAGGACGCGATCGAGTACGTCAAGTCCCTGCTCTCGTACCTTCCTTCGAACAACCTCTCCGAGCCGCCGGCCTTCCCGGAGGTCGCGGAGACCGAGGTGACGGACGAGGACCGTGAGCTCGACACGCTGATCCCGGACTCGGCGAACCAGCCGTACGACATGCACAAGGTCATCGAACACGTCCTCGACGACGGCGAGTTCCTGGAGACGCAGGCGCTGTTCGCGCCGAACATCCTGACGGGCTTCGGCCGCGTCGAGGGCTTCCCTGTCGGTGTGGTCGCCAACCAGCCGATGCAGTTCGCGGGCTGCCTGGACATCAACGCCTCGGAGAAGGCCGCGCGCTTCGTCCGTACGTGCGACGCCTTCAACATCCCGGTCCTGACCTTCGTCGACGTGCCGGGCTTCCTGCCCGGCGTGGACCAGGAGTACGGCGGCATCATCCGGCGCGGCGCGAAGCTGATCTACGCGTATGCGGAGGCGACGGTCCCGCTGATCACGGTCATCACCCGGAAGGCCTTCGGCGGCGCGTACGACGTCATGGGCTCCAAGCACCTGGGCGCCGACCTGAACCTGTCGTGGCCGACGGGCCAGATCGCGGTCATGGGCGCGCAGGGCGCGGTCAACATCCTGCACCGGCGGACGATCGCCGAGGCCGAGGACCAGGAGGCCGAGCGCGCGCGGCTCATGCAGGAGTACGAGGACGCGCTGCTCAACCCGTACACGGCGGCCGAGCGCGGCTACATCGACGGCGTGATCCTGCCGTCGGACACGCGCCCGCAGATCGTGAAGGGCCTGCGTCAGCTCCGTACGAAGCGGGAATCCCTTCCTCCGAAGAAGCACGGCAACATCCCGCTCTAGCCCTTCCGGACCCTCAAGGAGCCGACATGATCAAGGTCGTACGAGGCAACCCGACTCCGGAGGAGTTGGCCGCCGCACTGGCGGTCGTTCAAGCCCGGGCCGCGGCCACGGCGGCGGCGTCCGCCGGGGACGGCGGCCCGGCGGTACCGGAGGGGTGGTCGGATCCCTCCCGTATCGCACGGTCGGTGCGGCACCGGCCGGGCCCGCGGTCCTGGGCGCGGTCGTACTGGCCCGCGTAGTCCTCGCGGCACGACGAGAGGCCGGATCCCTTGTGCGGGGGATCCGGCCTCTCGCATGCCCGCCCCTTCCCCGCTCACGTACGGCGGAGGAGGGCGCCCGACAGGACGGCTCCGGCGGCGACGATCGCGGCGTTGACGAGGACCGCGCGGCCGATGCCGTCGAGGAGCACGGGCGCGGTGACGACGACGGCGCTCATGACCGGCGTGCCCATGGTGATGCCGATCTGCTGGGTCATGGTCGCGAGCCCGGTCGCCATGCCCTGCTCGTCGTCGGGGATTCCCGAGGTGGCGGTGACCATGAAGCCGACGATCGCGAGCATGTTGCCGACGCCGCCGGCGAAGGTCGCGGCGAGCAGCAGGGCGAGGCTGCCGCGGTCGTCGCCGAGTCCGTACAGGGCGAGGGTGGCGGCGGCCTGGAGGAGCCCGCCGGAGACGAGGGCGGCGCGGGCCCCGAAGCGGCCGATGAAGCGGGAGGCGGCCACGCCGCCGAGGACCGTGCCGGCGCCGAGGACGCCGAAGGAGAGTCCGGCGGCGAGCGGGGAGAAGCCCAGGACGTCCTGGAGGTACAGGGTCATCAGGAAGACCAGCGAGGTCTCGGTGACGAAGGCGACGAGCCCGGCGAGGTTGCCCCAGACGACCGTACGGCGCCTCAGGACGTGGATCGGGACGAGGGGCGAGGCGGCCCGCCGTTCGACGAGGACGAAGGCGGCGAGGAGCGCGGCGCCGGCGGCGAGGGCGGTGAGCGCCGTGGGGTCGGTCCAGCCGTGCTCGCCGGTGGCGGTCAGGCCGTAGACGAGGGCGAGGAGGCCGCCGGTGACGGTGATCGCGCCGGGGACGTCGAGGCGGGGCCGGACGGCCGGGCGGCTCTCCTTCAGGACGGTGGGGGCGACGAGGAGGACGGCGAGGGCCACCGGCACGTTGACGAGGAAGGCCCAGCGCCAGGAGAGCAGGTCGGTGAGGACGCCGCCGAGGATCGCGCCGGTGGTGAAGCCCGCGGACATGAGCGCGCCGTTCAGACCGAGCGCCCTGGCCCGCAGCGGGCCCTCGGGGAAGGAGGCGGTGAGCAGGGAGAGCCCGGCGGGGGTGACGGCGGCGGTGGCGAGGCCTTGTGCGACGCGGGCGGCCATCAGCGTCCCGGGGCCGGTGGCGAGGCCTCCGGCGAGCGAGGACACGCCGAGGAGGGCCATGCCTCCGAGGAAGAGGCGGCGACGTCCGACGAGGTCGGCGACACGCCCGAAGAGGAGGGTGAATCCGGCGGCGGCGAGGGCGAAGGCGGTGGCGATCCACTGGAGGCCGCCGAGGGTGAAGCCGAGCCCCTGGCCGATGACGGGCAGCGCGACGTTCAGGATCGAGAAGTCGACGGCCAGCATGAACTGGGCGAGGAGGAGGACGACGAGGACGAGCCGCATCCGGCCGGTCATGCGGTCGGGGCGGGCGGTCGAGGGGGTGGGGAGATCCAGGGCGACCATGCGAACGACCCCTTAATGGGAAGATGGTTCCGTTAAGATGTCCCGTACCGTAGCAGAGTCGAAGGCGCTAATGGAACAGGAGACCTGTTTGACTGAGAGCCGGC
The DNA here is from genome assembly GCF_042889835.1 of Streptomyces sp. NPDC002463. Taxonomy (NCBI): domain Bacteria; kingdom Bacillati; phylum Actinomycetota; class Actinomycetes; order Kitasatosporales; family Streptomycetaceae; genus Streptomyces; species Streptomyces sp. NPDC002463. Next base: position 509,997 of record NZ_JBIARL010000001.1, read on the forward strand.
CGGCCACGCCCGGCACCACACGCCCCGGCGGCCGCACCGCGAAGGTCCGCAGGGCGGTCCTCGACGCCACCCTGGACGCACTCGCCGACACCGGCTTCCACGCCCTGAACATGGACCGGATCGCCGCGGGCGCGGGCGTCGGCAAGACCACCGTCTACCGCCGCTGGGGCTCCCCCGTCGGCCTGGTCACCGACCTCCTGCACGACATGGCCGAGCAGTCGCTCCCCGCCTCCGACACCGGCAGCCTCCCGGGCGACCTGCGGGCCAACGCCGAACTCGTCCGGGCCACCCTCGTGGACCCCCGGATGGGCGCCGTCTTCCGCGCGGTCATCGCCGCGGCGGCCTGCGACGAGGAGTGCGCCCGCGCCCTCGCCGACTTCTACCGGACCCGGCTCGCCGAATGGGCCCCGGTCGTCACCCGGGGCGAGGCCCGCGGCGAGATCCCGGCGGGAACGGACCCCGTCGAGCTCCTCCGCGCCGTCTCCGCGCCGCTCTACTACCGCTTCGCGGTCACCCGCGAGGAGCTCGACGCGGCCGTCGCCGAACGGGCGGTGACGGCGGCGCTCGCGGCCGCGCGGGACGGGGTGTTCGTCCGCGAATAGTCCTTCCGTACGGGGGTGCCTGAGTATCCGTACTCAGGCGTCCCGGGCGCCCCGCCCGCAGGATCGGAGGCATGCTGTGGTCCGACCCGAAGAACCAGCCGCCGAAGTTCCTGCGCGACATGCAGGCGACGCTCCGCCGCACGGGCGTGCTGCTGGCGCTGGCGATGGTGGTGGTGATGTTCGTGGCGAGCGCGCGCTGACCACACGCACGCGTACACGCCCGACGGACCACGCACGCGCGTACACGCCTGACGGACCACGCGCGCGCACGACGGGTGCCACGCGCGCGTACCCGCGGACAACCGGGCCACGCGGGCGCGTGCGTACGCCCGGCACTGGCTACGCTGCCCCCATGACTGCTGATCCGCGCCGTGTCGTGCTCGCCTCCGCCTCCCCCGCCCGGCTCGGTCTGCTCCGGCAGGCCGGACTCGCTCCCGAGGTGATCGTGAGCGGCGTCGACGAGGACAAGGTCCACGCCCCGACCCCGGCCGAACTCGCGCTCGCCCTCGCCGAGGCGAAGGCCGCCCACGTGGCCGCCAAGCCCGAGGTGTTCGGCGCACTCGTCATCGGCTGCGACTCGGTCCTGGAGCTCGACAAGCAGGCCCTCGGCAAGCCGGCCGACGCCGAGGAGGCCACCGCCCGCTGGAAGTCGATGCGGGGCAGGGTCGGCATCCTCCAGACGGGCCACTGCGTGTACGACACGGCCGCCAAGCGCTACGAGTCGGCGACGGCCTCCACCGTGGTCCGCTTCGGCGAGCCGACGGACGAGGAGATCGCCGCGTACGTGGCGAGCGGCGAACCGCTCCACGTGGCGGGCGCGTTCACCCTGGACGGCCGCTCGGCCCCGTTCATCGACGGCATCGACGGAGACCCGGGCAATGTGATCGGCCTGTCCCTGCCGCTCCTGCGCAGGCTCCTGCGGAAGCTGGACGTCGAGATCACCGACCTCTGGGCCTGAGGTCAGCCGACGGCCGGAACCTCCTCGGCGGCGTCCTTCGCGCGCTCCTCGCCGTACGCCACCAGGGTGAGGACGACGAGCCCGAGCACGGTCACCAGGAACGCGAAGGCGGGCCAGCCGAGGAGGCCGACGGAGACCGCGCCGAGGACGCCGTGGACGATCGCGCAGCCGATGAGGAGCGCCCGGCCGAAGCGGCCCGGGCGGCGGTCGCGGACGCCCGCGACGAGGGCGACGAGTCCGCAGAGGAGCAGGGCGACACCGGAGGCGATGCCGAGTCCCCAGGTGCCGGTGACCATCGCGTCGGGGTCCATGCCGGCGAGGGACATCGACTGGGCTTCCAGGAAGCCGGCCATGACGGCGTTGATCGCGACGATGCCGGGTGCTTCGAGCAAGAGCACCGCGGCCGTCACGAGCGCTATCGGTCTGCGGGCCACCTCGGCCACCCCCTGGATTCAGCTGTTACCGAGAGTACGGTCGACAGCGCGAAGGCTACTGGCCGGTAAACCCTCGGACAAGAGTTCCCGCACGGCGGACGACGGCGGAGGATCAACGGACGATTGACGGACCGCCCGGCAAAGAATCATTGAGCCATTCGTAGGGACTCCACAAAGAAACCCGAACGGCCCCTGGCTCCACGAACAGAGACCTGCGCCACACCTCGGAGCTACTGTGCCGTCAAGGAACCCTGCGTACCGTGGTGCGACAAGGGAATTCACGACCCGAGCGGGCCCGTGGTCACGCTCCGTGTGGGCAAGCTCACCACTGGGGACGGGTCGAAAGGCCGTGTCGGCAGTCCCTAAACTCAGCTTGTTTCAAGGAGGGAGCCATCGTGCGCAAGGTGCTCATCGCCAACCGTGGCGAAATCGCTGTCCGTGTGGCCCGGGCGTGCCGGGACGCGGGTATCGGCAGCGTGGCCGTGTACGCCGATCCGGACCGGGACGCTCTGCATGTCCGGGCGGCCGACGAGGCCTTCGCCCTGGGCGGTGACACTCCGGCCACCAGCTACCTGGACATGGCGAAGGTCCTGCAGGCCGCGAAGGACTCCGGCGCGGACGCGGTTCACCCGGGTTACGGATTCCTCTCCGAGAACGCCGAGTTCGCGCAGGCGGTGCTCGACGCGGGTCTGACCTGGATCGGCCCGCCGCCGCAGGCGATCCGGGACCTGGGTGACAAGGTCGCCGCCCGTCACATCGCGCAGCGCGCCGGCGCCCCGCTGGTCGCGGGCACGCCGGACCCGGTGTCGGGTGCCGAGGAGGTCGTGGCCTTCGCCGAGGAGCACGGCCTGCCGATCGCGATCAAGGCCGCCTTCGGCGGCGGCGGCCGCGGCCTGAAGGTCGCCCGCACGCTCGAAGAGGTCCCGGAGCTGTACGACTCGGCGGTCCGTGAGGCCGTGGCGGCCTTCGGCCGCGGCGAGTGCTTCGTCGAGCGCTACCTCGACAAGCCCCGCCACGTCGAGACCCAGTGCCTCGCCGACTCCCACGGCAACGTGGTCGTCGTCTCGACGCGCGACTGCTCGCTGCAGCGCCGTCACCAGAAGCTGGTCGAGGAGGCCCCGGCGCCGTTCCTGACCGAGGCCCAGAACGAGCAGCTGTACGCGGCGTCGAAGGCGATCCTGAAGGAGGCCGGCTACGTCGGCGCCGGCACGGTCGAGTTCCTCGTCGGCCTCGACGGCACGATCTCCTTCCTGGAGGTCAACACGCGTCTGCAGGTCGAGCACCCGGTGACCGAGGAGGTCACGGGCATCGACCTGGTCCGTGAGATGTTCCGCATCGCGGACGGCGAGGAGCTCGGTTACGGCGACCCGGAGATCCGCGGTCACTCCTTCGAGTTCCGCATCAACGGCGAGGACCCGGGCCGCAACTTCCTTCCGGCCCCCGGCACCGTCACGGTCTTCACCCCGCCGACCGGCCCGGGTGTCCGTCTGGACGCGGGCGTCGAGTCCGGCTCGGTCATCGGCCCGGCCTGGGACTCGCTCCTGGCCAAGCTGGTCATCACCGGCGCCACCCGCGAGCAGGCCCTCCAGCGCGCCGCGCGCGCCCTGGCGGAGTTCAAGGTCGAGGGCATGGCGACGGCGATCCCGTTCCACCAGGCCGTCGTGGTCGACCCGGCCTTCACGGCCGACCCGTTCCGCGTCCACACCCGCTGGATCGAGACGGAGTTCGTCAACGAGATCAAGCCGTTCGCCCCGGCCGGCGCCGAGGCGGAGGAGGACGAGGCGGGCCGCGAGACGATCGTCGTCGAGGTCGGCGGCAAGCGCCTGGAGGTCTCCCTGCCGTCCTCCCTCGGGATGACGCTGGCGCGCACGGGCCTGGCGGCCGGTGCGAAGCCGAAGCGGCGCGCGGCGAAGAAGTCCGGCCCGACCGCCTCGGGCGACACCCTCGCGTCCCCGATGCAGGGCACGATCGTGAAGGTCGCGGTCGAGGAGGGCCAGGAGGTCAAGGAGGGCGATCTGATCGTCGTCCTCGAGGCCATGAAGATGGAGCAGCCCCTCAACGCCCACCGCTCCGGCACCGTCAAGGGCCTGAGCGCCGAGGTCGGCGCCTCCGTCACCTCCGGTGCCGTCATCTGCGACATCAAGGACTGATCCGTCGCACCCAGTACGGTACGAAGGGCCCGCAGGCAGCCGCCTGCGGGCCCTTCGCACGAGAGGAGCCCGTTCGCCCATGCGCGCCGACGCACGCCGCAACCACGAACGACTGCTCGTCGAGGCCCGGGCCGCCTTCGGGGAACAGGGCGCGGACGCGCCCCTGGAGGAGGTCGCGCGCCGCGCGGGCGTCGGGATCGGCACCCTCTACCGCCACTTCCCCACCCGGGCCGACCTGTTGAACGCGGTCTTCCAGGGGGCTCTGGCCGAACTGCTCGACCGCTCGCGGGAGCTCGCGGAGGCGGACGCGCCGTGCCGGGCGCTCGTGGAGTGGCTGCGGGCCCTGATCGCCCACGCGGGTGAGTACCGAGGACTCGCACACGCGCTGATGTCCGCCTCGTACGACCGGAGTTCGGCCCTGGCGCGGTGCAGCGATCCGCTGCGCGCGGCGGGCGAGCGGCTGCTCGAAAGGGCCCAGAAGGCGGGGCAGGTGCGCGCCGACGTGTCGATCGGCGACCTGATGCAGCTGACCAACGCGATCGCGCTGGCGGCAGAACAGTGCCCGGAGGACGTGCTCCTCGCGGACCGCCTGCTCGCGCTGACGTTGCGGGGACTGAAGGACTGAGGTACTTCCGGGAACGGCGTGGGACCCCTGGGGGAGGGTCCCTCGGGTACTGCGGCCGACTTCTTCCGACGTCAGCGGCGGCGCATGTCCGCGACCCGGGCCGTGCGCTCCAGCGTCTCCGCGGCCATTCCGCCGCCCGGTCCACGGAACTGACCGGCCGCCATCCGCCCGCGCTGGACGGGGAGCGGCATGTCACGGCGGGGCCGGGCGCCCGGGGGGAGCTGCTCGCCGCCGACGGGGCCGGCGGCCGCGCCCGTACCGGCGACGGCGATCTGGACGCCCTGGTCGGCGAGGGCCTGGAGCTCGGTGGCGGCCCGCTCGTCGTGGGCCGGGGGCTCGTCGGTCACCAGGCGGGTGATGACGTCCGTCGGCACCGTCTGGAACATGGTGTCGGAACCGAGCTTGGTGTGGTCGGCCAGGACCACGACCTCGGCCGCCGCCTGCACGAGCGCCCGGTCCACGCTCGCGGAGAGCATGTTGGACGTGGACAGGCCGCGCTCGGCGGTCAGGCCGCTCCCGGAGAGGAAGGCCCGGGAGACCCGGAGTCCCTGGAGCGACTGCTCGGCCCCGCTGCCCACCAGGGCGTAGTTGGAGCCGCGCAGGGTGCCGCCGGTCATGACGACCTCGACCCGGTTGGCGTGGGCGAGGGCCTGGGCGACGAGCAGGGAGTTGGTGACGACGGTCAGGCCGGGCACGCGGGCGAGCCGGCGGGCCAGCTCCTGCGTGGTCGTCCCGGCACCGACGACGATGGCCTCGCCCTCCTCGACGAGGCTCGCGGCGACGTCGGCGATGGCCGTCTTCTCCGCTGTGGCGAGATGGGATTTCTGCGGGAAGCCGGATTCTCGCGTGAATCCGCCCGGCAACACCGCACCGCCGTGGCGGCGGTCGAGGAGTCCTTCTGCCTCGAGGGCCCGTACGTCTCTCCGTACGGTCACTTCAGAGGTCTGGACGACGCGGGCGAGCTCACGGAGCGACACGGCCCCATTGGCTCGCACCATTTCGAGGATCAACTGACGACGTTCTGCAGCGAACACGAAACTGACAGTAACGTGAGCGGCCGATAGTTTTCAGCACTATGCGCCGAATTGCAGAAGATGCGCACAGACGGGGCCTCCAAGTGGTATGGGAGGCCCCGTCGTTGATCGTTCTATGCCCGGGATTGCCGGGGGTTGTCCGAGTGGGCGAACCGTTCCCGCAGGCGGGGGCCGGACCGGAGCGGGACCTCAGGCCTCGCCCGTCGCCTTTCGGGTGTGCAACTGCCGTGCCACTTCCGCGATCGAGCCCGACAGGGAGGGGTACACGGTGAAAGCATTTGCGATCTGTTCGACCGTCAGATTGTTGTCGACCGCGATCGAGATGGGGTGGATCAGCTCGCTCGCCTTCGGTGCGACGACACAGCCGCCGACCACGATGCCGGTGCCGGGACGGCAGAAGATCTTCACGAAGCCGTCCCGGATGCCCTGCATCTTCGCGCGCGGGTTGCGCAGCAGCGGCAGCTTGACGACCTTGGCGTCGATCTTGCCCGCGTCCACGTCGGCCTGGGTGTAGCCGACGGTGGCGATCTCCGGGTCGGTGAAGACGTTCGAGGAGACCGTCTTCAGGTTCAGCGGGGCCACCGCGTCGCCGAGGAAGTGGTACATCGCGATCCGGCCCTGCATGGCGGCGACGGAGGCGAGCGCGAAGACGCCCGTGACGTCACCGGCGGCGTACACGCCGGGGGCGGTGGTACGGGAGACCTTGTCGGTCCAGATGTGACCGGAGTCCTTCAGCTTGACCCCCGCCTCCTCCAGACCCATTCCGGCCGAGTTCGGGATCGCGCCGACCGCCATCAGGCAGTGGGTGCCGGAGATGACCCGGCCGTCCGAGAGGGTGACCTCGACCCGGTCGCCGACCCGCTTGGCGGACTCGGCGCGGGAGCGGGCCATGACGTTCATGCCGCGGCGCCGGAAGACGTCCTCCAGGACGGCGGCGGCGTCCGGGTCCTCGCCGGGGAGGACGCGGTCGCGGGAGGAGACGAGCGTGACCCGGGAGCCGAGCGCCTGGTAGGCGCCGGCGAACTCGGCGCCGGTGACGCCGGAGCCGACCACGATGAGCTCCTCGGGGAGCTCCTTCAGGTCGTAGACCTGCGTCCAGTTCAGGATGCGCTCGCCGTCCGGCTTGGCGTCGGGGACCTCGCGCGGGTGGGCGCCGGTCGCGATCAGCACGGCGTCGGCGGTCAGCGTCTCCTCGGAGCCGTCGGCGGCGGTGACGATCACCTGACGGGAGCCGTCCATCGCCTGCCGCCCGTCGAGGCGGCCGCGGCCGCGCAGCACCCGGGCGCCGGCCCGGGTGACGGAGGCGGTGATGTCGTGGGACTGGGCGAGCGCGAGGCGCTTCACCCGTCGGTTCACCTTGCCGAGGTCCACGCCGACGACGCGGGCGGCCTGCTCGATGTGCGGGGTGTCGTCCGCGACGATGATGCCGAGTTCCTCGTAGGAGGAGTCGAAGGTGGTCATCACCTCGGCGGTGGCGATCAGGGTCTTCGAGGGGACGCAGTCGGTCAGGACGGACGCGCCGCCGAGGCCGTCGCAGTCCACGACGGTCACCTCCGCGCCGAGTTGGGCGCCCACCAGGGCCGCCTCGTATCCGCCGGGTCCGCCGCCGATGATCACGATCCGGGTCACTGGGATCTACGCCTCGCGCTCTCGTTCTGCCGGGGGGTCCCCCCGCTGGGATGCAGTGCGTACGCCATTGTCCCGCACGCTTCAAGTGCGTAGCCCATTGTCCCGCACTCCGGGCGCGGACTCGCGCCGGGGGCGCCGAAGGGGACGCACGGGCCCCGAGGTGCGGCCGAACGGGCCCGCGCGGGGGTCGGGTACGGGGCCCCGGACGGGCCCGCGCCAGGGGCCCGGACGGCCGTCACCTCGGTGTTCGTCGAACACCCCGCCCCCTCCCGTACCCTCGGTCCCATGTCGCTCTACGCCGCTTTCGCCGGCAACCTCGACGCTCGGCTGATGAGCCGCCGCGCACCGCACTCCCCGCTGCGCGGCACCGGCTGGCTGAACGGCTGGCGGCTCACCTTCGGCGGAGAGCAGATGGGCTGGGAGGGAGCGCTGGCCACGATCGTGGAGGCCCCTCGGTCCCAGGTCTTCGTGGCGCTGTACGACATCGCGCCGATGGACGAGGACTCCATGGACCGCTGGGAGGGCGTGGGGCTCGACATCTACCGCCGGATGCGGGTGCGGGTGCACACCCTGGACGGCGAGGAGCCGGCCTGGGTGTACGTGCTCAACGCCTACGAGGGCGGGCTGCCGTCCGCGCGGTACCTGGGAGAGGTCGCCGACGCGGCCGAGTCGGCGGGCGCGCCGCACGACTACGTGATGGAGTTGCGCAAGCGACCCTGCTGATCCTGTCGGTCCGCCCGGGCGGCCGGAATCCGCCGTTCGTCGGAAACGACAAGACAACGATCGCATGTCCGTCCGCATCGTCATCTACGCGCGTAGGAATTCTCCGGCTACGCTGCTTCGCGTACCAAATCCGTCCGGGGTTCCCCTCGGACCCCCCTCCCCGAGGCGAGAGAGTCAGTGAACGCAACTGCCACCCCGTACGAGGCCGCCGAGGCCGCTGCCGCAGCCCTTCGCGAGCTGACCGGTGTCGAGAACCACGACGTCGCCCTGGTCATGGGCTCCGGCTGGGCGCCCGCCGTCGACGCCCTCGGTGCCCCCGAGGCCGAGTTCCCGGTGACCGAGCTCCCCGGCTTCCCGCCGCCGGCCGTCGAGGGCCACGGCGGCAAGGTCCGCTCGTACAAGATCGGTGAGAAGCGCGCGCTGGTCTTCCTCGGCCGCACCCACTTCTACGAGGGCCGCGGCGTCGCCTCCGTCGCCCACGGCGTCCGCACCGCCGTCGCCGCCGGCTGCAAGACCGTGATCCTCACCAACGGCTGCGGCGGCCTCCGCGAGGGCATGCGCCCCGGCCAGCCGGTCCTCATCAGCGACCACATCAACCTGACGGCCGCCTCCCCGATCGTCGGCGCGAACTTCGTCGACCTCACCGACCTGTACTCGCCGCGCCTGCGCGCGCTGTGCAAGGAGGTCGACGAGACGCTGGAGGAGGGCGTGTACGTCCAGTTCCCCGGCCCTCACTACGAGACGCCCGCCGAGATCAACATGGTCCGCGTGATGGGCGGCGACCTCGTCGGCATGTCCACCGTCCTCGAGGCGATCGCGGCCCGCGAGGCCGGCGCCGAGGTCCTGGGCATCTCGCTCGTCACCAACCTGGCGGCGGGGCTCTCGGGCGAGCCGCTGAACCACGAGGAGGTGCTCCAGGCGGGGCGCGATTCGGCGGCGCGGATGGGTGAGCTGCTGACGCGGGTCCTCGACCGGATCTGAGTTCTCCCGGCGGCGTGGGGGACCCCCGCTTCCCGGAACCGGGGCTCCCGCCCCGGACCCCGCGCCCCGGACGCCGACGGGGCTGTGTTCCAGCCCGCCCGGCGTTCGAGGGCACGGCCGCAGGCCGTACGGGGGTCTGGGGGCCTGCCCCCAGTTTCGGGAAGGGGCGGGGTGGGGGAAGGCTCCGCGCAGCGGCACACGCACCCGCACCCCGCACGGCCGGCCCGCACCGGCCGGCACCGCACCCGCCCCACGCCCCTCCCGCCCGCACCCCCCGAAAGGCACCCCACCGTGACGCAGGACGACCTCCTCGCCCGGGCCCAGGCGTGGCTCGCCGAGGATCCCGATCAGGAGACCCGCGACGAGCTCGCCGCGCTTCTCGACCGCAACGCCACCGACGAGCTCGCCGCCCGTTTCAGCGGCACGCTGCAGTTCGGCACCGCCGGCCTCCGCGGTGAGATCGGCGCCGGGCCCATGCGGATGAACCGCTCGGTCGTGATCCGCGCCGCCGCCGGCCTCGCCGCGTACCTGAAGGCGAAGGGCGAGACCGGCGGTCTCGTCGTCATCGGCTACGACGCCCGCTACAAGTCCGTCGACTTCGCCCGCGACACCGCGGCCGTGATGACCGCCGCCGGGCTGCGCGCCGCGCTGCTCCCGCGCCCGCTGCCGACGCCCGTCCTCGCGTACGCCATAAGGCATCTGGGCGCCGTCGCCGGTGTCGAGGTGACCGCCAGCCACAACCCGCCGCGCGACAACGGCTACAAGGTCTACCTGGGCGACGGCTCGCAGATCGTGCCGCCGGCCGACGCGGAGATCGCCGCCGAGATCGACGCGATCCGCTCGCTGAACGACGTGCCCCGTGCCTCCGAGGGCTGGGAGGTCCTCGGCGACGAGGTCCTGGAGTCGTACCTGGAGCGCACGGACGCCGTGCTGACCCCCGGCTCCCCCCGTACCGCGCGGACCGTCTACACGGCCATGCACGGCGTCGGCAAGGAGGTCCTGACGGCCGCGTTCGGCCGGGCCGGCTTCCCGCCGCCCGCGCTCGTCGCCGAACAGGCCGAGCCGGACCCGGCGTTCCCGACCGTCGCCTTCCCCAACCCGGAGGAGCCGGGCGCCATGGACCTGGCCTTCGAGGCCGCCCGGGCCGTGGACCCCGACATCGTCATCGCGAACGACCCGGACGCCGACCGCTGCGCCGTCGCCGTGCCCGACGCGGACGTCGAGGGCGGCTGGCGGATGCTCCGCGGCGACGAGGTCGGCGCGCTGCTCGCCGCGCACCTCGTGCACAAGGGCGCCACCGGCGTGTTCGCCGAGTCGATCGTGTCGTCCTCGCTGCTCGGCCGCATCGCCGAAGCGGCCGGCGTCGGCTACGAGGAGACGCTGACCGGCTTCAAGTGGATCGCCCGCGTCGACGGCCTGCGGTACGGCTACGAGGAGGCGCTCGGCTACTGCGTCGACCCCGAGGGCGTCCGCGACAAGGACGGCATCACGGCCGCGCTGCTCGTCACCGAGCTGGCCTCGGTGCTCAAGGAGCAGGGCCGCACGCTCACCGACCTGCTCGACGACCTGGCGGTGGCACACGGCCTTCACGCCACGGACCAGCTGTCGGTGCGCGTCGAGGACCTGGGCATCATCGCGAACGCGATGGCCGCGCTGCGCGAGAAGCCCCCGGTGCGGCTCGCCGGTCTGACGGTCGTCTCGGCCGAGGACCTGACGAAGGGCACGGAGTCGCTGCCGCCGACGGACGGCCTGCGCTACCACCTGGAGGGCGACTACAAGGCCCGGGTGATCGTCCGCCCGTCCGGCACCGAGCCCAAGCTCAAGTGCTACCTGGAGGTCGTGGTCCCGGTCGGCGACGGGAGCGAGCTGGCGACGGCCCGCGCGACGGGCGCGGAGGTGCTCGCCGCGATCAAGCGGGACCTGTCCGAGGCCGCCGGGCTGTAAGGACACCGACGAGGGCCGGTACGGGAGCGCTTCCGTACCGGCCCTCCGGCGTTCCCCCGCCGCGCCCGTCCGGGTGAACCCGTACGACACGTGACGTGACGCGTGGACCGTGCGCCGGGAGCGCGCGCCAGGGTGACCGGGTGTCCGTCAGCCCCGCGCCGTACGTCCCCACCCCGCGTGCCTCCGCCCCCGCACCCGCCCCCGGCGTCGGACGGCGCGGGGCGCTGCGGCACGCGGCCCCGGCACTGCTCGGCTTCCTGGCGGTACGGCTCCTGGGGCTCGCGGTCCTCGCCCACTGGGCGCACGGGAAGGGGCACGGCCTGTGGCCGGTGCTCGCCCGCACCTGGGACTCGCTCTGGTACCTGGACATCGCGGCGTACGGGTACGCCGCCGACCCGTCCTACCCCCGGAACCTCGCCTTCTTCCCGCTCTTCCCCGGGCTCGTCCGGGTGTTCTCGACGGTCCTGCCCGGCTCCCGCGCCTCGGTGGCGCTCGGGGTCGCGGTGGTGTGCTCGCTGGTCGCCGCGTGGGGGGTGTTCGCGGTCGGCGACCGGCTGCACGGGCGGCGGACCGGCACGGTCCTCGCGGTCCTGTGGGCCGCCTCGCCGGTGGCCGCCGTGCAGTGGATGGGCTACACGGAGTCCCTGTTCACGGCGCTCGCCGCCTGGGCGCTGTACGCGGTGCTCGACGGGCGCTGGGCGTGGGCGGCCGGACTCGCGGCGGCCGCCGGCCTGACGAGGCCGACGGGGCTCGCGGTCGCGGCGGCGGTCTCGGCGGCGGGACTGCTGGCCGCGCGACGCGAGGCCGGTCCGGGCGAGCCCGCCCGCCGCGCGCCGCGCGCCCTGGTCGCCGCCCTGACCGCGCCGCTCGGCTGGCTCGGGTACGTGGGCTGGGTGGCGCTGGTCCGCGGGCGCTGGGACGGCTACTTCGAGGTGCAGCGGCGCTGGGGGAACCAGTGGGACGGGGGCGCGGTGACGCTGCGGGAGCTGAAGCGGTACCTCGTCCACAGCCAGGCCCCGTACCTCTTCCTGTCCGTCGTCTCGGTCGTCCTGCTGCTGTCCGCCGGGCTCTACCTGTGCTGCCTCGCCGACCGGCAGCCGCTGCCGCTGCTGGTGTTCACGGGCGTGCTGCTGCTCGTGGTCCTCGGCAGCGGCGGCGTCTGGTTCCCGCGCGCCCGCTTCCTGCTGCCGGGCTTCCCGCTGCTGCTGCCGCTCGCCGTGGCGATCGCCCGCGCCCGCCGGCACGTGGCCGCCCTCGTCCTCGCGGGGGCGGCGCTGTCCTCGGCGTGGCTGGGCGGATACATGCTGCTCGTGTGGGCCGGGGCCCCTTAGGGCATCGGGTAAGGCTCAGCCGGTCGCGGCCAGGATCACGATCAGCAGCAGCCCGGCCAGCGCGGGGCCGACGATCTCGTACGCCCAGCGCACCTGCGGCTCGCCCTGCGCGCCCGCGCTCCTGGCGCGCTGCTCGGCGAGCTCGCGCAGCTCGGCGACGGTCTTGTCGCTCGGCGCGATCCGGGAGGCGCTGTCCCGTACGTCGGCGGTGACGGAGGTACGGCCGTGCGGATCGTCCTGGGAGGCGCGGGCGGCGCTGCGGGCGGCCTTCTTCCGCTGGCGCAGGGAGACGGGGATCGCCCAGAGCTGGTACTTGGCGCCCTCCTGCGTGAAGACCTCGCTGGAGTAGCCGGCGCGGACGTCGGCGACCGTGGCCCAGGGCAGCGTGATCGTCCGGAACGGGTTGCGGATCCGGAGCCGGTCCTCGTTGGCGTACACGGCGGGCCGGATCGTGAAGGCGACGATCAGCGGGACGGCGAGCACGAGGCCCGCGAGCGCGAGCCAGGGCGTGCGGCCGTCGCCGCGGAGCATCGCGTCCCCGGCGAACAGGGCCGCGAGGAGCAGCAGGAAGACCCCGCCCGCGACCCCGAGGGGCGACCGGTAGACCTTGTCGGGGGAGGCGGACGGCTGCTCGGGGGTCGACTCGCGGCTCGGCTCGTGGCTGGGCTCGGGGGTCGGCTCGGGGGTCGTCATGCCGCCGATTGTGCCTCAGCGGACGGGCGGGGGCTCAGGCGGCCCGCGCGGCCACGAGGTCGGCGTACAGGATGATGTTGTCGGGGCGGTGGCCGTCGACCAGCTCCCCGCCGCAGGTGACGATGCGCAGCTCGGGACGGGTGGTGTCGCCGTACACCTTGGCGGTCGGGAAGGCGTGCTTGTCGACCTGCTCCAGCTCCCGGACCCGGAAGACGGCGGTCGTGCCGTCGGCGCGGGTCACGGTGATCTCGTCGCCGACGCGGACCTTGGAGACGTTCTTGAGGACGGCCGGGCCGCGCGCGGTGTCGAAGTGGCCGATGAGGACGGCGGGCCCGGTCTGGCCGGGGGTGACGCCCTTGTCGTACCAGCCGATCCGGTCGGCGTCGGCGACCGAGGGCACCTCGACGGTGCCGTCCCCGTTCAGGCCGAGGTCCAGGATCGGCCCGGTGTCGACCCCGGCGGCGGGCACCCGGACCCGGACGGGCAGGGAGCGCGCCATGGGCTTCACGGGCGCCGCACTCGCGGCCGGCACGGGGGCCGTGGCCCGCGAGATGTGGGCGGGCGGGAGGGCGGCCCCGGGCTCGCTCCCGGCGGAACATCCGGTGAGCGCGGCGATCGCGGCGAGGAGAAGGACGGCTGCGGTACGGGACCGGGGGCTGCGGCGGTTCACGGGAGGGCTCCGGACGGGTCCGGCCGGCCGCCGCACGGAAGGCGGCGACCGGCCTGAGGCTGGTGATGGCCGGCCGCCGCACGGAAGGCGACGACCGGCCTGAGGTCGGGGTGTGGCCGGCCGTCGCGTCGGACGCGGCGGCCGGCCTGGGGTGGGGTGGTGCCTGCTCGGGTCAGGGGCAGGAGGCGGTACGGGTCAGCCGACGGCGGCCGAGGCCGTGCGGGTCAGCCGCGGGCGCCGGACCGGCGGCGCAGGACGACGAAGCCGAGGCCCGCGGCGGCGAGCGAGGCCGCACCGGCGCCGGCGGCGATCAGCGCGGTCGAGTCGCCCTCGGCGGAGAGCTCGGCGCCGGCCGCGACGCCGCCCTTCGGGATGACGGAGGTCTGCCCGTTGTTGTTGGTGGTGGTGCCGGTGTTGCCCGCGGGGGCCGGGGTCGTGGTGGACGGCGCCGGGGTGGGCGTGGCGGTGTCCTTCTCGCAGCCCTTGGGGAGCTTCGGGAACGCGGTCCAGGCGTACGGCGTGTCGCCGCCCTGGGTGCGCTGGCCGAGCTTCGGGGTGGTGGTGTTCGCGCCCTTGATCGTGAGGCCCTGGCCCAGGTCGGCCGCGTGGTCGCGGTCGAGGACGACGATCGGCTTTCCGGCCTCGTCGTTGAGGACGGCCTTCGGGCCCTTCTTCAGGTCGTTGGTGAGCGTCACGGTCAGCTGCGCGAAGACCGAGGGGATGACCTGCTGGACGGTGCACTCGCCGAGGGTGACGACCGGGCCCGTGGTGGGCTTCGGGGCCGGGGCGGGCTCCACGACGGGCTTCGGGGCGGCCTGCTGCATGCTGCCGTTGACGTAGGCGGCGAACCCGCCGTCGGGCTCCACGACGAGGACGGCCTTGCCGAGGACGCCGACCTGACGGGTGCCGTTCAGGTGGACGAGGACGCGGCCCTCGCCGCTCTTCTCGACGGTGCGGAGGTCGTAGCCGCCGTACTTCAGGGTCAGCTCCACGCGGGTGCCGTCCACCAGCTCGTAGACGCCGGGGCGGGCGCCCGGCAGGTAGTTGCCCTGCCAGGTGGAGGTGAGGCCCGTCTCGAAGAGGACGAGGAAGGTGCCGTCGTCGTTGCCGGCGACCGGGTGGCCGTCGGCCTCCAGGGTGCCGACGCGCTGGCCCTGCTTGAGGATCTCGGCGCGGTAGTGGGTGTCGCCGAGCTTGACGATGCGGGCGGTGGCGCCGTTCGGAAGGATCTGGTTCCGGACGAAGACGCCGTCCTCCTGCGTGCTCTTGCCCTTCGCGTCCGCCGAATCCGCGGCATCGGTGCCGGCGGTCGGCTTCGCCTGGGCGGTGGCGGCGGCCACCGGGCCGTCGGCCGCGAAGGCGGCGCCCGCCGCGAGGGCGGGGGTGGTGATCGCGACACCCGCGACGAGGGCGGTGGCGATGGCGGTGCGAAGGGCGGTGCGCATAACGACTCCTGTGAAGATCAGGCAGGTGGATGGGAGAGCCGCATGCCGCTTTTTCTCGGTCCGTCTCTGTGTCCGGTGAGGTCTGGCTGGCTGCTGAAAGAAAATCTATTGATCTTGTATTCGGGAGCCGTCCGCTCCATGTCACGGCCGTGTGACAGCCGTCACCACGCCGCCGGACCCCCTGTGACCTCGGGCTCGCCGAAGGGGCTCCCCTGTACAGGTCGCTACGCGCGTAGATATGCTCGACTGGTGACCATGCCCACCACTGCATCCGCAGCACTCGCTTTCGCCGACGTGACCACGTCCGACAGTGCGCTGCGCCGCTTCCTCCACGGGCTGCCCGGCGTCGACGCCGTCGGCCTGGAGGCGCGCGCCGCGTCCCTCGGCACCCGCTCGATCAAGACCTCGGCCAAGGCCTACGCCATCGACCTGGCCATTTCCATGATCGACCTGACGACGCTCGAAGGCGCGGACACCCCGGGCAAGGTCCGGGCGCTCGCCGCCAAGGCCGTCAACCCCGATCCGACCGACCGCACGACCCCGAAGACGGCCGCCGTCTGCGTCTACCCCGACATGGTGGCCACCGCCAAGGCCGCCGTCGCGGGCTCGGGCGTCAAGGTCGCCTCGGTCGCCACCGCCTTCCCGGCCGGGCGCGCCGCGCTCCCCGTGAAGCTGGCCGACACCGCCGACGCCATCGCCGCCGGAGCCGACGAGATCGACATGGTCATCGACCGTGGCGCCTTCCTCGCCGGCCGGTACATGGAGGTCTTCGAGCAGATCGCCGCGATCAAGGCGGAGTGCGGCGACCGCGCCCGCCTCAAGGTGATCTTCGAGACCGGCGAGCTCTCCACGTACGACAACATCCGCCGCGCCTCCTGGCTCGGGATGATGGCCGGCGCGGACTTCATCAAGACCTCGACCGGCAAGGTCGCGGTCAACGCCACCCCGGCGAACACCCTCCTCATGCTGGAGGCCGTGCGCGACTTCCGCGCGCAGACCGGCGTGCAGATCGGCGTGAAGCCGGCCGGCGGCATCCGCAACACCAAGGAAGCGATCAAGTTCCTGGTGCTCGTCAACGAGACCGTGGGCGAGGACTGGCTGGACAACCACTGGTTCCGCTTCGGCGCTTCCAGCCTGCTCAACGACCTGCTGATGCAGCGCCAGAAGCTGGCGACCGGCCGTTACTCCGGCCCCGATTACGTGACGGTGGACTGATCAACATGGCATCTGCATTCGAGTACGCACCGGCACCGGAGTCGCGCTCGGTCGTCGACATCGCGCCGAGCTACGGCCTGTTCATCGACGGCGAGTTCGTGGACGCCGCCGACGGCAAGGTCTTCAAGACCGTCTCCCCCGCCACCGAGGAGGTCCTCGCCGAGGTCGCCCAGGCGGGCACCGAGGACGTCGACCGCGCGGTGAAGGCGGCCCGCAAGGCCTTCGAGAAGTGGTCGGCGCTGCCCGGTTCCGAGCGCGCCAAGTACCTCTTCCGGATCGCCCGGATCATCCAGGAGCGCAGCCGCGAGCTGGCCGTCCTGGAGACCCTGGACAACGGCAAGCCGATCAAGGAGACCCGCGACGCGGACCTCCCCCTGGTCGCCGCGCACTTCTTCTACTACGCGGGCTGGGCCGACAAGCTCGACCACGCCGGCTTCGGCGCGAACCCGAAGCCGCTGGGCGTGGCCGGCCAGGTCATCCCGTGGAACTTCCCGCTGCTCATGCTGGCGTGGAAGATCGCCCCGGCGCTCGCGACCGGCAACACGGTCGTCCTGAAGCCGGCCGAGACGACCCCGCTCTCCGCCCTGTTCTTCGCGGACATCTGCCGCCAGGCCGGGTTGCCGAAGGGCGTCGTCAACATCCTTCCGGGGTACGGCGCCACGGGCGCGGCCCTGGTCGAGCACCCGGACGTGAACAAGGTCGCCTTCACCGGTTCGACCGCCGTCGGCAAGGCCATCGCGCGCTCGGTCGCCGGCACGGACAAGAAGGTGACCCTGGAGCTGGGCGGCAAGGGCGCCAACATCGTCTTCGACGACGCCCCCATCGACCAGGCCGTCGAGGGCATCGTCAACGGCATCTTCTTCAACCAGGGCCAGGTCTGCTGCGCGGGCTCCCGCCTCCTGGTCCAGGAGTCGATCCAGGACGAGCTGCTCGACTCGCTCAAGCGCCGTCTGTCGACGCTCCGCCTCGGCGACCCGCTCGACAAGAACACCGACATCGGCGCCATCAACTCCTCCGAGCAGCTGGCCCGCATCACCTCCCTCGTGGAGGAGGGCGAGGCGGAGGGCGCCGAGCGCTGGACCGCCTCGTGCGAGATCCCGTCGGCCGGTTACTGGTTCGCCCCGACGCTCTTCACGAACGTCACGCAGGCGCACCGGATCGCCCGCGACGAGATCTTCGGCCCCGTCCTTTCGGTGCTGTCGTTCCGTACGCCCGACGAGGCCGTCGCGAAGGCCAACAACAGCCAGTACGGCCTGTCGGCCGGCATCTGGACGGAGAAGGGCTCCCGCATCCTCGCGGTCGCCAACAAGCTCCGGGCCGGTGTCGTCTGGGCCAACACGTTCAACAAGTTCGACCCGACCTCGCCCTTCGGCGGCTACAAGGAGTCGGGCTTCGGCCGCGAGGGCGGCCGCCACGGTCTGGAGGCCTACCTCGATGTCTGATGCGACGCGCCTCAGTGTCTTCAAGACCTACAAGCTGTACGTCGGGGGCAAGTTCCCCCGCTCCGAGAGCGGCCGGGTGTACGAGGTGACCGACTCCAAGGGCAAGTGGCTGGCCAACGCCCCGCTCTCCTCCCGCAAGGACGCCCGTGACGCGGTCGTCGCCGCCCGCAAGGCCTTCGGCGGCTGGGCGGGCGCGACCGCGTACAACCGCGGCCAGATCCTCTACCGCGTCGCCGAGATGCTGGAGGGCCGCCGGGACCAGTTCGTCCGCGAGGTCGCGGACGCGGAGGGCCTGTCGAAGTCGAAGGCGGCCGCGGTCGTCGACGCGGCGATCGACCGCTGGGTCTGGTACGCGGGCTGGACCGACAAGATCGCCCAGGTCGTGGGCGGCGCGAACCCGGTCGCGGGCCCGTACTTCAACCTGTCGACCCCGGAGCCGACGGGCGTCGTGACGGTCGTGGCCCCGCAGGACTCGTCCTTCCTCGGCCTGGTCTCGGTGATCGCCCCGGTGATCGCGACGGGCAACACGGCCGTCGTCATCGCCAGCGAGAAGTCCCCGCTCCCCGCCCTCTCCCTGGGCGAGGTCCTGGCCACCTCCGACCTCCCCGGCGGCGTGGTCAACATCCTCTCCGGCAAGGCCTCCGAGATGGGCCCGCACCTCGCGGCCCACCAGGACGTCAACGCGATCGACCTGACGGGCGCGACCGGCGGCGACCTCGCCCGCGACCTGGAGATCGCGGCGGCGGACAACCTGAAGCGCGTCCTGCGCCCCCGTACCGAGGACTTCGCGGAGTCCCCGGGCACGGACCGCATGACCGCGTTCCTGGAGACGAAGACGGTCTGGCACCCGACGGGTTCGCTGGGCGCGAGCGGCTCCTCGTACTAGACGGCCGCCGCACGGAACGGCCCCCGGGCAGCAGCACTGCCCGGGGGCCGTTCCGTCATGCCCCGGCGCGCCCGATCAGCCCGGCGACCCCGTCCAGCACGCACTCCAGGCCCGTCTCGAACTGCCAGCCCGCGTCGTCCTTGCGCGCCGCCCCCTGCACGTACCGCAGATACGTGGGGTAGCGCCCGGTCCCGAGCAGGTAGGTCATCTGGGGGGCGAGGGCCCGCCGGGTGTCGTCGCCGCTCTCCCAACCCTGTTCCTTCATGTGCTGGGCGAGGGCGACCTCCGACTGCACGGCCCCCTGCACGTACGAGGCCACCGCACGGAACGCGGCCATCATCGTGTCGGCGTCGAGGCCGAGACCGTCGAGCGAGGCGAGCTGGCGTTCGACCGCTGCCATCCGGGCCGGGGTGAGGGCGAGGAGCGGGACCGGCAGCTGGGTGAGCCAGGGGTGGCGCAGCATCCCGTCGCGGGTGCGGTGGGCGTGCGTCCGCAGGGTCTCGCGCCAGCCTTCCGTCGCGTCCGGGGGCTCCAGCTCCGCCGAGACCTCGTCGACCATGAGCGCCCACAGCTCGTCCTTGCCGGCGACGTGCCGGTACGCGGCCATGGGCGCGACGCCGAGCTCGGTGGCGATGCGGCGCATGGTGACGGCACCGAAGCCCTCCCGGTCGGCGATCCCGATCGCGACGGCGGCGATCCGGCGCGGGGTGAGGGACGCGCGGGGTGTGCTCGCGGGCCGGTCGAGCCGCTCCCACAGCGAGATCCCGTCCGCCGTCTCGTTCTTCTTCGCCACTTCTCGCCCTCCCTTGGATTGCGTACATCGTATGCGTTGTGGACGCCGTACACATCGGCGTGTACGTTGTACACCAGTCGGCGTACAACGTACACACGCCACCGTTCCTCAGGGGGATCCATGTCCGCTCCGCTCCGCGTCGCCGTGCTCCAGGGCTCCACCCGGGAGGGCCGCGTCGGCCCGACCGTCGCGAACTGGGTACGCACCCACGTCACCGAACGCCCCGACATGACCGCCGACCTGATCGACCTCGCCGAGACCCCGCTGCCCACGGCCTTCCCGCACCTCGGCCAGGCCCCCGCCGACGAGGCCGACCGGGCCCTCCTGCGCGCCGTGTCCCCGCGCCTCGCCACCGCCGACGCCTTCGTCGTCATCGCCCCCGAGTACAACCACAGCTACCCGGCCTCCCTGAAGAACGCGATCGACTGGCACCACAAGGAGTGGCACGCCAAGCCCGTCGCCTTCGTCTCCTACGGCGGCTTCTCCGGCGGCCTGCGCGCCGTCGAGCACCTGCGCGGCGTCTTCGCCGAACTGCACGCCGTCACCCTCCGCGACTCCGTCGGACTCGCCGGCGTCTGGGCCCAGTTCGACGCCGAGGGCAACGCCGTCGACCCCGCGGCCGACACCGCCGCCACGACCATGCTCGACCGGCTCGCCTGGTGGGGCGAGGCCCTCCGCACCGCCCGCGCCACCACGCCGTACGCGGCCTGAGCGGGCACGGACCATGACGACCACCGCCACGACCGGAACCACCGCCTCGCCGCCCGCCACGGCGCGCCTGCCCTACCCGGGCATCGCCGGCCTCATGCTCGGCATCGTCCTCGGCACCCTCGACGGCACCGTCGTCGGCACCGCGCTCCCCACCATCGTGGGCGAACTCGGCGGCCTCGACCGGCTGTCCTGGGTGGTCACCGCCTATCTCCTCACCGCGGCCGTCGCCACCCCCCTCTGGGGCAAGTGCGGCGACCTGTACGGCCGCAAGGGCGCCTACCTCGC
Organism: Streptomyces sp. NPDC002463; assembly: GCF_042889835.1. Classification (NCBI taxonomy): domain Bacteria; kingdom Bacillati; phylum Actinomycetota; class Actinomycetes; order Kitasatosporales; family Streptomycetaceae; genus Streptomyces; species Streptomyces sp. NPDC002463. Next base: position 530,548 of record NZ_JBIARL010000001.1, read on the forward strand.
CGCCGTCACCGTCTTCCTCGCCGGATCGGTCCTCTCCGGCCTCGCGCAGACCATGGACCAGCTCATCGCCTTCCGCGCCCTCCAGGGCGTCGGCGCCGGCGGCCTGATGGTCGGCGCCTTCGCCCTCATCGGCACGCTGGTCTCCCCCGAGGACAGCCCCAAGGTCCAGGCGGTCACCGGAGCCATGCTGCCGGTCGCCTTCGCCGGCGGCCCGCTCATCGGCGGCCTCCTCACCGACCACGCCGACTGGCGCTGGGCCTTCTACGTCAACGTGCCCGTCGGCCTCGCCGCCCTGCTGCTCGTCTCCCTCGGCATGACGATCCGCACCCCACGCGTCCGCGCCCGGATCGACTGGGCGGGCGCCCTCCTGCTCACCACCGGGATCCTCGCCCTCACCCTGCTCGCCACCTGGGGCGGACGGACGCGTTCTTGGACGTCACCGGCGGTCCTCGCCCTCGGCGCGGCCGGTGCGGCCTCCCTCGCCGCCTTCGTCCTGGTCGAGCGGCGCGCGGAGGAGCCCGTCATCCCGCCCCGGCTCTTCCGCAGCCGCAACTTCGCCCTCGCCCAGTTCCTCAGCTTCCTGGTCGGCGCGGGCATGCTCGCCGCCATGAACTACCTGCCGCAGTACCTGCAGTTCGTCCGCGGCCGGTCGTCCACGGCCGGCGGTCTGCTGCTGCTTCCGCTGATGCTCGGCATGGTCGCCGTCCAGCTGGCCACCGGCCGTCTCATCGCCCGCACCGGCCGCTACCGGCACTACCCCATCCTCGGCGGTGCGCTGATGACCGCGGGCGCGCTCCTCCTGCTGCTGCTCGACGTGGACACCCCCACGGCCCTCGCCTCGGCGCTCACCGTGGTCCTCGGCGCCGGCATGGGCTTCCTGATGCAGTCGACGATGCTGATCACGATGTACAGCGCGGAGCCGCGCGACATGGGCGCGGCGAGCGGCACGGTCGTGCTCGTGCGCACCATCGGCGGTTCGCTCGGCGTGGCCGCGCTCGGCGCGGTGTTCACGTCGCGGCTGACGGGGACGGACCCCGGTCTGACGCCGGCGCAGGCGGACGCCCTTCCCGCGCCGGTGCGGGAGGCCTTCCGGGCGGCGGTGACGAGCGGCGTCCACGGGGTCCTGCTCGGCACGGCCGTGCTCGCCGCGCTCGCCTTCGCCGCCGCCTGGTACGTACGGGAGATCCCGCTGCGGCGACCTACGGCAGCAGCCCCCGCGCCAGACCACCGACCACCGGCAGATCGGCCACGGCGCCGCCCTTCGTGACGTGGTCGGTCACCAGGTTCGTGCCGACCGGCTTGAAGTCGGCGACCTGGGTGCCGAGGCCGTTGTCCAGGGGGTCGACGCCCGTGTTGGCCAGCGGGTCGAGCTGAAGCCGGGTCAGCGGGCCCACCCCTTGGGTGACGCCGTCGAGCGCCCCCGCCCCGGCCGCGCCGGCGTCCGTCCTGGTCAGCGAGTCGACGGGCAGCGGCACGGGGGCGGCGGCCTGGGCCGCGGCACCGGCGCCGAGCACCGCGGCGCCCGCCGCCGTGACGCCGAGACCGGCCCTCAGCAGGGCGCTGCGGCGGGAGGTCCGGGGTTGTGCGTGACGCGCCATGGAGATCCTTCCAAGGGGTGAGCGGGCGGGCACCGACAGTAGTCGAGGTGTGATGCTCGATACCAACGGCCTTCCTCGGTGGTCCCCTGGACGGGGGAATGCCTCACACTGGTGTTCCGTGAGTTCCCAACCGATCCCGACCCGGGTCGTCCTGCTCGCGGGCCCCTCCGGCTCCGGCAAGTCGTCCCTCGCCGCCGTCACCGGCCTCCCGGTCCTGCGCCTCGACGATTTCTACAAGGAGGGCGACGACCCGTCGCTCCCGCTCGTCGACGGCAGCACGGACATCGACTGGGACTCCCCACGGTCCTGGGACGCGGACGCCGCCGTCGCCGCGATCGTCGAACTGTGCCGTACGGGACGGACCGACGTCCCCGTGTACGACATCGCCACCAGCTCGCGGGTGGACCACGAGCCGCTCGACATCGCGCGGACCCCGCTCTTCGTGGCGGAGGGCATCTTCGCGGCCGAGATCGTGACCCGCTGCCGTGACCTCGACGTCCTCGCCGACGCGCTGTGCCTGCGCGGCCGGCCGTCGACGACGTTCCGCCGCCGGCTCGTCCGCGACCTGCGCGAGGGCCGCAAGTCCGTCCCGTTCCTGCTGCGCCGCGGCTGGCGCCTGATGCGCGCGGAACGCGCGATCGTCGCCCGCCAGACGGCCCTGGGCGCCCACCCCTGCGCCGGACCGGAGGCCCTGGGCCGCCTGGCCGCCGCGGCGGCCGGCCGGCACCGCACCCCGGTCTAGGCCCGACCCACCCGTACCGACCACGCACGAAGCGGGTCGTACGAGACCCCCCGGACTCGTACGACCCGCTTCGTGTTCCCCGTACCCCCGTACGGTTCCCCCGTGTTCCCCCGGTTGTTTCCCCCGTTCCCCCGAGCGCCCCGTTTCCCCCGTGAGCGCCCGCGGGCCGTTCCCCCCGACCTTCAGGCCACCAGCTCGCCGAAGGACTCCTCCTCGTCACGGCCGAAGCTCAGCACCTCGTCCTCGCGCATGCGCCGCAGCGAACGCCAGATGCTCGACTTCACCGTGCCGACACTGATGTCCAGGATCTCCGCGATCTCCGGATCGGTCCGGCCCTCGTAGTAGCGCAGCACCAGCATCGTCCGCTGGAGCTCGGGCAGGCGGGCCAGGGCCTGCCACAGGACCGCGCGCAGCTCCGTACCCCGCATCGCGTCCGTCTCGCCGACCGTCTCCGGCAGCTCCTCGGTCGGGTACTCGTTGAGCTTGCGCCGGCGCCAGGCGCTGATGTGCAGGTTCGTCATGGTGCGACGCAGGTAACCGCCGACGGCGGCCTTGTCGCTGATCCGGTCCCAGGCGCGGTACGTGGAGAACAGCGCGCTCTGGAGCAGGTCCTCGGCCTCGAAACGGTCACCGGTCAGGTGGTAGGCGGTGGCGTACAGGGAGGCACGACGCTCCTGGACGTAAGCCGTGAACTCGGCTTCCGAACAGCCCGTGCGCTCCCCCGTGACCTCCCCGTACGCCGCTCCCCCGTCAGCAACAGCCACCATGTGAGGCGCCTTGCGCTGACGCCCGACGGTACGAACGCACCCCCGTCCGTTCGTGACACCGCCGGACTTCTCGTTGCTCCGCACGACGTCGTGGAGACGCGTGACAACTGCGCTTGAGGTGGTGCTGTGCAGTGCGTTCATCTCGCGCCCCCCGTCGGTTGGAGTGTGTTTCGGTCCGTGTGCCAAGAAGCTTGCCCGCCGGACTTCATGGCGTTGTCCGCCGACTGTCACAGCCGTGTCACAGGGGACGGAACAGAAGCGAGTCGATGAGCGGTCGAACTCGGACGGCCCAATGGGCCAGAATGACGGCGTGCCTTTTCTGCTGCTGATCGAGGACGACGACGCCATCCGCACGGCCCTCGAACTCTCCCTGTCCCGGCAGGGTCACCGGGTGGCCACCGCCGCGACGGGTGAGGACGGCCTCCAGCTGCTGCGTGAGCAGCGGCCGGACCTGGTCGTGCTCGACGTCATGCTGCCCGGCATCGACGGTTTCGAGGTCTGCCGGCGCATCCGCCGGACCGACCAGTTGCCGATCATCCTGCTGACCGCGCGCAGCGACGACATCGACGTGGTCGTCGGCCTCGAGTCCGGCGCCGACGACTACGTCGTGAAGCCGGTGCAGGGGCGGGTGCTCGACGCCCGCATCCGGGCCGTGCTGCGGCGCGGGGAGCGCGAGGCGACGGACTCGGCGACGTACGGCTCGCTGGTGATCGACCGTTCGGCGATGACGGTCACCAAGAACGGCGAGGACCTCCAGCTCACCCCGACCGAGCTGCGGCTGCTCCTGGAGCTGAGCCGGCGGCCCGGACAGGCGCTGTCCCGGCAGCAGTTGCTGCGGCTCGTGTGGGAGCACGACTACCTGGGCGACTCGCGGCTCGTCGACGCCTGTGTGCAGCGGCTGCGCGCCAAGGTGGAGGACGTGCCGTCCTCGCCGACCCTGATCCGTACGGTGCGTGGCGTCGGTTACCGGCTGGACGTTCCTGCGTGAGCAAGGGGATCTACACGCGGCTGCGGTTCTCCAGCCTGCGGCTGCGGCTCGTCGTCGTCTTCGCCCTCGTCGCGCTCACCGCGGCCGTCGCCGCCTCCGGCATCGCGTACTGGCTCAACCGCGAGGCGGTGCTGACCCGTACCCAGGACAGCGCGCTGAACGACTTCCGGCAGGAGATGCAGAACCGCACGGCGACGCTGCCGCTCCGGCCCACCCAGGACGACCTGCGGCGGACCGCCGAGCAGATGGCGACGAACAGCGCCGCGAACTACCAGGTGCTGCTGCTCGGCGAGCGGGACGCGGGCAAGCCGATCGTGGGCGCCTCGGACCCGGACGACTTCACGCTCGCCGACGTACCGCGCTCGCTGCAGGAGGCCGTGGACACGAAGCGGGCGGTGACGGACGCCAATCCGTACCCGTACCACCTGTTCTGGCAGCGTACGGAGCGGAACGGGACGCCGTACCTGGTCGGCGGGACGCGGATCGACGGCGGCGGGCCCGCCGGGTACATGTTCAAGTCGCTGGCCGCGGAGAAGGCCGACCTGAACTCGCTCGCCTGGTCGCTGGGCATCGCCACCGCGCTCGCCGTGGCCGGCTCGGTGCTGCTCGCGCAGGTCGCCGCGACGACCGTCCTTCGCCCGGTGCACCGGCTCGGCGAGGCGGCCCGGCAGCTCGGCGAGGGCAAGCTCGACACCCGCCTCCGGGTCTCCGGCGCCGACGAACTCGCCGATCTGTCCCGCACGTTCAACAGTGCGGCCGAGTCGCTGCAGAAGAAGGTCGCGGACATGAGCGCCCGGGAGGAGTCCTCGCGGCGCTTCGTCGCCGACATGTCGCACGAGCTGCGGACCCCGCTGACCGCGCTGACCGCCGTCACGGAGGTCCTGGAGGACGAGCAGGACTCACTGGACCCGATGATCGCCCCCGCGGTGGCCCTCGTGGTGAGCGAGACCCGGCGCCTCAACGACCTGGTGGAGAACCTGATGGAGGTGACCCGCTTCGACGCGGGCACCGCTCGGCTCGTCCTCGACGACGTGGACATCGCGGACCAGATCACCGCGTGCATCGACGCGCGGGCCTGGCTGGACGCGGTGGATCTCGACGCGGAGCGCGGGATCGTGGCGCCGCTCGACCCGCGGCGCCTGGACGTGATCCTCGCGAACCTGATCGGGAACGCGCTCAAGCACGGCGGCTCGCCGGTCCGGGTCTCGGTGCGCACGGACGACGACGAGCTGGTCATCGCGGTCCGCGACCACGGGCCCGGCATCCCCGAGGAAGTACTGCCGCACGTCTTCGACCGCTTCTACAAGGCGAGCGCGTCCCGACCGCGGTCCGAGGGCAGCGGGCTCGGTCTGTCGATCGCCATGGAGAACGCACTGATCCACGGCGGCTCGATCACCGCGTCGAACTCGGTCGGCGAGGACGGAAAGGTCGACGGCGCGGTGTTCGTCCTGCGACTGCCGCTCGACGCGTCGGGCATCACCCGCGAGGTGCAGACCCGCAGCAGCCAGGGCGAGGTGGAGGAAGCGTGAGGCACCGCTCTCTGATTCTGGTGGCCGCGCTGACCGCGCTGGTCGCCGGCTGCGGGATCCGGACGACATCGGTCCCGGTGGACGCGGGCGCGGCCCCGTCCCGGGTCCCGTGCAGCGTGACCGAGGACGGTACGGCGTCGACGGCGCAGGGCGTGCCGGTCCGGGTGTTCCTGGTCTGCGGCTCCCAGCTGGAGGCGGTGGACCGGCGGTCTCCGCAGCCGGAGGAGAAGGCGGGCGGCGATCCGGTACGGACGGCGGGGAGGCTGCTCGCGCAGCTGCTCGCCGCACCGTCGGAGGACGAACGGCAGGCCGGCTTCACGACCGAGGTCCGCGGGCCGCTGACGGTCGGCGGCGGCCACCCGGGCGACCCTTCGGGCACGCTGCGGCTGAACCGCCAGCCGGAGGACCTGGCCCCGACGGCCCTGTCGCAGCTGGTCTGCACGTTCGCGGAGAGCTCGGCGGGGGCGGGCGGCCACACGGCCCTGCTCGGCGGCCCGGGCGCCTACGCGCCGAAGCGCTACCGCTGCACGCCGGAACTCCGCGAACGCCCCTCCTCGGCCCCGCCGACGGCCCCGGTCCCGACCCCGTCGGCGCCCTGACCCCGGCGGGGCGCAGGCCCGCAACGGATGGCGCGGAACCGATTCCGCTGCTCGTCGCGTCTTGGGGGGCGTGCAGCGTCAAGGTTCGGGCGGCAGTGCCGCCGTGGTCGTCCGCGTGGCGGGGTTCGTCCTCCTCCTCGCGCATCTGCTGCTCGTCGCCTGGGTCAGCCTGCGCCCACGGGACGTCGCCTGGGTGACCGCGCCGAACACGATCCCGCTGCACGGCCTGCGGACCGTGCTCGCGCTCGGCGGGGCCGAGGCGGCCCGGCTGATCGGCGAGGGACTGCTGCTCCTGGCCCCGCTCGGGGTGCTGCTCCCGATGGCCGACGGCCGGCTCCACGTCTCCGGCTGGGCCTCCCTGGCCCGTACGACCGCCGCCGGCGCGCTCGTGTCGCTGGCGATCGAGCTGCTGCAGACCGCGGTGCCGGGCCAGGTCGTGGACGTGGACTCGGTCCTCCTGAACACGGCGGGGGTCGCGCTCGCGCATCTGCTGGTGGTGCCGGCCGCCCGGTCCCGGCTGCGCCGCACCGGCGCCCCTCAGGGTGCGACCCCGACGATTTCCAGGGTCCCGATCGCCCCGTAGACGGACGCTTCGTCCCCTTCGCGGCGGCAGGATGGAGTCATCGGGAGCCCGGAGGAGCGGCTCTCGGAAACGACTCCGAAGGAGCCCACCATGGCCGCACTGACCCGCCCCCGTGACGGACGCGTGCTCGGCGGAGTGTGCGCGGCGCTGGCCCGGCGCTTCGGCACCTCCGCGACGACGATGCGTCTGATCTTCCTGGCCTCGTGCCTGCTGCCGGGCCCGCAGTTCCTGATCTACCTGGGCCTGTGGATATTCCTGCCGGCGGAGAAGACCGCGACCTCGGCCTGGTAGCCGGCGGACACGTACGCCGAAGGGGCGCGGATCCGGGGTTCCGGATGCGCGCCCCTTCGGCGTGTACGGAGGTGTCAGCCGATCGGCAGACCGCCGGCGCCCAGCGGGAGCCCGCCGAGGAGGCCGCCGAGCGGGGTGGCGCCGAGGCCGCCGGCGGCGGCGCCGAGCGGGAGGTTCTGGGTGGCCTGGCCGGCGGCGGCCGGCAGGGTCTTCACGCCCTGGTCGACGCCCTGGCCGAGGGCGCCCTGGCCGGCTCCGAGGGACTCCGCGGCGCCGTCGGGGAGCGTGGTGAGGCCGTCACCGAGCGGGACGGCCTTGGTCACCGTGCCCAGCGCGTCGGCGTCGAGCGGCAGGGACGGCGCTGCGGAGGCCGTGCCGGCGGCGGCAGCGGCGAAAGCGGCACCGAGAGCGGCGACACCGAGCTTCTTGGCGGCAGACTGCTTCATCTGAAAATCTTCCTTGGGGAATCCGGGGGCTTCGGAGAAAAGCCGGGAGGGGAAATCCTGGGAATCGAGAGCGGCTCTGCAACCTAACCAGCGAACGTCGCCTCCGCAAACACCGGAAAGCGGCCGGGTGTCGCGCCACCCCGGCCGCTTCCGTTCTCTTCGCGAGGGGCTTCTCAGCCCGCCGTACGGGAAGACTCGCTGGTCGTGGCCGTCTGCTTGAACAGCCATTCGGACTTGAGCTCGGCGTATCCGGGCTTGATCACCTCATTGATCATGGCGAGTCGTTCATCGAAAGGAATGAACGCTGATTTCATCGCATTGACCGTGAACCACTGCATGTCATCGAGCGTGTAGTCGAATGCATCGATCAGCAGCTCGAATTCCCGGCTCATGCTCGTCCCGCTCATCAGCCGGTTGTCGGTGTTGACCGTGGCCCGGAAGTGGAGCGTGCGGAGCAGGCCGATGGGGTGCTCGGCGAAGGAGGCGGCGGCGCCGGTCTGGAGGTTGGAGGAGGGGCACATCTCCAGCGGGATGCGCTTGTCGCGGACGTAGGCGGCGAGGCGGCCGAGGCGGACGGAGCCGTCGTCGGCGACCTCGATGTCGTCGATGATCCGGACGCCGTGGCCGAGCCGGTCGGCGCCGCACCACTGGAGCGCCTGCCAGATGGAGGGCAGCCCGAAGGCCTCGCCGGCGTGGATCGTGAAGTGGTTGTTCTCCCGCTTGAGGTACTCGAAGGCGTCGAGGTGGCGGGTGGGCGGGTAGCCGGCCTCGGCGCCCGCGATGTCGAAGCCGACGACGCCGGAGTCGCGGTAGCGGTTGGCGAGTTCGGCGATCTCCAGGGCACGGGCCGCGTGCCGCATCGCGGTGAGCAGGGCGCCGACGCGGATGCGGTGGCCGTTGGCCCTGGCCCGCCGCTCGCCCTCGCGGAAGCCCTCGTTGACGGCCTCCACGACCTCTTCGAGGGTGAGCCCGCCCTCCAGGTGCTGCTCGGGGGCGTACCGCACCTCGGCGTACACGACGCCGTCCTCGGCGAGGTCGACCGCGCACTCGGCGGCGACGCGGAAGAGCGCGTCCCGGCTCTGCATGACGGCGCAGGTGTGCGCGAAGGTCTCCAGGTACCGCTCCAGGGAGCCGGAGTCGGCGGCTTCGCGGAACCAGATGCCGAGCTTGTCGGGCTCCGTCTCGGGGAGTTGCTCGTAGCCCTGCTCCCGGGCGAGTTCGATGATCGTGCCGGGGCGCAGTCCGCCGTCGAGGTGGTCGTGGAGCAGCACCTTCGGGGCACGGCGGATCTGGTCCGCGGTGGGGACGTTGGGGGTCTGGCTCGTCATTTCCGCACTCTAGCCCCTACGCGCGTAGAACACCTGTCGTGGCGCCGGATTTCTCGTGGCGGCCCGGCGCCGGTCCGCCTAGCCTGCGCCCATGACCTCCACCACGCCCACGTCCGAACTGCCGCGGATCCACGGCTTCCTGACCGACTTCCACCGCCGCCAGGCGGCCCGTACCGTCGAGTTCCCCGGCGCCGTCGCGGTTCTCGACGACGCCTACCGGCACTCCCGGGGGAACAACCACGTGCTCGCCTACGGGGCCGTGGAGCCGGAGGCGCTGGCCGGGTACACGGACGAGGCGCAGAGCCATCTCCCGTACCGCTTCTCGTACGTCCTCGACGAGTCGGTCGCCGCCGCCTGCGTGGCACCCATGGAGCGGGCCGGGTTCCGGCACGCCACGACGCTGATCATGGCGCACACCGGGCCGGTGCCGGAGCACGGCGGGGCGCGGGAGGTCGACTTCGACGAGCTGCGCGGACCGGTCGCCGCCTCCTGGCCGCGGTTCGCCCCGCGGGCGACGCCGGAGCAGATCCACCACCTGGTGGAGCGGCGGCTCGCGCGGCGGCGCGGTGCCGACGTCGTGCGGTTCTTCGCCGCACACACCCCGGAGGGCGAGGTGGCCGCGTGGGTCGACCTGTACATGAACCCGGAGACCGGGATCGCGCAGATCGAGGACCTGGTCACCGTGGAGGCCCACTTGAAGCAGGGCTACGCCGGGAAGGTCCTGGACACGGCGCTGCGCGAGGCCGCCGACGCGGGCTGCGGGACCCGCTTCCTCACCGCCTTCTCGGGCGACTGGCCGCACACCTGGTACGCCCGGAAGGGCTTCGAGGCCGTCGGCTCGGTGGCCCGCTTCGAACGGACGGTCTGAGCGGGGCCGTTCGAGCCGCGGGGCCTGCGATATGTAACAGTGACCGCGCGTACGGCTGGCGTACACCTCGGCTTCTGAGACTGTTCTGCCATGGCGCACTTCGCACTCGTGGCACCGCCCGCAGCACGGAGACCCCGGCTCGGGCGGCCTGTTGGAGGTTCCCGCACGTCGGCGGCGGTGGGTGGCGTGGTGCTGCTCCTGCCGGACGGTGAGCCGGTGTCGGCCCGGCGGGCCTCCGCGCGGGCGCACACCGCGATGCTCCCGCTGGGGCGCGGTCTGGTCCGGGCGGGCCGGTCCGAGGGGCTCGTCGCGCACGTGGTCCGCTACCGGGCGCGCGGCTGGAACGGCTCGGACGCCGACCTCGTGGCGGACGCCTCCTGGGCGGTCGCGGAGGCGGTACGGCTCTACGGCGACGTCCCGGTCTGCCTCGTCGGCCACGGGATGGGGGCGCGGGCGGCGCTGCGGGCGGCCGGGCATCCGGCGGTCTGCGCGGTGCTCGCGCTCGCCCCGTGGATGCCCGAGGACGACGTGGCGGCCGAGCCGGAGCCGGTGCGGCAGCTGGTGGGGCGCAGGGTGCTGCTCGCGCACGGCACGAACGACGCGCGGACGGACCCGGAGCTGTCGTTCCGGTTCGCCGAGCGGGCGAAGAAGGCGAACCGGGACACCTGCCGCTTCGAGGTCCACTCGGACGGCCACGCGCTGCGCCAGTACGCGGCCGAGGTCCGGGCCCTCGCCGCGGACTTCGTGCTCGGCGCCCTCTTCTCCCGGCCGGTCGCCCGCCCGGTGGCCGACGCGATGGCGGCCCCGCCGCCGCTGGGCCTGCGCATGCCGCTGGCGGCGGGCTTCGGAAGTTCACGCGGGGGCTCACGCCGGAGGTGACGGCTCCAGCGGCTCCTTCGGCAGCAGGTGGCCGCGCCTGCCGAGCAGGAACTTCTTGAAGGCCGCCACCGGGGCCGTGTCCGGGTGGCCGTCGAGCCAGGCCACGCCGATCTCGCGGACCGCGCGCGGCGCGGTGACGGTGAGTTCGACGACGCCGGGACGGGGGACGGCGGGCGGGGGCAGCAGGGCGACCCCGAGCCCGGCGGCGACGAGCCCGCGCAGGGTCTCGGCCTCCTCGCCCTCGAACGCGACCCGGGGTTTGAAGCCCGCCTCCGCGCACAGGTCGTCGGTGATGCGGCGGAGCCCGTACCCCGGCTCCAGGGTCACGAAGGTCTCGTCCGCGGCCTCGGCGAGCCGGACCCGCTTGCGGCCGGCGAGCCGGTGGTCGTCGGGGACGACGAGCCGCAGCCGCTGCTCGTCGAGGCGCCGGGCCACCAGATCGGGGGCGTCCGGCACCGGCGAGGTCAGGCAGAGGTCGAGGTCGCCGGCCCGCAGCCGTTCGATCATGGCCTCGCCGTAGTTCTGGACGAGGGTGAAGCGGATCCGCGGGTGGTCGACGCGGAACGCGCGGATGAGACCCGGGACGGTCTCGGAGCCCATCGTGTGGAGGAAACCGAAGGCGACCCGGCCCGCCGTCGGGTCGGCGTCGGCCCGTACGGTGTCGGCGGCGCGCTCCACCTCGGCGAGGGCCCGGTCGGCGGCGGTGAGGAAGCGGCGGCCCGCCGGGGTGAGGGAGACCGTGCGGCCGCGCCGGGCGAAGAGGGTGACGCCCAGGTCCTGTTCGAGCCGGGCCATGGCCCGCGAGAGCGTCGACTGTGGCACGCCCATCTCGGCCGCGGCGCGGGTCACGTGCTCGTGCCGGGCGACCGCGGCGAAGTACGCGAGCCGCGGCGCGAGCAGCAGTCCCATGTCTTCTTCGTTACTGTTCGGTGACAGGCGAGGCTGTGACCTGTATTCATGCACCATGGGAACGATTACAGCAGTTCCGTGCATTGGACGCATGAAGCGGACCGTCCTACGTTCGTGACATGCCTTCCGCCAGTACCAAGGCGGCCGCCACCACCGCGTCCGCCGACACCCGCCTCTCCCCCGGTGCCCCCGGATACCGCCGGATGAGCCTCGCGCTCTTCGCCGCCGGCCTGGCCACCTTCGCCCTCCTCTACTCCACGCAGGCCCTCCTCCCGGCCATCTCGGCCGAGTTCGGCGCCACCGCCTCCGCCGCCTCGTGGACGGTCTCCGCCGCGACCGGCGCCCTCGCCCTCTGCGTCCTGCCGCTCAGCGCCCTCTCGGAGCGCTTCGGGCGGCGCGCGATGATGACGGCCTCCCTCTCGGTCGCGGTCGCGGTGGCGCTCCTGGTGCCGCTCGCCCCGAACCTGGAGTCCCTGATCGCGCTCCGCGCGGTCCAGGGCGCGGCGCTCGCGGGCCTCCCGGCCTCCGCGATGGCGTACCTCGCCGAGGAGGTGCGGCCCCGGGCTCTCGTCGCCGCGATCGGCCTGTTCGTGGCGGGCAACTCGATCGGCGGCATGAGCGGGCGGCTCGTGACCGGCTGGGTCTCGCAGCTGTGGGGCTGGCGCGCGGGTCTGGCCGCCGTCGGTCTGACCTCCCTGGTGTGCGCGCTGGCGTTCCGGGCGCTGCTCCCGAAGGCCCGGCACTTCACCCCCGGCACGCTGAACCCGAAGGCGCTGGCCCGGACGGTCCGGGGCCACCTCGCCGACCCGCTCCTGATGCGTCTGTACGTGATCGGCGCGCTGTTCATGACGGTCTTCGGCGCCGTGTACACGGTGATCGGCTACCGCCTGGTGGAGGCGCCGTTCTCGCTGCCGCAGGGCGTGATCGGCTCGATCTTCCTGATCTACCTGGTCGGCACGGTCTCCTCGGCTGCGGCCGGCAGGCTGGTCGGCCGGATGGGCCGGCGGGGCGCGCTGTACCTCGCGGTCTCGACGACGGCGGCGGGCCTGCTGTTCTCGCTGTCGGACTCCCTCGCCCTGGTCCTCGTGGGCCTGGTCCTGATCACGGCCGGTTTCTTCGCGGGCCACGCGGTCGCCTCCTCCTCGGTGAGCCGCACGGCGAAGACGGGCCGCGCGCAGGCCTCGGCGCTGTACCAGTCGGCGTACTACCTGGGCAGCAGCGCGGGCGGCACGCTCGGCGCGGTCGCCTTCCACGCGGGCGGCTGGGCGGGCACGGTCCTGATCGGCCTGGTCGCGGTCCTCGGGGTCGTCTCGGTCACGCTGTACGGCTCGCACAGCGCGCGCGTCGAGGCGCGACGGCTGCACCCGGCGGCGGCGTAGGAGGTCTCCCGCTCCCGCCCCGCAACCGCCAGACTCCCCCTTACGTCCTCAAGCACAGGGACTCGAGGGGGAGTTGACGATCATGAAAAGAATCGCACGGCACATAGCCGGAAGGGCGGGCATCGCCGCCGGGATCACGTCGCTCGTGGTGCCGATGACGATCGCGCTCGGTACGGCCCCGGCGCAGGCCGCGTCCTGCAACGTGACGACGGGGCCGTACCAGAAGCAGGTGGAGAAGTTCCTCGGGCGGACGGTCGACGGGCGCCAGTCGCTCGGCGACTGTCAGGCCATCCAGGCCTTCCAGGCCAAGCACGGCATCACCCCGACCATGGGGTACGCCGGGCCGGTCACCTGGCGGACCATGAACACGATGCTCCAGCAGCGGGCCGCGGGCACCAACCCCAACCGCTCGGGCGCCTGCCCGACCAACCGGGGCCGGATCGCCTGCGTCGACCTGACCCGCCAGCTGAGCTGGATCCAGGACGGCGCGCGCCTCAAGTACGGGCCGGTGCCGGTCCGCACGGGCAAGGACGGCACGGAGACCCGTACCGGCTCCAAGAAGATCTACTGGCGGAACATCAACCACTGGTCGACGCTCTACCACGTCTCCATGCCGTACGCGCAGTTCTTCGACGGCGGCCAGGCGTTCCACTCGACCACCAAGTCCATGTGGAACCCGCCGGGTTCCGGCGGCTGCGTCAACATGCGGCCGGCGGACGCGAAGGCGTACTGGAACCTGCTCAGGAACGGCGACGACGTCTTCGTCTACGGACGCAAGCCGGGAACGTGACCCCGGCTGTCAGTCGGCTGCGGTAGCTTCGCTCCCACCGGCACCGAACGGGTGCCGGTGAGGGGTGAGTGGGGTGTGGACCCGATGAGCGACGCCGCGACCGCGACGACCGACGAACTCGACAAGTACCGCAGGGAGCTGACCGGTTACTGCTACCGGATGCTCGGATCATCCTTCGAGGCGGAGGACGCGGTGCAGGACACGATGGTCCGCGCCTGGAAGGCCATCGACTCCTTCGAGGGCCGCGCCTCGCTGCGGTCCTGGCTGTACCGGATCGCCACCAACGTCTGCCTGGACGCGCTGAACGCGGGCAACAGGCGGGCCCGGCCGATGGACCTGACCGGCCCGACGCCGGTGGCGCAGGCGCAGCTCGTGAAGCAGCCGGAGATCACCTGGCTGGAGCCGATCCCGGACGGGCGGGTGATGCCCTCGGCGGGCGACCCGGCGGAGACGGCGCTCTCCCGGGAGTCGGTCCGGCTCGCGTTCGTGGCCGCGCTCCAGCACCTGCCGCCGAAGCAGCGGGCCGTGCTGATCCTGCGCGAGGTCCTCGCGTGGAAGGCGAGCGAGGTCGCCGAGCTGCTCGACACCACGGTCGCCTCGGTGAACAGCGCCCTCCAGCGGGCCCGCGCGACCCTCGCCGAGCAGTCCCCCGCCGCCTCCGACGCGGCGGACCCGCTGGACGAGGAGCAGAAGGCGCTCCTGGAGCGCTACGTCGCCGCCTTCGAGGGCTACGACATGAAGGCGCTGACGGCGCTCCTCCACGAGGACGCGACGATGTCCATGCCGCCGTACGACCTGTGGCTCCAGGGCCACGACGACATCGTCGGCTGGATGCTGGGCGTCGGCGAGGTCTGCGCCGGCTCGAAGCTGGTGCCGACCGTGGCGAACGGCTCCCCCGCCTTCGCCCAGTACCACCCGGACCCGGAGGGCGGCTTCAGCCCGTGGGCGCTGATCGTCCTGGAGCTGCGGGACGGCAAGGTCGGCGGGATGGACTTCTTCCTGGACACCGACCGCTGGTTCCCGCTGTTCGACCTGCCGGCGCGGCTAGAGGCCTAGGGTCCCCTCCAGTCCGCTGAGAACGAGCAGGGCCCGCAGCCCGGGCTTCGCTCCCTCGAAGCGGATCCGGTGCCCGCCCCGCCGGGCGGCGAGCTTCAGCCGGGCGAGGGCGTCGACGGCGGCGAGATCGGCGCTCGCGAGGGCGCTGATCTCGCAGACGACCTCGCGCGGCGGGGCGGCGGCGAGCTCGTCGCAGAGCCGGGCCAGGTCCTCCCGGGTGGGGTGGGCGGGCAGGGTGATGACGAGGGGCTGACTGGTGTCCACACCGGGGAGACCGTTCCCGGGCCGAGAAGTCATCGCGGCCCCGCCCGCTACGCTCCCGATCATGACTCACGAGCCTGTCGAACTGGTGATCTTCGACTGTGACGGTGTCCTGGTGGACAGCGAGCGCATCTACTGCCGGGTGGACCGGGAGGTGTTCGCCTCGCTCGGGGCGGAGTTCACCGAGGCGGAGATGGCCGAGCACTTCGTCGGCTCCTCGCACGAGATGCTCACCGCGATCGTGGAGGAGCGGCGGGGCCGGCCCCTCGAAGCGGGCTGGCAGACTCCGTTCCGGCAGCGGTACGAGGACGCGCTGGACGCGGAGCTGACGGCCGTGGAGGGCGTCACGGACGTCCTGGACGGGCTGTCCGTCCCGTACTGCCTCGCCTCCAACGGCAGCCACGCCTCCATCCGCAAGAACCTCGGCCGGACCGGGCTGCTCGACCGCTTCGAGGGCCGGATCTTCAGCGCGCACGACGTCACCCGCGCCAAGCCCGCCCCGGATCTCTTCCTGCACGCCGCCGCCACGATGGGCGTCCCGCCGGAGCGCTGCGCGGTCGTCGAGGACAGCCCGTACGGCGTCGAGGCGGCGCGCGCGGCGGGAATGCGGGCGTACGGCTACTGCGGGGGTCTCACGCGCGCGGACCGCCTGATGGGCGAGCTGACGGTCGTCTTCGACGACATGCGGGAGCTGCCGGGGCTGCTGAAGACGCCTCTCAGCTGACGGGGAACTCGGCGGTGTCGAGGGCGAGGTCGAAGGGGGCGGGGAGGTGGATCTTCTCGCCGAACGGGACGGCGCTCAGGACTCGGTAGACGTCGCCCTTGGGCTCGCCGTAAAGGGTGACGGTGGGGCCGCCGGGGGCGAACGCGTCGATCAGCAGATACAGAGGGACTCCCGCTCGCGCGTACGCGGCCGCCTTCGTGATGCGGTCGTGATTCGCGTTCGAGGGCGAGGTGACCTCGGCGACCAGCAGGGCGACCTCAGCCGGGATGTAACTGCCGGGTTCATCGAGAACATCCTCCGAGACGACCACAAGGTCCGGGATGAACATGCCCGAGCGCGCACGGACGGCGAGGGACTGGGTCTGAAAGACCTCCCAATCGTCCGGAATCACGGAATACAAGCGCCGGTGCACCTTTGACGCCGTGAGGTTGTGTCGGACAGTGGGCGACGGTGCCACGGTGATGATCCCCTCGATGATCTCCACCTTGCAGCCCTCCGGCCAGTCCATCGACTCCCAGCGACGGACCAGGTCGTCCCAGCCGTTGCCCTGGTCGGGCTGGGGCTCGGCGGCGAGTGCGCTCATGGTGTGCTCCTCAATCGGTCGTCACCGATCCCAGCATGCCGAACGGGACCGGTGGGGGTCCACCGATCCCGTTCACCCGAAGGTGTCAGAGGAATATGCCGCGTCAGGCGATGCGGTCCAGCACGATCGGGTTCGCCGTGAACTCCGTGCCCGGCTCCGCGATGTCCCAGGCCGACCCCAGGGACTTCAGCGCGTAGTCGAACTTCTCCGGGGTGTCCGTGTGGAGGGTCAGCAGGGGCTGGCCCGCCGTCACCGTGTCGCCCGGCTTCGCGTGGAGCTCGACGCCCGCGCCCGCCTGCACCGGGTCCTCCTTGCGGGCGCGGCCCGCGCCCAGGCGCCAGGCGGCGATGCCGATGTCGTACGCGTCGAGGCGGGTCAGGACGCCCGTGGACGGGGCCGTGACGACGTGCTGCTCGCGGGCCACCGGGAGCGTCGCGTCCGGGTCGCCGCCCTGGGCCGCGATCATCCGGCGCCAGACGTCCATCGCCGAGCCGTCCGCGAGGGCCTTCGCCGGGTCGGCGTCCTTGATGCCGGCCGCGGCCAACATCTCGGCCGCCAGGGCGATCGTCAGGTCGACGACGTCCTTCGGGCCGCCGCCCGCGAGGACCTCGACGGACTCGCGGACCTCCAGGGCGTTGCCGGCGGTGAGGCCGAGCGGGGTCGACATGTCGGTGAGGAGCGCGACCGTCTTGACGCCGCTGTCCGTGCCGAGGCCCACCATCGTCCGCGCCAGCTCGCGCGCGTCCTCGATGTTCTTCATGAAGGCGCCGGTGCCGACCTTGACGTCCAGGACGAGCGAGCCGGTGCCTTCGGCGATCTTCTTCGACATGATCGACGAGGCGATCAGCGGGATCGCCTCGACCGTGCCCGTCACGTCGCGGAGCGCGTACAGCTTCTTGTCCGCCGGCGCCAGGCCGTCGCCCGCCGCGCAGATGACCGCGCCGGTGGTGTCGAGGACGTGCAGCATCTCCTCGTTCGACAGGAGCGCGCGCCAGCCCGGGATGGACTCCAGCTTGTCGAGCGTGCCGCCCGTGTGGCCGAGGCCTCGGCCGGAGAGCTGCGGCACGGCCGCGCCGCAGGCGGCGACGAGCGGGGCGAGCGGGAGGGTGATCTTGTCACCGACGCCGCCGGTGGAGTGCTTGTCGGCGGTCGGGCGGGAGAGGGAGTCGAAGTTCATGCGCTCGCCGGACGCGATCATCGCGGCGGTCCAGCGGGCGATCTCCGCGCGGTTCATCCCGTTCAGCAGGATGGCCATGGCCAGGGCGGACATCTGCTCGTCGGCGACCTCACCGCGGGTGTACGCGTCGATGACCCAGTCGATCTGCTCGGGGCTCAGCTCGCCCTTGTCCCGCTTGGTGCGGATGACGGAGATGACGTCCATGGTGTGCCTCTTTCTACGCGCATAGAGGGGGGAGGAAAGGGGAGCGACCCTCCCATCGTGCCGGAAGGGTCGCTCCTGGGTACTACTTGGCGAGGTGGTCGGGGCCGAAGGCCTGCGGGAGCATCTCCGCCAGGGTCAGGAACCCGGCGGGCGTCTCCAGGACGAGGTCGGGGCCCCCGAACTCGTAGAGGAGCTGCCGGCAGCGCCCGCACGGGACCAGGGACTCGCCGCGGCCGTCCACGCACACGAAGTGCGTGAGCCGGCCGCCGCCGGTCGCCTGGAGCTGCGAGACGAGCCCGCACTCGGCGCACAGACCGAGGCCGAAGGAGGCGTTCTCCACGTTGCAGCCGGAGACCGTCCGCCCGTCGTCCACGAGGGCCGCCGCGCCGACCGGGAAGTCGGAGTACGGGGCGTACGCGTGCGACATGGCCTCGCGCGCCGCGGCCCGCAGGGCCTCCCAGTCGGGCGCCGTCGTCACTTGCCCTCGCCCTTGCGGTACGGCAGGCCGTCCGCCTTCGGCATCCGCAGGCGCTGCGCCGAGAGGGCGAGCACGAGCAGGGTGGTGATGTACGGGGCGGCGTCGACGAACTGGCTCGGGACCTCGTCGGTCAGCACGTACCAGAGGAAGAAGGCCGCGGAGAACGCCGCGGAGATGGCCGCGACCACGTACTTCTTCTTGTACAGCTGCCACAGCGCGGCGATCACCAGGAGCAGCGCGACGAGCAGCAGCAGCGCGTGGACGTTCTCGGCGCCGCCGCGGATCTTGAGGCTGTCGGTGAAGCCGAAGAGGCTCGCGCCGAGCGCCATGCCGCCGGGCATCCAGTTGCCGAAGATCATCGCGGCGAGACCGATGTAGCCGCGGCCGCCGGTCTGGCCCTCCTGGTAGATGCCGGTGGAGACGATCGCCAGGAAGGCGCCGCCGAGGCCGGCGAGGCCGCCGGAGACGACGACGGCGATGTACTTGTACTTGTAGACGTTGACGCCCAGGGACTCGGCCGCGACCGGGTTCTCACCGCAGGAGCGCAGCCGCAGGCCGAAGGACGTGCGCCAGAGCAGCCACCAGGTGGCCGGGATGAGCAGGGCGGCCACGACCGTCAGCAGCGACAGGTGGGTGACCAGGCCGCCGAGGATGCCGGCGATGTCCGAGATCAGGAACCAGTGCTTCTGCTGGAGGTCGATCAGCCAGTCCGAGAGTCCCGGGATGGTGATGTCGGTGATCGGGTCGATGCGCGGGGACTGCTTGGAGGAGCCGCCCTCGGCCTCGGCGAAGGTGAAGTTCGACAGGTACTGGGTGAAGCCGACCGCGAGGATGTTGATCGCCACACCGGAGACGATGTGGTTCACGTTGAACGTGACGGTGATGATCGCGTGCAGCAGGCCGCCGAGCGCGCCGCCGAGGATGCCGACGACGACACCCGTCCACGGGCCCCACTGGTAGCCGGCCCAGGCGCCGAACCAGGTGCCGAGGATCATCATGCCTTCGAGGCCGATGTTCACGACGCCCGCGCGCTCGGCCCACAGACCGCCGAGACCGGCCATGGCGATCGGCACGGCGAGCTGGAGCGCGCCGGAGATCTGGCCGACGGAGGTGAGGTCGTCGGCGCCGGAGATGACGCGGACGACCGAGAAGAGGACGAGACCGGCCGCGACGATCAGCAGGATCCAGGGCCAGGTCAGCTTGCGGCGTCCGGCCTTCTTCGGCGCGGCGCTCGGCTTGGCGACGGTGCCGGTGCTCATGCCGAGACCTCCTTGTCGGTCTTGATGGCGCCGCCGGCGGCGAGCTCCTCGCCGACCTTCTGCTGCTGGCGGCGGGTGCCGTAACGGCGGACGAGCTCGTAGGAGACGACCACGGCGATCACGATGATGCCCTGCATGATCTGCGTGATCTCCTTCGGGTACCCCGCGATGTCCAGGCTGGAGGACGCCTTTTCGAGGAACGCGAAGAGGAGGGCCGCGAAGAGGATGCCGACCGGGTGGTTGCGGCCGAGCAGCGCGACGGTGATGGCGGTGAAGCCGACGCCGACCGGGAAGGCGAGGCTGTACGTGTGCGACTCGCCGAGCAGGATCGGCATGCCGGCCAGACCGGCGAGGCCGCCCGAGATCAGCATCGCGGTGATGATCATCTTCTTGGCGTCGACGCCGCTGGCCTGGGCCGCGGACTCGCTCTCACCGGTGGCGCGCAGGTCGAAGCCGAAGCGCGTGCGGTTGATGACGAACCAGTAGACGACGCCTAGCGCGAGGGCGACGAAGGTGAAGCCGTAGATCTGGCCGCCCTCGCCCATGTCGATGCCGGGGAACCAGCCGGACTCGGGGATCTGACCGGTGGTGAGGTCGTTGGAGCCGGGGGGCTGGACGCCGAAGTTCTTCGGCAGGATCAGCCAGGCCACCAGGGAGGTGGTGATGGCGTTGAGCATGATCGTGGAGACGACCTCGGAGACACCGCGGGTGGTCTTCAGGATGCCCGCGATACCGGCCCAGAGGGCACCGGTCGCGATGGCGACGAGCACGATGACCAGGATGTGCAGCGGACCGGGCAGGTCGATGGCGGCGCCGACCAGGGCCGAGACCATCGCGGCGAGGCGGTACTGGCCCTCGACGCCGATGTTGAAGAGGTTCATCCGGAAGCCGACGGCCACGCCCAGGGCCGCCAGGTAGAGGATCGCGGTGTAGTTGACGATCAGGACCTGGACGTCGGAGTACCCGGCGTTGTCGATCATCAGCCGGATCGGCTCGATCGGGTCGAGGCCCGTCGCGAGCAGCACCAGGACGGTGAGCACGAAGGACGAGACCAGCGCGAGCACGGGGCCGGCGGCCCCGATGATCAGCTTGTCCTTGTCGATCTTCTTCATCGGGCGTCACCGTCTTCGGACTGCTCGGTGCCTTCGAGCCGGCCGGTGGCCGCGCCGGTCATGGCGGATCCCAGCTGCTCGGGCGTGATGGTGGCGGGGTCGGCCTCGGCGACGAGCTTGCCGCGGTACATGACCCGGAGGGTGTCGGAGAGGCCGATCAGCTCGTCGAGGTCGGCGGAGATCAGCAGCACCGCGAGACCCGCACGGCGGGCGTCCCGGATCGCGTCCCAGATCTGCGCCTGCGCGCCGACGTCCACACCGCGGGTGGGGTGGGCGGCGATCAGGAACTTGGGGTTGTGGCTCATCTCGCGGCCGACGATCAGCTTCTGCTGGTTGCCGCCGGAGAGGGAGGCCGCCGTGACGTCGATGCCGGGCGTGCGGACGTCGTACTCGCGCACGATCCGCTCGGTGTCCTTGCGGGCGGCCTTCGGGTCGAGGATGCCGCGCTTGGAGTTGGGGGCCTCGGTGACGTGGCCGAGGATGCGGTTCTCCCAGAGGGGGGCCTCCAGGAGCAGGCCGTGGCGGTGGCGGTCCTCGGGGATGTACCCGATGCCGCCCTCGCGGCGCTTGCGCACCGAGACCTTGGAGATGTCCTCGCCGTCGAGGCTGACGACGCCCGCGTCGGGCGAGTTCATGCCCATGAGGGCCTCGATGAGCTCGGTCTGACCGTTGCCCTCGACACCGGCGATGCCGAGGATCTCGCCCTTGTGGATGGTGAGCGAGATGTCGTCGAGAAGGCGGCGCCCGGCGACGGGCTCCTCGTGCACCGTGACCGCGGCGGACGGGTCGGCCGGGGCGGCGGTGGTGAGCGGGGCGGCCGCGGCGGCGCCGGCCTCGGTCAGGGTCAGGCCCTGGACCTGGAGCATCGGGACGTCGGTGACCGTCGACTCGCGGGTCTCCGGCGAGGGCAGCTCGCTGCCGACCATCAGCTCGGCGAGCTGCTTGGTGGTGGCGGTCTTCGGGTCGGCGGTGCCGACCGTGGTGCCGCGGCGGATGACGGTGATGTCGTCGGCGACCTTCAGGACCTCGCCCAGCTTGTGCGAGATGAAGATGACTGTGAGGCCCTCGGACTTGAGCTCGCGCAGGTTGTCAAAGAGCGCGTCGACCTCCTGCGGGACGAGGACGGCGGTCGGCTCGTCGAGGATGAGGATCTTCGCGCCGCGGTAGAGGACCTTGAGGATCTCCACGCGCTGCCGGTCGGCCACGCCGAGGTCCTCGACGAGGGCGTCGGGGCGGACCCCGAGGCCGTACGCGTCGGAGATCTCCTTGATCTTCTTCCGCGCCTTGGCGCCGATGCCGTAGAGCTTCTCGCCGCCGAGGACGACGTTCTCCAGGACGGTGAGGTTGTCGGCGAGCATGAAGTGCTGGTGCACCATGCCGATGCCGCGGGCGATGGCGTCACCGGGGCTGGAGAAGGTGACCTGCTCGCCGTCGACCGCGATGGTGCCCTCGTCCGGCTTCTGCATGCCGTAGAGGATCTTCATGAGGGTCGACTTGCCGGCACCGTTCTCGCCGATGAGGGCGTGCACGGTGCCCTTGCGGACGGTGATGGCGATGTCCTTGTTGGCGACGACGCCGGGGAATCGCTTGGTGATGCCGTGCAGTTCTACGGCAGGGGGGCTGGACGCGTTGATGACGCACTCTCCTTGGCCGGAAGGAGTGGGAGCGGGAGGGCAGGGCGGGGCGAAGTTATCGTGCCAGGGAGACATCTACACGCGTAGCGCTGCCGAAAAGTGAAAACCCGTACGGGAATGGGCCCGGGGCCCGGCGTCCGGTGGGGGTGCCACCGGACGCCGGGCCCGGGCTCAGGTCGTGACCTGGGCGTCCTTACGGAGCGGTCTTGACCGTGATCTTGCCGTCGATGATGTCCTTCTTCGCCTTCTCCACGGCGGCGGTGACGTCGGTCATCTTGACGTACGCCGGGTTGGAGTCGGCCAGGCCGACGCCGTCGGTGGCGAGGCCGTAGCGGATCTCACCGGTCTGCGGCTTGCCGTCCTTGACCGACTTGATCACGTTGTAGACCGAGCCCGAGACGTCCTTGGTGACCGAGGTCAGGATCTGGTTCTTGTACGAGGCCAGACCCGCCTGCTTGTACTGGTCGGAGTCGACGCCGATGGCCCACTTGCCCGCGGCCGAGGCGGCCTCGATGGCGCCCGAGCCGGCGAGACCGGCGGCGGCGTAGATCACGTCGGCGCCCTTGTCGAGCTGGCCCTCCGCGGCGGCCTTGCCGAGGTCGGGCTTCGAGAAGCCGTCGAAGTTCGGCGGCTGGGTCAGGTACTGGGTGAGCACCTTCGCCTTGGGGTTGGTGTCCTTGACGCCCTGCGTGAAGCCCGCCTCGAACTTCTTGATCAGCGGAACCTCGACACCGCCGATGAAGCCGACCGTGCCGGTCTTGGACGCCTTGGCGGCGGCGACGCCGGCCAGGTAGGAGCCCTGCTCCTCGTTGAAGACGAGGTTGGCGATGTTCGGGGCGGTCACCGAGGTGTCGTCGATGAGGCCGAACGTGGTCTTCGGGAAGGCCTTGGCGACCTTCGCGATGGCCGGGGCGTAGGAGAAGCCGACGCCGATGACCGGGTTGTTGCCGGCGCGGGCCAGCGAGGTGAGGCGCGCGACCTTGTCGGCGTCGCTCTCGCCCTGCGACGGCTCGGCCTCGGCGCCCTTGACGCCGAGCTCCTTCTCCGCCTTCTGCAGGCCGGCGTAGGCGGCGTCGTTGAACGACTGGTCGCCGCGGCCGCCGATGTCGTACGCGATGGCGGCCTTGACGGCCGAGCCCGAGGCCGAGCTGGAGCTGGAGCTCGAGCTGGAGCCCGTGGACGACTTGCCGCACGCGGTGGCGGACAGGGCGAGCGCCGCGGCGGCGACGCCCACGGTCGTGATCCTGGTGATCCGGCGCAAGAGGAGGGTCCCTTCAAGACTGACCGAAAGCGCCTCTTCCGGCGCTGGTTTCGCGGCGATCGTAACGCGCGTAGATGTCAGTTAAAGACCCGTTCATGAGTCGTTATCGGATCGTCGCGAACCGGCCAGCCGAGGCGACCGGGGGCGTTCGGCCCGGTACCGCCGGTTATACAGGCCGGTACGCGCGTTGGGGAGGCCCCGGAACGGCGACACGCCGTTTCTTGGGCCGGACGGCTGAGTGTGCCGTCCGGCCGGATTTCAACCGTTTCGGCGTGGCGTTGATCACCGCCGGGACGTGGCGATGATCACCGGAGAACGGGCTCGGCGGGGCGTCGTCAGAGTCCGGGCGTCGCGGTCGTCCGGGGCTTGGCCGCGCCGTCGAGCAGGGCCGCGGCCGTGAAGAGCTCCACGCCCGCCTCGATGCACCGCTCGTCCACGTCGAAGTCGCCGGCGTGCAGGTCCCGGACCCGGGTGTCGCCGGGGGTGCGGACTCCGAGGCGGGCCATGGCGCCGGGGACGTGCTCCAGGTACCAGGAGAAGTCCTCGCCGCCGAGGCTCTGCTCGGTGCCCTCGACCGCGTACGGTCCGCGGCGGGCCGTCATGGCGTCGCGGAGCAGTTCGGCGATCAGCGGGTCGTTGACGACCGGGGGGACGCCCCGGACGTAGTCCACGGTCACCTTGGCCCGGTGGAGGGTCGCGACCTCGTCGATCGCCGCGTGGACCAAATCGGGGGCCTCGCGCCAGGCGGGCAGGTCGAGGCAGCGGACGGTGCCGGAGAGCTCGGCGTGCTGCGGGATGACGTTGGGGGCGTGGCCGGCCTCGATGCGGCCCCAGGTGACCGAGAGGCCCGAGCGGGCGTCGACGCGGCGGGCGAGGACGGCGGGGACGTCGGTGGCGACCCGGGCGGCGGCGGTGACCAGGTCGGTGGTGAGGTGCGGGCGGGCGGTGTGGCCGCCGGGGCCGTCGAGGGTGACCTCCAGACGGTCGCAGGCGGAGGTGATGGCGCCCGCGCGGAGCCCGATCTTCCCGGCGTCGACCCGGGGGTCGCAGTGGACGGCGATGATCCGGCCGACGCCGTCCAGGACCCCGGCCTCGACGACGTCGGCGGCGCCGCCGGGCAGGACCTCCTCGGCGGGCTGGAAGATCAGCCGCACGGCGTTCGGCAGGAGGCCCTCGCGGTCGAGCTCGGCGAGGACGAGTCCGGCGCCGAGGACGGTGGTGGTGTGGACGTCGTGTCCGCAGGCGTGGGCGCGGTTGGCCACGGTGGAGCGGTAGGCGACGGTCTTGACGTCGGGGATGGGCAGCGCGTCCAGGTCGGCTCGGATCGCGAGCATGGACCGGCCGGCGGCCCGGGTGCCGATGTCACAGATGAGCCCGGTGCCGCCCGGCAGGACCTTCGGCGCGAGGCCGGCCGCCTCCAGGCGGGCCTTGAGCGCGGCGGTCGTACGGAACTCCTGGTTACCGAGCTCGGGGTGCATGTGCAAGTCCCTGCGGAAGGCGACGAGTTCGGCGCGCAGGGGTGCGGACAGCGTTCCGGGCAGGGTGGCGGAGCCGGGCTCACGGGACTTCAACTGGTTCACCCTTTGAAGGGTAGGCCCGTGGAGAGGTCAACTGCCCGTTGATCACGAGAATTTCAGCCCCTTAGGGGAAAGAATCTCGGTTTCGCAGGCATGAACCTCACTCCTGGTGGGTACGCTCAGCCGAATTCGAGCCGGTCGGCCGGATGCGACGCCCGGGCGGTGAGCCGGTCGACCTCGTGGGCCGCGGTGCCCGTGATCCCGGACAGGAAGCCCTGGGCGCGCGGCGAGGCGGTCGCCCGCAGCCACTCGGGCGCTATGTCGATGACGGCCACCTTCACGCCCGTGCCGGCCAGGGCCAGCGGCAGGGTGTGCACGACCGTGGACGGGAAGCTGACGACCGTACGGCCGATGGGGCCGCGCCGGGCGATCAGCTCCAGGGGCAGCTCGGGCCGGACCACCTGGAGGCCCGTCTCGACCGCGATCCGGTGCAGCTTCTCGGCGCTCTCCCTGCGGTGCGCGAAGTAGCGGGTGGCCCCGTGGGCACGGGCCAGCTCGCTCACCACGCGCGCGTAGTGGTCGGCGTCGACGACCCCGGTCTCGACGAGCGAGGTGCCGACGAGGTCCGCGCCGCCGGTGAGCAGCGGCGGGCCGAAGGTGTCCCGGGTCCAGGCGTACGCGTTCTCCGTGACCGTGACGCCCTCCGGGGCCTCCACGGGCAGCGAGGTGAAGATCTCGACCGTGCGGCCCCGGGCGGGGGCGAGCCGGCGCCTCGCGAGGGTCGTCACCGGGGCGAGGACCAGCTCGCGGGGGCCCAGGCTGCCCTTGCGGTGCCAGCGCACCAGGCGCTCGCCGCGGCCGAGCTGGGCGGCGAACTCCATGGTCGCGGTGCCGTCGTCGACCACCGTCAGGTGCCGGGGGGCGAAGAGGGTCAGGAGCAGCTGGACGTACCGGGAGAACGGGTCCCCGATGATCACCCGCTCGGCCGAGCGCAGCGGCCGGGCGAGCCTCCGCAGCGTCCGGACGAGCGCGCCCCGGCCGCCTCGGGCCTCCTGCCAGTGCACGGTGAGCCCCTGGTCGCGGGCCAGCTGGGCCATCCGGCGCAGCTGGCCTCGCGACATGGGGTCGGTCGGCGAGAGGACGACGACGGTCAGGGCCTCCGCGGGCTTGGCGTCCGCCGGGTCACCGGTGCCGGGCGCCGTGCTCGCGGGCGCCGTCTGGGCCGGGAGCCCGGACCCGGCAGGGGCGCCGTCCGTGGTGCCCACCGGTTCCGCGGCAGCGGAACGAGGGGCGGTCTGCGTGTGCGCCCACTCCAGGACGTTCAGGAGCTGGACCGGGCTCTCGACGAACGCCAGCTGGGTGGTCATGCGGCGACGGTGCCCTGGACCCGGCGGAGCTTCTTCATCGGGCCGAGCTCCGACTCGTAGACCTTCTTGACGCCGTCGCCGAGCGCGGTCTCGATCGTGCGGATGTCGCGGACGAGGCGCTGGAGGCCCTGCGGCTCGACGGAGGCGGCCTGGTCGGAGCCCCACATGGCGCGGTCGAGGGTGATGTGGCGCTCGACGAAGGTGGCGCCGAGGGCGACCGCGGCCAGCGTGGTCTGGAGGCCGGTCTCGTGGCCGGAGTAGCCGATCGGGACGTTCGGGTACTCCTCCTGGAGCGTCTGGATGACGCGGAGGTTGAGCTCCTCGGCCTTGGCCGGGTACGTCGAGGTGGCGTGGCAGAGCAGGATGTTGTCCGAGCCGAGGACCTCCACCGCGTGGCGGATCTGCTTCGGCGTCGACATGCCGGTGGAGAGGATGACCGTGCGGCCGGTGGCGCGCAGCTCGCGGAGGAGCTCGTCGTCGGTGAGGGAGGCGGAGGCCACCTTGTGGGCGGGGACGTCGAACTTCTCCAGGAAGGCGACGGCCTCGGTGTCCCACGGGGAGGCGAACCAGTCGATACCGCGCTCCTTGCAGTGCTCGTCGATGGCGCGGTACTCGTCCTCGCCGAACTCGACGCGGTGGCGGTAGTCGATGTACGTCATCCGGCCCCAGGGGGTGTCGCGCTCGATGTCCCACTGGTCGCGCGGGGTGCAGATCTCCGGGGTGCGCTTCTGGAACTTGACGGCGTCACAGCCGGCCTCGGCGGCCACGTCGATCAGCTTGAAGGCGTTCTCGAGGTCGCCGTTGTGGTTGATGCCGATCTCGCCGCAGACGTAGACGGACTGGCCCGGGCCGGCGGTCTTGTTGCCGAGGGTGCGCAGACGGGAGTTCATGATCGTTCCTTACGGGTTGGGCGAGTTGGGGGTGTCGAGCTCGGGTCCGAGGAGCCAGGCGGCGATCTCGCGGATCGCTCCGGCGCCGCCCGGGGTGACGGTGACCGCGCGGGCGGCGGCCCGTACGGAGTCGTGGGCGCTGCTCACCGCGACGGGCCAGCCGACGAGGTGGAAGCAGGGCAGGTCGTTGACGTCGTTGCCGGCGTAGAGGACGCGCTGGGGGTCGATGCCCTCGGCCTCGCACCACTCCTTGAGGGCGCGGTCCTTGCGGTCGATGCCGTGCAGGACGGGGATCTTGAGCTTGCGGGCGCGGGCGGCGACCACGGCGTTCTGCTCGGTGGAGAGGATGAGGACGGGCAGTCCGGCGCGGCGCAGGGCCGCGATGCCGAGGCCGTCGCCGCGGTGCGCGGAGACGAACTCGCGGCCCTCGGCGTCGAGGTGGACCCGGTCGTCGGTCTGGGTGCCGTCGAAGTCGAGGACGACGGCGTCGACGTCGGCGAAGCCGGGCGTGACGGGCTCGTCGAGGAGCGGCGCGAGGGCCTTGGCGCGGGCGAGGTCGTGCGGGTCGTCGATCTCCAGGACCCGGGCGGGGTCGGTGACGACGAGCGCGGTGCGGCCGAAGAAGCGGTGCCCGTGGGTACGGAAGCCGGCCGCGTCCATCGCGTAGACGGCGCCGGTCTCCAGGTACTCGGGCTCCCGGTCCTGGCGGCGCGGGCGGTGCGCCTTGTCGTGGTTGACGCCGGTGGCCCCGGTCGCGCTGTCCTCGGGATCGCGCCACAGGAAGCCGTGGGAGGGGGCGGCAGTGAAGGCGGTGTCGGCGGCGCCCGAGGTGATCCGCTCGGCGGTCTCGGCGACCTCGGCGGAGGTGAGGAAGGGGCTCGTGCACTGGACGAGGAGGACCACGTCGGCCGGGCGGCCGTGGGTGGCCTCGAAGGCGTCCATCGCGTGCAGGACCGCGGCCTCGCTGGTGGCCGTGTCGCCGGCGATCGCGGCGGGCCGCTGGACGGCCTCGGCTCCGGCGGTGCGGGCCGCGGCCGCGATGGCGGCGTCGTCGGTGGAGACCACGACGTGCGTGACGGTACGGGCGCCGAGGCAGGCGTGGACGGCGCGGGCCACCAGGGGGACCCCGGCCACCGGCGCGAGGTTCTTGGCGGGCACGCCCTTGGAGCCGCCCCGGGCGGGGATGACGGCGAGGACGGTCGGGTTCGCGACGGGCTCGGCGGGCGTGGCGGTGGCGCTCATCAGAGTTCTCCCAGGCGGCGGATGACGGGGGCGACGCGCTGCACGCCGTGGCGGTACGCGCCCCGCGCGGCCTCCCGGACGACCCGGCGCAGACCGCTCTCGCGGGGCTCGGGCGCGGTGACGTCCAGGCGGTGGCGGGCGAGGATCCCGGGCAGGTAGCCGGGGGCCGTCTCCGCGGTGTAGTAGGGGGTGATCGGGGGCAGCGCGGGAAGCGCCAGGAGCTCGGCGACGCGGTCGCGGGCGGCGTCGAAGGCCTTCCCGTACGAGCCGTCGGAGGCGACGCCCTGCCGGGC
Organism: Streptomyces sp. NPDC002463; assembly: GCF_042889835.1. Classification (NCBI taxonomy): domain Bacteria; kingdom Bacillati; phylum Actinomycetota; class Actinomycetes; order Kitasatosporales; family Streptomycetaceae; genus Streptomyces; species Streptomyces sp. NPDC002463. The sequence goes on from NZ_JBIARL010000001.1 coordinate 559,302, forward strand.
GAGCCAGGTCTCGTCGGGTGTCGGCACGTCTCCCTTGTCGAGCCGGTCGAAGGAGGTCAGCAGGCCGGAGCCGACGAAGTGGTGGTTGCCGAGCGCCTCGCGGACCCCGAGGTCGGTGAGGATCGCGGTGGGGATCCGGCGGTGGAGCGCTTCGAGGGCGGCCGTGGAGGAGACGGTGACCAGGAGGTCGGTGCGGTCGAGCACCTCGCCCATGTGCCCGTACACGAGGCGGAAGTTGTCCGGCGGGTCGAGTTCGCGCACCAGCTTCTGGAAGGGGAACTCCTCCAGGTGCGTGGTGTGTTCGCCCGGCTTGGAGCGGAGCTTGAGAAGCACCTCGCGGCCCGGGTGGAGACGGGCGTGGGCGATCAACCGGCTCAGCACGTAGGTCCGTTCGGCCTTCGTGACGGGCACGGAGGGCTGGGCGGCGAAGACCAGGGTGTCGCGGCCGGCCTCGTGGGCGTGCGGGGCGCCGCCCAGGAAGGGCAGCGCGGCCTCGACGACCGAGTCGGCGCCGGCGCCCACGCCCTCGTACACGGCACGGAAACGCTCGGCGTCGTGGCGGGAGTTGGCGAGGACGACGTCGGCGCCGTGGCGCAGCAGCAGGCCGTCGGTCAGCTTCTCGTAGACGACGCCGACATAGCCGGTGACGATCACCGGGCGGCGCTCCAGGGAGAGGCCTGCCAGACCCTGGAGGACGGCGCGGACGGTGCCGCCGACCAGGGAGAGCACGAGGACGTCGAATCCCTCGCCGCGGGTCTCCGCGTCCCGTACCGCGCGCAGGAACTCCGCTCCCGTCACCTCGCGCGGGGCGTCCTGGGACACCCCGGTCTCGGCGAGCTGGCGGGCGGTGGGCGTGGCCCGTCCGCGCAGGACGAATCCGGTGGGTTCGGCGGTCGCCGTGGTGATGCGGCGCGCGGTGAGGGCGCCCCATTTCCACCGGGTGTCGGAGTCGGCGAGTACGGCGACCCGTATCGCTTCTCTGGTACTTGCTGGCACGTCGAGGACGCTAGAAGGGCATTCCGCTTTTCGGCCCAACTGAGCCACAACAAACGGTGAACAGAGCCTCTCCGCCGGGAGAAGTGGGTCGCCGTCCGGGCGCGGTGCGGCCGATTCCCGTTGCGGGGAAAGGCGGTTAATCGGCCCGCCGCTTGGTGTTCACCGAAAGGCTGCCCGGCGGTCGGTGGGAATGCCGTGGCGGCACCTAGCGTCGGCCGCGTGGTCAAGCTCTCCGTCGTCGTGCCGTTCTTCAACGTGCAGACATACGCCCCCGACACCCTCACGAGCCTGCGGGCCAACGCCCGCGAGGACTTCGAGTTCCTGCTTGTCGACGACTGCTCGTCGGACGGGACTCCGGAGATCCTGGAGCGGGCCGCACGCGAGATCCCGGGTGCCGTCCTGATCAGGCACGAGCACAACGAGGGCCTCGCCACGGCCCGGAACACCGGCCTGGACGCCGCCCGCGGCGAGTACGTCGCCTTCCTCGACGGGGACGACTGGCTCGCCCCCGGCTACTACGCGCGCCTGGTCGACGCCGCCGAATCGCTGCGCGTCGACTTCCTGCGCACCGACCACGTGACGGTCACCGGCCGCAACCGCGCGGTGCGCCGGGCACCGGTCCCCCGGCGCGGCGAGGCGCTGAACCCCCGGGACGCGATCCTGCCCTCGCACCGCACGACCTCGGTCGACTACCCGTACGCCTGGGCCGGGATCTACCACCGCCGGCTCCTCGACCGGGGGCTGCTGCATTTCCCGCACGGGCTGCGGACGGCCGAGGACCGGCCGTGGATCTGGAAACTCCACCGCGAGGCGGAATCGTTCGCCGCGGTCGGTGAACTCGGGGTGTTCTACCGGCGCGGGGTCGCGACCTCGCTCACGCAGATCGGCGACGTCCGGCAATTGGATTTCATCCGTGCATTCGACCAGGTGATCGAGGAAACGGCGAAGGACGCGGACGCGGACCTTCTTCTCCCCAAGGCCGTCCGCACGTATTGCGCGGTGATTTTCCATCACAACAGCTCGATCGAACGGTTCGAGCCCGAGGTGGCGCGTCAGCTGAAGGCGATGAGCGCGGGCGCGCTGCGGCGGATGCCGCAGGACGTCCTCGACGAGGCCCTCACCGCGATGGGCGGGGACCGTGCGACGCTCCTGCGCCGACTGCGCAGGCGCCGGCCCGCGCCGCCGCCGACGGGACCGGTCCGCGAGACGAACGCCGACTCCGCGGAGGTGGCCGCGTGAGCACCCGTCGGACCACCCAGATCTTCTGCGCCTCCACCCTCTACGGCGCCGTGACGATCGCCGCCGCGCTCGACAGCGGCTGCTTCGGCCCCGCCGACCGCCGGATCCTCCTCGTCTGCAACAACGCGGCCGTGCCGGAGACGACCCCCGCCCTGGACGAGGCCGAGGGCTTCGAGCGGCTGCGCGGCCGCTTCGACGACGTCCTGTCCTGGAACGAGACGATCTCCCCGCTCCACCCGGCCGGCTGGACCCCGCGCGCGAGCGACCTCCCGCTCCTCCAGCGGCACCTCCGCACGCTGTGGGACCTCGGCGACGACCGCGTCGAGCTCGCCCTGGAGTCGATCCAGGTCACGCCCGCGCTCGCGATCGCCCAGCTGCTCCCCGACGCACCGGTCACGGTGTACGCGGACGGACTGATGAGCTACGGGCCGACCCGTAACAAGATCGACCCGCTGATCGGCGGGCGCGTGACCCGGCTGCTCCACCTGGACCTCGTCCCCGGGCTCGCGCCGCTGCTGCTCGCCGAGTTCGGGGCGGCGCCGGAGGCGGTGCCTACGGAGGCCTTCACGAAGGTCGTCGAGGAGCTGGCGGGAACGCCCGCCGCCCAGGAGGGCCCCGCCCTGCTCCTCGGCCAGTACCTGGCCGCGCTGAACCTGCTGACCGCCGCCGAGGAGGAGGAGCTGCACCTGCGGATGGTCCGGGGCGCGATCGCCCGCGGCCACCGGCGGCTCGTCTTCAAGCCGCACCCGACGGCCCCGGACGCCTGGTCGCGGAAGCTGGTGGAGGCGGCGGAGGAGCTCGGTGCCGAGCTGACCGTCGAGGACCGGCCGGTGCTCGCCGAGGTGCTCTACCGCGAGCTGCGGCCCGCGCTCGTCGTCGGCTGCTTCTCGACGGCGCTGCTCACGGCGGCGACGTTCTACGGTCTGCCGGCCGCCCGGGTCGGCACGCGCGCCCTCCTGGAGCGGCTCACCCCGTTCCAGAACAGCAACCGGATCCCGCTCACGGTCGTCGACGCGGTCGTCCCGCCGCTCGAGAAGGAGGGCGAGGACTCCGCGATCGGTACGGAGGAGCTGAACGACCTGGTCGCGGCGGTCGGCTTCGCGATGCAGCCGAAGATACGTCCGGAGCTGCGGGAGCCGGCGGTACGGCACCTCTCGGGCCCGCTCGCCGAGCGCACCCGGCACCACTTCACCCGGCGCCGCCTCACCGTCCTGAACCTGCCGGGCGGCCTTCCGATCCCCCGCCACCCGAAGGTCCGCCGCCTCGCCCGGCGGGCGCTGCGGCTGCGCAAGGCGCTGAAGAAGTAGGGAACCGCCACCGAAGACGGCGGGCCCGGGAACCCGTGCGGGGGTCCCGGGCCCGCAGCGCGTGCGATCAGGCGCGGACGATCGGCTCCTGGAGCTCGGTCACCCACCCCGCCCGGTCCTCCGGGCACTCCAGGTACAGCTCGCGGGCGTACCCGGCGGAGGCGTAGCCGTTGGTGTCGATCCAGGTGGCGAGGGTCTGCGCGGTCGGCAGGATCTCGTCCATCGAGCCGCGGTGGACGACGGTCGCCGCCTCCTCGATGCCGGGCAGGACGAGCACCTCGACGCCCTCCACGGCGGTGCCCTCGGGGACGGTCGTGGCGGCGTGCACGAGGACCGAGCCGTCCCCCTTGCCCGCGTCCTCGTAGTACGCGATGCCGGGGCCGAAGCCGGTGACGCCCGCGCCCTCCAGACGGCCGCACAGCTCCTCGTACAGCGGACCGATGACCGGGGTGATGTCCTCCGGTCCGTAACTCGCGGCGACCGCGCTCAGCTCGGCGACGCGGACGGCGGGGACCTTCTTGACGACGACGTCCTGTGTGGACATGCGTCCCTCACTCTCGATGGCACGGAGCCTCGCACCGACCTGGGCGAGCCGGGCCCGCGCCGCCTCCAGGGCCGCTTCCAGCTCGGCCTGGCGCAGACGCAGCATCCCCCGCAGCTCCTCCGCTCCGAGCTCCTCCCGGAGGATCGCCCCCACCTGTTCGAGGGTGAAGCCGAGGTCCTTGAGCGCGATGACGCGGTTGAGCAGGGCGAGCTGGTCCGCCGTGTAGAAGCGGTAGCCGCTGTGCGGGTCGACGTGGGCCGGGCGCAGCAGTCCGATGGCGTCGTAGTGGCGCAGCATCCGGACCGACACCCGCCCGTGCCGGGCGAAGTCTCCGATGGTGAACATGACGACCCCTACGGAACGGCCTCACACGGTGTGAGGGTCAAGCGGCGCTGCTGAGCGAGAGCTTCGCGGCGAAGCCGAGGAAGAGGGCGCCGGCGGCGGAGGTGGCTCCGGCCGAGAGGCGCTTGCGGCGGCGGAAGGCCTCGGCGAGCCGGGTGCCGCCGAATATGAGGGTCGTCAGGTAGAGGAAGCTGCCGAGCTGGAGCAGGGTGCCGAGGACCAGGAAGGAGAGCGCCGGGTAGGCGTAGGACGGGTCCACGAACTGCACGAAGAAGGAGATCAGGAAGAGGATCGCCTTCGGGTTGAAGAGGCTGATGATCAGCGCGCGGCGGTACGGGTGCTCGGACGGCCCGGCCTCCGGCTCGGCGTCCGGGGCGGCGGCGGTCTCGTGCCGGGTGCGCCACATGGCGAGGGCGGCCCGCAGCATGCCGATCGCCATCCAGGTCAGATAGCCGGCGCCCGCGTACTTCACGATCGTGAAGAGGAGCGGGGTGGTCTGGAGCAGCGAGGCGGCGCCGAGGGCGGCGAGCGTCATCAGGACCGCGTCGCCGGTGAACACCCCGGCGGCGGCCTTGTATCCGGTCCGGGTGCCCTTGCGGGCGGCGACGGACAGCACGTACAGCGAGTTCGGCCCCGGCAGGAGGATGATGAGGACGAGCCCCGCGAGATAGGTCGGCAGATCGATGACACCCAGCATGAAGCGGAGTGTCGCACACCGGTACGACACTCCGCTTTGGGTTTCAAGAGCTGGAATCGGTCAGAACGCGTCGGTCGGGACGTACGTGCCCCAGACACCGCGCAGCGCGTCGCAGACCTCGCCGACCGTGGCCCGGGCCTTGAGGGCGGTCTTCATCGGGTAGAGGACGTTGTCCGTGCCCTCGGCGGCCTTCCTGAGCGCGGCGAGCGCCGCGTCGACGGCCGCCTGGTCGCGCTCGGACCGCAGCCGGGCGAGGCGCTCGGCCTGCTGGGCCTCGATCGCCGGGTCGACGCGGAGCGGCTCGTAGGGCTCCTCGACGTCGATCGTGTAGCGGTTGACGCCGACGACGACCCGCTCGCCGCTGTCGGTCTCCTGCGCGATCCGGTACGCCGAGCGCTCGATCTCGTTCTTCTGGAAGCCGCGCTCGATCGCGCTGACCGCGCCGCCCATCTCCTCGACCCGGCCCATCAGCTCCACGGCGGCGGCCTCGACGTCGTCCGTCATCTTCTCGACGACGTACGAGCCGGCGAACGGGTCGACGGTGGCGGTGACGTCCGTCTCGTACGCCAGGACCTGCTGGGTGCGCAGGGCGAGGCGGGCGGACTTGTCCGTCGGCAGGGCGATGGCCTCGTCGAAGGAGTTGGTGTGCAGCGACTGCGTGCCGCCGAGGACGGCGGCCAGGCCCTGGACGGCGACCCGGACGAGGTTGACCTCGGGCTGCTGGGCGGTGAGCTGTACGCCGGCGGTCTGGGTGTGGAAGCGGAGCATCAGCGACTTGGGGTTCTTCGCGCCGAACTCCTCCTTCATCACCCGCGCCCAGATCCGGCGGGCCGCGCGGAACTTGGCGACCTCCTCCAGGATCGTCGTGCGGGCCACGAAGAAGAAGGACAGCCGGGGCGCGAAGTCGTCGACGTCCATGCCGGCGGCGACGGCCGTGCGGACGTACTCGATGCCGTCGGCGAGGGTGAACGCGATCTCCTGCGCGGGTGAGGCGCCGGCCTCGGCCATGTGGTAGCCGGAGATCGAGATCGTGTTCCACTTCGGGATCTCGGTCCTGCAGTACTTGAAGATGTCCGCGATCAGCCGCAGCGAGGGCTTCGGCGGGAAGATGTACGTGCCGCGGGCGATGTACTCCTTGAGCACGTCGTTCTGGATCGTGCCGGTCAGCTTGTCCGCCGGGACGCCCTGCTCCTCGCCGACGAGCTGGTAGAGCAGGAGGAGGAGCGCGCCGGGCGCGTTGATCGTCATCGACGTGGAGACCTTGTCGAGGGGGATCCCGTCGAACAGGACGCGCATGTCGTCGATCGAGTCGATGGCCACGCCGACCTTGCCGACCTCGCCGTGCGCGATCGGGGCGTCCGAGTCGTGGCCCATCTGGGTCGGCAGGTCGAAGGCGACCGACAGGCCCATGGTGCCGTTGGCGATGAGCTGCTTGTAGCGGGCGTTGGACTCGACGGCGGTGCCGAAGCCGGCGTACTGCCGCATGGTCCAGGGCCGCCCGGTGTACATCGAGGGGTACACACCGCGGGTGAAGGGGTACGAGCCCGGCTCGCCCAGCTTCTCGGCGGGATCCCATCCGTCCAGGGCGTCCGGTCCGTAGACCGGCTCGATGGGCAGCCCCGACTCCGACTCGCGCGCCATGCGTTGTGCCTCCCGATAGACCTGTGACTCAGCGGTAGCGACCCTCGCGACGGACTGTAGTGGCGGGGGTGCGGGCGATGGAGGGCAGCGCGCTGGGAGCTTCCTCACAAGACACCGCCCAGGTGCGCAACCGCACGCGCGCGGGAAGCATCCCTACGTACACACGACACATCTCGGGGGAAATGATGAAGCGGTCTTCGTCCGTCATAAACAGAGCCGTCCTGGCGGCGGTGGCGGTGGCACTCGCCGCGGGCTGCACACCGGACGCGTCCGGCGCCGGTACGGGTACGGGTACGGCTCCCGCGCCGACTTCGGCCGCGCCCGGCACCGCTGCCACCCCCACCCCGAGCTCCACGCCTTCCGCGTCCTCCACGGACGACAAGCCGCCGTCCCCGTCCGCCCCGCCCACCACCGGGACGCCCGCGTCGAAGCCCCTCATGGGCGAGGGCACCGAGACCGAGCAGGTGCGCGAGCTCCAGGCCCGGCTGCGGCAGCTCGACTTCTTCGACCGGGCCCCCACCGGCTTCTACGGGACGATGACGGCCGCCTCGGTCAGGAAGTTCCAGGCGCGCCGGGGTCTGCCGGAGACGGGCTCGGTCGACGAGAAGACCTGGCAGACGCTGCTCTCCGTCACCCGGAAGCCGACCGCCGACGAGCTGAAGCCGTCGACGACGAACAAGCTCGACACCCCGGACCCGCGCTGCATGACCGGCCGGGTGCTGTGCATCAGCAAGGAGAGCCGGACGCTCGCCTGGATGATCGACGGACGGGTCGTCTCGTCGATGGACGTCCGCTTCGGCTCGGAGAACACGCCGACCCGCGAGGGCCTCTTCAAGGTCGAGTGGAAGGCGAAGGACTGGACGTCGACGATCTACCACACGCCCATGCCGTACGCGATGTTCTTCAGCCGCGGCCAGGCCGTGCACTACTCGGCGGACTTCGCGGCCCGCGGCTACGCGGGGGCCTCGCACGGCTGCGTGAACGTCCGGGACCGGGCCAAGCTCTCGGTGCTCTTCGACCAGGTGAAGGTCGGCGACAAGGTCGTCGTCTACTGGTGAGGACCAGGAGGGGAAGGGGCGCGGGTGGGACCGGGGGAACGTGTCCCACCCGCGCCAGGTGCGCGGAGCCGTAGGTACGGGGGGAACCCCGGCTCTCTGCGCGGCCGATGACCAGTCGGCATTTCTTACTGCGCCGACGGGTCGAGAAGTGTTACACCGCGAGCGGAAGACGTGTCTCGGCGGTGATTCCCAGGGGCAGCGCCGCGGTGAGCGAGGCCTGGAGCCGGGCGTCGGGAATGCCGCCGGAGGCCTTGCCGCCGGAGCCGCCCCGGTCGCCGCCCTCGGAGCCGCCGCCGGTCCCGCTGTTCGATCCGCCCTTGCGGCCGCCGTCGGCGTTGTCCTCGGGGTCGTCCTTGGTGTCGCCCTGGCCGTCGCCGCCCTTGGAGCCGTTCTGGCCCGTGCTCTCGGTGGTGCCGTTGCCGCCGCTGTTCGCGGAGTCGCCGGAGAGGATCCGGTCGCAGTAGCCGCGCAGGGTGTCGCCGCCGCGCAGGGTGTTCTGGAGCTTCTGCCGGCCGGCGGCGTCGAGCTTGCCCGTCCGGTACTCCCGGCAGGCCTGGAGGGCCTTCTCGCGGGTGGTCGTCGAGCCGGTGCCGCCGCCGTTCGTCCGGCCCGGCGTCGGGGTGCCCGGACCGGCGGTGGCCGTGCCGGGGCCGTCCGGGACGCGGGGGGTCGGGGCGGTGGACCCGGAGTCGGCCGAGGGGGACGAGCCGGGCGTGGCGTCGCCGTCGCCCGGCCGCGTCGGAGGCGTCTCGGGGTCCTGGCGTATGCCGGGCTCCTCCGAGACGAGCGGGTCCGTCGTCTCCCCCGCCGTGACGGAGCTGGCGGGTGCCGGGCCGACCAGCGGCAGCACGCCCGTACCGGCGGCGACGGCGACGCCGCCGACCGTGACGGCGGCGACCGCGGCGGCGAGCCCGTACCGCACGGAACGCCCCCAGCGGCGCGCCGGGGCGGTGACGGGCGCGAGTCGTATCCGGCCCAGTTCGGCGCCGGCGGTGCGGCCGGCGGACGCGGAGGCGGAGACCGGCGCGGAGGCGGCGGACGCGGCGCGCTCGGCGGTGGCCTTGCGGAAGGCGGCGAGCGCCGCCGCCTCGCCCGGGAGTTCGGTGCGCGCGGCCGACGGGAGGGCCGGGACGCGGGCCGTGCCGAGGGCTTCGGCGAGGCGCTGGGCCTCGGCGCGGGCACGGTCGTCGACGGCCTCGACCGGCTCACCGCGGAGCAGCCGCTCCGCGGCCTCCTGATCGAGCCACTGGTACCGCTCGTCGGCCATCACATGTCCTTCTGCGTACGCGGACGTGATTGCGTCACACCGCTCGGGGCCACGGACCCCGGTGCGCGGCCGCGTTGCGGAGGGACGCCGTCCAGGGGGGCGACGGTTCCCGCGCCGTGGCCCTGTCCGTCGGCTCCGAGGAGTTCGGCGAGCTTCTTGAGCCCCCGGTGCGCGGCGGTGCGCACGGCGCCGGGGCGTTTGCCCAGGGTGTCGGCGGCGCTCTTGGCGTCGAGGCCGACGACCACGCGCAGGACGACGGCCTCGGCCTGGTCCTGCGGGAGCTGGGCGATCAGCTGCATGGTGTCGCCGGTGGCGAGGGCCTCCAGGGCCTCGCCCGCCGTGTCGGAGTCGGCGGGCTTGTCGGCGAGTTCGGTCTCGTCGGCGCCGACGGCGGGGCGGCGGCCGCGCATCCGGACGTGGTCGAGGGCGCGGTTGCGGGCGATGCGGGCCGCCCAGCCGCGGAACCGGTCCGCGTCGCCGTCGAAGCGGTCGAGGTCACGGGCTATCTGGAGCCAGGCCTCGGAGGCGACGTCCTCGGCGTCCGTGTCGCCGACCAGTGTGCGTATGTAGCCGAGCAGCCGGGGATGCACGGCGCGGTACACAGTACGGAAGGCGTCCTCGTCCCCGTCCTGCGCAGCGAGCACCGCGGCCGTCAGCTCCGCGTCGTCCCCCAGCACTCCCCAAACCCTGTTCGTCGGTGACGTGACCGCGCCCTGCGTCATCGCGGCTGGTCACCACCGCCACGCCGGCTCGCGCACCCTGAACGCTACGTCGTGTCGCGGCATCACGTCCACGCGGTCCGGGGTCTTTGTACAACTTGCAACCTCCGGGTGGGACAGGCGGGGGTGCCCGGCGGGTGCGCCTAAGGGTGTGACAGAAACCGCAGCCCCGGCGCAGATAGGAGTACGGAGCCGTGCTGCGGCTCCGTGGACGACGACCGGGGCCTCTCCTGTGGGGGGTGGCGGCCCCGGTCGTCTCCCATTTCCCCCCTTTCTCCTCACTCTTCTTCTCACTCTTTCCGGCGACCTTTCGCGCCCCGGGGACCCGTACGCCCTTCGAGTGTCAACGAGCAGTTGACAGTGGAGGGGTGTCAACCTAGGGTTGCCTCATGACGAATCCAGTCGGCGTGAATGTCCCTGTCCGTCTCGACGAACTCATCGAAGCCATCAAGAAGGTCCACCCGGACTCCCTGGAGCAGCTCTCCAGCGCCGTCATCGCGGCGGACCACCTCGGCGACGTCGCCGACCACCTCATCGGCCACTTCGTGGACCAGGCCCGGCGCTCCGGCGCCTCCTGGACCGACATCGGCCGCAGCATGGGCGTCACACGCCAGGCCGCCCAGAAGCGCTTCGTCCCCAAGGAGCCGGACGCCGCCACGATGGACCCGAACTCCGGGTTCAGCCGCTTCACCCCGCGCGCCCGCAACGTGGTCGTGGCCTCGCAGGAGGAGGCCCGGACGGCCGTCAACGACCAGGTCCTGCCCGGCCACCTCATCCTCGGCCTGCTCGGCGACCCCGAGTCGCTCGCGATGAAGTGGATGGCCGGGCACGGCCTGACGGAGGAGGCGGTGCGCAACGCGGTGACCCCGACGCTGCCGTCGCAGGCCGAGAAGATCCCGGCGCTGATCCCGTTCGACGCGGACTCGAAGAAGGTCCTGGAGCTGACGTTCCGCGAGGCCCTGCGCCTCGGCCACAACTACGTCGGCACCGAGCACATCCTGCTGGCCCTCCTGGAGCACGAGGACGGGCAGGGCGTGCTGAGCGGGCTCGGCCTGAGCAAGGCCACGGCCGAGCGGGAGATCGCCGAGGCGATCGCCTCGCTCGCGATCGAGGAGCCGGGGGCCTAGACCCCGGGGCGCCGGGCGAGCGGCGTCGGTCGCTCAGGCGGTGCGGGCCCGGCGGGAGACGACCGCGCGGAGCACCCGGCCGCCCTCGACGGAGAGTTCACGTGCCCGACGCAGTCCGGTCGGGCCGTGGGCGGCCGTTTCGAGGACGGCCTGCTGGCGGCGGAGCTCTCCGGCGAGCAGCGGGCCCGCGCCGTCCGCGTCCCCGGCCCGGCAGCGCTCGACGAGCCCGTCGGGCACCCCGGCCGCGTCGTACCGGCCGTGCAGGGCGAGCGCCGCGACGGAGCAGTCCCCGGCCCAGGCGCGCAGGGCCTCGGCGGTCCAGGCCGCCGGGGCCTGCGCGAGCATGGCGCGTACGGCCTCGGCGTCCTCCGCACCGGCCACGTCGAGCTCGACACGGGCCTTGGCGACGGCCTCGCCCCAGGCCTCCCCGTCACCGCGGGCGACGGCGGCCCAGACGGGGCGCAGGGCGTCGGCCCCGTCGGGGGCGAGCAGCGGCAGACAGCGGTCGAGACAGGCGAGCCCGGCCGCGGCCAGTCCTCGCTCGTCGGCCCTGTCGATCAGTTCCAGCAGGCTCCGGCCGTTCCCCGACGTCATGGACGCCTCCTCGCCACCCGATGCGGACGCAGTACTTCCACTTACTGCGCCGGGGGGCGCTTTTTCGTCACTGCGCGGCCGGAATCATGCCAGTGGCCTTCGCGGTCTGCATAGAGGTCAGACGCCGGACGACGAGGATCGCGAGGACGGCGGCGACGGCGTCCAGGCCGTAGCCCGCGAGGGACCACTGGGTCGCGGTGACGTAGTCCTCGGGGGCCTCGGCGGCGCCGTACATCTTGCCGGAGACCCAGTTCACGAGGTTGCCGGCGATCAGGAACGCCCACCAGCCGTCGACGAGCGCCATCTCCCCCTTGGCGTCCGCGGCGGACGGCGCCCAGCGGCTGGCCCGCCAGATGTCGACGGCGATCGCCCGCGGGATCCAGAAGTTGCCGATCGGGATGAACCAGCCCCCGATGGCCCAGCCCGGCGTCCGGCTCTGCAGGTCACCGGCCCAGACCTCGGCGTTCTTCCGCAGCCGGTGGAACCAGATGATGAAGACGACCGCGGTCGCCGCGTACAGCGTGAACGACATGCTGTAGAGCACGTACAGGTCCACCCCGGCGAAGGTGGCCGGTTCGGCGTAGCCCAGCGTTCCGTCGACCAGGTTGCGGGCGTCGAACAGACCCAGCAGGACGTCGAAGACGAGGTTGCCGGCCAGCAGGACGACGACGGCCTTCGCGAGGCCGTTCGGATTCTTGAGCGTGAGCAATGGGTTCCCCCCAGGAACACGCGGCGACCGGGCGGCCACCGCCGGGGGAACGTACGTGATCCGAACCGATCGCGTCCACGACGAGACTTTCAGCGCACCTTCGCCGCGAGCACCCGGAAATCGGCCCAGCTCAGCGTCGGTGGCGCAGGGTCCCAGACCTTCTGGGCGAGGGCCGCGAGGGGCAGGCGGATGCCGGCTGCCACCTGGTCCTGGGTCTGGGCCCGGGACAGGTCGCACCAGACCGCGAGCCGGCCGCCGAGGATCTGGGGGTCGTACCGCGCCGGCACGGGCGTGGAGCCGCGCAGCACGCGGGGGGTCCACTGCTCGTAGATGCGGCGGCCCGTGGGGTACGGGAAGCGGTTCGGCTCGCCCAGGATGTAGTAGAGGTAGTCGTCGTTGAGGTTGACCACCTTCCGGCCCTCGCTCAGGTACGAGACGGGCAGCCGCGCTCCGATCTCGCGGCCCGTCCAGTACTCGACCTCGATGTCCTTGTCGGGGGCCACCACCCCGCCCGTGAAGAAGCCGTCGTTCCACGCCTTGAGGGTCTTGCCGGTGGGCCGGACGACGGCCGCGCGGTCGTTGAGCCAGCCGGTGGCGAGGTCCTGGACGCGGCCGGAGGGCCCGTACTTCGCGACGGCGGCCCGTGCCAGCTTCGGGTAGCTCGCCTCGGGGTTCTTCGACATCAGGGCGACGTACTCGTCGGCGCCGAGGTGCCAGTACGCCCCGGGGAAGAGCCGGGTGTACTCGCGCAGCAGCTCGTCGACGATCCTCGCCGACTCCGGGTTCGAGATGTCGACGGTCCCGCGCGGGGTCCGGCCGCTCGCGCTGACGAGCTGGAGGCCGGGGTGGGCGGCGATGACGGCGCCGAGGTGTCCCGGGGAGTCGATCTCGGGGATCACCGTGACGTGGCGGCTCGCCGCGAGGGCGAGGATCCGGCGGACCTCGGCCTTGGTGAGGTGCTGGGCGGAGACGACCTCGGGATGGCTGTCGGACTCGATCCGGAAGCCCTGGTCGTCGGAGAAGTGCAGCCCGAGCTGGTTGAGCTTCAGGTCGCTCATCTCCCGGATGCGGTCCTCCAGCCAGGCGGCGGTGAAGTACTTCCGGGCGATGTCGACCATCAGGCCGCGCTGCGGTTTCGCCGGCCGGTCGGTGACCGTGCCCTCGGGCATCGCGCCGGTGGCCTTCACCGACTGCTTGAGGGTGCGGGTGCCGTAGAAGACCCCGGCCTCGTCGGGTCCGGCGATCCGGACGCGGCCGCCGGTGACCGTCAGGGTGTACGACTCGGGGGCGCCCGTCCCGCCGAGGGCCAGTTCGACGTCCCCGGGTCCGGCCGCGGCGGCCCCGCGGTACGGGACGCCGAGCTCCCCGGCGAGCAGCTGACCCTCGTCGGCGAGGGCCTCGCTGCCGGCGGCGATGACGACCCCGCCCGTGGGCGCGGGCTTCCAGCCGGGGCCGCGGGCGGCCTCGTGGGCGCGGACGGCCGGAACCGTGCGCGGCGCGCTGGAGAGGGGGTGCTTCTTCGAGGGCGTGGGGGTGGGGCTGGGGGTGGGGCTAGGGCTCGGCGGCGGGGTGCTCGTGGGCGCGGCCGTGGTCGTCGGACCGGCCGGACCTGACGGAGAATCGTTCGAGCAGGCAGCCACGGTGGCCAGCGCCACCGCGGTCGCCAGGAGTGCGGAGGCCCGGCGAGGCCCCCGGAGGGAGTACCGCATCATTCGGAATCCTCCCGTACGGATGACGGTCCGACCAGTCGGCGGAGCGGAAGACGATCGTCCATCACGTGTTCCGAAACTCTCCCTTCCGGGTGAAAATCGCGCATCCGTCGGACACTTCCCCCATCCCGTCGATAACGTAGCGTCACACCCACCCCACCCCATCCGTCCCGGAGCACCGGAGCCCACGCTGACCAGCGACACCCATGCCCCCTGCCGGAAGCCGGGCTCCACGGACACGCCTGCCATACCTGCCCAGCAGACCCACTCCCGGCACACCGGCGGTCTGATCGCCTTCAACGCGGCCTCGCCCGCCGAGGCGGTGGCGCTGCTGCTCACCTGCTGCCACAGCGCGCGCTGGGCCGACCGGATCGCGGCGCACCGCCCGTACCCGACCGTGGACGCCCTCCTCGCCGCCGCCGACGAGGCCGGGTACGACCTCTCCCGCGCCGATCTCGACGAGGCGCTGGCCGCCGAGTCCTCCGCGCTGCCGCATCCGGACGCCCCGTCGGCCGCCCGGACCGCACTGCGGGCCGCCCACGCCGCGTACGAGAGCAGTTTCGGACACGCGTTCGTGATCAGCCTCGACGGAGTGCGTCCCGGGGAGCGTCTCGACCGGGTACTGGCCGGTATCCGGTCACGTCTCGGCAACGAAGCCGAGGAGGAGCGGGTGGTCGCCGCCGACGAACTCCGCCGCCTCGCCCGCGCCCGGCTGGCCTTCCGACTGGCCGAGGGGCTCACACCGCGACACCCCGGGCCGTGATTCCGTCCGGAATGCGGCGATTTCGGTCTGTGCGATAGTCCGTCCGTGCCTGTTTGATCACACCGATGGACCCCGCGCGAGCGAACCGGCAAGTCGTCGCTACGATGACCGGGGCCGGTGGACCGTACCCGGCCGGGTCAGACCGACAGAGAAGCCGGCCGACCCCGATCCCCGCTCCCGGAGGGTTTTTCCGTGCCGGCTGGAACGCTGTACCGCGGCCGGGAAGGAATGTGGTCCTGGGTGGCTCATCGAGTCACCGGCGTCCTCATCTTCTTCTTCCTGTTCGTACACGTGCTGGACACCGCTCTCGTCCGCGTCTCCCCCGAGGCGTACGACGAGGTCGTCGCGACCTACAAGACGCCGATCGTCGCTCTTCTGGAGTACGGCCTGGTCGCCGCCATCCTCTTCCACGCGCTCAACGGCCTCCGGGTCATCGCCGTGGACTTCTGGTCCAAGGGCCCGCGCTACCAGAAGCAGATGCTCTGGACCGTCGTGGGCATCTGGGTCGTACTGATGGCGGGCTCGCTGTACCCCGTCCTCGGCCACGCCGCACGTGAACTGTTCGGGAGCTGACGCCACTCATGTCTGCTGACACCTCCACCGCGATCGGCCCCGTCGAGGGCGGCGCGCACTACGACGTGGACAACCCCGCGCCGTACATCGAGGCCCCCCGCAAGCGCACGGGCAAGACCCCGCGCGCGACCCGCGGCAACTTCGAGATGGCCGCGTGGCTCTTCATGCGCCTCTCGGGCGTGGTCCTCGTCGTCCTGGTCCTCGGCCACCTGCTGATCCAGCTCTTCCTGGACGGCGGCGTCACCAAGGTCGGCTTCGCCTTCGTGGCCGGCCGCTGGGCGTCCCCGTTCTGGCAGGTCTGGGACCTGCTGATGCTCTGGCTCGCCATGCTGCACGGCGCCAACGGTCTCCGTACGGTCATCAACGACTACGCGGAGCGGGCCAACACGCGCCTGTGGCTCAAGGGCCTGCTGTACACCGCCACGGTGTTCACCATCCTTCTGGGCACGCTGGTGATCTTCACCTTCGACCCGAACATCCGCTAGGCACGGGGCTGAGGTAATCCACGTCATGAAGATCCACAAGTACGACACCGTCATCGTCGGCGCCGGCGGCGCCGGCATGCGCGCGGCCATCGAGTCGACGAAGCGCAGCCGCACCGCCGTGCTGACGAAGCTGTACCCCACCCGCTCCCACACGGGCGCCGCGCAGGGCGGCATGGCCGCCGCGCTGGCGAACGTGGAGGAGGACAACTGGGAGTGGCACACCTTCGACACGGTCAAGGGCGGTGACTACCTGGTCGACCAGGACGCCGCCGAGATCCTGGCGAAGGAGGCCATCGACGCCGTCCTCGACCTGGAGAAGATGGGCCTGCCGTTCAACCGGACGCCCAACGGGACGATCGACCAGCGCCGCTTCGGCGGTCACTCCCGCAACCACGGCGAGGCCCCGGTCCGCCGGTCCTGCTACGCCGCGGACCGCACCGGCCACATGATCCTCCA
Source organism: Streptomyces sp. NPDC002463 (assembly GCF_042889835.1). Taxonomy (NCBI): domain Bacteria; kingdom Bacillati; phylum Actinomycetota; class Actinomycetes; order Kitasatosporales; family Streptomycetaceae; genus Streptomyces; species Streptomyces sp. NPDC002463. Next base: position 575,528 of record NZ_JBIARL010000001.1, read on the forward strand.
GACGCTGTACCAGAACTGCGTCAAGGAGGGCGTGGAGTTCTTCAACGAGTTCTACGTCCTGGACCAGCTGATCACCGAGGTCGACGGGGTCAAGCACTCCGCGGGCGTCGTCGCCTACGAGCTGGCCACCGGCGAGATCCACATCTTCCAGGCGAAGGCGGTCATCTACGCCTCCGGCGGCACCGGCAAGTTCTTCAAGGTGACCTCCAACGCCCACACCCTGACCGGTGACGGCCAGGCCGCCTGCTACCGCCGCGGTCTGCCCCTGGAGGACATGGAGTTCTTCCAGTTCCACCCGACGGGCATCTGGCGCATGGGCATCCTGCTGACGGAGGGCGCCCGTGGTGAGGGCGGCATCCTCCGCAACAAGGACGGCGAGCGCTTCATGGAGAAGTACGCGCCGGTCATGAAGGACCTCGCGTCCCGTGACGTCGTCTCCCGCTCCATCTACACGGAGATCCGCGAGGGCCGCGGCTGCGGTCCCGAGGGCGACCACGTCTACCTGGACCTGACGCACCTCCCGCCGGAGCAGCTCGACGCCAAGCTCCCGGACATCACCGAGTTCGCCCGTACGTACCTCGGCATCGAGCCGTACACGGACCCGATCCCGATCCAGCCCACCGCGCACTACGCCATGGGCGGCATCCCGACGAACGTCGAGGGTGAGGTCCTCTCGGACAACACCACCGTCGTCCCGGGCCTGTACGCGGCCGGCGAGGTCGCCTGTGTCTCCGTGCACGGCGCCAACCGCCTCGGCACGAACTCGCTGCTCGACATCAACGTCTTCGGCAAGCGCTCCGGCATCGCCGCCGCCGAGTACTCCGCCAAGCACGACTTCGTCGAGCTGCCGGAGAACCCGGAGTCCATGGTCGTCGCGCAGATCGAGAAGCTGCGCAACTCCACGGGCAGCGAGCGGGTCGCCGACCTGCGCCGCGAGCTCCAGGAGACGATGGACGCCAACGTGATGGTGTTCCGCACGGAGCAGACCATCAAGACGGCCGTCGAGAAGATCGCCGAGCTGCGCGAGCGCTACGAGAACGTGTCCATCCAGGACAAGGGCAAGCGCTTCAACACCGACCTCCTGGAGGCCATCGAGCTGGGCAACCTGCTCGAACTGGCCGAGGTCATGGCCGTCTCGGCCCTGGCGCGCAAGGAGTCCCGCGGCGGTCATTACCGCGAGGACTACCCGAACCGCGACGACGTCAACTTCATGCGCCACACCATGGCGTACCGCGAGGTCGGCGAGGACGGCTCCGAGACCGTCCGTCTCGACTACAAGCCGGTCGTCCAGACCCGCTACCAGCCGATGGAGCGTAAGTACTGATGGCTACCCCCGTACTGGACAAGGTCGAGGCGGAGTCCGCCGCCTCCCCGTACATCACGGTCACGATGCGGATCCGCCGCTTCAACCCCGAGGTGTCGGACGCCGCGGTCTGGGAGGACTTCCAGATCGAGATCGACCCGAAGGAGCGTGTGCTCGACGCCCTTCACAAGATCAAGTGGGACGTCGACGGCACGCTGACGTTCCGTCGCTCCTGCGCGCACGGCATCTGCGGCTCGGACGCGATGCGGATCAACGGCAAGAACAGGCTCGCCTGCAAGACGCTGATCAAGGACATCAACCCCGAGAAGCCGATCACGGTCGAGGCCATCAAGGGCCTGACGGTGCTCAAGGACCTCGTGGTCGACATGGAGCCGTTCTTCCAGGCGTACCGGGACGTCATGCCGTTCCTGGTCACCAAGGGGAACGAGCCGACGCGCGAGCGTCTGCAGTCCGCCGAGGACCGCGAGCGCTTCGACGACACCACCAAGTGCATCCTGTGCGCCGCGTGCACGTCGTCCTGCCCGGTCTTCTGGAACGACGGCCAGTACTTCGGTCCGGCCGCGATCGTCAACGCGCACCGCTTCATCTTCGACTCGCGTGACGAGGCGGGCGAGCAGCGCCTGGAGATCCTGAACGACAAGGACGGCGTGTGGCGCTGCCGCACGACGTTCAACTGCACGGACGCGTGCCCGCGTGGCATCGAGGTCACGAAGGCCATCCAGGAAGTCAAGCGCGCGCTGATCACGCGTCGTTTCTGACAGCCTGTCCGGCCGGGGAGCCCGCTTCTGTACGCTGCGGCGTGCGGGAGCGGGCTTTCCCCTTTCCGCGGGTCTCTCCACTGCACAGAGAATCGGGGACTGATGAGCGAGCCGAACCCTTACGCGGACGGTGAGTACAAGTGGGGGCCTGGTCAGCAGGGCGCGACGCCCGCGTACGGGTACCCGCAGACTCCGCCGCCGTACCAGCCGACCCTGCCGGGCGGCGTGCCGGTGCCGCCGCAGTACGGGCCGGCGGGCGCGGGGATGCCGCTGCTCAGTCTCGGTGACATCGTCGTGGTAGGCGACCAGATCGTCACGCCGGCCGGGAACATGCCCCTCAAGGGCGCCGTGTGGAACGCGATGGACATGTCGCGGGTCGAGGAGAAGATGCCGACGGCCGCGATCGTCCTCGCCGTCGTCTTCTTCCTGTTCTGCTTCCTCGGCCTGCTGTTCCTGCTGATGAAGGAGAAGCAGACCACCGGCTTCGTCCAGGTCATGGTGACCAGCGGCGGCCGCCACCACGTGACGATGATCCCGGCGACGACCCCGGACACCTTCCACTGGGTGATGGGGCAGCTGAACTACGCGCGGACGCTGAGCATCTGACGCCTGCGACGGCCCCGGGGCTCAGGCGTGCCAGGGCTGGGCGGGGCCGCCCGCCTCCGCCTCGACCATGATCCGGCGCAGCATGCCGTTGAGCAGGTCGCGCTCCTCGGGGGCGAGGACGCCGAGGAGCCGTTCCTCCTCGTGGCCGAGGACGTCCATCGCGCCGAGCCAGGTCTCGTGGCCGGAGTCGGTGAGCTCGACGATCACGCGGCGGCGGTCGGTCGTGGACTGGGTGCGGCGGACGAAGCCGCGCTTCTCCAGGGCGTCGAGGCGGCCGGAGACGGAGGCCGGGGCCAGGTCGAGGTCCTGGGCGAGTTCGGAGGGTGCGGCGCTGCCGCCGCGCCCCGCGAGCTTGTGGAGGGTGTCGAACTCGTGGCGTTCCAGGTCGAAGTCGACGAGGGACTGCTCCCTGACCCGGCGCAGATGGACCGAGAGCTTCTTCATCCGGGTGACCGCGCCTTCGACGACGGGGTCGAGGCCGGGCAGGACGGGCTGCCAGCGGTCGACGTGGTCGTCGGTCCAGTCGCGCGGGGTGCGCGGTTCGCTCGGTTCCTCGGAGGGCGCCATGGGGTGATCGTACGTCGGCGGGCGCGGCTTTCCCTCCGGAAGTATTTCGTTGACGAAACATTCGGTACCGAAATACTCTTCCGTCCATGGCCGCAGCCTCCACGCGCCCCGTCGCGCCGCCGTCCGCCCCTCACCCCCTCCGCACCCGGTCCTTCCGCCTCCTCTTCACCGGCCGGGCCCTCTCCCTCCTCGGTGACGCCGCCATCCCCGCGGCCCTCTCCCTCGCCGTCCTGGAGGCCACCGGCTCCACCTCGGCACTCGCCCTCGTCCTCGCCTGCGCGATGGTCCCCAAGCTGCTCCTGCTCCCGGTGGGAGGCGTCGTCGGCGACCGCTTCGACGCCCGTACGGTCGCGCTCACCACGGACCTCGTACGCTGCGCCACCCAGCTCCTCGTCGGCGTCCAGCTGCTCGGCGGCACCCCCAGCCTCGCCGTCCTCGCGGTCGCCGAGGCCCTCGGCGGCGCCGCCGGGGCCTTCGCGATGCCGACCGGCTCGCCGCTGATCAAGGGCACGGTGACCGAGGAGTCCCTGCACCGGGCCAACGCGGCGATGGGCGTCGCCCAGAGCGCCACCCGCCTCGCGGGACCCGCACTCGCCGGCACCCTGGTCCTGACCGTGGGCCCCGGCTGGGCGTTCGTCCTGGACTCGGCCACCTTCGCCGTCAGCGCCCTGCTCCTGACCGCCGTACGGGTGAAGCGCGTCGCGATCCCGCGCCGCTCGCTCCGCGCCGACCTCGCCGAGGGCTGGCAGGAGGTCCGCTCCCGGGACTGGTACTGGACCAGCCTCATCGGCCACAGCGCCTGGAACGGCGCCGCCGCCGTCCTGATGACCCTCGGGCCCGCCATCGCCGTGAACCGGCTCGGCGGCGGCACCACCTGGGTCGTCCTCCTCCAGGTCGGCGCCGTCGGCTTCCTCCTCGGCGCACTGCTCGCCGACCGGGTCCGCCCCCGGCGCCCGGTCCTCGTCGCGAACCTCGGCCTCGCCACGTACGCGCTGCCGCTCGCCCTGCTCGCCCTCGCCGCGCCCGCGCCGGTGACGATCGCGGCGTACGGACTCGCGCAGGCGGGGCTCGGCTTCCTCTCCCCCGTCTGGGAGACCGCCGTCCAACGCGCGGTGCCCGCCCACGCGCTCGCCCGCGTCTCCTCGTACGACTGGCTGCTCTCCCTGGCCGCGATGCCCCTGGGCTACACCCTCGCCCCCCTCGCCGCCTCGACCTGGGGCCCCCGGGTGCCGCTGCTCGTGGCCGCGGTGGTGGTGGGCGGGTGCTGCGCGGGGACGGCGCTGGTGCCGGGGGTGCGGCGGTTCACCGCGACGGCACACCGGGGCTGATCCCGGGGTCCGCCGTTTCGGCCAGGAAGTCGACGAGCAACCGCGCGGTCTCCTCCGGGCGTTCCAGGGCCGGGAGGTGGCCCGCCCAGGCGAGGTCGACCTGGCGGGCGGCGGGCAGGAGGCGGGTGAGGTCGTCGGCGATCGCGCGGAAGTCGGGGAGGTCGTGGGCGCCGACGGCGACGAGGGCGGGGGCCTGGATCCGGGCGAGGTCGTCGCGGGTCACCTCGGGCGTGACGGGGTGGTGCTCCTCGGGCGCGGCGAGCTGGAGGTCGAAGGCGCGGCGCTGCCCCTCGCGCACGAGGGCGCGGGCGGATTCCGGGGCTTCGGGGCCGAGCCAGGTGCCGACGTTCAGCTCGACGGCGGCGTCCAGGTCGCCCGCTTCGACGAGCGCGTCCTCGCGGGCTCCCCAGGCGCGCAGTTCGCCGCCGGGCTCCATGCCGGGGACGGCGGGGGCGAGCAGGGCGAGGGCCCGGACGCGTCCGGGGTGGAGGGCGGCGAGTTCGAGGGCGACCCGGCCGCCGAAGGAGGAGCCGACGACGGCGGCGCGTTCGGCGCCGAGGTGGTCGAGGAGCTCGCGCACGTCCTCGGCATGGGTGTGCGGGGCGTCGATCGGGCTGCCTCCGAAGCCGCGGAGGTCGCAGCGGACGACCCGGTGTCCCGCTCCGGCCAGCGCGTGGAACTGCCCGTCCCACATCCGGCGGTCGCAGACCCCGGAGTGCAGCAGGACGACGGTCGAGGGGCCGGTGCCGGCCAGGTCATGAGAGAGCGTCACCCGATCGACCCTAAGCGGCGGGACACGGTCCGGCCACCTCACCGCACGAGCCTCTTGAACACGTTCAAGAGGAGGTCTACAGTCATGACCGCCAGCTTTTGAACGCGTTCAAGGGAGGGTGGGGCATGGACCTCACTGTCGTCGCGTACATCGTCTACCTGCTGATCAGCGTGGCCCTCACCATCTGGGTCGCCCGCACGCTCAGCCGCAACGGAAGGAGCTTCCTCTCCGACGTCCTGCACGGGAACGAGAAGCTCGCGGACGCCGTCAACCACCTCCTCGTGGTCGGCTTCTACCTCGTGAACTTCGGCTTCGTCGCCCTCCACCTCAGCCAGGACGCCGCCGTCGTCGACGCCCGGGCGCTCTTCGAGGCCCTCTCCGTCAAGCTCGGAGTGGTCCTGCTCGTCCTCGGCGCGATGCACCTCGCGAACGTGTACGTGCTCAACAAGATCCGCCGCCGCGGGGTCATGGAGCGCGAACAGGTCCCGCCGGTCGGCCCGCAGGGCTGGACCACGGCCCCCAAGGCCGGCCCCTGGGCCCCGCCCGCGCCGCAGGCCTGACCACCGTGTCGACCCCGACGCACCCCACGACCCCCGTGGGACGCCTGACCGTGCTCTACGACGCCGACTGCCCGCTCTGCGTGCACCTCAGGCACTGGCTGCTCCGGCAGCGGCAGCTCGTCCCGCTCGACCTCGTACCGGCCGGCTCGCAGCAGGCACGCCGCCTCTTCCCGGCCCTCGACCACGCCGCCACCCTGCGGGAGATCACCGTGATCGGGGACCGGGGCCAGGTCTACCGCGAGGCCTCCGCCTGGATCGTCTGCCTCTGGGCCCTGGCCGAGCACCGACCCAAGGCCCACTGGCTGGCCACCCCCGCGGGACAGCCCTTCGCCCGCGTGACCGTCCTGGCGGCCGCGAAGTGGCGCGAGGCCCTCAAGGGGCCCGGAGCGGACGACCGGTCCTGCGGGGACGGGCACTGCGAGGTGTCCGGTCCGCCCGGTTAGGCTCGCCCCTGTGACGGAAGAGAAGAAGGCCGAAGAGAAGAAGGCCCCCAAGAGCGAGCAGACCCGCACGCTCATCCTCGAGACCGCGCTCCGGCTGTTCAAGGAGCGCGGTTACGACAAGACGACGATGCGGGCCATCGCCCAGGAGGCCGGGGTCTCCGTCGGCAACGCGTACTACTACTTCTCCTCCAAGGAGCACCTCGTCCAGGGCTTCTACGACCGGATCGCCGAGGAGCACCAGGCGGCCGTCGAGCCCATCCTGAGCGGCTCCGAGAAGGAACTGACCGCCCGCATCCGCGGGGTCCTCCTCGGCTGGCTCGACATCGCGGAGCCGTACCACGAGTTCGCGGCCCAGTTCTTCAAGAACGCCGCCGACCCGGACAGCCCGCTCAGCCCCTTCTCCCCCGAGTCGGAGGGACCGCGCGAGGCCGCGATCGAGGTGCACCGGCGGGTCATCTCCGGCGCCTCGGTCAAGGTCGACCCGGAACTGAAGGAAGCCCTCCCGCAGTTGCTGTGGCTCCAGCAGATGGGCCTGGTGCTGTTCTGGGTGTACGACCGCTCGGAGGGCGCGGCGAACAGCCGGCGCCTGGTGGAGCGCCTCTCGCCGGTCACCGCCCGCGCGATCTCGCTCTCCCGCTTCCGGATCCTGCGCCCGCTGGTCAAGGAGACGCACGAGCTGCTCGCCGACTTCATGCCGACGGCGGCCGGAATGGCGGCTTCGGGCAGGCCCGGGAAGAAGGCCGGCCCGAAGCCGCAGGGCACCGCCTAGATCCAGCTGAGCTCCCACAGGCGCCAGATGCCCGTGCCGTCCGTCAGGTACTGGGAGCCGGCGACCTGGTCCGTGGAGAGGACGTAGTCCGTCTTCTGCCACAGCGGGAGGAGCGGCACGTCGGCGGCGACCTCGTTCTGGATCTCCTTGAAGTCGCCCGTCGCGCGGCCGCGGTCGCTGTACTGCTGCGTCGAGGAGATCAGTTCGTCGATCTTCTTGCTGGAGAAGCCGTTGTGCAGGGTGTTCTGCGTGCCGACGAGCGGCGCGGTGAAGCTGTCGGAGTCGGGGAAGTCGGGGAGCCAGCCGACGGGGTAGGCGTCGTAGCTGCCCTTCGCGTACCCCTTCTGGAAGCTCTTCCAGTCGGCCTCGACGACCTTCACCTTGAAGAGGCCGGTCTCCTCCAGCTGCTTCTTGATCTCGGCGGCCTCGGCGGCGTAGGTGGCGTCCTTGCGGAAGCCGTAGGTGAACTCCACCGGCGTCTTGATGCCGGCGTTCCTCAGGATCGACTTGGCCTTCTTCTCGCTCGGCTCCGGGTAGACGTCGTAGAAGGCGGTGCTGTGGCCGACGAAGCCCTGCGGGATGAGGGAGTAGAGCGGCTCGACCGTGCCCTTGTAGGCGCTCTCGGTGATCGCCGGGCGGTCGAGGACCGCGGCGACGGCCTGCCGTACGGCCTTGTCGGCCATGGGCGAGCCGGGCCGGACGTTGAAGTTGAGGTTGCGGATCTCGGCGCTCTCCGCCTCGGTGACGCGGGTCCCGTCCTTGGTGTCCAGGGACGCGAGGAAGTTCGGCGGGAGCTGCCGGTGCGCGACCTGGACGTCCTTCGCCTTGAAGGCCTTGGCGAGGTCCTCGGACTGGCCGTAGTACTTCACGAGGACCGTGTGGCCGGCCTTGCTGACGGCGCCCCGGTAGTTCGGGTTGGGCTCCAGGCGCGCGGACTCGCCGTTCTTGTACTCCTTGAGGACGTACGGCCCCGAGCCGTCGACCGCGGTGCCGTCCCGCAGCTTGTCGGCCGGGTAGTGGTCCTTGTCCACGATCGAGCCCGCGCCCGTGGCCACCTTCAGCGGGAACGTGGCGTCACGGCCGCTCAGGTGGAAGGTGACGGTCTGGCCCTCGGCGGAGACGTTCTTCAGGGTCGGGAAGAGCGGCTGCGGGCCGACGTCCGACTTGATGCGCAGCATCCGCTCGAAGGAGTACTTGACGTCCTCGGCAGTGATCTTGCGCCCGCCGGCGAACGTGAGGTCGTTGCGGAGCGTGCACTGGTACGTGGTCAGCTTGGTGCCCACGAACTTGCAGCTCTCGGCGGCGTCGGGGACCGGCTGGCTGAGACCCGGCTTGAAGGTCAGCAGCGACTGGAAGACGTTGCTGTACATGGCCCAGGAACCGGCGTCGTAGGCGCCGGCCGGGTCCAGTGAAGTCACCTCGTCGGTCGTGCCGACGGTGATCGGTTCGGTCCGCTCGCCGTCGGAGGGCAGGAGTTGCCAGCCCCCCACTCCGGCGGCGACCAGTACTCCACAAGTGATGAGGATCCGCAGACGGACCGTCGACCGCATTGCCGTGCTTCCTTTTTTTGGTACCACCCCAGATGCGACGGGCCCCCGGAAACGCCGCGATGGCTGCATCCCATCACACGGCTTTCACGTGGGGAAGAGAAAACTTTCACACGACAGGTATATGTCCGGGATATGAGAATTTAAGTCGATGAGCAGCACGTATCGGTCCAGGAACGGGGAGTGACAACGACCGATCAGGCCTGTTTCGAGGCGAGTTCGACGATCGTGATGTCGGAGGGCGCCCCGACCCGGACCGGAGGTCCCCAGGCGCCGGCGCCCCGCGAGACGTACAGCTGCGTGTCCCCGTACCGCTCCAGACCGGCCACGGTCGGGTTGGCCAGTTCGGCGAGGTGGTTCCCGGGCCAGAGCTGGCCGCCGTGGGTGTGCCCGGACAACTGGAGGTCCACACCGTGGCGTACGGCGTCGTGGACGACGATCGGCTGGTGCGCGAGCAGCACCGCGGCACGGGACCGGTCGCGGTCGCCGAGGGCCCGCGCGAAGTCCGGGCCCTCGCCGATGCTCTCCCCCGCGACGTCGTCGACACCGGCGAGGTCGAAACCGGCCGGGACCTCCACGCGCGCGTTGCGCAGCGGGTGCAGCCCCAGCTCGCGGACGTGGTCGACCCAGGCGTCGGCACCCGAGAAGTACTCGTGGTTCCCGGTCACGAAGAAGGAGCCGTGCCGGGCCCGCAGCCGGGCGAGCGGCTCGGCGGCCGGACCGAGGTTCTCGACGGTCCCGTCGACGAGGTCGCCGACGACGGCGATCAGATCGGGCTGCGTGGCGTTGATGGTGTCCACGATCCGCTGCGTGTGGGCGCGGCCCAGGATCGGCCCGAGGTGGATGTCGGACACGACGGCGATCCGGTACCCGTGCGCGGCCCGCGGGATCTTGGCCAGCGGCACGGTGACCCGCTTGACCCGGGGCCCCCGCAGCACCCCGTACGTCCCGTATCCGACGGTCCCGACGGCGACGGCGGCCGCGGACCCCGCGACGACCCGGGAGACGAAGAGCCGACGGGAGAGGTCGGATTCCACCTGCGGCTCGGCCACGGGCGCGGGCTCTTCCGCCGGTACGGGCTCCGCCGACTCCGCGGCGGGCACGGTCACCGGCTCCGCCGGTGCGGCGACAGCGGCGCGCCGGCCCGTCCAGGCGCGAAGGAGCGGCCGGACGGCCTCCCCCACCAGCAGGGCCATGACCAGGTACAGGAGCACGGCCGGCCAGAGGAACCCCGGCCAGGCGACCACCTGCTGGAGCACGAAGGGCGCGCCCGCCCGCGAGGAGACCAGGGCCGCGATCGAGAGCAGCGGCAGCACCACGACGACGGCCGTACCGACCCGCCGCGCGAGGCTCCGGGGAACCGTGACGTCCCGCACGAGCCGCCGCCACACGTACCAGTGCACGCCACCGAGCAGCGCGAGCACCACGACCAGGACCAGCAGGAAGACGAACACGCCCCCGGAACCCCCTCTTCTAGGCGTCCGCGCGGCGCGCGGCGCGCACCCCACGCAACCCGATGACCCCGATCACCGTCCCCAGGACAAAGGACGTGACGGCGAGCAGCAGATGGACCCAGAAGTAGGCCGTCGGGTCGCCGGCGTCGTCGAAGGCGAGGCCGCTCCCGTCCTTCCACAGGTTCTTGGCGAAAGTGACCCAGATGACCCAACTCCACAGCCCGAACGCGAGCAGGAACCAGGAGACGCGGCGGCTGAGCTTCATGTCCCCAGTATCACCGTCGGTCTCCCGGCCCCCGCGTCCGGGTGGACGGGCGCGGGCGAACCGCCTGCCGGGGTTCGGATCGGATGTGCGTACCTGTACGTTCTCGATCGTGTCTGCTTCGAAGAAGACCGCTTGGGCGGTCGCTGCTGCCGTGCTCCTGCCGTTCGTGACCGCCGCGCCCGCCGCGCACGCGGACGGGAAGGACAAGCAGCCCAAGCCTCCCACCGTGATGTCCAAGGTCGGCGGGGCCCTGCTCAGCAGGCCGGGGACGCAGGTGCAGCTCGGGGCCGGGGCGCCGGTGCTGCCGAAGGAGCTGTCCGGTCGTTCCTGGATCGTCGCGGACGCGGAGAGCGGGCAGATCCTCGCCGCGCACAACGCGCACTGGCGGCTCGCCCCGGCCTCCACGCTCAAGATGCTCTTCGCGGACACCCTGCTGCCGAAGTTCTCCAACAAGACGCAGAACCACCTGGTCACCAACGAGGACCTGGCCGGCATCGGCTCCGGCTCCAGCCTCGTCGGCATCAAGGAGAAGCAGAGCTACAGCGTCCGCGACCTGTGGCTCGGTGTCTTCCTCCGCTCCGGCAACGACGCCGTACACGTGCTGACCAGCATGAACGGCGGTCTCCAGCAGACCGTGGCCGACATGAACGACCAGGCGGCCGACCTCCAGGCCCTCGACACCCACGTCGTCTCGCCGGACGGCTACGACGCCCCGCTCCAGGTCTCCTCCGCGTACGACCTGACGCTCATCGCCCGCCACGGCATGCAGAACGCGGACTTCAGGACGTACGCCGCCACGTCCCGCGCCGCCTTCCCCGGCGAGGCCAAGCCCGGCAAGAAGCGCGAGACCTTCGAGATCCAGAACACCAACCGGCTCCTCACCGGTGACATCGGCGTCGCCCCGTACCCGGGCATCGCCGGCGTCAAGAACGGCAACACCACGCACGCGGGTGCCACCTTCACCGGCGTCGCCGAGCGCAACGGCCGGGTCCTGCTCGTCACGGTCATGAATCCCTCCTCGAACGAGCAGCACGCGGTCTACCGCGAGGCCGCCCGGCTGCTCGACTGGGGCTTCGCCGCCTCCGGGAAGGTGACGCCCGTGGGCGAACTGGTGCCGCCCCGCTCGGCCCGCACCACGCCCACCACCGGCACCGTTCCCGCGCCCGGCAAGAACCACCCGCAGGAGCCGGCCCACGCGGCCGCCCCCGCCTCCGAGAAGTCCGGCGGGGCCGGGATCGCGCTGGCCATCGCCGGCGGTGTCCTCGTCCTGCTCGCCGCGGGCGTCTTCCTCGTCAACCGCCGCTGGCCGCTGGCCGCGTCGGCGGGGCGTCGTCGCCGTTCCTCGTCTCCGGAGGAGACGCCGGCTCCGGAGCGGGACGAGACTCCGAAGGACTCCGCCGACGCGACTCCGTAGCCGTCCAGGCCGCGCAGAACAGCAGCAGCTTCGCGGTGAAGTTGATCCAGAGGAGCAGGGCGACCGGGACACCGAACGCCCCGTACATCGACTTCGCCGCGACCCCCTTCATGTAGCCGCCGAGCAGCAGCTTCAGCAGCTCGAAGCCGACCGCGCCCATCAGGGCCGCCACCACGAGGTCCCGGCGGCGCGGTTCGACGCCCGGCAGCAGCGTCAGCACGTACAGCAGGATCAGGAAGTCGGCGGCGACGCCGACGAGGACGGCCGCTCCCTGGAGCAGGTAGCCGCCCGCCCCCTCGCCGGAGACGCCGAGGCGGTCGGCGCTCCAGCCCACGGCGGTGGAGCCGAGCCAGGACGCGGCGAGCGAGGCGAGCGCGACGCCGCCGAGGCCGACGAGGATCAGCGCGTCCTTGCCCTTGAGCAGGATCGGATTGCCCTCGACGGCGTCGAGGCCCCAGACCGCGCGCAGGCATTCCCGCATGGAGCCGATCCAGCTGATGCCGGTGAACAGCAGGACGGCGCCGGCGACGAGTCCGATGGTCCCGGCGTTGGCGACGAGCCCGCCGATGTCGAGCTGGTCGGAGATGCCGGGCACCTGGTCGGCGATCTTCGTCTCGATCCGGTCGAGCTGGTCCTTGCTGAGGAGCGCGGCGCCGATCGCGGCGGCGACCGTGATCAGCGGGAACAGGGCGATGAAGGAGATGAAGGTGATCGCGGCGGCGAGCCGCGTCCAGTGCGCCTCGTCGAGGGTCTCGTACGCGTGCCAGCCGTGGGTCCGCATGAGGCGGACCACCCAAGGGCCGATGACGGGGAGCCTGGTCAGCCAGTCCATGTCGTACGTCCACTCCTCGCGCCGTCGGATCACCCGGGCGTCGGATCGCCCGGGCCTCGGATCACCCCGGTAAGAGAATCCCCCGTCGGGACTCAGAGACCCGCGACCGACATCCCGTACAGCGTGACCCATGCCAGGCCGATGACGGCGAGCGGCCGGTCGCGCAGGACGACGTCCTCGGGTGCGCCGGCCGTGCCCCGGTCGGCGAAGACCGCGTACCGCAGGACGCCGAGGACGAAGGCGACGACGGAGAGCTGACGCCACGGCAGGGAGGTCGCCACCGGGCCGGCCTCCAGGGCCCACAGGCAGTAGCCGAGGACGGCGGTGCCGGCCGCGAGCTGCCAGACGAACCGCAGGTAGCCCGTCGTGTACTGGGTGAGCAGCGCGCGCGTCGCGCCCTCGGCGCCCTCCATCTGGACGGCCTCGGAGTACCGCTTGGCGGCGACCATGAAGAGCGCGCCGAAGCCGGTCGTGATGAGGAACCAGCGGGAGAGCGGGATGCCGAGCGCGACCCCGCCGATCATCGCCCGCATCAGGAAGCCGGTGGCGACGACGGCGAGGTCGACGACGAGGACGTGTTTGAGGCGGACGCAGTACGCGACCTGTATGCCGAGGTACGCGACGAGCAGCGCGGCCGTCAGCGGGCCGCACAGGAGCGCGGCGGCGGTGGCGGAGCCGAGGCCGAGGAGGATCCCGGTGCCGGTGGCGAGGGCGACGGACACCTGCCCCGAGGCCACGGGGCGGCGGCACTTGGCGGGGTGGGCGCGGTCGGCCTCGGCGTCGCGGGCGTCGTTGAGGAGGTAGACGGCGGAGGCGGCGGCCGTGAACAGGGCGAAGACCAGGGCGAGTCGGGCCCCGGTCTGCCAGGAGCCGAGCCTGCCGGCGGCGGCGGGGGCGGCGAGGACGAGGACGTTCTTGACCCACTGGCGGGGCCGGGCGGTCCTGAGCAGCCCGAGCGCCCACCCGCCGTGCGCACGCGCGGGCGGGTCCGGTACGACGGCGGGCGCGGCGAGCACGGCGGTCGCGCCCCGCCCGGTCACCGGCCGGCCTCCGCGCGCGTGAGGAGGGAGCGGCCCGCCGCGGCCGTGGCGGCGCCGAGGAGGGCGCCGGCGGCGACGTCGCTCGGGTAGTGGACGCCGACGACGAGCCGGGAGAGGCACATCGCGAGTGCCGCCGGGGCGGCGAGACGGCCGGCGGCCGGGTGGAGCGCGCCGAAGACGACGACCGCGGCGGCGGCCGAGGTGGCGTGGGAACTGGGGAAGGAGTGGCGGCCGGCGGTACGGACGAGGGGTTCGTACGTCTCGGGGGCCGGCCGGGGGCGTCGCACGAGCCGCTTGACGCCCGTGCCGGCGAGGTGCGCGCCGGCGATCAGTGCGGTGCCCCGCAGCCACCGCTCGCGCCGCGGCCGGTCGACGGCGGCGGCGAGGAGCCCGGCCCCCAGCCAGAGGGCCCCGTGCTCGCCGCTGTGGGAGAGCCCACGGGCGACGAGGGCCACGCCGGGGCGGTGCCCGCAGGAGCGGAGGACGGCGAGGAGACGGCGGTCGGCGCCGGGGGGACCGGCCGGGGCGCTCGGCAGACGACCGTCGACACCGGGGGGACCGGCCGGGGTGGTCGCCTCGGCCGTGGACGGGCCCGCGCCGCTCGGGCGCTCCGCCGTGCCCCGTGCCGGGTGGTCGGGTCGTTCGGGTGCGGGCAGGATCGGCTCGCGCATCCGTGTTCGTCCCCCTTCGGGGCTCGCCGTTCGGGTCGGTCACACGCGACTCTGGCGCGGGCCGGCCACCGAGGGGGTCAGGACTCTTGTATGACACTCCTTTAATCACCCATTTCGACGAACCACCCCGCAATACCGGCATAAGCTGCATACCCGGCTATACGGTCACCCCCATGGCTGTCGAGACCCGCGTCCTGGACGACGACTGCGAAGCGATCACCGGCTGGGGCCGCACCGCCCCCACCCTCGCGCGCGTGCACCGGCCCCGCGGGCACGCCGAGGTCGCCGAGGCCCTCCGGACCTGCGGCCCCCGGGGCGCCGTCGCCCGCGGTCTCGGCCGCGCGTACGGGGACGCCGCGCAGAACGCCGGCGGCACCGTCCTCGACATGACGGGCCTCGACCGGATCCTGACCGTCGACACGACCGCCGGGCTCGTCGTCTGCGAGGCGGGCGTCGGCCTGCACCGGCTGATGGAGGCGCTGCTGCCGCTCGGCTGGTTCGTCCCGGTCACCCCCGGCACCCGGTACGTGACCGTCGGCGGCGCGATCGGCGCCGACATCCACGGCAAGAACCACCACGTCTCGGGTTCCTTCGGCCGCCACGTGACCGCGCTCGAACTCCTCACCGCCGACGGCGAGATCCGGACGGTGCTGCCCGGGACCCCGCTCTTCGACGCGACCACCGGCGGCATGGGCCTGACCGGCGTGATCCTCTCCGCCACCCTGCGGCTGCTGCCCGTCGAGACCTCCCTGATGCGCGTGGACACCGAGCGCGTCCCCGGCCTCGACGAGCTGATGGCCCGGCTCACCGACGGCGACCACCGGTACCGCTACTCCGTCGCCTGGATCGACCTGCTCGCCCGGGGCGCCGCCACCGGCCGCGCCGTCCTGACGCGCGGTGACCACGCCCCGTACGACGCGCTGCCCCGCCGCCACCGGGCCCGCCGCGCGCCGCTCGCCTTCCGTCCGGGGCGGCTGCCCGCGCCGCCGCGACACGTCCCCGGCGGGCTGCTCGGCCGTACGTCCGTCGGGCTCTTCAACGAGCTCTGGTACCGCTCGGCGCCCCGCGCCGCCACCGGCCGCCTCCAGTCGCTGCCGGCCTTCTTCCACCCGCTCGACGGCGTCCCGCACTGGAACCGGATCTACGGGCCCGCGGGCTTCGTCCAGTACCAGTTCGTCGTCCCGTACGGGCGGGAGGACACCCTCCGGCGGATCGTGCGGCGGATCGCGGACCGGGGCTGCCCGTCCTTCCTCGCCGTCCTGAAGCGCTTCGGCGCGGGCGATCCGGGCTGGCTGTCCTTCCCCCTCCCCGGCTGGACCCTCGCCCTCGACCTCCCCACCGGCCTCCCCGGCCTCGGCCGCTTCCTCGACGCGCTCGACGAGGAGGTCGTGGGCGCCGGAGGCCGGGTCTACCTCGCCAAGGACTCCCGGGTCCGGCCGGAGGTGCTGGCCGCGATGTACCCCCGGCTCGACGAGTTCCGGGCGCTGCGCGCGGAACTCGACCCCCGGTCCGTCCTCACCTCGGACCTCGCCCGCCGTCTCGACCTCTGAGGAGTTCCCCCATGAAGGACGCCTTCGGTGCCCCGCAGTCCCTGCTCGTCCTCGGCGGCACCTCCGAGATCGGGCTCGCCACCGCCCGCCGGCTGATCGCGCGCCGCACGCGCGTGGTCTGGCTGGCCGGCCGCCCCTCCCCCGCACTGACGGCCGCCGCGGACTCGCTGCGCGCGCTCGGGGCGGACGTGCGCACCGTGCCCTTCGACGCGCTCGACACCGAGTCGCACGAGGAGCGGCTCGGGAAGGTCTTCACGGAGGGCGACATCGACATGGTGCTGCTCGCCTTCGGGGTCCTCGGCGACCAGGCGCGCGACGAGTCCGACCCGGTCGCCGCCGTCCGGGTCGCGCAGACCAACTACACGGGCGCCGTCTCGGCCGGTCTGGTGTGCGCGGGCGCGCTCCAGGCACAGGGGCACGGTTCGCTGGTGGTGCTGTCGTCGGTGGCGGGCGAGCGGGCCCGCCGCGCCAACTTCATCTACGGCTCGTCGAAGGCGGGCCTCGACGCCTTCGCGCAGGGCCTCGGGGACGCGCTGCACGGCACGGGCGTGCACGTCATGGTCGTACGGCCCGGGTTCGTGCGGTCGAAGATGACGGCCGGGCTCGCGGAGGCGCCGCTGGCGACGACCCCGGAGGCGGTCGCGGGCGCGATCGAGCTGGGGCTGCGGCGGCGCTCGGAGACGGTGTGGGTGCCGGGGGCGCTGCGGATGGTGATGAGCGCGGTACGGCACGTGCCGAGGCCGCTGTTCCGGCGCCTGCCGGTGTGACGTACGGCTCCCGCTAGGCCGTCGGCGCGGGCGTGTCCACCGGGCTGCCGCCCTGCGCCGGGACCGCCGAGATCGGGCGGCCGCTGCCGAACTCGTAGTCGTACAGCTTCCGCCACACGCCGTCCGAGCCCTGCTCGTACAGCGCGAAGGAGCGGCAGGTCCAGGCCGCCCCGTAGCCGGCGAGCTCCTCGAACGCGCGGTCCATCCCCTCCTCGGAGATGCCGTGCGCCACGGTGACGTGCGGGTGGTACGGGAACTGGAGCTCGCGCGCGAGGGGGCCGGCCTCGTCCCGGATCCGCTCCTGGAGCCGGTTGCAGCAGGGCACGCCCTCCGCCAGCGTCACGAAGACGACCGGGGAGAGCGGACGGAAGGTCCCGGTGCCTTCCAGGCGCACGGGGAACGGCTGGTGGTCGGCGGCGACGCCCGCGAGGTGCGCCTCGATCTCCGGCAGGCGCTCCTCGGGGACCTCGGTCGGCGGGACCAGGGTGACGTGCGTGGGGATGCCGTACGCGGCCGGGTCCCCGAAGCCGGCGCGCCGCTCCTGGAGCAGGCTGCCGTAGGGCTCCGGGACCGCGATCGAAACGCCGAGCGTTACGGTCCCCACGTCGTTCTCCTCCGTCGTCCGTCGAAATGTGTACGGGTGGTGCAGCGCCAGTGTGCGGCCTGCACCACCCTTTCGGCCAGGGTCCTCGGTCTCAGTGCTTGGCGGGCAGGAAGCCGATGCGCTCGTACGTCTGCGCCAGCGTCTCCGCGGCGACCGCGCGGGCCTTCTCCGCTCCCTTGGCCAGGACCGAGTCCAGCGTCTCCGGGTCGTCCAGGTATTCCTGGGTGCGGGCCCGGAACGGCGTGACGAAGTCCACCATGACCTCGGCGAGATCCGTCTTCAGCGCGCCGTACATCTTGCCCTCGTAGCTCTTCTCCAGGTCCTCGACGGACGTGGCGGTGAGCGTGGACATGATGCCGAGCAGGTTGGAGACGCCGGCCTTGTTCTCCGGGTCGAAGCGGATCACCGTCTCGGTGTCGGTGACCGCGCTCTTGACCTTCTTCGCGGTGACCTTCGGGTCGTCCAGGAGGTTGATGAGGCCCTTCGGCGTCGACGCCGACTTGCTCATCTTGATCGTCGGGTCCTGGAGGTCGTAGATCTTCCCCGTCTCCTTGAGGATGTACGGGGCCGGGATCGTGAACGTCTCGCCGAAGCGGCCGTTGAAGCGCTCCGCGAGGTCGCGGGTCAGCTCGATGTGCTGGCGCTGGTCCTCGCCGACCGGAACCTGGTCGGCCTGGTAGAGCAGGATGTCCGCGACCTGGAGGATCGGGTACGTGAAGAGGCCGACGCTCGCGTTGCCGGCGCCCTGCTTGGCGGACTTGTCCTTGAACTGGGTCATGCGGGAGGCCTCGCCGAAGCCGGTGAGGCAGTTCATGACCCAGGCGAGCTGGGCGTGCTCGGGGACGTGACTCTGGATGAAGAGGGTGCAGCGCTCGGGGTCGAGACCGGCGGCGAGCAGCTGGGCGGCGGCGAGCCGGGTGTTGGCGCGCAGCTCGGCGGGGTCCTGCGGGACCGTGATCGCGTGCAGGTCGACGACCATGTAGAAGGCGTCGTGGGTCTCCTGCAGGGCGACCCACTGGCGGACGGCGCCGAGGTAGTTGCCGAGGTGGAACGAGCCTGCGGTGGGCTGGATTCCGGAGAGCACACGGGGACTGTCAGAGGCCATGCACATCATTCTCTCAGGTGTGGGAACCGATCCCCGCCTGGCGGTGGGTGAGACCGGGAACACAGCGTGCCCCCGCGCTCCTGGGGACCAGGAGCGCGGGGGCACGGCTCTCTTCTCAGACCGGGAGGCCCGGGGCCGGGTACGCGGCCATGAGGGCGGCGACCTCGGCGCGGACGGTGGCGAGGGTGTCCTCGTCGCCGGTGCCGGCGGCGGTGACGGCGCGGTCGATCCACTCGGCGACCTCGGCCATGTGGTCCGGGGTGAGGCCGCGGGAGGTGAGGGAGGGGGTGCCGATGCGGATGCCGGAGGGGTCGAAGGGCTTCCGCGGGTCGTACGGGACGGTGTTGTAGTTGACGACGATCCCGGCCCGGTCGAGGGCCTTCGCGGCGATCTTGCCCGGGACCTGCCGGGAGGTGAGGTCGATCAGGATCAGGTGGTTGTCGGTGCCGCCGGAGACGAGGTCGAAGCCGCGGGCGAGGAGCGCCTCGGCGAGGGCCTTGGCGTTGGCGACGACGGCGTGGGCGTAGTCGCGGAAGGAGGGCTGGGAGGCCTCGCGGAGGGCGACGGCGATGGCGGCGGTGGTCTGGTTGTGCGGGCCGCCCTGGAGGCCGGGGAAGACGGCCTTGTCGAGGGCCTTGGCGTGCTCCTCGCGGGACATGAGCATGGCGCCGCGCGGGCCGCGGAGGGTCTTGTGGGTGGTGGTGGAGATGACGTCGACGTGCCCGACCGGGGAGGGGTGGGCGCCGCCCGCGATCAGGCCGGCGATGTGGGCGATGTCGGCGACGAGGACGGCGCCGGACTCGCGGGCGATCTCGCCGAAGGCGGCGAAGTCGATGGTGCGGGGCAGCGCGGTGCCGCCGCAGAAGATGACCTTCGGGCGTTCCTTGAGGGCGAGGTCGCGGACCTGGTCGAAGTCGATGAGCCCGTCGTCCTGGCGCACGCCGTACTGCACGCCCCGGAACCAGCTGCCGGTGGCGGAGACGCCCCAGCCGTGGGTGAGGTGGCCGCCCATGGGCAGGGCCATGCCCATGACGGTGTCGCCGGGCTTCGCGAAGGCGAGGTAGACGGCGAGGTTGGCCGGGGAGCCCGAGTAGGGCTGGACGTTGGCGTGGTCGACGCCGAAGAGGGCCTTGGCGCGCTCGATCGCGAGGGTCTCGACCTGGTCGATGTTCTGCTGGCCCTCGTAGTAGCGGCGGCCGGGGTAGCCCTCGCTGTACTTGTTCTGGAGGACGGTGCCGGAGGCTTCGAGCACGGCGGCGGAGACGTAGTTCTCGCTGGGGATGAGGCGCAGGGTCTCGGCCTGGAGCCGTTCCTCGGCGCCGACGAGGGCGGCGAGCTCGGGGTCGGCTGCGGCGAGCGCGGGGTGCTGCTGCTGGACGGTCATGATGCGGTCCTCCGGGCGTTCGGCGGAACGGTCCCGTGGCGAGGTGCGCACGGGACCGGGATCCCGTGATGCCCAGGCGAGCGGCACCTCGTGTGGTGGAGCGCGCTCGGCTCCCCCGGGGTCGCTTCCCCGTACGCCAGTCGCCGTGCGTGTTTCCACAGTAGCGGGCGCGCCGTCGCCGAGGTTTCCCCGTCCGGCATCCGAGCGACGATAAGAAAGGGGCCACAGCCCCTGGGTCACCCCCGATCCGCAGGACGAACGGAGATCCCGTGTCGAGGACAGAAGACGCGATCGCTTCCGCGGACGCGCACAGCGCTCACAACTACCACCCCCTCCCGGTCGTCGTCGCCTCGGCGGACGGCGCCTGGATGACCGATGTCGAGGGCCGTCGCTACCTCGACATGCTCGCCGGGTACTCGGCGCTCAACTTCGGGCACGGCAACCGGCGTCTGATCGACGCGGCGAAGGCGCAGCTGGAGCGGGTGACGCTGACCTCGCGCGCCTTCCACCACGACCGCTTCGCCGACTTCTGCGCGCAGCTGGCGGAGCTGTGCGGCAAGGAGGCGGTGCTGCCGATGAACACGGGGGCGGAGGCGGTCGAGACGGCCGTGAAGACCGCCCGGAAGTGGGGGTACGAGGTGAAGGGCGTGCCGGACGGGCACGCGAAGATCGTGGTCGCGGCGAACAACTTCCACGGCCGGACGACGACGATCGTGAGTTTCTCGACGGACCACGAGGCGCGGGACCACTTCGGGCCGTACACGCCGGGGTTCGAGATCGTGCCGTACGGGGACCTGACGGCGATGGAGGCGGCGGTCACCGAGAACACGGTGGCGGTGCTGCTCGAACCGATCCAGGGCGAGGCGGGGGTCCTGGTCCCGCCGGCCGGCTATCTGGCGGGGGTGCGGGAGCTGACCCGCCGGCGGAACGTGCTGTTCATGGCGGACGAGATCCAGTCGGGTCTGGGCCGGACGGGGCGGACGTTCGCGTGCGAGCACGAGGGGGTCGTGCCGGACGTGTACATCCTGGGGAAGGCGCTGGGCGGCGGTGTGGTGCCGGTGTCGGCGGTGGTGGCCGACCGTGACGTCCTCGGGGTGTTCCGGCCGGGTGAGCACGGGTCGACGTTCGGCGGGAACCCGCTGGCGTGCGCGGTGGCCCTGGAGGTGATCGCGATGCTGCGGACGGGCGAGTTCCAGGAGCGCGCGGCGGAGCTGGGCGAGCACCTGCACGCGGAGCTGGGGCTGCTCGTGGGCGGCGGTGCGGTGGAGGCGGTGCGCGGGCGCGGTCTGTGGGCCGGGGTGGACATCGTGCCGTCGAAGGGCACGGGCCGGGAGATCTCGGAGAAGCTGATGGCGCGTGGGGTCCTGGTGAAGGACACGCACGGTTCGACGATCCGGATCGCTCCGCCGCTGGTCATCTCGAAGGAGGACCTGGACTGGGGTCTGGAGCAGCTGAGGGGGGTGCTCTCGGACTGACGGGGTCCGTTTGAGGGAGGGCGGGGAGCGGTCCGGTCCGGACCGACCCGGACCGCTTCCAGAGGGCTGCGGGCGCTCCGGTTCGGACCGCCCGGGTCCGCTTCCGGAGGGTGGCGCGAGGTCAACTCGGCGCATTGACAGGGCACTTGGTCTAGGCCAATGATGCCGCCATGCCGAGACTCCGTCTGCGTCACGCCGTGCGTGCCGCGCTCGCCGCCCTCGTCCCGCTCGCGCTCCTCGGCGCGGTCGCCGGACCCACGCACGCCGCCCCGGAGGCGGCCTGGCCCGAGCCCGTCCCGGTGGTCTCGCACGTCGAGACCACCGACCCGGTCGTCTTCATCACCATCGACGACGGCTGGTACCACGACCCGGCGGCCGCGAAACTGCTGCTCGACCGCCGGGTGCCCGCCTCGCTGTTCCTGCTCCCGGGGGCGTACTCGTACGACTCCGGCTACTTCCACACCCTGCTCGACCAGGGCCGCTCCCGCGTCGAGAACCACACCGTCGGCCACCCGGACCTGACCACCCTCGACGCCGCCGGGCAGAAGGCGGAGGTCTGCGGGGCCCGTGACCGGCACCTCGCGGAGTTCGGCGACGGGCCGCGGCTGCTGCGCCCGCCGTACGGCACGTACGACGCGACCACCCGGACCACCGCCCGCGCCTGCGGGGCGAAGGCCCTGGTGACCTGGACGTACGACCTGACGACCTGGGGCCAGTGGACCCCGCCGACCCCGTCGCTGAAGGCCGGCGACATCATCCTGCTGCACTTCAACGAGACGGTGACGCAGGACCTCCGGCGGGCCCTGGACGCGGCCGAGGCCGCCGGTCTCACGCCCGCGCCGCTGCGGGACTACGTCCCCGAGTAGCCGCTACAGGATCACGTGCGGGAGGAAGCGGGCGTACTCGTCGGTGACGAGCCCCGCCGACTCCCGGATCCCGAGCCCCGCCGCCTCGTCCTCGACGACCCACGCGCCGAGCACCACCCGGTTGCCGTCGAAGTCGGGCAGCGGGGCCAGCTCCTGGTAGCAGCAGGCCTCCCCGTCCCGTACGAACGGCTCCGTACCGGCCTCGTGCAGGGTGACGCCCGCGCCCTCGCGGCCGAGCAGCGGCTTGGCGACCCAGCCCGCGGTGGAGGCGAGTTCGCGCGGCCCGTCGAGGTAGGCGGGCAGCAGGTTGGGGTGGTCCGGGTTCAGCTCCCACAGGATCGCGAGCAGCGCCTTGTTGGAGAGCAGCATCTTCCAGGCCGGTTCGATCCAGCAGGTCGTGCCGGTGCCGCCGCCGTTGTCGAGGGTGTCCAGGACGTGCCGGCCGAAGCGGTCGGTGGTCAGCCACTCCCACGGGTAGAGCTTGAAGCAGCTGCGGAGGAAGCGGAGCCGGTCGTCCACGAAGCGGCGCGAGAGCCGGTCCCAGCCGATCCGCTCGACGGAGAGCATCTCGGTGTCGAGCCCGGCCTGCTGGGCGGTCTCGCGCAGGTACGCGACCGTCATCAGGTCCTCGCCGAGCTCGTCGCCGTCCGAGTGGGCGAAGTGGACGGGGCCGGGCGGCAGCAGCGGGGCCTGGCGCCTCCAGGCGTCGACGAGCCGCTCGTGGAGGGAGTTCCACTGGTCGGCGCCGGGGAACCGTTCCTCCATCCAGAACCACTGCGGGCTCGCGGCCTCCACGAGGGAGGTCGGGGTGTCGGCGTTGTACTCCAGCATCTTCGCCGGGCCCGTGCCGTCGTAGCGCAGGTCGAAACGGCCGTACAGGGAGGGGAGTTCGGCCCGCCGCCGCCAGGACTCGGCGACGAGGCCCGCCAGCCTCGGGTCGGTGATCCCGAGCTCGGCGAAGCGGTCGTGCTCGACGATGTGCGCGGCCGCCGCCAGACACAGCGCGTGCAGCTCCTCGACGACCTCCTCCAGCGCCTCGACCTCGGGCAGCGAGAAGGAGTAGTACGCGCTCTCGTCCCAGTACGGGCGCAGCGAACCGTCCGGGTGGCGGGTCAGCGGATAGACGAGACCCTGCTCCTCGACGGTCTGCTGCCAGCCGGGCCGGGGATCGATGGTGTGCCGTTCCATGGTGCGTGCCTGCCCGCCTCAGCCGCCGCCGGTGCCCGAGCAGCCGAAGCCGCCGGTGTCGACGGCGGTCTTGTCGAAGCTGCCGCCGCTCACGCGCTTGTCGCGGACGGAGCCTCCGTAGTAGTACGCGCCGCGGGTGGTGCTGCCGTTGTCGTCGTCGCTGCCGCCTCCGCCGCTCTCGCAGCGGTAGCTGGGCAGCTCCTCGCGGGTCAGCGGGTCCACGCACCGCCGGTCCGGCTCCGAACCGCACGCGGTGATCGTCGCCGCGAGCACACCCATCCCGCCGAGCACCACCGTGCTCGACCTCAGCCTGCGCATGTCCGCCGCCTCCCCTTCACCGCGCCACGTCTTCACCGCGCCACGCTTCCGCCGCGTCACGTCCTCGCCGCGTCACGCCCTTCGCGACCGCACAGTGTAGGCCGGTGATTTTCGGCCTCAGGATCTAGAGTCCTTTCGTGCTACTCGGGATGATTTGCGCGCTCGCCTCGTCCGTCTGCTTCGGCGCGGCCTCGGTGCTCCAGGCGATGGCGGCCCGCGCCGCCGAGCCGGGGACGGGCGGCGGCGTCGACGTCGCGCTGATGTGGCGGGCCCTGCGGCAGTGGCGCTATCTCGCCGGCCTCGGGGCGGACGGCCTGGGCTTCGTGCTGCAGATCGTGGCGCTGCGGACGCTGCCCATCTACGTGGTGGGCGCGGCCCTCGCCGCGAGCCTGGCGGTCACGGCGGTCATCGCCTCCCGTGTCCTGAACGTGCGGCTGCGCCGGGTGGAGTGGTGGGCCGTGGCCGTGGTCTGCGCGGGGCTCGCGATGCTGGCGCTCGCCTCCGGCAAGGAGGGCCACCGGGACGGCTCGGAGGCGCTGCGCTGGGCGCTGCTCGGGATCTCCTTCGGGGTACTGCTGCTCGGCGTCGTGGCGGGCCGGCTGCCGGAGCGGTCCCGTGCCCTCGTCCTCGGCCTCGGGGCGGGGTTCGGCTTCGGGGTGGTCGAGATCGCCGTCCGGCTGATCGACGGCATCGACTTCACCGACCCCGTCTGGTACGCGCTCCTCGTCGGCGGCGGGGCCGCGTTCATGCTGCTGACCTCGGCGCTCCAGCGCGGCTCGGTGACGACGGCGACGGCGGGCGCGGTGCTCGGCGAGACGATCGGACCCGCGATCGTCGGGGTGGCGTGGCTCGGGGACCGTACGCGGGAGGGGCTCAACTGGCTGGCGATCCTCGGTTTCGCCGTGGCGGTGGCGGGCTCCCTGACCCTGGCCCGCTTCGGCGAGGCTCCCGCGCCGGAGCCGGCCCGGGAGCCGGTCAGCCCGTCGTGAGGTCCCCTTGCGGCAGCACCCCGCACAGGGCCTGGAGCGCACCCTGCCAGCCGCTGTCCGGGGGTGTGGCGTAGCCGACGACGAGGCCGTCGAGGGTGGGCGGCACCGTGGGGCGGCGGAACCGGTTGACGCCCTGGACGGCCAGGCCGCGCCAGGCGGCGGCCCGGAGGGTGGCCTGCTCGGTGCCGGGCGGCAGGGCCAGGACGGCGTGGAGGCCGGCCGCGATGCCGCTGACCCGGGTCTCCGGCGAGTGCGCGGCGACGGCCGCCACCAGTTGGTCGCGGCGTCGCCGGTAGCGCAGCCGCATCGCCCGTACATGCCGGTCGTACGCCCCCGAGCGCAGGAACTCGGCGAACGCCAGCTGGTCCGGCGCGCTCGACGACCAGTCCGCGGCCCCCTTCGCCGCCGCGACCTCCTCGGCCAGGCCCTGCGGCAGGACCATCCAGGCGAGGCGGAGTCCGGGCGCCAGGGACTTGCTCGCGGTTCCGAAGTAGACGACGCGCTCGGGGTCGAGGCCCTGGAGCGCGCCGACCGGCTGCCGGTCGTAGCGGAACTCCCCGTCGTAGTCGTCCTCCAGGACGAAGCCGCCGGAGGCCCGCGCCCAGTCGACGACGGCCGCCCGCCGGTCCGGGGGCAGGGCGCCGCCCAGCGGGTACTGGTGGGCGGCCGTCATGAGGACGGCCCCGCATCCGTCGAGCCCGGACAGCTCGTCGGTCCGCGTGCCGCGCTCGTCGAAGGAGAGGACGGGGGTGCCGAGTCCGGCCCGGCGCAGGAGGTCGTCGTGCAGCCAGAGTCCGTACGACTCGACGGCCACGTCCCGCACGCCCCGGGCCCGCAGCACCTCGCCGATCAGCGTCAGGCCGTGCACGAAGCCCGCGCAGATCACGATCCGCTCGGGCCTGGCGTGCACGCCCCGGGCGCGGGCGAGGTACTCGGCGAGGGCGGTGCGCAGTTCGGGGCGGCCGCGCGGATCGCCGTACCCGAAGGCCTCGTGCGGGGCGTCGGTGAGGGCCCGGCGGTACGCCTTGAGCCACTCGGCGCGCGGGAAGGAGGCGAGGTCGGGGGTGCCGGACTGCAGGTTGTGCACGGGCGCGCCGGGCCGGGCCCGGCCGGTGGCCGCCGACGGGGGCGAAGGGAACGACGGCGCCGGCGTCCGGGGCGCGGCGCGGCGGGCGACGCGGGTCCCGGAGCCCTGCCGTGCGGTGAGCCAGCCCTCGGCGACCAGTTCGGCGTAGGCGTCGGCGACGGTGTTGCGGGCCATTCCGAGGTCGGCGGCGAGCGAGCGGGAGGACGGCAGCCGGGTGCCGGCCTCCAGGCGCCCGCTGCGGACCGCCTCTCGCAGGGCGTCCATCAGGCCGGCGCGAAGCCGGGTGCCGCGGAGTTCCAGATGGAGGTCGGCCCCGAAAGTGGACCAGTCGTTCGCCATGGAAATGGACCATACCCCTGCGCCACCCGGCTCGTACGGTGGACGGCATGACGACCACCACGAGCACCGCCGTGTACGCCCACGAGCACGCCCCCCGCCTCCCCCTCGCCGAGCACGTCCCCGAGTTCTACCGGGCGATGCTCCGGTTGGAGGCGGCGGCCGCGAAGGACCTCGACCCGACGCTGTACCACCTGATCAAGCTCCGGGCCTCGCAGGTCAACCGCTGCGCGTTCTGCATCGACATGCACAGCAAGGACGCGCTGGCCGAGGGCGAGAGCATCGAGCGGATCGTGCAGCTGGCCGCCTGGGAGGAGTCCCGGCACTTCTACACCGAGCGCGAGCTCGCCGCGTTCGCGCTGACCGAGGCCGTCACCGTCCTCACCGACGGCTTCGTGCCCGACGAGGTGTACGCGCGGGCCGCCGAGCACTTCGACGAGACCGAACTCGCGCGGGTCATCGCCGCGATCGTCACGATCAACGCCTGGAACCGGATCGGCGTCACCACCCGCATGACGCCCGGCCACTACACCCCGAAGGCCGCGTCGTGAGCGCCGAGGTGCTGCGGGCCCTGCACCGGGACCGGCCCGCGGACCGGCCGCTCGTGCTGCCGGGACCGTGGGACGCGGCGAGCGCCCGCACCTTCGAGGAGGCCGGCTTCCCGGCCCTCGCCACCCCGAGCGCGGGGATCGCCGCCTCTCTCGGGTACGAGGACGGGGCGACGCCCGCCGAGGAGATGTTCGCCGCGGTGGCGCGCATCGTCCGGGCGGTGTCCGTCCCCGTCACGGCGGACCTGGAGGGCGGCTACGGGCTGTCCGCCGCCGAACTCGTCGAGCGGGTGCGGGAGACCGGCGCGGTCGGCGTGAACCTGGAGGACGGCGACGGCGCGGGCGGGCTCAAGGACCCCGGGGCGCACGCGGAGTGGCTGGCGCAGGTACGGGCGGCGGCCGGGCCCGGGCTCTTCGTGAACGCGCGCGTCGACACGTACCTCCGCGAGGGCGTCGCCGATCCGGCCGGGGACGCGGTCGCCCGCGCCCGCCTGTACGCGGAGGCGGGCGCGGACTGCGTGTACCCGATCATGGCCCCGGCCGCCGACCTGCCGGGCCTGCGGGCGGCCCTCGGCGACCTGCCGATGAACGCCCTGTCCCTCCCGGACGGCCCGTCCTTCGGCGAGCTCGGCCGCCTGGGGGCGACCCGCGTCACCTTCGGCCCCGGCCTGCTGCTCCGGTCCCTGCGCGGGCTCGCGGACCTGGCGGCCGAGGTGCGGGCTCAGTAGTCCCCGGGACGGAAGAACTCCAGGGCCACGCGGAGCCGTTCGCGCTGCTCGGGCCAGTCGGCCTCCGGGCCGGCGGCCAGGATCGCGTACTGGTTGCCGTCCGGGGCCGTGAAGGCGCGGTCGACGACCTTGCGGCGGCCGCCCTCGCGGTCGTACGCGTACACGAGCTCGGCGGAGTCGGCCGGCGCGCCGGCCTCGCCGGAGACCCGCCCGAGGCTGATCTCGGAGTACCCGGGCTTGTTGGTCCGCCCGTCCTCGGAGGCCCCGCGCAGCGCGTCGTACGGCGTCATGCCCGCGCCCTCGATGACGAAGACCTGGATCAGGCTCCGCCCGTCGGGCGCGTTGTAGAACACGCCCTGCTCGTTCTCGGTCCGGTTCCAGCCCTCGGGAACGGCGATGGTGAAGCCCTTGAGGTCCTGCTGGGCGCGGTAGCCGGGCGGGGGGACGTCGTCGAGGGGCGTGTCGGAGGGAGAGGGGGTCTCCGAGGGGGCCTGGTCCGGGGACTCGCTGCCCGTGGCGGTGGCGGTGGCGGTGGCCGAGACGGAGGCCGGAGGCCCGGCCGCCGGGCTCTTCCCGCCACCGCCCCACACCATCCAGCCCGCCACGGCACCCCCCACGACGACGGCCCCCGCCACCCCGGCCACGAGAACACCCCACGGCCGGGGCCGGGCCGCCGGGACGGGCGGCCCGGGGTACTGCCGGCCACCGGAGTCGTGGACGAACTCCGGGGCGTAGCCCGGAGGAGGAGGCGGAGACGCCACGGCCCCGGCAGCCGACCCGGGCCGGGCGAACGCGGGCCCGGCGGTCACACCGCCGTCCGGGACCACGGGTCCAGCACTCCGGCCGGGCCACGGGAGCACGGGTTCAGAGGCCTCGCCGCCCTGCGGGACCACAGGTCCGGCAGCCTCGCCGCTCTCCGGCACCACTGGTCCCGGAGCCGCGCCGGCCTCCGGGACCACGGGTCCGGCCGTCGTGCCGCCCTGCGGCACCACAGGCGCCGGGGCCCCGGCGCTCCACGCGGGCGCAGGAGCGGTCCCCGCGGTCCCCGGCTCCACCGCCTCCCAGCTCTGCGTCTCGTCGTTCCAGCGGGCCTTGCCGGTCATCTCATCCTCCGAGCAGGGCGCCGACGGCCTGGCCGACGGCCACGCCCGAGGCGAGGATGCCCGTCACCGCGCCCGCGTCCGTGAGGGCGCGGCGCAGGGCGGCGAGGCGGCCGGTGCCCGCGCTGCCGGTGCCCTCGATCTCGTCCTCCGCGTCGGAGAGTTCGGCGTCGAGCGCGGCCGTCTGCTCCGAGGGGACGACGCCCCCCAGGTCCGCGCGGAGCCGGCGGATGGCCTGGAGGAGCTCCTCCTGCCGGGCGTCGCGGGCGGGCTCGGAGCCGTTCACCGTGCTGGTGACGGTGTTGTTGTCGCCGATGACGACGTTGCCACTGGTGTTGGTGACGTGAATGCCGTTCCCCGTGTTGTCAGCCACGGTCGCCTCCGGTCGTGGAAGTGGTGAAGGTCTTGCTGGTCACGGTGTTGTGGTGGCCGACGGTCACGTTCCCCTTGGTGTTCTCGATGAACGTGCCGCCCTCCGCCACGTGCACGATCTTCTGCTCGAACTCGGCCGTCTCGTAACCGGCTTCGCGCAGCGCGAGCGTCACGCCGTTCGCGACCCGGTCCTGCACGCTCTTCAGGTAGCGGCTGACGTCCATCTCCTGGAAGAGGGAGGCCTCGTCGTCGGAGCCGAGCTCGCGGACCGAGGCCCACGGCCCCTCGGGCAGCGCGCCCGCGTGGCCGCCGGTGAGCACGCGCCACAGCTGGACGACGGAGCGGCCGATCGTGACGAGGGCGTCGCCGGCCGAGCGCGGGGTCCGGCCGAGCGCCCAGACGGCCTTGCCGAAGTAGTGGTTGTGCCGGTAGCGATGGGCGATCCGGTCCGCGTACCGGTAGAGCGGCTTCACCGGCCGCAGGACGTGCGGGGCGACCTCCAGCATGAGCATGCCGCCCTGGGTGTGGACGCGGACGAAGACGGTGGTGACGATCTCCTCGCCCCAGCCGCCGACCCGGATGCGGAGGAAGTGCCGACGGGTCTCGCCGCCCTCCTCGATGGAGCGCGAGCGGTGCGCCTCGAAGCCCTCGGGGGTGTACGGGGCGTCCGTGCGGGCCGGCAGTCCGTCGACGGGCAGGAAGACCACCTCGTCGATCTCCAGCTCGCGCAGCCGGTCCCGTACGGCGGCCTGGAGCTGCGGCGAGCCGTGCGCGGAGGGCACGCGCAGCGCCTCCAGGAGGGGGACGACGTGCCGCAGGACGGCGCTGTTGTCGAGCGGTTCGGGCATCTTGTCGTCGAGGTTCTTGCGGGGACGCAGCTCGACGGAGAGCGACCAGGGCTCGTACGCGGAGCCGGCGCCGCAGAACGGGTCGTGGGAGCCGTACATGATCAGCCGGGCGTGCTGTTCGACCCGGATCCGGTCGCGCAGCCGGCGGAAGCGGGCGCCCTCGGCCTGTTCGGCCGGGTCGGAGCGCTGGTCGGCGAAGCGCTCGCGGGACAGCTCCTGGGTGAGCGCGCGGGCGAACTGGCCGCGCTGGACGGCGACCGCCCAGGCCACGAGGAGCGGCACGGCGATGGTGATCCACACCTCGAGCGGGCCGACCTGCCACAGCTCCTCGGCGACGAAGCTGATCGCGAGGGCGAGGAATTCGCCCGTGTCGGAGAGCGCGCCGACGGGCTCCCAGCCCGACTCGTCGTCGGCGAACGCGAGGGCGAGGAGGAACAGCGCGGACTGGGCGAACATCAGCCGTCCGTACCAGCGCAGCAGGAACGCGGCGACGACCCGGTACACGGGGGCGACGGCGGGGCCGCGCACCCAGCGGGCGAGGGAAAGGATCAGGTAGGGGGTGAGGACGAGCGCGATCAGGCCCTTGGTGAGGGGGATCGCGACGATCCAGAGGGCGAGGATGCCGGCGGCCCAGGCGAGTTCGACGCGGCGGGCGCGCAGCGCGTGGGCGAGGACGCGGCTCGCGTCGTGGCCGAGGGAGGGGGCGGCGAAGCGCTCCTCGTGGACGTACAGCTCGTCGATGACCGCGTCACGGAACCGGTCGTCGAGGTACGTGCCGGCGCAGAGCAGCCGGGTCGCCTCGCTGGCGGCGGGTAAACGGCGCGGGTCCACGGCGGCGGACGGCGGTCCGCTGGGCTGGTGAGGTACGAACGACTGCGCCAAAACTCCCCCGATTGAGTGGAACTGTCCATGTTTCCCGCCGAGTTGGCCAGGAACCGGTGGGACAGCATAGGGGAGGCGGACACTCCGCGTCGGCCCGGAAGAACGACGCCCCCGGGCCGTACGGTCGGTCGTACGGCCCGGGGGCGCCGAGAGTGTGAAGCTGCGGTCAGCTTCGGGTCGGACTCAGATGAGGCCGAGCTCGCGCACCGCGTCGCGCTCCTCGACGAGCTCCTGGACGGAGGCGTCGATGCGGGTGCGGGAGAACTCGTTGATGTCCAGGCCCTGGACGATCTCGTACTTGCCGTCCTTGCAGGTGACCGGGAAGGAGGAGATCAGGCCCTCCGGGACGCCGTAGGAGCCGTCGGACGGAACGCCCATGGAGGTCCAGTCGCCCTCGGCGGTGCCGTTGACCCACGTGTGGACGTGGTCGATGGCGGCGTTGGCGGCGGAGGCCGCGGAGGACGCGCCACGGGCGTCGATGATCGCGGCGCCGCGCTTGGCGACGGTCGGGATGAAGGTGTCGGCCAGCCACGCCTGGTCGTCCACGACCTCGGCCGCGTTCTTGCCGGCGATCTCCGCGTGGAAGACGTCCGGGTACTGGGTCGCGGAGTGGTTGCCCCAGATGGTGAGGCGCTTGATGTCCGTGACCGAGGAGCCGGTCTTCTGGGCCAGCTGCGTCAGGGCGCGGTTGTGGTCCAGGCGGGTCATGGCGGTGAAGCGCTCGGCCGGGACGCCCTTGGCGGCCGACTGGGCGATCAGGGCGTTGGTGTTGGCCGGGTTGCCGACGACGAGGACCTTGATGTCGTCCGCGGCGTGGGCGGCGATGGCCTCGCCCTGCGGCTTGAAGATGCCGCCGTTGGCGGCGAGCAGGTCGCCGCGCTCCATGCCCGGGCCACGCGGGCGGGCGCCCACGAGCAGACCGATGTTGGCACCCTCGAAGCCCTGGTTCGGGTTGTCGAAGATGTCGATGCCCTTGAGCAGCGGGAAGGCGCAGTCGTCGAGCTCCATGGCGGTGCCCTCGGCGGCCTTGACGCCCTGCGGGATCTCGAGGAGGCGAAGCTTGACCGGCACGTCCGCGCCGAGCAGGTGGCCGGAGGCGATGCGGAAGAGCAGCGCGTAGCCGATCTGGCCGGCCGCGCCGGTCACGGTGACATTCACGGGAGTGCGGGTCATGGCGATCTCCGTAAGACAGCTGGCGGTGGGGGTCCCTGCCCCTGGTGCTGGACAGCTCCCCTGATCGACGATCGATCACGTGATCGATCGGTGTCTCGACGTGAAGAGATATCCAGCGGTCAGGCTATCCGACCCGGACCCCCGCGAATCCCCATCCCCTTGTGGTCCGGCTCACTGCCACCCGTCCGGGGACGGTCACCGGCGGTGAATGCGGGGCCGAGATAGCGGAATGGTCACTTCCGTGCCACAGCGCGCCGACGGAGCTTGTACCCGGCTCGGCGTGCACATGACCCTTGAACACGACGGCGCCCGCCCTCCCACGGGGGAGAGGGCGGGCGCCGTGCCGCACGACCCGTGCGGCTAGGTGACCGTGAGGTGGAGGACGTCCTCCAGGAACGGGATCCGCAGCCACGGGTGCGGCTGCACCATGAGCGCGAACAGCACGATCAGGCCGCCCATCACCCCGTACGTGATCATGTCCGTGAAGCGGGAGCGGACGGCCAGCATGCCGACGGACGGCAGCACCCGCCGCATCGCCGCGCCCGTGAGGAGCGCCGTCCCGACCAGGATCGCGCCGACCCGGAAGGCCTGCGGGAACGGGTCCGTCCCCACCACGAGCAGGCCGAGCCCGGCGAGCACGAGGACGGCGAGCAGCGGCCACTGGCGCGCGGGCGCCGGGGCGTCGCCGGGGGCCGCCCGGCCGCCGCCCTCGGGGCGCGCGGTGTCGGTGGTGAGCCGCTGCCGCGGACCCTTCACGCCGTCCTCCGCGGCGACGCCGGCGGCATCCGCGCCGCCCGCGCCGTTCACGGCTTCCGCGCCGTCCGGGTTACCGGGTGTCCCCGGGGTCCCGGAGGTCACCTCAGAGCGCCGCGGCCGCGCGCTCGGCGGCCTCGACGACGTTGACGAGGAGCTGCGCACGGGTCATCGGGCCCACGCCGCCGGGGTTCGGGGAGATCCAGGCGGCCACCTCGGCGACGCCCGGGTCCACGTCGCCGACGATCTTGCCCTCGCCGTTGCGGGAGACGCCGACGTCGAGGACGGCCGCGCCCGGCTTCACGTCCTCGGGCTTGATCAGGTGCGGCACGCCGGCGGCCGCGACGATGATGTCGGCGTTGCGCAGGTGCGACGAGAGGTCCCGGGTGCCGGTGTGGCACTGGGTCACGGTCGCGTTCTCGGAGCGGCGGGTCAGGATGAGCGGCATCGGGCGTCCGATGGTGACACCGCGGCCGACGACGACGACCTCGGCGCCGTTGATCTCCACGCCGTGGGCGCGGAGCAGGGTGACGATGCCGTTCGGCGTGCAGGGCAGCGGCGCGGGCTCGTTGAGGACGAGGCGGCCGAGGTTGGTCGGGTGCAGACCGTCCGCGTCCTTGGCCGGGTCCATGAGCTCCAGGATGCGGTTCTCGTCGATGCCCTTGGGCAGCGGCAGCTGGACGATGTAGCCGGTGCAGGCCGGGTCCTCGTTGAGCTCCCGTACGACCGCCTCGATCTCCTCCTGGGTGGCGGTGCCCGGCAGGGTGCGCTGGATCGAGGCGAGGCCGACCTGCGCGCAGTCCCGGTGCTTTCCGGCCACGTACTTCTGGCTGGCCGGGTCGTCGCCGACCAGGATCGTGCCGAGTCCGGGCGTGATGCCCTTCTCCTTGAGGGCCGCCACACGGACGGTGAGATCGGACTTGATCGCGGCTGCGGTGGCCTTGCCATCGAGAATCTGGGCGCTCATGGAGACATCCTCCCGGATGACCCCCGCGTTGTTCCAATTCGCCCGGGCGGAGCGGCCGGCGATACGGAGCGACAGGTTGCACTTGCACAACTTCGGTACGTATCGACTGGACAAAATCTCGCCGTTGCCACCACGATGACCGCGCAGTATCGCGGAAAGTGCCGGGGGGTATCCGCTCACATGCCGTGAAAGTCCTCCGCCCGGGCCGCGTCGTCCCCGCACAAGGAAATTCACGGAGGAACCCCTCGATGAGCTTCGGCGATCCGAACAACCCCTACGGCCAGCCGCAGGACCCGAACCAGCAGCAGCCCGGCTACGGCTACCCGCAGCAGGCCCCGCAGGGCGTTCCCCAGCAGGGCTACGGCTACCCGCAGCAGCAGCCGGGCGCGTACCCGCAGGCCCCGGGCACCCTGCAGGCGAACAACGGCTACATCAGCGTGCACGGCCTCGGCACGGTGCAGGTCGCCTCGATGGGTCTGCGGTTCGGCGCGCGCCTGATCGACAGCGTCGCCATCGGAATCGTCTACTGGGTCCTGACGGCCATCGGCCTGGCCGGCGTGGTGGGCGCGACCGAGAGCATCGACGACTGCAGCGGCATGGACCCGATGTCCGATGCCTACAACACCTGCATCAACAACGCGGCGCAGCAGGCCGGCGAGGCCGCCGGCAGCATCTTCGCCGCCTTCTTCGCCGCGCTCTTCCTGCTGTTCATCGCCACCCTGCTCTACGAGTGGCTGATGATCGCCTTCGTCGGCGCCACGCTCGGCAAGATGGCGCTCGGCCTCCGCGTCGTCAAGGAGAACACGGGCGGCAAGCCGGGCCTCGGCGGCGGCTTCATCCGCTGGATCATCCCGATGCTCGGCGCGATCGTCTGCGGCATCGGCCAGCTCGTGGTCTACCTGTCGCCGTTCTTCGACAGCACCGGCAAGACGCAGGGCTGGCACGACCGTGCCGCCGGCACGCTCGTCATCAAGAAGTAGTCCCGCAGCGGGTCCCCCGCTGCTCCGAGGGCCGTCCGGCACAGCGCCGGGCGGCCCTCGGCCGTTGTCCGCGGCCTCGGGTCCGTTTCAGGACCGCTTCAGGACCGCTTCAGGACCGCGAAGCCGTCCGAGCGGTAGGTGATCTCGTACCGCGCCTCGGGGTGCAGCTGCGCGGCCAGCTGTGCCGGATCCGACACCTGCTGCCCCCAGCCGCGCAGGTCGAAGGCGAGGTAGTCCGGGGTGGCGCCCTTCGACGTGCCCACCCAGTAGACCCGGTGGCCGGCCGTGAGGTGCGCGAGGAGCGAGACGTCCGCCTCGACGCTCGCCCCCTCCGGCACGGCGTCGACCGCCGCCCGCGCCTCCAGGGTCCGGCTGTCCGTCTTGTACGTCTCCGGCTTCGTGAGCTCCCGCAGCGGCAGGTTCGCGGCGAGGACGAGCCCCACCGCCGTCGCCACCGGGATCACGACCTTCCCGTACGAGACGAGCCAGGCGCGCGGCGAGGTGCGGACCGAGCGGACGCCGTCCACGAGGGCCAGGAAGACGACGGGCATGAGGATCGCGCTGTAGTGCCAGTGCATGCCCCAGTGGTTGGGGTCCTGGGAGAGGAAGCGCCAGCCGAGGGTCGGCAGGACGAGCAGGATCAGCGGGGAGCGCAGGGCGAGGAAGCCGGTGATCGCGAGCAGGTAGAACACCATCTCCCACCGCTCGCCCGAGGCGAGGGCGTCGCCGACGACCTGCCCGAAGGAGGTGTCGGCGCCCTGGCCGGTCTTCTCGATCTTGGACCAGTAGTCGTACTGGCCGAGCTTGCTCGCCGCCGGGATCAGGACGAGGACCGTCAGCGCGAAGGCCGCCGTGCCGAAGCCCGCCAGGGCCGCGCCCAGCTTCTTCTGCCCCTTCAGGAAGAGGACCGCGCCGACCATGGCGACGGTGAGGCCCATGTCCTCCTTGACCAGGACGAGCGGGGCCGACCAGACGGCGGCCGCGGTCCAGCGCCCGAGGAGCAGGGCCCGGCACGCCAGGGCGAGCAGCGGGACGGCGAAGGCGATCTCGTGGAAGTCGGACCTGACGGCCTCCTGGAGGCCCCAGGACAGCCCGTACGCGATCGTCAGGCCGATGCCGGCGGCCCGGCTGCCGAGGATCTGCTGGGTGGTGCGGCCGACGACGACGGCGGAGGCGGCGAAGAGCGCGGCCTGCCCGAGGAGCAGCGAGGCCGGGGAGGGCCAGATCCAGTAGAGCGGCGCGAGCAGCGCGGTGACGGGGCTGAAGTGGTCGCCGAGTATCTGGAAGCCGGGGCCCTTGATGTCGACGACGGGCGCGCGGAACTCGGCGTACGCCCTGACCGACTGCCCGAAGATCCCGAGGTCCCAGGAGGGCGTGCGGAAGTGCGTGTACTGCACCCAGGAGTAGAGGAAGTACAGGCCGCAGAGGACGCCCGCGAGGATCAGGTACGGGCGGAGGGGGGCCGGGGAGAGGCCGCCGGACGGCTCGGCGTCGGTGGACTCCGCCGCGGGCCTGTTCAGTACGTCCAACACCACGTCCCCCACTACCGGCGGCCGACAAAAGAGCCAACCCATTAGACCAGAGTCCACCCGATCGGCGGAGTCGCCGCGGCAAGCGCACAGGGCCCCCGCGAGCGCGGGAGCCCTGTGTTCAGCGTGGGGTCACCGTCAGTGGAAGAAGTGACGCGTGCCCGTGAAGTACATCGTCACGCCGGCCTTCTTCGCCGCCTCGACGACGAGCTCGTCGCGCATCGAGCCGCCCGGCTGCACGACCGCCTTCACGCCGGCCGCGGTGAGGATCTCCAGGCCGTCGGGGAAGGGGAAGAAGGCGTCGGAGGCGGCGTACGAGCCGCGCGCCCGCTCCTCGCCCGCCCGCTCGACGGCCAGCTTCGCGGAGTCGACGCGGTTGACCTGGCCCATGCCGACGCCGACCGAGGCACCGTCCTTGGCGAGCAGGATCGCGTTGGACTTGACCGCGCGGCAGGCCTTCCAGGCGAAGGCGAGCTCGGCGAGCTCCTCGGCGGAGAGCGCCTCGCCGGTCGCGAGGGTCCAGTTCGCCGGGTCGTCGCCCTCGGCCTGGAGGCGGTCGGTGACCTGGAGGAGGGCGCCGCCGTCGACGGGCTTGACCTCGACCGGGTTGGCCGGGGCGCCCTCGGCCTTCAGGACGCGGATGTTCTTCTTCTTGGCGAGGATCTCGACCGCGCCGTCCTCGTAGCCGGGGGCGACGATGACCTCGGTGAAGATCTCCGCGACCTGCTCGGCCATCGCGACGGAGACCGGGCGGTTGACGGCGATGACGCCGCCGAACGCGGACAGCGGGTCGCAGGCGTGCGCCTTGCGGTGGGCCTCTGCGACGTCGGCGCCGACCGCGATGCCGCACGGGTTGGCGTGCTTGATGATCGCGACGCAGGGCTCGGCGTGGTCGTACGCGGCCCGGCGCGCGGCGTCGGTGTCCGTGTAGTTGTTGTAGGACATCTCCTTGCCGTGCAGCTGCTCGGCCTCGGCGAGGCCGCCCGTGCCGTCGACGTAGAGGGCGGCGCCCTGGTGCGGGTTCTCGCCGTACCGCAGGACGTTCTTCCGGGCGTACGTGGCGCCGAGGAAGTCCGGGAAGCCGGAGTCGTCGGCGGCCGCGTAGTCGTCGGCGAACCAGGAGGCCACGGCCACGTCGTACGCGGCGGTGTGCTGGAAGGCCTCGGCGGCGAGCCGCTTGCGGGCGGTCAGGTCGAAGCCGCCGGCCTGGACGGCGGCGAGCACGTCCGCGTACCGCTCGGGGCTGGTGACGATCGCGACCGACGGGTGGTTCTTGGCGGCGGCGCGGACCATCGATGGGCCGCCGATGTCGATCTGCTCGACGCACTCGTCCGGGGTGGCGCCGGAGGCGACCGTCTCGCGGAACGGGTAGAGGTTCACGACGACGAGGTCGAAGGGCTCCACGCCGAGCTCGGCGAGCTGCGCGCGGTGCGACTCCAGGCGCAGGTCGGCGAGGATGCCGGCGTGCACGCGCGGGTGGAGGGTCTTGACGCGGCCGTCGAGGCACTCGGGGAAGCCGGTGAGCTCCTCGACCTTGGTGACGGGGACCCCGGCGGCGGCGATCTTCCCGGCGGTGGAGCCGGTGGAGACGAGCTCGACACCGGCCTCGTGCAGACCGCGGGCCAGCTCCTCGAGCCCCGTCTTGTCGTAGACGCTGACCAGCGCGCGGCGGATGGGCTTAACGGTGTCCGTGTTCACCGACATGAACCTTTCGTCCCTCAATGCGGTAGCCGTGCCGGGCGAGACGCCCCACGACGTCGACGAGCAGCGAGCGCTCGACTTCCTTGATGCGCTCGTGCAGAGCGGCTTCATCGTCCTCGTCCCGCACCTCGACCACGCCCTGGGCGATGATCGGGCCGGTGTCGACACCGTCGTCGACGAAGTGGACGGTGCATCCGGTGACCTTCGCGCCGTAGGCGAGGGCGTCGCGCACCCCGTGGGCACCGGGAAAACTGGGCAGCAGCGCCGGGTGGGTGTTGACGACCCGGCCGCCGAAGCGGGCGAGGAACTCCTTGCCGACGATCTTCATGAAACCGGCCGAGACGACGAGGTCCGGCTCGTACGCGTCGGTGGCCTCGGTCAGCGCGCGGTCCCACTCCTCGCGGGTCGCGTGGTCCTTGACCTTGCACACGAAGGTCGGCAGCCCGGCGCGCTCGGCGCGCTCCAGGCCGACGATGTTCTCGCGGTCGGCGCCGACGGCGACGATCTCGGCGCCGTATCCCTCGGGGTCGGCGGCGATGGCGTCGAGGAGGGCCTGCAGATTGGTACCGGACCCGGAGACCAGGACGACGAGGCGGGCGGCAGCCACTGGGTCACTCTTTCCGTGGTGTTTGTACGGTCGTACGAACGAATCGTGCCCCTCGATACGGGGAACCCTACGAATGGCCCGACGGCAGCAACGATACCGGCACACAGGACGGCCCCCACGGGACGGGGGCGGAGCAGGGCGGTAGCGTCAGGGTCCGACGCCAGCAGGGGCCGTGGACGCGGCCGCGGTCACGACGACAGAGGGAAGACGTTCAGCAGATGCCGGAACGCCAGTCCACGGACGACAACAACCCGTTCGCGCCGCCGCCCGAGGGCCGGCCGGATCAGCCGTGGCAGCCGCGGCGACCGGAGGGCTCGGACGACGACACGTCCGGCACCCCGGACTCGTCGGGGCCGTCCGACGGCCGCTGGAGCCCGCGCCAGCCGGGCCCCTCCCAGGACGGCTTCGGGCGGGGTCCCGAGCGCCGGCAGGGAGGCGGTCAGGGCGGCCCCGAGGGTGGGCCCGGGCAGGGCCCGGGGATCCGCTGGGACCCGACGGACCCGGCGCAGCGACGCGCGCGGTACGCGATCCTCTCCGGCATGTGGGGCTTCTTCTTCGCGATCTTCGAGATCCCGGAGCTGGCGCTGCTGCTCGGCGCCCTCGGCCTCTACTGGGCGATCAGCTCGCTGCGCGCCAAGCCGAAGGCCCCGGCCGCGGAAGTGTCACCGACGTCACAGACGCCGGCCCCGCCCGCGGCGGCCCAGCCCACGGGTCAGGGCGCGACCGCCGCGACCGCTCCGCTGCGCTCGATGCGGACGGCGGCGATCAGCGGCCTCGTCGCGTCGAGCCTGGCGCTGATGATCGTCGCGGTGGGCTTCACGATGCAGCTCGTCTACCGGGACTTCTACGAGTGCCGCGACGACGCCCTGACCCACGCGGGCCAGCTGGCCTGCAACGACCTCCTGCCGAAGCCGCTGCGCGCGGGCTTCGGGGTGCGGGAGTAGTCAGTCGGTGGAGGGTGGCGGCGGGGGTGCTTCCCAGGCCGCCGGGAGGTAGTCGTACGGCTCGAAGCCGGGATCGTCGCCGAAGGGGTCGGCGTACGCGGCGGGGCGCGGGGCCGGGCGAGGGGCATCGCCGCCGTCCGGGCCCGGGCCGGTGCGGGCCTCCTCGCCCGCCGGGGCGTCGGGTACGGCGGCGTCCACGGGTCCGGACGAGGCGGCGACGGGCACGCCGACGGTGACGGAGGCGCCGACGGAGGCGCCCACGGACGGGGCGGCCGGGGCGGGTACGGGCGCAGGGGCGCT
This sequence comes from Streptomyces sp. NPDC002463, assembly GCF_042889835.1. Lineage (NCBI taxonomy): Bacteria > Bacillati > Actinomycetota > Actinomycetes > Kitasatosporales > Streptomycetaceae > Streptomyces > Streptomyces sp. NPDC002463. The sequence continues at coordinate 614,979 of NZ_JBIARL010000001.1, forward strand.
TGCGGCGGGGACGGGAGCGCGCTCGGGCCCGGGCCTCTCGGAGCGCGGCACTCGGCGGCCCCAGGCCCGTACCCCCATCGCCACCGGCACCCCCACGCAGACTCCCCACAGCACCGCCGCCGTGCCCGCCTGCCACCACACGGGACCGAACGCCGAGAGCCGGCCGGTGCCGAGCGGGCCGCCCGCCGCGCCCGCCAGGACGGCGACGGCCGCCCCGCACCCCCAGGCCGCGCCGAGCGCCGCCAGGGCCGCCTCCCGGGCCGCCCAGGTCCGTGCCGCGCGGCCCACCAGACGGCCCTGGAGCACGGCGGCGACCAGCGGGACCGCCGCGGCCGCCCAGTGGACCCAGGTGCCGCGGCCCTCGGCGGGCAGCGCGGCGAACAGCGGGAAGGGCGGCACGGCCGGGTCGCCGACGAGCCCGAGGGGCGTCGCGAGGGCCCCCGTACCGAGGGTGAAGCCCGGCCCGAGGCCGTACGCGGCTCCCCAGACGGCCGCGTTCGGCAGCAGCGCCAGGACGAGCAGCAGGACCGTCACCCGACCGGACCACTCCCCCGCGAGACCTTCGAACGAGGCCTGTGCGCGGCCCGCGTGCCAGGCGAGCGAGACGGCCGCGGCGACCGCGCCGCCGGCGAGGAGCGTCAGGGTCCCGAGCCCGGCGGCGCGCAGGGCGGCGGCCGCCTGCCGCTGCCCGGGCAGGGGGCGGCCGAGGGCCGTCCAGACGCCCGTGCCCGCGGCGCCGGCGGCGACGGCGGGGAGCCAGAGTCCGGCCGTGACGAGGTCGGCGGGCAGGGGGCCGCTCTCGCTGTAGACGACGACGCCGGCCGCCACGAGCAGGTACCCCCCGGCGACGGCGCCGACGGCGCCGCCAGGCGAGGGGCGCGGCCGGACCACGCCGTCCCCCGGGTCGAGGGTGTCGCGGGCGGCCCGGTGGACGAGCCAGACGGGCAGGGCGACGAGCAGCAGCGGGACGACGCCGAGGGGGGCGGGCAGTCCGGACAGGGTGTCCGTACGGACCAGGTCGACGCCGTGGGCGAGCAGCCAGATGCCGGCGGCGACGTGCAGGGCGCCGGCGGGACCGCTGTCGGGGTACGGGGAGCTGATCCAGGCCGCGATCACCAGGACGGCGAGGGCGCCGAGACCGAGCCCGGCGGCGACCGCGCCCCGGACGCAGGCGGTGGCGAGCGCGGCGGAACGGCCGCCCTGGACCAGGGGGTGCGGCTCGGTCACATGGGTCACGGGGTCATGCTGCCAACGACACGCGCTTTCGCCGCGTAACAGGCAAACCTCCGCTGTGTCGCTCAATATACGTTTATGTACTTTTCCGCCCAGAGCAGCTCTGCGGGAGGTCGACGCCGATGAGCCGGAGCACCGCGGATTCCGCATCGTCCGCCACCCTGCCGACCCCGAAGGAGCGGCGCAGGTTGCGTGAGGCCCTCGCCCTCACCGAGGAGCAGGTCGCCGAGGCCATGGGCGTCACGAAGGCCACGATCAGATCCTGGGAAACGGGCCGCTCAGCCCCCCGAGGCCGCAAACGCGAGGCGTACGCCCGCCTGCTGGGCACGGACGGCCCCCTCGGGCAGGAGGGGGATCGGGCGCCTGGGGAGGGGGCCCGGCCGGTACAGGCAGAGGCCCGGGCACACGAGGCGCAGCCGCACGCTCAGGCCGAGGCCCGAGCCGGGGTACAGCAGGCCGAGGACGAGGCCCGGCCGGACGGGCAACAGGACGAGACCGAGGCCCAGCCGGGCCGGGCCGAGGCGCAAGCGGTGCAGGCCCGGACGGAGGGCGTGCAGGCCCGGACGGAGGCCGTGCAGGCCCGGACGGAGGCCGTGCAGGCCCGGACGGAGGCCGTGCAGGCCCGGACGGAGGCCGTGCAGGCCCGGGCGGAGGCCGTGCAGGCCCGGGCGGAGGGCGAACCAGGTCGGCCGCAGGCCCAGGCCGAGGCGCAGGCCCATGTGGCCCGGCCGCAGGCCCAGGCCCAGGCCCCGCCCCCCGCTTCGGGGAACGTGCGGCCGCGGGCTGCCGGCAAGCGGGCCGCCGGACCGCCTCGGGGGCCGGTCCCGGTGCCGGGGATCGCTGCCGGGCCCGGGCGGAACGGGGCCTCGAAGGCGCCCGAGCGACTGAAACCGGTGGAGGCCCCGGCCGAGCCGGGCCTCACTCCCGAGGAGGCCTTCGACGCGCTGTACGCGTACGCCGCGCCGGGCCTGGTCCACCAGACGTACCTGCTGACCGGGCGCCGCGGGCTCTCCCGCGAGGCCGTCGAGCGCGCGTTCCACCACGCATGGGATCACTGGCCCGAGGTCGCCGTGGACGCGGACCCGGTGGGCTGGGTGCGGGCGACGGCGTACGAGTACGCCCTCTCCCCCTGGCACCGGTTCCGCCGCGCACACAAGCACCCCGACGCCCCGCCGGCCGAGGCGAACCGCCGGGCGCTGCTCGGCGCGCTGCTCGAACTGCCGCCGCCGTACCGCCGCACCGTCCTGCTCTACGACGGGCTCGGCCTGGACCTGCCGGAGACGGCCGCCGAGACGGAGGCGAGCACGCCCGCCGCCGCGAACCGGCTGCTGCACGCCCGCACGGTCATCGGGGAGCGGCTGCCCGAGCTCGCCGAGCCGGAGGCCCTGCACCGGCGCCTGAGCGCGCTGGTCGCGGAGGCCCCGACGGCGACCCTGTCGGCCGCCCGTACGATCCGGTCGGGCAGCGAGCGCCAGCGCCGCAAGTGGACGCAGGTGGTGCTCGGTGTCACGGCGGTCCTGATCGGCGTCACCGGCTTCACTGCGGCGACCGCGCCGACCCGCTACATCCCGGTGAACGCCCCCGGCGAGACCGTCAACGGCGTACCGGTGCGCGGCGGCCCGCAGAAGCTCCGCCCGGAGGACCTGGAACTCCGCGAGAAGCTGCGCTCCGAGCCCAACCCGGGCCCGGAGCGGCTGGTCCCGGCGGTCGAATAAGCCCGGACGCGAAGGAACGGGCCCCGCCCCCACCCGGTTTCCCGGGAGGGGCGGGGCCCGCTCACGTACTGCCCGCTGTCAGGCCGCCGTGCGAATCAGCCCGTTCAGCAGATTCAGCCGATTCAGCCGATTCAGCCCGCGAGGATCGCGCGCGCCAGCTTGGCCGTCTCGGTCGGCGTCTTGCCGACCTTGACGCCGGCGGCCTCGAGGGCCTCCTTCTTCGCCGCGGCGGTGCCGGAGGAGCCGGAGACGATGGCGCCGGCGTGGCCCATGGTCTTGCCCTCGGGCGCGGTGAAGCCCGCGACGTAGCCGACGACCGGCTTGGTGACGTTGGCCTTGATGAAGTCGGCCGCACGCTCCTCGGCGTCGCCGCCGATCTCGCCGATCATGACGATCAGGTCGGTGTCGGGGTCCGCCTCGAACGCCGCGAGGGCGTCGATGTGCGTGGTGCCGATGACCGGGTCGCCACCGATGCCGACGGCGGAGGAGAAGCCGAGGTCACGGAGCTCGTACATCATCTGGTACGTCAGCGTGCCGGACTTCGAGACCAGGCCGATGCGGCCCGGCTTCGTGATGTCGCCCGGGATGATGCCGGCGTTGGACTGGCCCGGGGTGATGAGACCGGGGCAGTTCGGGCCGATGAGGCGGGTCTTGTTGCCCTTCTCGACGGCGTACGCGTAGAACGCGGCCGAGTCGTGGACGGCGATGCCCTCGGTGATGACGACCGCGAGGGGGATCTCGGCGTCGATCGCCTCGACGACGGCGGCCTTCGCGAAGGCCGGCGGCACGAAGAGGACCGAGACGTTGGCGCCGGTCGCCTCCATGGCCTCCTTGACGGTGCCGAAGACCGGGACCTCGACGCCGTCGAAGTCGACCTTGGTGCCGGCCTTGCGCGGGTTCACGCCGCCGACGATGTTGGTGCCGTCACCCAGCATGAGCTTGGTGTGCTTCATGCCCGTGGCACCGGTCATGCCCTGGACGATGACCTTGCTGTCCTTGTTGAGGAAGATAGCCATGGCTGTGGTTTCCCCTGTCCCTTACTTCGCAGCCGCGAGCTCGGCGGCCTTGTCGGCCGCGCCGTCCATGGTGTCCACGCGCTGCACGAGCGGGTGGTTGGCGTCCGACAGGATCTTGCGACCCAGCTCCGCGTTGTTGCCGTCGAGGCGCACGACCAGCGGCTTGGTGACCTCTTCGCCCTTGGAGGCGAGGAGCTCCAGGGCCTGGACGATGCCGTTGGCGACCTCGTCACAGGCGGTGATGCCACCGAAGACGTTGACGAACACGGACTTGACGTCCGGGTCGCCCAGGATGATCTCCAGGCCGTTCGCCATGACCTCGGCGGAGGCGCCGCCACCGATGTCGAGGAAGTTGGCCGGCTTCACGCCGCCGTGGTTCTCACCGGCGTACGCGACGACGTCCAGGGTCGACATGACCAGGCCCGCGCCGTTGCCGATGATGCCGACCTGGCCGTCGAGCTTGACGTAGTTGAGGCCCTTGGCCTTGGCGGCAGCCTCGAGCGGGTTGGCTGCGGCCTTGTCCTCGAGCGCCTCGTGCTCCGGCTGACGGAAGTCGGCGTTCTCGTCGAGGGACACCTTGCCGTCGAGGGCCAGGATGTCGCCGGAGGCGACCTTGGCCAGCGGGTTGACCTCGACGAGGAGCGCGTCCTCGGCGACGAAGGTCTTCCACAGGGTCACGAGGACCTCGGCGACCTTCTCGGCCACGTCGGCCGGGAACTGCGCCAGGGCCACGATCTCGCGGGCCTTCTCGATGTCGACGCCCTTGTTGGAGTCGACCGGCACCTTCGCGAGCTTCTCGGGGGTCGTCGCGGCGACCTCCTCGATGTCCATGCCACCGGCGACGGACGCCATGGCGAGGAAGGTGCGGTTGGTGCGGTCGAGGAGGTACGAGACGTAGTACTCCTCGACGATCTCCGGAGCGGTCTCCGCGATCATCACCTTGTGGACCGTGTGGCCCTTGATGTCCATCCCGAGGATGTCCGTCGCGCGGGCGACGGCCTCGTCCGGGGTGGAGGCCAGCTTGACGCCGCCGGCCTTGCCGCGGCCACCGACCTTCACCTGCGCCTTGACGACCGACTTGCCGCCAAGACGCTCGGTGGCCTCGCGCGCCGCCTCAGGCGTGTCGATGACTTCACCGGCCAGCACCGGTACACCGTGCTTGGCGAAGAGGTCCCTCGCCTGGTACTCGAACAGGTCCACGCGCGTCCGTCCCTTTTCTGATGATCGCGGTTCGTTGTCTGCGTGGGCGTGCCGCGAAGGGCAACGTGACTGCGCTGTCACAAGGGAGGCGTGCACGGAGTCCGTGGACGCGGCATGTCCGTCTCGCAGGTTATCCCCGTGGGCCGTGGGTCCCTAAATCGCAGATCACAACAGAGCGGTGATACGGGTCACAGACCGTACGGGTCGGGGGGCTGTCCGTAGGGGTGGCGGTACGGTCCCGGAGGCCCCTCGTGGCAGGCGGGGACTGGCCTGCGCGCCCCTCACGACGCGCCGGGCGCGAGGGTGAGGGCCGTTCCGCCACGCGTGTGATATGGACCTCAATCGGGTCGCGGGCGCCCGAGTGGGTGGTCCTTCGGCGACGGATTCCGCACCGCTCACGGCTCGGGTATCGGCAGGGGGCGCTTCTCCAGGGCGGCCGCCATGACCTCCGGGAACAGGTCGGGGGTGCAGGCGAAGGCCGGGACGCCGAGCGCGGCGAGCGCCGCCGCGTGGTCCCGGTCGTAGGCGGGGGCGCCCTCGTCGGAGAGCGCGAGCAGCGCGACGAACTGGACGCCGGAGGCCTTCATCGCCGCGACCCGCTTCAGCATCTCGTCGCGGATGCCTCCCTCGTACAGGTCGCTGACGAGGACGACGACGGTGTCGGCGGGGCGCGTGATCCGCGACTGGCAGTAGGCGAGGGCGCGGTTGATGTCGGTGCCGCCGCCGAGCCGGGTGCCGAAGAGGACGTCGACCGGGTCGCCGAGCTGCTCGGTCAGGTCGACGACGGAGGTGTCGAAGACGACGAGGCGGGTGGCGAGCGACCGCATCGAGGCGAGCACCGCGCCGAAGACGGCGGCGTGCACGACGGAGGCGGCCATGGAGCCCGACTGGTCGACGCAGAGCACGATCTCCTTCCGGACCGCCCGGGAGGCGCGCCCGTGGCCGACGAGCCGCTCGGGGACGACCGTGCGGTGCTCGGGCAGGTAGTGCTTGAGGTTGGCGCGGATCGTGCGGTCCCAGTCGATGTCGCGGTGGCGGGGGCGGCTGATCCGTGCAGAGCGGTCGAGCGCGCCGCCGACGGTGGCGCGGGTGCGGGTGGCGAGGCGCCTCTCCAGGTCGTCGACGACCTTGCGGACGACGGCCCGGGCGGTCTCCCGGGTCGTCTCGGGCATCGCCTTGCCGAGGGAGAGGAGGGTGCCGACGAGGTGCACGTCGGCCTCGACGGCCTCCAGCATCTCCGGCTCCAGGAGGAGGGTGGCGAGCCCGAGCCGGTCGATCGCGTCGCGCTGCATGACCTGGACGACGGAGCTCGGGAAGTACGTGCGGATGTCGCCGAGCCAGCGGGCGACGGAGGGCGCGGAGGCGCCGAGCCCTGCCGAGCGGTGACCGCTGTCGGCCGTGCGGTCGTAGAGCGCGGTGAGGGCCCGGTCCATGGCGGCGTCGGTGCCGGTGAGCGCCCGGCCGGTGCCGTCGGCGTCGCCGCCGCCCAGGACGAGGCGCCAGCGCCGCAGCCGCTCGTCGTCGGTGAGGGTCATGCGGGGGCCTCCGTTCCGAGGGTTCCGAGAATGAGGTGGAGCAGCGGCAGCACGGCGTCGGCGCGCGCCGGGTCGGGGGTGGGGGCGAAGCCGGGCGGGAAGGTGTCGTACGCGGCGGCGCGACCATGGGCCGGACCGCGCGCGACGAGCTCCCCGAGGGTGCGGCGCACCCCCTGCTCGTACCCGGAGAAGGTGCGCCGGAGCAGCGGCAGGACATCGGCGAACGCCCCGGCCGGGACGGACGTCAGCCAGGCGTCGACCAGCCCGAGGAGCCGCTCGTCGTGCACGAGGAGCAGCCCGCCGCCGGAGGCCCCGCCGACGAACCCGTCGATCCAGCCGGCGGCGTCACCGGGCGGGACGCCGGGCGAGAGCGCCCGGCTCATGAGCAGCCCGGCCTCATCGCCCCCGACCCATCCCTCGTCGACCAACAACCGAGCGGCCCGCCCCCGCAGAACACCGGGTATCCGCTCCCGCCCGGCAAGCACCCGGAGCACACAGACCCAGCGGTGGAGGAGACCGTCCGGGCTCCGGGGGCGGTCGGGGTCACCGAGGCGGTCGGGACCGTCCGGGTCGTCGAGGCCGTTCGCTCTCTCGGGGCGGTCGGGACCGTCCGGGCGCTCGGGGCCGTGCGGGCCCTCGGGGTCGCCTGGGTCGCCTGGGCGCCCGGAACGGTGCTCGCCCTCGGGGCGGTCCGCGAGGAGGCCGATCGCGGTGTGGACGGCGTCGAGCCGGTCCCGCATCTGCGCGGCGGCGTCCGTGTCGAGGGCGGCGCAGGCGGGCGGCAGGCCGACGCAGATCCGCTCGGCGAGCCCGGCCGCAACCTCGCCGAGGGCGGCCGTGCCGGTGCCGCGGACGTCGCCGTAGCGCAGGGCGCGGGCCAGCGCCGGGAGGGCCTGGGCGAGATGGGCGACGTCGGTGTCGAGCGCGGCCCGGTCGGCGAGCGCCCGCATGACGACGGGCAGCGCGTCCGTGAGCCCGGCGAGGAGGCACTGCTCGGCGAGGGCGGTGATGTCACCGAGGGCGGTCGCGGCGAGGGCGCGGGACTCGGCCCGGGCGGTGGCGGCGGCCTCGACGGTGGTGCCCCAGACGCCGGCCTCGGCGACCCGGACGTGCAGTTCGGGCTCCCAGCGCAGCCGCCAGGTCTCCCGGAAGGTGCCGGTGCCGGACCGCCCGGCGGCCGGCTCGCCCCAGGGGACGCCGAGGAGGCGCAGCCGGTGCAGCAGGCGGCTGCGCTCGCCGTCGGTGTCCTTGCGGAGGTCGAGTCCGAGCTCGCGCTCCTGTGCCTCGGGCTTGAGGCGCAGAGTGCGCTGGCGTCGGGCCAGATCGCGCTGGAGGGGTACGGCGGGGGCGGCGGCCGGGACCTCGCCGAGGACGTCGCCGACGACGAGGCGGTCGCGGACGAGGTCGAGCGGCACGTCGGAGCCCTCGCAGAGGACGGCGCGGACGGCGTCGGTCGTCTCGTCGAGGCCGGGGCGCGGGCGGCCGCGCAGGGCGGCGAGGGTCTCGGCGAGCCGGACGGCCTCGATGACGTGGGCGGAGGAGACGGGGTGGTCCTCGGCCCTGAGGAGGCCGGCGACCTTGGTCATCCAGCGCTCGACGGGCCGGTCGGGGGCGGCGAAGAGGTGCGCGTACCAGCCGGGCGCGTCGATCCCGGCGCCGTAGCCGGAGCGGCGGGCGAGCCTGCGGTGGGTCCAGGGGACCCAGGTCAGCTCGGCCTTCGCCCGGGGCAGGCCCTTCAGGAGGGCCTTGTCGGCGGCGACGGTGGTCCTGCGAGTGAGCGCGGGCACGTGCCAGGCGCCGCAGACGACGGCGACGGAGTCCCCGAACTCCTTGCGGGCGGCGCGCAGCTTGAGCCGCATGTGCGCCTCGCGGACGAGGTCGCGGGGGTGGCCGCCGTGTCCGTACGTCTCGCGGAGGGCGCCCATGGCCTCGGCGAGGGCGGTGAAGGGGGCGGTGGGGTCGCCGTCGGCACGCAGCTCGACGACGTCCTCCCACCAGCGCTCCGCGTCCTCGTACCCGGCGGCCCGGGCGAGTTCGGCGACGGGGTCGATCCGCAGGCCGCTGCCGCTGACTTCGTCCTCCTCGTCGGTCCAGGTGGGGTCGGCGGCGGCGAGGGTGTGGGCGGCGGGGAGGTCGACGAAGCGGACGGCGGCGCCGTGGTCGAGGGCCCAGCGGATCGCGACCCACTCGGGCGAGAACGCGGCCATCGGCCAGAACGCGGCCCGCCCGGGGTCGTCCACGGCGTGGGCGAGCAGGGCGACGGGCGGCCGCATGTCCGGGTCGGCGGCGAGCGCGACGAGGGCGTCGGCCTCGGCAGGCCCCTCGACGAGAACCACGTCGGGCCGCACCGCCTCGAGCGCGGCCCGCACCCCCCGCGCGGACCCCGGCCCGTGATGCCGCACCCCGAGCAGCAGGGGCCCGCCTGACCGGGCGGCGAGACCGCCCGAGCCGGAGCCGGAGTCCGCAGTCGAAGCGGCGTCGGCGGGGCCGGCCGAGCCGGGGCCGGAGTCCGCAGCCGAAGCGGCGTCGGCGGGGCCGGCCGAGCCGGGGCGGGTGCCCGAGGCCGGGCCCGCGTCCGGAGGTGCGGCCGGTGCCGGGGCGCCCCGGCCCGTGCCCGACGGGCGGCCGGGGTGCGGCGCCCGGTGCGCGTCCGGCGCCCGCGACGGGTCCGGCACCCGACCCGCGTCCGGGGTCGTAGGGGCGGCCGTCATGTGCTCACCTCGCGGCAGGCGCGGTAGAAGTCCTTCCAGCCGTCCCTCTCCCTGACGACCGTCTCCAGGTACTCCTGCCAGACGACCCCGTCGGCCGCCGGGTCGCGGACGACCGCGCCGAGGATGCCGGCGGCGACGTCGGCGGGGCGCAGGACGCCGTCGCCGAAGTGGGCGGCGAGGGCGAGTCCGCCGGTGACGACGGAGATCGCCTCGGCCGTGGAGAGCGTCCCCGAGGGGGACTTGACCCTCGTCCGGCCGTCGGTCGTGACCCCGTCCCGCAGCTCGCGGAAGACGGTGACGACCCGGCGGATCTCGTCGGCGCCGTCGGGCAGGGCGGGCAGTTCGAGGGAGCGTCCGAGCTGCTCGACCCGGCGGGAGACGATGTCGACCTCGGCCTCGGGGGTCGCGGGCAGCGGGAGCACGACGGTGTTGAAGCGGCGGCGCAGGGCGCTGGAGAGCTCGTTGACGCCCCGGTCCCGGTCGTTGGCGGTGGCGATCAGGTTGAAGCCGGGGACGGCCTGCACCTCCTGGCCCAGCTCGGGGACGGGCAGGGTCTTCTCGGACAGGATCGTGATGAGCGTGTCCTGCACGTCGGCGGGGATGCGGGTGAGTTCCTCGACGCGGGCGGTCATGCCCCGGGTCATCGCGCGCATGACGGGGCTGGGGACGAGGGCGTCCCGGCTGGGCCCGTGGGCGAGGAGCTGCGCGTAGTTCCAGCCGTACCGGATGGCCTCCTCGGGCGTGCCTGCGGTGCCCTGGACGAGGAGGGTGGAGTCGCCGCTGACGGCGGCGGCGAGGTGCTCGGAGACCCAGGTCTTGGCGGTGCCGGGGACGCCGAGCAGGAGCAGCGCCCGGTCGGTGGCGAGCGTGGTGACGGCGACTTCCACGATGCGGCGCGGTCCGACGTACTTGGGCGTGATGACGGTCCCGTCGGGGAGCGTGCCGCCGAGGAGGTAGGTGGCGACGGCCCAGGGCGAGAGGCGCCAGCGGGCGGGCCGGGGCCGGTCGTCGGCGGCGGCGAGGGCCGCGAGTTCACGGGCGAAGGCGTGCTCGGCGTGCGGCCGCAGGGCCTCGGCCGTGGTCTGCGGCCGTCCCGGTCCGGCGTCCGTCTCGACACCGGAACCGGGCGTGGCGATGGTTTCGGGCACGGGCATGGATCCCCCTCCAGATCGTTCGACCTGCTGTGCGATCCACCGTGCACCATGCCACTGACAATCGATCGTCGACCGGATGTCGCCGCTGGTCAGGGCCTGTTGGGGAGCTGAGGGAGGGTCAGCCGACGATCGGGGAGACGGCGACGCAGCCGCCCGCCATCGCCTGCTCGCCCTTGGCCTCCTTGATGACCTTGCCGTCGTGGATGACCTTGCAGGTGAGGCCGGCGGGGTCGAGCGAGATCGGCATGACGGCCGGCGGCATGATGCCCTTCAGGGTCACCGTCTTCTTCCACGGCGTGGCCGGCTTCTTCTCGGTCTCGATCTTCGGCTCCATCGCGGTGCCGCCGCCGGCGTGGTAGTCGATCGACTCGATGCCCTTGCCGCTGACCTCGTACGTGACCTCGTAGGTTTCGTCGACGGACTTGTCGACCTGGTCGGCGGCCTTCTCGGCGACCTCGGAGCAGGCCCCGAGTCCGAGGGCGAGGCCGGCGACGGCGAGGGCCGAGGCGGCGGTGCGGGCGGTGCGCTTCATGGGGTCCCCTGGGCGGCGTGGTGCGGTTCTTCGGTCGCCGCAGAAAACCGTAAAGGGATAGTAAAGTCAAGTCGTCGCTCCCGCCACCGCCTCTCCCGGAACCACCAGGTCAGAGGCGTTGTCAGTGGCCCCCTCTACCGTCGAGGACATGAATGCCATGGGGGAGCACTGGACGGTGGAACAGGTGCTGGCACTCGCTCCTGACGAAGCGTCGCGGGGAGCGGGAGCCGAGCTCGGCGCGGCCGGGCCCTGGTCGGAGACGGGGTGCGGCGACGGCGCCGTCTGGGGCCTGTGCAAGGGCAGCGGGAGCGTGCCGTACCGGACGGTCGTCGACACCACGGGGCCCGCGTACTCCTGCGACTGCCCCAGCCGGAAGTCCCCCTGCAAGCACGCGCTCGGCCTGCTGCTGCTCCGCGCGGCCGACGGGATCGCCGCCGGGGACTCCCCCGCGCCGGGCTGGGCCGCGCGATGGCTCACCGCGCGGCGCGGGCGGGCCGGGGACGCGGTCCCGGGGGCGGCGGCGGACCCCGCGGCGGCGCGCCGCCGGACCGAGCGCAGAGCGGCCCGGATCACCGCGGGCGCCCAGGAGTTGGAGGAGCGGCTCGCCGATCTGCTGCGCGGCGGCCTGGCGGCGGCCGGGCAGACGGGGTACGGGCTGTGGGAGGAGACGGCGGCCCGCATGGTCGACGCCCAGGCGCCGGGGCTGGCCGGGCGGGTCAGGGAGCTGGGGGCGATACCGGGCTCGGGGCCGGGCTGGCCGGTGCGGCTCCTGGAGGAGTGCGCGCTGACCCGTCTCCTCGACCGGGCGTGGCTGGCGGCGGACCGGCTGCCCGCCCCGTTCGCGGCGACGGTGCGGACCCGGGTGGGCCTCACCTCCCCGGCCGACGGCGTCCCGGTGCGGGATCACTGGCTGGTCCTCGCCCAGTACGACGCGTCCGACGCCCGGCTGACGACCCGCCGGATCTGGCTGCACGGCACGACGACCGGGCGCACCGCGCTCCTGCTCTCCTTCGGCGCGGCGGGCAGAGCGCCCCGACTCGCGCTCCCCGTCGGCGCACTGCTGGACGGCGAGCTGACCCCGCACACCGGCTCGGGCCAGGTGCGGGCGGAGCCGGGCGAGCGGTTCGTCCCGGTCGCGGGCCCCGTCGCGCCGCCGGCGGGCGGCCCGGTCGGCGCGGCGCTCGACGCGTACGGCCGCGCGCTGGCCGAGGACCCGTGGCTGGACTCGTGGCCGGTGACGCTGACCGGAGTCGTACCGGCGCCCGCGGATTACGGCTGGCAGCTCGCCGACGCCGACGGCCGCGAGGCACTGCCCCTGACGCCCGCCGCCCAGTCGCGCCCCGGTCTCTGGCGCCTGGTCGCCCTGTCCGGCGGCGCCCCGGTGACCGTCTTCGGGGAGGTCGGGCACCGGGGGTTCACCCCGCTCGCCGCCTGGTCGCCGGAGACCCCCGGCGAGACGGTCCCCCTCATATGACGCCCGGCCACCGCGCACCGACCCACCGGAGGAGCCCGATGGACACGACCACCGCGCCCGCCGCGACGGCGGGAGACACGACCGACGACGTGAGCCGCACGACCGCGCCCGACCACGACGCGAGCCGTGCGACCACGCCCGCACCGGCCGAGAGGGCCGCGCCGCAGACCCCGGCCCGGCCGGCAGCCACGGTCACGACCGCGGCCGTCGCCGCCCGCGCCGGGGCGCCCTGGGAGGAGCTCGTCAGCTCGGCGATGCTGGGGACGGACCGGCGGCCGCCCGCCGGGCTCGCGGCCACAACGGCGGCCAGGGACATGCCGGGTGCACTGCTCGACGCCGCAGCGCTGCACACCATACGGCGCAGGGCGGGGCTGCGGCCCGGGCCCGCCGCGCCCCTGCCGGAGCCGGCTCCGGAGGACCCCCGCGCACCGCTGCCCGAGGCCGCCCGGCTGCGGCTCGACCAGCTGCTCGCCGGGCGGGCCGCGCCCTCGCCCGCCGGGCGGCGCGGGGCCGCCCCCGACCTGGCCGAGCTGCTCCCCCAGTGGCTGGCCCTCGCCAACCGGCACGGCTACAAGGCACCGCCCGCCGCCCTGCCGGCGCTGCTCGACGCGGCCAGGGCCCGCACCGATCTGCGGCCCCAGGCGCTGCGCCTGGCCGGTCCGCGGGGACTGTGGCTGGCCCGGCTCAACCCCGAATGGCGGTTCGCACTCCGGGGCACGGGCGCGGGCGGCCGGCTCCCGTCCGCGCAGGAACCGGAGGGGGTGCGCGCGCTGTGGGACGAGGGCCTGTTCGCCGAGCGGGTCGCCCTGCTCACCGCCGTACGGACCGAGGATCCGGCCGCGGGGCGCGCGCTCCTCGCGTCGACCTGGTCGGCCGAGCGGGCGGAGGACCGGCTGATGTTCCTGGACTCGCTGCGTGCCGGACTGTCCGACGCCGACGAGGAGTTCCTGGAGGAGGCCCTCGGCGACCGCAGCCGCAACGTCCGGGCCACCGCCGCCGAGCTGCTCTCCGCCCTGCCGGCCTCCGCCCTCGCGGGCCGGATGGCGGGCCGGGCCGCGACCTGCGTCGGCCTGGACCGGACGGCCCCGGTACCGACCATCGCCGTCGAGGCCCCGCACGAGTGCGACGCGGCGATGCAGCGGGACGGCCTGGTGGCGACGCCCCCGGCGGGGCGGGGCGAGCGTTCCTGGTGGCTGGGCCAGCTCGTCGAGGCGGCGCCGCTGCCGTCCTGGCAGGCCAGGTTCGGGGGGCGCGGCCCGGAGGAGATCGTGGCGCTGCCGGTCGCCGACGACTGGCAGGGCGAGCTGCACGCAGCCTGGTGCCGAGCCGCCGTGCGGCAGCGGGACCCGGCGTGGTCGCGGGCGCTGCTCGGCTCCCCCGCGGTCCCGCCCGCGACGGGCCCCGGCACCTCGTCCCTGGCGGAGCGCGCCCAGCTCCTGTCGACGCTGCCCGTGGAGGAACGGGCGCGCTGGGTCGCCTCGTTCGTCGCGGCGCACGGCCTGTCGGAGGCGTTCCAGCTGCTCGGCGTCTGTGCCGTCCCCTGGGCGGAACCTCTGGGCGCGGCCGTGATCGACGCCCTCGACATCGCGCGGGAGGCGGGCAGTTACCCGTGGAGCTTCAGCGGGGTGATGGGCCTGGCGGAGCGCTGTCTCGCGCCGGAGGCGGCACGACAGCTGGAGTCCCTGACGGCCCGCCCGGACGAGGCTGAGGACAGCTCCCCCGGCGCGGGCGACTACTGGGCGGAGGCTTTCCAGCGCCTGGTCTCCACCCTCCGCCTCCGCGCGACGATGCACGCGGAGCTCACCCCGTGAGGCGGGTCGCCCGGAAGGCTCACGCGGTGACGCGCGGTTCACCCGGAAGGATCACGCCGTGACGCGCGCCGGACGCCGCGAAGGCTCACGCGGTGACACGCCGGGCGCCGGGCCGGCTCCCGAAACGCCGACAGGGCCCTCCCGTACGGAAGGGCCCTGTCGGAGGACAAGCACCGGGCAGCGGACGAGCGCCGCTCAGCGGGACAAGCACCGCGCAGCGGTTACGCGGCGACGCGGATGTTCGCGTTCACCCAGTCGACGATGGACGCGGTCGTCGCGCCCGGCGTGAAGATCTCCGCCACGCCCTTCTCCTTCAGCGGCGGGATGTCCGCGTCGGGGATGATGCCGCCGCCGAAGACCTTGATGTCCTCCGCGTCGCGGTCCTTGAGGAGCTCCAGGACCTTCACGAACAGCGTGTTGTGCGCCCCGGAGAGGATCGAGAGGCCGATCGCGTCGGCGTCCTCCTGGATCGCGGTGTCGACGATCTGCTCGGGCGTCTGGTGGAGCCCGGTGTAGATGACCTCCATGCCCGCGTCGCGGAGCGCCCTCGCGATGACCTTGGCCCCGCGATCGTGGCCGTCGAGACCCGGCTTGGCGACGACCACGCGGATCGGACCGCTCACACCCATCACTGCCTCCACATGCGACCCCCGCGCCTCTTTGCCGGGGAGGTGAACGAACGTTATCCCCAGCATCCCGCACCCGGCCGTTTCGCGGTGGCCACCGAGGGGGAAATCACACGTGGGACATGTTCGCTCTGCGTCGTCCCCGCTTTCGGGCCCTCCTCCTGGGCCCACCAGCCGCAAGCGGGGCCGGTCGCGAAGGGAGCCGCGACGAGGTCGCCGCGCCCCGTGCCGTCGTCCGTACGGCACGGGGCGCGGCGGACCGGCGTACCGTTCGGCCCCGCGTGCCGTACGGGAGGCCGGCCATGGAGCTCGGCAAAGTCACCGCCCTGATGAAGGCCACCGCGCTGGAAATCGCGATCCTCACCGGCCATCTCGTCCTCTACCCGTCCGGGATCGTCGCCGAGCGGCTCTCCCCCGCCAAGACCCCGGCCAGGACGCCCACCACGGCGGCCACCGAGCCCCCCGCGCCGCCCACGCCCCTCGCCCAGGGCACCCGCCCGGTCGTCCTCCTGCACGGCTTCGTCGACAACCGTTCGGTCTTCGTCCTGCTGCGCCGCTCCCTCCTCCGGAACGGCCGTGACTGCGTCGAGTCGCTCAACTACTCCCCGCTCACGTGTGACCTGCGGGCCGCCGCCGAGCTGCTCGGCCGCCGGGTGGACGAGATCCGCGCCCGTACCGGACACGAAGAGGTCGACATCGTCGGGCACAGCCTGGGCGGGCTCATCGCCCGCTATTACGTACAGCGACTGGGCGGCGACACCAGGGTGCGCACCCTGGTCATGCTCGGCACCCCGCACGCGGGCACGAGGGTGGCCCCGCTCGCCGACGCGCATCCGCTGGTGCGGCAGATGCGGCCCGGTTCGGAGGTCCTGCGGGAGCTCGCCGGGCCCGCGCCGGGCTGCCGGACGCGGTTCGTGAGCTTCTGGAGCGATCTGGACCAGGTGATGGTGCCGGTGGAGACCGCCAGCCTCGACCATCCCGACCTGCTCGTGCACAACGTGCGGGTGAGCGGGATCGGCCATCTCGCGCTGCCCGTGCATCCGACGGTGGCCGCGGGGGTCCGCGAGGCCCTCGACGCGGGTGGTCCGGCCGTCTCCGGGACGCGGGAGGAAGGGCCGGGCGCCACCTCCGTCGCCTGACCGCGCGACACCGTTCTTCGAACGTTCATCGAACACAAGGCCAAAGCTCTCCACCCGACCTGGCAAAACGCGGCCGATTGCCCGTTTCCTGCGGGCCCAAACCCTGCGGAAGATTGTCCGCCGCGCGTACCGCCGGGTACAGTCGCGCCACTGCTTACCCCCGGGACACCCCTCACGGGCCCGCCCCGGACTGGTCCTGCTGCCGAGGCGAGAGAGACGTTGGTGAACGACCAGCACCCCCACGCCGGGTACGTCGGAGACGGCGCCCACACCACCGGCAGCTTCGCCATCGACCCGCTGTTCGGCGCCTACCCCGGCGGTCAGGCCGACCACAGCGGCCAGTGGGACCTCGGTCAGTACGCCGCCACCGGCACGTACGCGACGACGGGGCAGTACGACACCACGGGGCAGTACGACACGACCGGCCAGTGGGACACCACGGGCCAGTGGAACGCCGCCGCCTCCTACGAGGCCACCGGCGCGTACGAGACCACCGCGACGCAGTACGACACCACCGGGCAGTGGGACGCCTCCGCCTGGACCGAGGCCCAGCACACCGGCCAGTACGAGAACGTCCACGCCGGCGCCTACGCCGCCCAGGGCACGTACGGCTACGAGGCCTACGACGCCACCGGCCAGTGGGCCGCCCCCGCCTTCGCGACCGAGACCGGCGCCTTCGACGCGACCGCCTGGAACCACGCGACCCCGGAGCCCGAGCCGGTCGTCCCCCAGCAGTACACCCCGCAGGCGGAGCACACCTCCGAGTTCGCCGTCGAGTACGCCCCCGAGGGGTACGAGGACCACGAGGGCCACGCCTCCGCCGAGGACGACGAGACCTACGCCCCGGAAGCCCTCGCCGACGGCGAGGACGACACGTACCACGACGCGTACGACCACGACGCGTACGACGACGGGTACGACCACGACCCGTACGACGACGAGCCGGACGCCGGGCCCGCCGTCGAGATCCGTACGGATGCGCCCGTCGCCGGCCGCCCCGTGCGCCGCTCCTCCGGCGGCAACCGCGGCCGTCGCCGTACCCCCGCCAAGCGGTCCGCGCTGCTGACCGTCGCCGTCCCCTCCGCCTGCGTCATGGGGGTCGCCGGCATCGCCGCCGCCTCCGTCGGCGGCCTCACCGGCCCCACCACGAGCGACTCGCAGAAGAGCAACACGACCGCGCTCGCCGCCGCCGACCCGGCCTCGGTGAAGCAGGTCGCCGCCAACAGCGCGCTCGACACCCAGCTCGCCGCACTCAGCGCCGACGCCCGCGACTTCGGCGACCGCGCCAGCCGCACCCAGGAGCGCATCGACCTCCGGGCCCGCCAGGCGGCCGACAAGAAGAAGCGCGAGGAGGAAGCGGCCCGCAAGGAGGCCATGCGTCCCAAGTTCGCGCTGCCCGTGGCGCTGCACCGGCTCAGCGCGCGCTTCGGCCAGTCGGGCGTCAACTGGATGTCCGTGCACACCGGGATCGATTTCCCCGTGTTCACCGGCACACCCGTGATGGCCGCGACGGACGGCACCGTCCGCACCCAGCTGAACAGCGCCTACGGCAACATGGTGATCGTGACCGCCCCGGACGGCACCGAGACCTGGTACTGCCACCTCAGCAGCGCCAAGATCCGCTCGGGTTACGTGAAGGCCGGTGACGTCATCGCTTACTCCGGCGACTCCGGCAACTCCACCGGCCCGCACCTCCACTTCGAGGTCCGGCCGAACGGCACCGCCGCGATCGACCCGCTGCCCTGGCTGCGCAGCCACGGGCTCGACCCGACGAGCTGAGCTTCCCCATACGCAGGGAAGGGCCCCGGCATCGAGCCGGGGCCCTTCCCTTCTCCGCTACAGCTTCTCGACCGGCGCGTACCGCAGCAGCAGCCGCTTCGGCTTGTCGTCGCCGAAGTCGATCGTCGCCTGGGCGTCCGAACCCGCACCCGTCACCGTCATGACCGTGCCGAGGCCGAACTGGTCGTGCGTGACGCGATCGCCGACCTGGAGGGAGATGACCGGCTTCTCGCCGGCGCGCCGGGTGGCGAAGCCGGAGGGGCCGGAGCGCGCGCGGGAGGAGGAGAGCGAGGAGGTGATCCCCGAGGTCGGCCCGGCGGGCTTGGCGATCGGACCGGTCCGCTTCCACTCCAGGTACGCGGGCGGGATCTCCTCCAGGAACCGCGAGGCCGGGTTGTACGAGGGCTGGCCCCAGGCGCTGCGCATCGACGAGCGCGTGAGGTAGAGCCGCTCACGCGCGCGCGTGATGCCGACGTACGCGAGGCGCCGCTCCTCCTCCAGCTCCTTCGTCTGCCCGAGGGCGCGCATGTGCGGGAAGACGCCGTCCTCCATGCCGGTCAGGAACACCACGGGGAACTCGAGGCCCTTGGCGGTGTGCAGGGTCATCAGTGTGATGACGCCCCGGCCCTCCTCGTCCTCGTCGGGGATCTGGTCGGAGTCGGCGACGAGGGCGACCTTCTCCAGGAACTCGGCGAGGGTCGCGGGCTCCTCGCCGCGCTCCTGCTCGAACTCGAGGGCGACGGCGGCGAGTTCCTGGAGGTTCTCGATGCGGGTCTCGTCCTGCGGGTCGGTCGATGCCTGGAGTTCGGCCAGGTACCCCGTCCGCTCCAGGACGGCCTCCAGGACGACGGCGGGGCCCGCGCCGGACTCGACGACCGTGCGCAGCTCGTCCATGAGCGCGTTGAACCGCTTCACGGCGTTCGCCGAGCGCGCGGCCATGCCGTACGCCTCGTCGACCCGCTTGAGGGCCTGCGGGAAGGTGATCTTCTCGCGCAGCGAGAGGGCGTCGATCATCGCCTCGGCGCGCTCGCCGATGCCCCGCTTGGGGACGTTGAGGATGCGGCGCAGCGGGACGTTGTCCTCGGGGTTGGCGAGGACGCGGAGGTACGCGAGGACGTCCCGGACCTCCTTGCGCTCGTAGAAGCGCACGCCGCCGACGACCTTGTAGGGCAGTCCGACGCGGATGAAGATCTCTTCGAAGACACGGGACTGGGCGTTGGTCCGGTAGAAGACGGCGACGTCCCCGGCCTTGGCCTCGCCCGCGTCGGTGAGCCGGTCGATCTCGTCGGCGACGAACTGGGCCTCGTCGTGCTCGGTGTCGGCGACGTAACCGGTGATCTGCGATCCCGCGCCCGCGTTCGTCCACAGGTTCTTGGGGCGGCGGGACTCGTTGCGCTCGATGACGGCGTTGGCGGCGGAGAGGATCGTCTGGGTGGAGCGGTAGTTCTGCTCCAGGAGGATCGTCGTCGCGTCCGGGTAGTCCTCCTCGAACTGGAGGATGTTGCGGATGGTCGCGCCGCGGAAGGCGTAGATCGACTGGTCGGCGTCGCCGACGACGCACAGCTCGGCCGGGCCGAGGTCCTCGTAACCGGTGCCCACGAGCTCGCGCACGAGGGTGTACTGGGCGTGGTTGGTGTCCTGGTACTCGTCGACGAGGACGTGGCGGAAGCGGCGGCGGTAGTGCTCGGCGACGTCCGGGAACGCCTGGAGCAGGTGGACCGTCGTCATGATGATGTCGTCGAAGTCCAGGGCGTTGGCCTCGCGCAGCCGCGCCTGGTACATCCGGTACGCCTCGGCGAGCGTCTTCTCGAAGCCGTCGGCGGCCCGGTCGGCGAAGGTCTCCTCGTCGATCAGCTCGTTCTTGAGGTTCGAGATCTTGGCGCTGAAGGACTTCGGCGGGAACTTCTTCGGGTCGAGGTCCAGGTCCCGGCAGACCAGCGACATCAACCGCTTGGAGTCGGCGGCGTCGTAGATCGAGAAGGAGGAGGTGAAGCCCAGCCTCTTCGACTCGCGGCGCAGGATGCGGACGCAGGCGCTGTGGAAGGTCATGACCCACATCGCGTTGGCCCGCGGTCCGACGAGCTGCTCGACGCGCTCCTTCATCTCGCCGGCGGCCTTGTTCGTGAAGGTGATCGCCAGTATCTGGCCGGGGTGCACGTGCCGGGTGGCCAGGAGGTGGGCGATGCGGTGGGTGAGGACCCGGGTCTTGCCGGAGCCGGCGCCCGCGACGATGAGCAGCGGGGTGTCCGTGTGGACGACGGCGGCGCGCTGCTGCTCGTTCAACCCGTCCAGGAGCGCGGCGGCGTCCACGACGGGCCGGGGGTGGCCGTCGCGGTAGTGCGTCTCCCGGGCGGGCGGGGGCGCGTCGAAGTGCTCCCCGAAGAGGTCGTGCGGGACCTCTTCCATGGCCGGGGAGCCGTGCTCCTCGTCCTCGGGGTGGGGCGGGGGCTCCTCCGAGGAGTGGTTCTGGAGGCCGGCCAGGAAGCTGTCGTCAAAGAGGCTGCTCATCGCCTCACGAGTCTAGGACGCCCCGCCGACATCCGGGCCCGCCTTCGGGACCCTCGTGCGCGTTCCGGCTGCGGAACGGCTCACACCCAGAGGGTCGCGATGAAGATGTTCGCCATGGTCAGGCCGCCGACGGCGCCGAAGAGGGCCTTGTCGACCTTCTCCTCGTCCCGCTTGACGTAGACGAGGCCGAGGATCACCACGAGGATCGCCATCTTGATGCCGATCTTGAGGTTGTTCAGCGTGTGGTCGTCGGCCTGGTTGAGGCCGACGAGCGCGACGCCCGTGATCAGCATCGTCAGCGCGCCGTGCAGCATCGCGGGAACGAAGCGGGCCGTACCGGCGCCCATCGCCTTCATCTGGGTGAGGAAGCCGCCGAGGAGGGAGGCGATACCGATGATGTGCAGGGCGACGAAGACATTGATGAGTACGTCCATGGGGCGGAGCCTAACCGGGGCCCTAGCACCGCTCTCCGGCCGGGTCCACTCCCCACGCCGCTCCGGTCGGACGACCGCCGGAATGTCCCCGGCCGCTCACCCCGTGCGAACTCCAGGCGAAAGAGAACGGTCCCCGACACGTCAACTGACGCCAATAGCGGTCAACTCCCCGTCCGGCCGTGACCCCGCGTTTAGCGTCCTCCACCAGGTGACCGGCTCCCCACCACCGCCGGCGATCCGGCGGCCGTCGGTCACCCCCGCCGAGAAAACCCGGCGGCGGCCCGTCTCCCCTGTGCGGTCCGCCGTCGGCCCGGCGGGCACCGTCCCCCTCAGGGAAAGAGGATGTGACCCGCCCTCGTGGCAGCGCACCGGAAGTCCAAACAGTCCCCCCTCGGCGTCTCGGCGGTCCGCACCGCCGCCACCCTCGCTCTCGCCTCGGCGGCGGCGGCGACGCTCTTCGAAGGGTCCGGACACGCGGACCCCCGGCCCACCACCGCCCAGGTCAAGGCGAAGGTCGACCGGCTCTACGAGGAGGCCGAGGTCGCGACCGAGCGGTACAACGGGGCGAAGGAGAAGGCCGACGAGGCGCGCGCCGCCTTCGACCGGCTGCGCGACGAGGCCGCCCGCAGGACCGAACGCCTCAACACCGCCCGGGACGCACTCGGGGCCATGGCCGCCGCCCAGTACCGCTCCGGCGGACTCGACCCCGCCGTCCAGCTCGCCCTCACCTCCGATCCCGACCAGTACCTGGAGCGGGCCGCGCTCGCCGAGAAGGCCGGAGACCGGCAGACGGCCGCCCTCACGGCCGTACGGCACGAACTCGCCGCGATCCGGCAGCTGCGCGGCGAGTCGGCGGACAAGCTGACCGCGCTGCGCGGGCAGGAGGCGGAGCTGCGCCGCCAGAAGGCCACCGTGGTCGGCAAGCTGGCGGAGGCCAGGAACCTCCTCGCCCGGCTGACCGCGGAGGAACGCGCACGGTACGAGGCGGCCGCCGCGGCCCGGGACGACTCCCGCGCCGACGCCTCGACGCGGCCCGACGGCCCGAGCGGTGCGGGCACGGCCGGCGGCCCCTCGACCGTGCGGGCCGACCGCTCCTCGGGCGGCGAGCGCGAACCGGTGACCGCCCCCGACGGACGGGCCGCCGCCGCCATCTCCTTCGCCCGCGCCCAGCTCGGCAAACCGTACGTGTGGGGGGCGACGGGCCCCTCCGCGTACGACTGCTCCGGTCTCACCCAGGCGGCCTGGCGCGCGGCCGGCGTCTCCCTGCCCCGCACCACGTACACCCAGATCAACGCCGGCCGACGCGTCTCCCGCTCCCAGCTCGCCCCCGGCGACCTCGTCTTCTTCTACTCCGGGATCAGCCACGTCGGGCTCTACATCGGCGGCGGCCAGATGATCCACGCCCCCCGCCCGGGCGCACCGGTCCGGATCGCCCCCATCGACGAGATGCCCTTCGCCGGCGCGACGCGGGTCGGCTGAGCCCCCGCTCGGGCCAGGCGCCCCGGACCCCGTTCGGACCAGGCGGCTCAGTCGAGGCGGCTCGGCCGAGGCGACTCGGGCCAGGCGGCTCGGGCCAGGCGACTCGGGCGGGCAGCGCAGACCCGGCGACGCGAACCGGGCGGCTCAGGCCCTGCGACGCGAACCGGGCGACTCAGACCCGGCGACTCGTATCAGGCGGGGTCAGACCAGGCGGCGGGCGGTGGCCCAGCGGGTCAGCTCGTGCCGGTTGGAGAGCTGGAGCTTCCGCAGCACCGCCGAGACGTGCGACTCGACCGTCTTCACCGAGATGTAGAGCTGCTTGGCGATCTCCTTGTACGCGTATCCCCGGGCGATCAGCCGCAGCACCTCCCGCTCCCGCTGGGTGAGCCGGTCCAGGTCCTCGTCCACCGGGGGCGCGTCCGTCGAGGCGAAGGCGTCCAGGACGAAGCCGGCGAGGCGCGGCGAGAAGACGGCGTCGCCCTCCTGGACCCGGAAGATCGAGTCGACCAGGTCCGTGCCGGTGATCGTCTTGGTGACATAGCCGCGGGCACCGCCCCGGATCACCCCGATGACGTCCTCGGCCGCGTCCGAGACCGACAGGGCCAGGAAGCGGACCGGGTCCTCGGTCGCGCCCATCAGGCTCGCACAGCGCCGCAGCACCTCCACGCCGCCGCCGCCCGGCAGGTGGACGTCCAGGAGGACGACCTCGGGGCGGGTCGCGGTGATGACCGTGACCGCCTGGTCGACGTCGGCCGCCTCGCCGACCACCTCGACGCCGGTGACGTCGGTCCGGCCGATCTCGGCCTGGACCCCGGTGCGGAACATCCGGTGGTCGTCGACGAGCACCACCCGCACCCGGCGCTCCGTGCCCTGCGCCCCCGCATCGGTTCCGGTCGTCGCTCCGGTCTCGTCGCTCATCCGTCCGCCCTCTCCATCTCGAGCTCCACTTCGGTGCCCCCGCCCTGCGGTGACCGCAGCCGGGCCGTACCGCCGTTGCGCTGCATACGGCCGATGATCGATTCTCGTACGCCCATCCGGTCCTCGGGCACGGAATCCGGGTCGAAGCCCGGTCCCCGGTCCCGCACCGAGACGAAGACCGTACGGCCCTCCACCTCGGCGTACACCTGCACGGCCCCGCCCTCGCCACCGTACTTTGCGGCGTTGACCATCGCCTCGCGTGCGGCCTGCATCTGCGCGGTCAGCTTCTCGTCGAGGGGGCAGTCGCCGACGACGACCACCTCCAGCGGGACCCCGTGCTTGTCCTCGACCTCGGCCGCCGCTCTCTTCACCGCCTCCGCGAGGGTCTCGGGCTCCTCGTCCCTGCCGGTGCCCTCGGGCTTGTAGAGCCAGTTCCGCAGCTCGCGCTCCTGGGCGCGGGCGAGGCGGCGCACCTCGCCGGCGTCGTCGGCGTTGCGCTGGATCAGGGTCAGGGTGTGCAGCACGGAGTCATGGACGTGGGCCGCGACCTCGGCGCGCTCCTGGGCACGGATGCGCATGGTCCGCTCTTCGTTGAGGTCCTGCGACATGCGGACCAGCCAGGGGCCGGCGAGGAGCGCTATGCCGGTGAGGACCGCGACGGCGGCGGTCACGGCCGTGCCGAGCTGGGCGACGGAGCCGCGGACCACCACGAAGACCGCGAGGCCGGTGCCGACGAGGCCGACGCCGACGAGGCCGCGGACGAGCTGGAGCGCGCGCTTGTGGCGCCCGGGCTCGGTCCAGCTGGCCCGGCGGGCGTTGTCCGCCTGTCTCCAGACGAGCGCGACGCCGACGGCGATGAGGAGCAGGGGCCATATGTAGCGTCCGGTCTCGTTGTCGACGCTGACGTTCCCGACGAGGGCCGCGAGGCCGATGCCGAGCGCGATCAGGGCGACGACCTGGCCCTGGTCCGGTTTGCGGAGTCTGCGGCGGCCGTCCGATGTGGTCTCGAAGAGGGAGCGCGGGGCGGACCTTCCGCCGACGCCGAGCGGGACGACGATCCAGAACACCGCGTAGAGCACGAGGCCCAGGCCGTTCGAGAAGAACAGCACCACGAAGAGCGCGCGCACCCAGACGACCGGCAGGCCGAGGTGGCCCGCGAGGCCCCGTGCGACACCGCCGAGCCACCGCCCGTCGGCGCTCCGGTAGAGCCTGCGCACGGGTGGTTCGTCGGTCTCGGTGACACGAGCGGTTGCGGACATGCACCGATCGTCACACGTTCGGCCCGCCCCGGACATCAGGGTCGGCCCTGAGATCGTCCCTGGCAACGACTCGGGGGCGGGGGGCCCGTGAATATCAGGGTCGGGCCAGGGTCGGCCCCGGTGCCGCGGAACGTCACCGGCCGTCACCATGGAGGCATGACGAGTTCGATGCCTTCGCAGCACGAGGCCCCGCCGCCGGCGGAGGCCGATCCCGCCCCGCCACTCCGGCGCTCGCGCAGCAGCAACGTCGTGGGCGGCGTCTGCGGAGGTCTCGGACGGCGCTTCGACCTCGACCCGGTGATATTCCGGGTGGTGATCGGCGTGCTGTCGGTCGCGGGCGGCCTGGGCCTCGTGTTCTACGGCTTCGCGTGGCTGCTGGTCCCGCTCGTGGGAGAGGACGAGAGCGAGGGCCGCAGACTGCTGATGGGCCGGGTGTCCGGGGCTTCCCTGGCGGCCCTGCTGATGGCGCTGATCGGCTGCGGGATCTTCCTTTCGACACTGCACAGCGGGAATGTCCTGGGCTTCACGCTCATCCTGACGCTCGCCGTGTGCGGGGCGGCGGTCTGGTCGCAGCGGCGGCGGGTCGGCGGCGAGCCCGAGGGCCGGTCGGACACCGCGGCCGGCCTCACGGTCGCCGAGGCGCCGCCCGAGACCAAGGCCCCGCCGATCTTCGAGTCCCCCTCCTGGTGGAAGGACCCGATCGTCAAGGACGGCTCGACGGGCAAGATCGCCGTCGGCTACCTGTGGGGTCCGCACGGAATCCTGGACGAGGACGGCCGGGTGAACGGCGAGGTGCCGAAGCCGGGCAGTCAGTGGGGTCCCGGCCCGTCGGAGCCCGGGCGTCCGACCCCCTCCGTCCGCCGGAGCCCACTCTCCATCGGGGGGCTCGTCTTCCTGCTCGCGCTGATAGCGGGCGGCCTCGGGACGGGCCTGACGTGGGACACCCACCCGCTGGGCACCAGCCTGCAGGCCGGCCTCTCGGCCGCGCTCGCGGTCTTCGGCCTGGGCCTCGTCGTCAGCAGCTTCCTCGGACGGACCGGGTTCGGCACGGTCTTCCTGACCGTGGTCACGGCCGGCCTCCTGGCCCTGGCCACGGCGCTGCCCGACCGGATCAGCACCGAGTGGGTCCGCGAGACGTGGACGCCGGCCTCGGTCGCCGCCGTGCAGCCGGGCTACGAGCTGGGCAGCGGGGTCGGGACGCTCGACCTGACCCGGCTCCCGCTCCCGGCCGGCACGACCGTGACGACGCACGTCGAGGTCGGCGCCGGGCGGCTCGAGGTGATCGTGCCGAAGAGCGCGGTGGTGAAGCTGCACGCCGAGGTGGGCCTGGGCGATCTGCAGCTGCCGGGCGCACCCGCCGGCGACATCGACATCGCGCCGGGCCGTGACGTGACCCGGACGCTCACCCCGTCGGCCGGGACCGCCCCGGCGGGCACCCTGGACCTCTCGCTCGAGGTCGGACTCGGACAGGTGGAGGTCACCCGTGCTGCTTCATGAGTTCCGCCCCGGCCGGCTGCTCGTCGGCCTGACGGCCCTCGTCCTGGCCGCCGCCTACGCGGGCGACGCCTCCGGCGCCTGGACGACCCCGTGGTACGCGGTGATCCCCCTCCTCTGCGGCGGCCTGGGCACCGCCGCCCTCGCGACCTGGGTCGCCTATCGAATACGGCGCCGTTCGGCGAGGAGCCGGTCCAGTGAGAGCACCGGGGCCCCGGCCAGCAGCAGCGGGAGCCAGGACATCAGATAGATCAGGTCGTTGCCGAGGTAGTACGGGTGGACCTGCCAGCTCACGGTCAGCCAGAAGCTCAGCGAGATCAGCGCGCCGCCGAGCGCGGCCAGTCGGGCGAAGAGACCGAAGAGGGTTCCGAGCCCGACGGCGAGCTCTCCGAAGGCGATGGCGTATCCGAAGCCGGTCGGGTTGTTGAGGGCGAGGTCGACGAGGGCGGGGATCGCGGAGCTGTCGCGGACGCCGCGCATCATCTCGCCGATGGAGCCGCTGCCCGCGTCGGCGAAGAAGGCGGAGTCGGTGAGCTTGTCGAGTCCGGCGTAGACGAACGTGACCCCGAGGAAGATCCGCAGCGGAAGGAGGGCATAGCGGGAGGCGGTCGCCCGCCACACGTCGAAGGTCGCCTTCCGCTCGACAAACCGCCCGTTGTCACCGGACGCGTCGGGACCACCCACTGCGCCCGGACCACCGGCCGCGCCGGGGCCGCCTGACGCGCCGCGGCCACCTGACACACCCGAGCCGCCCGAACCGCCCGACGTGCCGGTCCCGCCGAGGCCGTCGGTCCTGCCCGGGACCGTCGGGTCGTCGTCCCTGTCGTGCGGTTGGTCCGTCTGTCCCGTCATCGTCGGTCACCTCTCCACGCCCCGTACGGCTGTTCGCGGGTCGATTCTCCTCGCACACGGCGCCGGGGACGCGGGAAGGGGGCCGGAGGGTCAGTCCAGGACCTCGATCGTGACCCGGTTGGTCTCCACACCGGCCGCCGTGACGACCGAGACCTCCACCCGGCCCGGTTCCACGTCCGCCGGGAGGGGGACGGTCAGGGACGTGTCGGTGGGGTTGGCGAAGCCGCCGGGGACCGGGACCAGCGGCACGTGGGCGTGGACGGGGCCGATGCGGACGACCAGGCGGGTCAGCGGGTCGGGGGCACCGGCGCCCGGCGGGACGAAGCCGCAGCCGCGGATCTCGATGTCGTCGCCCGTGCGGATCGGGGCGTCGAGGTCGCCGGCCTCCCGGGACCGGACCACGGAGTGGATCGCGGGACGGACGCCCTCGGTGCACTTCGCGGCGAGGTGCCAGGCCGCCGAGACGCCGACGAGCAGCACGAGGGACCAGGGCACCTCGGGGAGCCGGTCGGGGTCGCCGGCCAGACCGACGGCGGCCAGGGCGAGGACGGCACCGGAGACGAGGAGGTACTGGACGTCGGCGAGGGCGGCCCGGCCGCTGTCGTCGCAGACGAGGTCGCCGGCGCGGGGCCGGTCGGCGCGCACCTTCTGGAGGCGGCCGGCCGCGATCCCCAGGGCGACGACGAGACGGGCGGTGACGGTGACGGAGGCGACGAGGGCGAGGACGGTGAGCAGGCCCGCGCCGCGGGCGAGAGCGAAGGCGGTCGTGCCCGGTGATCGGAAGGCGAGGAAGAGGAGGGTGTAGCCGAGGAGCAGCAGCCAGCCGGCGGCGACGGCACGGGTGGTGGAGAGCCGGTTGTCCTCGCCGATCAGCGGGGCGAGGAGACCGCCGCGGGCCCGGTGGGCGTGGGCGGCGGCGCTGAGCAGGACGGCGAGGACCAGGGCGGTGCACAGGCCGGCCGTGCGGGCCCCGGTCCAGCCGCCGTCGATGGCGGTGAGGGCCTGGCCGAGGAGGAGGGCGAGGACGGCGCCCCAGACCGCGCCGTGACCCCCGCGCCGGACGCGGTCGAGCCAGGCGTGCCCGGCCTCCCGGCCGCGCACGGCAACCGCGCGGGCGGACTGGGCGAGCTCGTCGGAGACCCACTGGCGGGCGGCGACCGGCGAGTGGGCGACGGCCGCGGGGACGCCGTGCCCGGCGGCGAGTTCGTCGCGCCGGGCCAGGAAGGCGGCGACGGCGCGCCGGTGGCCGGTCTGCCCACAGTGCGCGCAGCCGGCACAGGCCGTCGCGTGCTCGCCGTACTGTCTCGCCTCTTGAACCGCCACGGTGCTCACTCCCGAGCTCACTTCACGGCCCGCTTCGATGCGTCCCGGCGCGCCCCGAAGGGTCAACCAGCCGTTGATTGCAGGGAATTGTGCCGCACCGACGGCTCCCGCGCCTGCCGCGTGCGCCCCGCCGAAGAGTGATTGCCGCGCCATCTCATTGACGTACAGAAGGGTGAAGCGATGGTGTTACGACAGGAGTTCGGGATCCGTTCGGCTGATCCTGCGCCACAGGGGCTGGTAGTTGATCCAGGCGACGAGGTCGCTGCCGAGCTGCTCCCGGGTGGCGACCGCGTCGCGGTGGTCGATGAGCACCGGTTTGCCGGCTGCGCGCGCGGCCAGTTGGACCTGGGCGCAGCGTTCGAGGGCGATGAACCACCAGGCGGCCGCGTCGACGGAGGTGCCGACGGTGAGCAGTCCGTGGTTGCGGAGCACGATCGCCTTGAAGGCGCCGAGGGCGACGGCGATCCGGCGGCCTTCCTCGGCGTCCACGGTGACGCCGGTGTAGGCGTCGTAGAGGGCGTGGTCCTGGTAGAAGGCGCAGGCCTCCTGGGTGAGGGGGTCGAGGAGTTCGCCGAGCGCGGCGAGGGCCCGCCCGTGGACCGAGTGGGTGTGGGCGACGGCGACGGCGTCGGGCCGGGCGCGGTGGACCTGGGCGTGGACGGTGAAGGCGGCCTGGTTGACGTGGTGGCCGCCGCGGACGACCTGACCGTCGCCGTTGACGAGGATGAGATCGCTCGCGGTGAGCTCTTCGAAGGGGGCTCCGAAGGGGTTCACCCAGAAGCAGTCGGGATGCTCCGGGTCGCGGGCGGTGATGTGGCCGGAGACGCCCTCCTCGTACCCGAGCCGCGCGAAGACCCGGAGCGCGCCCGCGAGCCGCTGCTTGCGATGGGTGCGTTCCTCCTCGGCCGTCGCGTGGACGGGCGGCAGGGCGAAGTGGAGCCGTTCGACGGGTACGGGGTCCGGTATCACGCTCATGCGCGGGAAGGTAACGCCCGGCCGGTCAAGTCACCAGAGTCCCGACGCGAACACGACGAAGCCGCCGACCACGGGACGCCCGGACACGACGAAGCCGCCGCCCCGGAGGTCCGGGGACGACGGCTTCGACGGAATGCGGCAGGGCTCATCCCCTACTCGCGTGCGGCAGGGCTTGCCCCCACTCGCGTACGGGAGGGATTACTCCCACTCGATGGTGCCCGGCGGCTTGCTCGTGACGTCGAGGACGACACGGTTGACGTCGGCGACCTCGTTGGTGATGCGGGTCGAGATCTTGGCGAGCACCTCGTAGGGCAGGCGCGACCAGTCGGCCGTCATCGCGTCCTCGGAGGAGACGGGACGCAGCACGATCGGGTGGCCGTAGGTGCGGCCGTCGCCCTGGACGCCCACGGAGCGGACGTCGGCGAGGAGGACGACCGGGCACTGCCAGATCTCACGGTCGAGACCGGCCGCGGTGAGCTCTTCGCGGGCGATGGCGTCGGCCTCGCGCAGCAGGTCCAGGCGCTCCTTGGTGACCTCGCCGACGATGCGGATGCCGAGGCCGGGGCCGGGGAACGGCTGGCGCTGGACGATCTCCTCGGGCAGGCCGAGCTCCTGGCCGACCATGCGGACCTCGTCCTTGAAGAGCTGCCGCAGCGGCTCGACGAGCTCGAACTCGATGTCGTCGGGGAGGCCGCCCACGTTGTGGTGCGACTTGATGTTGGCGGTGCCGGTGCCGCCGCCGGACTCGACGATGTCCGGGTAGAGGGTGCCCTGCACGAGGAACGCGACCTCGGGGCCCTCCTCCTGGAGGATCTCCAGCTGCGCCTGCTCGAAGACGCGGATGAACTCACGGCCGATGATCTTGCGCTTGGTCTCCGGGTCGGAGACGCCGGCGAGCGCGTTCAGGAAGCGCTCCTGCGCGTCGACGACGACCAGGTTCGCGCCGGTGGCGGCCACGAAGTCCTTCTCGACCTGCTCGGTCTCGCCCTTGCGCATCAGGCCGTGGTCGACGTACACGCAGGTGAGCTGCGAGCCGATGGCCTTCTGCACGAGCGCGGCGGCCACGGCGGAGTCGACGCCGCCGGAGAGACCGCAGATGGCACGCTTGGAGCCGACCTGGGCGCGGATGGCCGCGACCTGCTCCTCGATCACGTTGCCCGTGGTCCAGCTGGGCTCGATGCCCGCGCCGCGGTAGAGGAAGTGCTCGAGGATCTGCTGGCCGTGCGTGGAGTGCAGCACCTCGGGGTGGTACTGGACGCCGTACAGCTTCTTCTCGTCGTTCTCGAAGGCGGCGACCGGCACGACGTCCGTGGACGCGGTGACGGTGAAGCCCTCGGGGGCGGCGGAGCAGGCGTCGCCGTGCGACATCCACACGGACTGCTCGACCGGGGTGCCCTCGAAGAGGGTGGAGCCGGCCTTGGAGACGTGCAGCGGGGTCCGGCCGTACTCGCGGGCGCCGGTGTTGTCGACGGTGCCACCGAGGGTCGTCGCCATCAGCTGGAAGCCGTAGCACATGCCGAAGACGGGGACGCCCGCCTCGAACAGCGCGCGGTCGAGGCGCGGGGCGCCCTCGGCGTACACGGAGGACGGGCCGCCGGAGAGGATGATCGCCTTGGGGTTCTTGGCCAGCATCTCGGCCACCGGCATGGTGGACGGGACGATCTCGCTGTAGACCCGCGCCTCACGGACGCGACGGGCGATGAGCTGGGCGTACTGGGCGCCGAAGTCGACAACGAGGACTACGTCCGGGTTGGAGACGTCGGGCGCGGCAGCGGGAGTCGCTGATGACACTACGGCGGCCTTCCGGCGGTAGGAGCGGTTCCCCGGGGATCTCTCGGGGGTCTCTCGGGATTTCCCTGAGGTTCCCTGGGGGTCCTTGAGGGTTCCCTCGAAGGGGGGCTATTTGTCGATTCTACCGGCGCGCCGGTGTCGCTTTTCGTCTCACCATCCGAACCCGGGTTGTCCCGGGGTGCGCGGAAGGGTCCATACTGTCGCCATGCGCAAGCACTCGACCTTCGTCTTTACCTATGGCAACCGGCCCACCGGCTGCCATGGTCGTGCTGCTTGAGCAACTGACAAGCGACTTCCCAGGCGCCCCGGGCCGACAAGGCCCGGGGCGTTCTGCTTGTCTCCGGGCGATGTCGCCCCGGGGCTCCGGACCCGACACCACGAGGAGCCCCGACATGACCGCCATGACCCAGACCGAGAAGACCGGCGCCCGCACCGACGAGGCGGCTGCGCTGATCGGCGACGCCCGTGAGCGCATCGACGCGCTCGACGACCGGATCATCGGCCTCATCCAGGAACGGGTGGCCGTCTCGGCCGTCATCCAGGAGGCCCGGATCTCCTCGGGCGGCCGCCGGGTGAACCTGGCCCGCGAGATGGAGGTCCTCGGCCACTACAGGGACGCGCTGGGCAAGCCGGGCACGGCGCTCGCGATGACGATGCTGGAGCTGTGCCGGGGCCGCATCTGAAGAAACCGCCGGCGGAACCGCCCCGGGGCCGCACCCGAGGAAACCGCTGAAGAAACCGCTGAAGAAGCCCCCGGGCCACACCTGAAGAGCCCCTGAAAACGCATCCGGGTGCGTGCCCGCACCCGCGTTCGGTACGGCTCTCACCCGTACGGCGCGTGACCGGCTCCGGCCGGGCTTCGTTGGTCCGGGTGTCCGTGCCAGCCAGGGGCGGGCCCGAAGAAACCACGCGTGGCTTCGCTGGGGCGTGTGGCGTACCTCTCCGGTACGTCGTGGGACCTCGCACCAGCGCGTGTGACCGGACAGCAGGGGACAGCAGCCCGGTCACCCAGAAAGGGCGGTCGGTCCCGGGGACGCCCGGGGCCGGCCGCAACCGGCCGATCTCCCGATCCTCCCGTCCCCCTGATCCCCGATCCCCTCCCCCTGCGGCGCAACCCCCCGGCGCCGCCCCGCTCGGCACCGCCGCTGCCCTGACACCGGTGCCGACCCCGAGGGCCCCGCGCCGCGACCGGAATCGCGAGCGCGGGGCCCTTTTCACGCCCTGCATCAGGACGTGACGCGCGTCACACGAAGAACCCGTGCAACCGCTACAACCAATCGCGGGGGCCGGAGGTCATCTATGCAGCAACACCAAAGCTGGAGGGGCGCTGCACTCGGAGGGGGGTGCAGCGCCCTTTCCTGCGAAGGGGCGCCGAGCCGCTCAGTCCTTCTTCGGCGGGACCGCCGGCATCCCCAGGAACGGCAGCCGCAGGGCGCCGAAGGCCTCGGACGGGACGGCGGGCGACTTCGGCTCGACGGCCGCGATCCGTGCGTACGCCTCCCCCTGCCGCGGGCGCGGGTCCTCCTCGCCCTTGTTCGGCCAGAAGGACATGGCGCGCTCCGCCTGGGCCGTGATCGTCAGGGACGGGTTGACGCCGAGGTTGGCGGAGACGGCCGCGCCGTCGACGACGGAGATCCCCGGGTGGCCGAAGAGCCGGTGGTACGGGTCGATGACGCCGGTCTCGCCGTCGGCGCCGATCGGGCAGCCGCCGAGGAAGTGCGCGGTGAGCGGGGTGCCCATCAGCTCGCCGACGTTGGAGCCGGCGAAGCCGTTGATCTCCTCGGCGAGGAGGGTGGCGGCCTGGGTGGCCTCCGGGATCTGGACCGGGTTGGGCGCGCCGTGCCCCTGGCGGGCCGTGAGCAGGCCCTTTCCGAGGCCGCCGGGCTTGCGGTAGGTCGTGAGTGAGTTGTCGAGGGACTGCATGACCAGGCCGATGATGGTCCGCTCGGACCAGTGCCAGTTGGAGAGCGAGCGGACGGCGAGCGTCGGGTGCTTGAGCAGGTTGAGGAACCAGCTGCGCACCCGGTGGGCCCCGTAGGGCACCTGGAGGACGGTCAGGCTGCCCATCGAGTTGGAGCCCTTGCCGTACCGGACGGGCTCGATGTGGGTGTTCTCGTCGGGGTGGACGGACGAGGTGATCGCGACGCCCCTGGTGAAGTCGGCCTTCTCCTTGCCGTGCTTCCTGCGGTAGCGGCGGTCGGTGGTCTGGGCGCCGACGAGGCCCTCGGAGTTGGTGCGGGTGAGCTCGCCGAGCCGGTTCGAGATCCGGGGCAGCAGTCCGCTGTCCTTCATCCGGTGCAGCAGGGTCTGCGTGCCGTACGTGCCGGCCGCGATGACGACCCGCCGGGCGGTGAAGGTCCGGCCGGCGCCCTTCCGGCGGTTGTCGGTCGGCAGGGTCTTCACCGCGAAGCCGCCGCGCGAGTCCTCGGTGACCGTGACGACGGTGGTCATGGGGTGGACGGTCGCGCCCGCCTTCTCGGCGAGGTACAGGTAGTTCTCGTTGAGGGTGTTCTTGGCGCCGTGGCGGCAGCCGGTCATGCACTCGCCGCACTCGGTGCAGGCGCGCCGGGCCGGGCCCGCGCCGCCGAAGTAGGGGTCGGCGACCTCGCTGCCGGGCTTGGCCCTCGACGTGCCGTCGGCGTCCTCGCCGTCCCCGAAGAAGACGCCGACGGGCGCCATGTGGAAGGTGTCGCCGATGCCCATGGCCTGCGCGGCGGACTTCAGGTGCACGTCGGAGGGGGTCATCGTCGGGTTGATGCGGACGCCGAGCATGCGCTTCGCCTGGTCGTAGTACGGCCGCAGCTCCTCCTGCCAGTCCGTGATGTCCTTCCACTGCGGGTCGTCGAAGAAGGGCTTCGGCGGTACGTAGAGGGTGTTGGCGTAGTTGAGGGATCCGCCGCCCACGCCGGCGCCCGCGAGCACCATGACGTTGCCGAGCAGGTGGATGCGCTGGAGGCCGTAGAGGCCGAGGGCGGGGGCCCACAGGAAGTTCTTCAGGTCCCAGGAGTTCTTGGGCAGGGTCGCGCGGGTGAAGCGGCGCCCGGCCTCCAGGACGCCGACCCGGTAGCCCTTCTCGGTGAGGCGGAGGGCGGTGACCGAACCGCCGAAGCCGGAGCCGACGACCAGGACGTCGTAGTCGTAGCCGTCCTCCGGGCCGTCCTCGGCCTGATTCTGGGCAGGGGGTACCGCGGTCATGGCTCTCCTCGTACGGAAGGGGTGTGGGAAAGACGGGGCGTCAGCGCAGGCGCAGGGCCTTCATCGCCTTCAGGGACACGCTCATGAACGCGGCGTACTTCTCGTCGTCCATCCCGAAGGAGGGGGCGAGCGGGATCAGCCGCTGCTGGGCGACGGTCTGCGCCTCGGTGTACTTGAGGATGCCCTCGGAGCCGTGGCGGCGGCCGAGCCCGGAGTCCTTCATGCCGCCCATCGGGGACTGCACGCTGCCGTACGCGGGCGCGTACCCCTCGTTGATGTTGACGGTGCCGGTGCGCAGCCGGGCCGCGACGGCGTGGCCGCGGCGCGAGTCCCTCGTCCAGACGGAGGAGTTCAGGCCGTACGGGGTGGCGTTGGCGAGCTCGACGACCTCGTCCTCGTCCGTGAAGCGGTAGACGGAGACGACCGGGCCGAAGGTCTCCTCGGTGCAGACGGCCATCGGGGCCTCGACGCCGTCGAGGATGGTCGGCTCGTAGAAGAGGGGGCCGATGTCGGGGCGGGCGACGCCGCCGGCGACGATCTTCGCGCCCTTGGCGACGGCGTCCTCCACGTGCGTGGTGACGGCCTCCAGCTGCCGCTCGCCGACGAGGGAGCCCATGTCCGCCCCGTACGCGAGGGAGTTGCCGAGGCGCATGGCCTTGGTGCGGGCGGCGAAGCGGTCGAGGAAGGCGTCGGCGATCGACTCGTGCACGTACAGCCGCTCGATGGAGATGCAGAGCTGTCCGGCGGAGGAGAAGCAGGCGCGGACGGCTCCGGCGGCGGCCTTCTCGACGTCGGCGTCCTCGAGGACGAGCATCGCGTTCTTGCCGCCGAGTTCCAGGGTGACGCCGACGAGCCGGGCGGCGGCGCCCTTGGCGACCTCACGGCCGGTGCGGGTGGAGCCGGTGAAGGAGACGTAGTCGCCGTGGGCGACGACCTCGGGGCCGACGACCGGGCCCTCGCCCAGGACGACCTGGAAGACGCCGGCGGGCAGGCCGGCCTCGATGAGCAGGTCACGGGCCCAGAGCGCGGTGAGCGCGGTCTCCGTGTCGGGCTTCATGACGACGGCGTTGCCCGAGACGAAGGCGGGGAGCGCGTCGCCGACGGAGAGCTCCAGCGGGTAGTTCCAGGGGGCGATCTGGCCGATGACCCCGCGCGGCTGGCGCAGCTCGGTGACCTTGGTGAGGGTCGGCACGACACCGGTGTGGCGCTTGGCGCGCAGGTACGAGGGGGCCTTGCGGCCGTAGTGGCGGGCGGCGACGGCCACCGCCTGCACCTCCTCGTGGGCGTGCAGGCGGGCCTTGCCGGTCTCCAGCTGGATGAGGTCGAGGACCTCGGCCTGCCGCTGGAGGATCAGGTCGTGGAAGCGCAGGAGGACGGCGGCGCGGGCCCGGACCGGGGTGGCGGCCCAGGCGGCCTGGGCGGCACGCGCGCGCGTGAAGGCCTCGGCGACGTCCTCGGGGGTGGACTCGGGCAGGTCCGCCAGCTTCTTCCCGGTGAAGGGGGTGTGGTTGGCGGTACGGCCGGATCCGACGACACCGCGGGTGAGCCGGGCGACCAGCTCGGGCGTCACGACGTCGGCGGCGGTCCGCGCGCCGGCGGGCGCGGGCGCGACCGGGTTGGTCGCACCGGCGGGAGCGGCCGGGCGGCCCGCCTCCGCGGCGGTGTCGGCGTCGGCGGGAACCGTGAGGGCGGCGGGGGCCTGCGAGTCCGTCATGGGGCCGAGCGTAAGCCGCGTTCCGGCCTTTGGGTACCCGTCGGTAACGCGTTTTCACCGTCCACACACATCACGCCAGCGATCACTGGCACGTAAGTCCTGATCAGGGGCTTACGGCTGCCGGAGACCCGGCGCGGAGATTTTTCCGCCCCTCAGGCCCCCGGCGCGCGCCAGTGCCGGACGACGATGTCGAACTGCTCTCGGGTGGTCTCCCAGCTCGACTCCGGCGAGGACATGTAGATCGCGTACTCGGTGCCGTCGTCCTCGTAGTACATCTGGTCGATCGCGTGCCGCGGCCCGGGGAAGGTCTTCTTCTCGGTCCAGGTGAACTCCCACAGACAGGAGCGGACCTGGTCGCGGTAGGTCGTCTGGTCGAGCTTGACCCGGTTGTAGTCCATGCGCTTCCCGAGCTGGCGCTCCAGGTCGATCGCGTGCATGTACGGATTCTCGAAGTCGGGGCTCCGGTCGATGCTGATCCGGATGCGGTGGCGGCCGTTGTCCGGCGTGTAGTCGATCTGGTCGCCCTCCGTCTGCCGCTTCCAGCCGTCCGGTACGAGCAGGCTGAAGCCCTCCGGGTCCTCGACGCGGTGCCAGCCGGCCGGGATGCCGGTGTCGGGGGCCTTCTTGGTCGCGGGGGCGGTCGTCGTGGTCCGCCCACCGGCGTCACGGTCATGGTCTCCACCCGCGTAGTTCATCGCGGCGAAGACGGCGCCGCCGGCGACGACCCCCGCCAGCAGCGCCGCGAGCACGGCGGAACGCCAGCGGCCGCGACCGGAGGAGGACGAGGAGGCGGGCACGAGAGTGGCAGGCCCCTGCGGCCCGTGGGGCTGCTGGGGTACGTGTGCCGGCTGGTGCTGCTGCGGCGGTTCGGGCCATCGCGCGGTGACCTTCGGCGGCCCGTCCGTCGGGCCCTCCGCACCGACGTCGGCAGTCGTGCCGTCCGCCCCGGGGTCCAGGTCCTCCCTGGCCACCCGCTGGGTCGGCACGTACGCCTGCGCAGCCGCCGGCGCGCGCCCCTCCATCGCGTCGAGCAGCATCCGCTCGGCCTCATCCGCTCGCGGCCGCTGCGCCGGGTCCTTGCGCAGCAGCGCCACGATGACGGAGGCCAGCGGCCCCGCCTTCTGCGGGTGCGGCGGCTCCTCGGTCACCACGGCCTGCATGGTGCTGATCGGCGAGGTGCGGCGGAACGGCGAGGTGCCCTCCACCGCCGTGTACAGCGTGGCGCCGAGGGACCAGAGGTCGGAGGCGGGACCCGGGTCGCCGCCCTGCACCCGCTCGGGCGCCAGGTAGTCGATGGAACCGACGATCTCACCCGTCCGGGTGATCGTGGAGTCCCCCTCGATCGCCGCGATCCCGAAGTCGGTGATGAGGACGCGCCCGTCGCGCGCGAGCAGCACGTTGCCCGGCTTGACGTCCCGGTGCAGCACCCCGGCCGCGTGCGCGGCACGCAGCGCGCCGACGACGTGCAGCCCGATCCTGGCCGCCTCGCGCGGCTCGATCGTGCCGGCCTCCTTGGCGGCGTCGGCGAGCGAGGGCCCGTCGACGTACTGCATGACGATCCACGGCCGGTTGTCGTGCTCCAGGACGTCGTGGACGGTCACCACGCCCGGGTGCGTGATCCGCGCGGCGGCCCGCGCCTCCTTCTGCGTACGGGCGTGCAGCACCAGCCGGTCGGCCTCGGCCACGAACCGGCCCGCCGTCAGCTCCTTGACCGCCACCACGCGGTGCAACACCTCGTCGTGCGCGCGCCAGACCTTGCCCATGCCGCCGCGTCCGATGGACTCGCCCAGCCGGTAGCGACCGGCGAGCAGCAGCCCCGACCCTGTGCTCTGAGAATGTTCCACTTGCCCCCGCCCGTTCCTTCTGATGCAAGGTTACGGAGGGGGGGACGGCGGGCGGAACCTCGGGGCGGTCATAGGAACAGCACTGTGACCGGGGGCCGGTGGAACTTTCGTATCAGCATCCCGGATCCCACCCATTCGGATCTCACCGGTCCGGATCTCACCGTCCCGGATCTCACCGTCCCGGGCGGAACGCCTTCGTCGCCTGCTCGTAGACCTCGGACACCTTGTCGCGCTCGCTCTCCGGGCCGATGACCTGGACGACGTGGTACCGGCCGCCGTCGATCACGACGAGATTGCGCACGAAGACCTGGCGGCCCGTGCTGTCCGGCCAGGTGTAACTGCCCTCGGCCGTCGGTGTCCGGCCGATGTCCACCCGGCGCGCCCGCTCCACCTGCGCCCAGCTGGACGAGCGATACGGCTCCAGCTCCCGCTCCTTGACGTTCTGGTACTCCAGCGGGTCCGAGCCGTCGTCCCGGACGCTGTCCCGGCCGGGGACCACGATCATCGTGAACCCGCCGTCGGTGAAGCGCACTTGCCCGGCGTCGTTGATCGGGCTGCGCCGCCACCCCTTCGGGACCCCGATCCGGAAGCCCTCCGGGTCCTGGCGCACTTCGTACCCGGCGGCGAGCGCGGGGGCCGAAGGGCCGGCGGGGGGCGGGGTGGTGGCCGGCTCGGCGGTCGGCCGCGAGGACGGCTTCGCCGTCGGCTGCGCGGTCGGTCCGGCGGACGGCTTCGCCGTCGCGGGCGCGGTCGTGGGCGTGGTCGGCGCGGTGGGCTGCTCGCCCTCCTTGGGCATGAAGAGGACGGCGTACGCGACGGCCCCCACGAGCAGCAGGAGGACGAGGAGCAGGAGCGTGCGGCCCAGGGCGCGCGGGGAGCCGGGCGTACGGGAGGACGACGGGCGCGCGGAGGACCGGGGGGCGCGCGGGGCGCGCTGCGGGATCTCGCCGTCGTACTCCTCGCGGATCCCCTCCTGGAACTCCTCGCGGAACCCTTCGTGGAACTCCTCGCGGTAATCGGGCTCTACGCGCGCGTGGCCGTACTCCTCACCGTGCCCAGGGCCCTGCCGGGTCGCGGGGCGCGGGTCCTTGCCGCGCTTGTGGCGGTGCCGGCCCGCCCCCGCTCCCCCGCGCCACCGGCGCACCAGCTCACCGCGCCGACGCACGATCGGCAGCCTGGCCTCGTCGAAGGACGGCAGCGGTACGACTCCGAGCCCGGCGTCCGGTTCCGGCGCCGAGCGGACGAGGGAGCGCAGCCAGCCGCGCAGCTCCTCGAAGTCCGGCCGCTCGGTCGGGTCCTGACGCAGCAGGGACTCCACGACCGGGCGCAGGGGCCCGCACTCCTCGGCGAAGGCCGGCGGCTCCGCGCAGACCAGCTGCACCAGCTCGGCCGCGCTGTCCTCGGGGTACGGGGCATGGCCCTGGACGGCCCGGTAGAGCAGCGCGCCGAGCGCCCACAGGTCGGTCGCGGGGCCGATCGGCGGGGCGAGGCGCCAGTTCTCGTGCACGGGGCCGGCCTGCTCGGGCGCCCAGCGCTCGGTCACGGCACCGACGACCGCGATCCTGGTCTGGCGGGCCCGCTCGGCGGCGAGCCGCGTCGTCGGGCCGCGGTGCGCCTGCGCCGGGATCGCGACCGGCGCCTCGTCGCGGGCACCGACGGGGACCGGGAGGCGCGCGGGGTCCGGGGCCGCCGCGGTGTACCCGGCGGGCAGGGCCGGGCGGCCCGAACCGGGCAACACGCTGCCGCCACCGGCCGGGATCGGCCCCGAGCCGTCCCGCGAGGCGTGCGGGCCGTCGCTCCAGCTGCCGGCCAGCATGACGCGCGGCGGCGGGCCGGCCTGCGGACCGCCGTACGGCTCGTCGCCGTCGTCCTCGTCTTCCTCGTCCTCGGCCACCCGCGCCCACCACTGCGGCTCGGGCGCGCCGGCCGCCTGCGCGGTCGGCGGCGGGGGCGGTGCGGGCGTGTCCGGCGGTGCGGGGCGCTGGGCGGGGAGCGACCCGGTCTCGCCGAGCGCTGCGGCGGCTCGCGCTCCGGCGCGGTACGCGGCGATGGCCCCGGCCCGCGCGGCCCGCACGTCGGCGGTGGGCGGCACGGGCACGGGCTGTGTCTCGGCGGGGGCCGGCGTGGCCCGCCCGTAGGGGTCGGCTCCGTAGGGGTCGGCTCCGTAGGAGTCGGGGGCGGGGGGGCCGTAGGGGCCGGGCCCGGTGGCGTCCGGGTGCGGCTCGCCGCCGGACCCGCCGTCCTCCTCGCCCTCGCCGACCTCCTCGTACACCTCGACCTCGTAGGCCTCGGAGGCGTACTCCTCAGGGGCGTACTCCTCGGAGGCGTACTCCTCGACCTCGTGGGCCGCAGAACCGTACGCGCCGTCCTCGTACCCCTGGGAGCCGTACGCGCCGTCCTCGTACCCCTGGGAGCCGTACGCGCCGTCCTCGTACTCCTCGGAGCCGTACCCGCCGTCCCCGTAGGTCTCGGAGCCGTACCCCTCGGAGCCGTACGCGTCGACCTCGTAGGTCTCCGCCCCGTACCCCTCGGAGCCGTGCCCCTCCGCCCCGTACGGGTCAGCCCCGTCATCCCCCTGCTCAAGCTCCTCCGGCTCGGCGGCCGGAGCCGGCGCCGCGAACCCGTCCTCCGGTGCCGGGACCGGGGCGTAGCCGCAGAGGGCCTCCTCGGCCGCGCCGGCCGCGAGGCCGGTGAGGACCACGCGGCCGTCGTCGCAGACGAGCACGGTCCTGGCGGTGATGTTCCGGTGCACCCAGCCGTGCGCGTGGAGCACCCGCAGGGCGGTGAGGACGTCGGCGCCTATCTCGGCGGCGCGGTACGGGTTCAGGGGCCGCTCGGCGAGGAGCGCGGCCAGCGGTCTGGCGGCGACGCGCTCGCTCACTATCCACAGCGAGCCGGCCTCCGCGAAGACGTCGAAGACCTGGTCGAGGAGCGGATGGTCGGGGATCTGCGCGGCGGCCTGGGCCGCCTCGATCGCCCGGCGGACGACGGGCTCGGCCGGCCGGCGGGTGGCCTGCCCCGCGGCTCCGCCGTAGGGGTCGGCGGGACCGCCCTGCCCGTCGTCGAGCACCTCGGCGTCGACGAACTCCGGCAGCGGCACCTGGCGGACCAGGACCTCCTGCCCGCTGTACGTGTCGAACGCGCGCGTCTCCACCGGGTCGTACGCGTCGGCGTCCGCCGGTGGCAGCGGAAGGCGGTAGCGGTCGGCGAGCACCCTTCCCGCGTAGTCGTCCACGACGCCTCCCCCGCGCGCACGCTGTCCCCCGTGGCCCGCGGATCCCTCGGGATCGGGCGGGATCACGCGAGTTCGCTGTCAGTTCCGGTCCGGCACCGCGCAGTTGACGGCTCTGTTCGGCTGCTTTCGGTCCGTGAACCTCACGATACGTGCCACCGGTCAGTCCTTGGGGCTGAACGTGGCGAACGCCGTCTCCCGCAGCGTCTTGCACTCGGCGCCGTTCCACTCGTCCGTCGCGCAGCTGACCATGATGGAGTAGCCGTGCGTGGCGTCCACCTTGAAGCCGCGGTTGAGGACGTGGACGCGGATGCCCTTCTGGGTGCGCTCGAACTCCCAGTCGGCGACGGTCGGGTAGCCCTTGTAGGAGACCGTCCTTATGCCGAGGTGCTTGTAGTCCTGGCTGGTGGCGGCCACGCCGTACCGGGCGAGCTCCCAGGCGCTCGCCGCGTCGTCCTTCGGGCTGCCGTTGTAGTCGACCTGGACGCGCGGGAAGCCGCCGCTCTCGCTGAAGATCGCGCCGAGCGAGTAGCCCGGGATCGAGCGCTGCTTGAAGGACGCGGGCATCGCCATCGAGAAGTGCAGCGGGCCGTTGGTGACGACGGTGTAGCCGGCGGGCAGCTGCTTGCCGGCGTCGCCGTCGGGCTTGTCGGAGGGTGTGGTGCCGTGCTGCCCGTCGGTGGACCCGGTCGTGCCGTCGGCACCGGTCGCCCCCGTGCTGCCGTTGTCGCCGGGCTGCACGCCGCCCTGCTGGCCGGGGCCGCCCGAGGACTGGCCCTGGGCGCCGCCGGAACCGGAGCCGCCGGAGCCGTCCGCGCCTCCGGTCGAGGCGCCGGCGGAGGCCGTGGTGCCGTCACCACCCTTGCCCTGGTTGCCCTCGTCGCCCCCGCCGCCGAGGGAGACCGCGAGGATCGTCCCGAGCACGGCGAGGACGGCGACCGCGGCGATGATCACCAGGGTGCGGCGCGGCACGACGTCGGTCAGCGGCGCGCGGGCCGGGGTGGGCTTGCCGCCGCCCCGCAGCGGCTCGGTCGCGAGCCTCGGGGCGGCCGCCGGAGTCGGCTCGGCCTTCACGGACGCCGCCGCGTTCCGTACGGACTTCAGTGCGCCCCGCATCCGCTCGGCGGCCGCGTCGGGCCCCTTGTCGGCCGCCGGGGTCGCCGGAACCACCGCGGTCTGCTCGGGGCGCGGCGGGAGCGGGATGACGGTGGTGGCCTCGGGCGAGGCCGCGGGTGCCGGCTCGGGCGCGTCGAGCACGGCCCGCAGCAGGACCCGGGCGCCGGCGTCGTCGAGCCGCTGTGCCGGGTCCTTGGCGAGCAGGCCGTAGATGACCTTCTCCAGCTCGGGGCCGGCGTTCTTCGGCGGGTCGACCGGCTCGGTCATGACGGCCGTGAGGGTGGCGATGGCCGAGCCCTTGTCGTATGGCGGGTTTCCCTCGACCGCCGCGTAGATGAGACCGCCGAGCGACCACATGTCGGCGGCCGGTCCGGGCTTGTGGCCGCGGGCGCGCTCCGGGGAGATGTACGAGGGGGCGCCGACGAGCATGCCGGTGGAGGTGATCGAGGGGTCGCCCTCCACCTGGGCGATGCCGAAGTCGGTGAGGACGACGCGGCCGTCCTCGGCGATCAGCACGTTGGACGGCTTCACGTCGCGGTGCAGGATGCCCTCGCGGTGCGCCGAACGCAGCACGTCGAGGATGGCGAGGCCGACCTCGGCGGCGCGCCGGGGCGTGAGGGTGCCGTCCTCGCGGACGGCGTCGGCGAGGGACTTGCCCTCGATGAGCTCCATGACGATCCACGGGCGGTCGTCCTCGTCGACGACGTCGTACACGGTGACGGCGCCGTTGTTGCGGATCCGGGCGATGGCCTTGGCCTCGCGCAGGGTCCGGGTGATGAGGCGTCGCTTCTCGTCCTCGTCGATGCTCGTCGGGAAGCGGAGCTCCTTGACGGCGACGGTACGGCCGAGGGTCTCGTCGACGGCGCGCCAGACGGTGCCCATGCCGCCGCGGCCGAGGACCGCGCCGAGCCGGTAGCGGCCGGCGAGCAGCCGTCCCTCGCCGGCCGGTTCCTTGCGGAGCCTGTCGCCGCCGCGCGTGGTGGGGCCGGTCCGGCGGTCGCTCTCGCCGTCGCCGTCCCCGGCGCCGAATCCGGCGCGTCCGGTCGACGGCTCGGTGCCGCGCAGCCGCCCGGCGGCGACGGCGTCGCCCGCACCGGTCCCGCCCGTGCCCGTCGCCCGGCCGGACGGTGCGTCCTGAGGGTCCTTCACGTCCCCGGCGGACTCGCCGCGGACCGGGTCCCCGGCACCCTGAGAGGACCCCGCGGACTCCGCGGACCTCCCGAGCCCCACGGCCTCCGCAGGCTTCCCGTCTCCCGCGTCCCGCTTCGGCTCACGCCCGTCCCGAGGGTCCTGTGCACCCCCGCTGACCTGCGCGTCCTCTGCGTTCCGCTCCGGCTTGCGCGCGGCCGGAACCGCTCCTCGGTCGCCGTCGGTCGCGGCCCCCGCGGCGGCGTCCCGCCTGGGGTCCCTCGCCTTGTCCCGCGACTGCTCCGCCTCCGACATGCGTCCCCTCTGCGATCCCTGATCTTCGCCGCGTCTGCCGCTTCCCGCGCGATGCGGTAACCCGCCCTGGAAGAGAGGCCATTGTCCCTCACCTCGGGGCGGGTGGCGCCCCCGGGTCCGCACTCCGGGATACGACGCCTCCGGGCACCCCGCAGGTTCCCACCGGACACGGACCCTTCGGACCCCCTGCACGGCGGCCCGCGGACGTCTCGTCAGATGGGCACGATGTCCGGCGCGCCGAGCCGCGCGGCGTCCGCCGTCAGGTCGTCGGGCTGCCGCTGCGACTCCCTCTCGGCCTCCACCCGCTTCTCGTAGTGCTCGACCTCCTTCTCGATCTGGCGCTCGTCCCAGCCGAGGACCGGTGCCATCAGTTCCGCGCATTCGCGGGCGCTGAGCGTGCCCCGGTCGAAGGTCTCGATGGAGATCCTGGTCCGCCGGGTGAGGACGTCGTCGAGGTGGCGCGCGCCCTCGTGCGAGGCGGCGTAGACGATCTCGGCGCGCAGGTA
The DNA here is from genome assembly GCF_042889835.1 of Streptomyces sp. NPDC002463. NCBI lineage: Bacteria > Bacillati > Actinomycetota > Actinomycetes > Kitasatosporales > Streptomycetaceae > Streptomyces > Streptomyces sp. NPDC002463. The sequence continues at coordinate 658,987 of NZ_JBIARL010000001.1, forward strand.
GTCCTCGGCCGCCGCGAGCGGTTCGCCGAGGCTGGGGTCGGCCGCGACGAGGTCGAGGATCTCATCCGTCAGGGAGCCGTAACGGTTGAGGAGATGCTCGACCCGGACGACGTGCAGCCCGGTCCTGGCGGCGATTCTCGCCCGCGCGTTCCACAGGGCGCGGTAGCCCTCGGCGCCGAGGAGCGGGGTGTCCTCGGTGACGCAGGGGGCGACGCTTCCCCAAGCACTTCGTGCAGGGGATACCCCAGGACCGAGGCCGTGCACCGCCTCGTCGACGGCGTCCTTCGCCATCACGCGGTACGTCGTGTACTTGCCTCCGGCGACGACCACGAGGCCGGGGACCGGGTGGGCGACGGTGTGCTCGCGGGAGAGCTTGCTGGTGGCGTCCGACTCGCCGGCGAGGAGCGGGCGCAGGCCGGCGTAGACGCCCTGGACGTCGTCCCGGGTGAGCGGGGTGGCGAGGACGGTGTTCACGTGCTCCAGGAGGTAGTCGATGTCGGCGCTGGAGGCTGCGGGGTGCGCCTTGTCGAGGTCCCAGTCGGTGTCGGTGGTGCCGACGATCCAGTGCCGGCCCCAGGGGATGACGAAGAGGACGGACTTCTCGGTGCGCAGGATCAGTCCGGTGGTCGAGTGGATGCGGTCCTTGGGCACGACGAGGTGGATGCCCTTGGAGGCGCGGACGTGGAACTGGCCGCGCTCCCCGATGAGGGCCTGGGTGTCGTCGGTCCACACGCCGGTGGCGTTGACGATCTGCTTGGCCCTGATCTCGTACGCCTGCCCGGCCTCGACGTCCTGGACGCGGGCGCCGACGACCCGCTCGCCCTCGCGGAGGAAGCCGACGACGCGGGCCCGGCTGGCGGCCCTGGCGCCGTAGGAGGCGGCGGTGCGCACGAGGGTGGTGACGAAGCGGGCGTCGTCCATCTGGGCGTCGTAGTACTGCAGGGCGCCGACGAGGGCGTCCTTCTTCAGGCAGGGTGCGACGCGCAGGGCGTTGCGCCGGGAGAGGTGGCGATGGACGGGGAGTCCCCGGCCGTGTCCGGAGGAGAGCGACATCGCGTCGTACAGCGCGACGCCCGAGCCGGCGTAGAACCGCTCCCAGCCCTTGTGCTGGAGCGGGTAGAGGAAGGGGACCGGCTTCACCAGGTGGGGTGCGAGTCGCTCCAGGAGCAGTCCGCGCTCCTTGAGGGCCTCCCGTACGAGGGCGAAGTCCAGCATCTCCAGGTAGCGCAGGCCGCCGTGGATGAGCTTGCTGGACCTGCTGGAGGTGCCCGAGGCCCAGTCGCGGGCCTCGACGATGCCGGTGGAGAGCCCTCTCGTGACGGCGTCGAGGGCGGTTCCGGCGCCGACCACTCCGGCGCCGACGACCAGCACGTCCAGCTCTCGCTCGGCCATGGCCGCGAGCGCCTCGGCGCGCTCGGCGGGTCCCAGTGTCGCTGTCCTCACGCTGCTTGCCTCCCGTCATCCCCCAGATCACGCCGCGAACATCGAGCCGTGAACCGGGCCCGTGTGGTCCGGCTCACAGCTCGATTCTGGCCCGCCCCCGCGACTTCAGCCACCGCCTCGCCGCTGACCTGTGGATAACACTCGGCGACCTTCGGGCACACAATGCCGCATCTCGGTCATATTTACGCCTAGTCTGACATTGCGCTCGACCCGTTCTGTCCACCGGGCTTGCGCGTCGCGTCACCTCCGGCTACCGGGAAGGACGGCCCACCCCCCATGCCCGCTGATCTCGCCGTCATCGGCCTCGGCCACCACGGACTCCCCCTGGCCCAGGCCGCCACCGCCGCAGGCATCGACACCATCGGCTACGACACCGACCCGCGCCCCGTCGTCGAACTCGCCGCCGGGCGCTCCCCGGTCGACGGCTCGCTCACCGTCCCCGAGATCCGCCGGATGCTCGCGGGGGGCTTCCGGCCGACCACCGACCCCGCCGAGCTCGGCCGGGTCCGCACCGCCGTCCTCTGCGCCCCGACCTCCCTCGGCCCCGACCGGACCCTCGACCTCACCGCCGTCACCGACGCCGCCCGCGCGCTCGCCGCCCGGCTGCGCCCCCACACCACCGTCCTCCTGGAGTCCCCGGTCCCCCCGGGCACCACCGAGGGCCTCCTCCGCGAGGTCCTGGAGTCCGGCTCCGGCCTGCGCGCCGGCCGCGACTTCCACCTGGCGTACTCGCCCGGCCGCCTCGACCCCGGCAGCCGCACCCACGGCTACGTCGGCACCCCCAAGGTCATCGGCGGCCTCACCCCGGCCTGCACCGAGTCCGCGGCCGCCTTCTACGGCCGGCTCACCGACAAGGTGGTACGCGCGCGTGGCCCCCGCGAGGCGGAGACGGTCAAGCTCCTGGAGACCAACTTCCGGCACGTCAACATCGCCCTCGTCAACGAGATGGCGGTCCTCTGCCACGAACTCGGCGTCGACCTGTGGGACGTCATCCGCTGCGCCGAGACCAAGCCCTTCGGCTTCCAGGCCTTCCGCCCGGGACCCGGCGTCGGCGGCCACGGCGTCCCCGTCGACACGGTCGGCGCCCACCGCCCGCTGCGCCTCGTCGAGCTCGCCGGCCAGGTCAACGAGCGCATGCCGCAGTACGTCGTCCAGCGCGCCGCGACCCTCCTCAACGAGCACGGCAAGTCGGCCCGCGGCGCCCGGATCCTGCTGCTCGGCATCACCTACAAGCCCGACCTCCCCGACCGGCAGGGCTCCCCCGCCGACGAGATCGCCCGCCGCCTGATGGACCTGGGCGCGGCCGTCAGCTACCACGACCCGCACGTCCCCGACTGGCGCGTCCGCGAGCTGCCCGTCCCCCGCGCGGACTCGCTCTACGAGGCGGCCGCCCACGCCGACCTCACGGTCCTGCTCCAGCACCACCGCACGTACGACCTCCAGGGCCTCTCGGTGAAGGCCCAACTCCTCCTGGACACCCGCGGCGCGACGCCCGCCGGAGCCGCCCACCGGTTGTGAGGACGGCCCCGGCCGGAATTCCCTGTACCGGCGTCATATGCGGCTGCTAGCCTCCGGGACCACCGCGCGCACTCTTCCCGCGCGCACCGTCCCGGGGGCCCCTTCGTGTTCGTCGTCATCCTCCTGCTCCTCACGTTCTTCCTGACCGGAGGAGTCTGCGGCCTCTGGGTCGCGCTCAACGTGAAGGACTCCGCAGTCCGCCTGGAACGGTGGCACCTGCGCAACCTCGACCTGCGCGCCCAGGCCGCCGGACACCTCGGCCCGCACGGCCGGATCCTCACCGCCACCGGCTTCCGCGTGGTCGGCGGGGCACTGGCCCTGCTCGGGTTCGGGATGATCCTCGCGCCGCTGACCGCGGCGCTCCTCGGCTGACACCGTTCACGCCGACCGCACTTCTCTGTTCCCTGGGGGGATCACCACATGTCTCAGCCTGTTCCGCCGCCCGGAAACCCGTTCGCCGACGGTGCCGCGCCCCAGCAGTACCCGGTGGCCCCGCCGTCGGCGCCCGCCCGCGACAACCTGGCGCTCGGCCTGGTGGCCGCCCTGGTCGCGGCGATCGTCGCCGCGGTCGCCTATGGCGGCGTCTCCGGGGCCGTCGGGCGGGAGATCGGCTGGTTCGCCGTGGGCGTCGGGTTCCTCGTCGGCTTCGCGGCCGGCAAGACCGGCGGCAGCAACCCGGTGCTGCCCGTGGCCGGCGGCGTGCTCTCGCTCGGCGCGGTCTACCTCGGCCAGTTGATCAGCCTCGCGGTTCTGGGCGCCACGGCGCTGAACGTCTCCGCCACCGAGCTCTTCTTCGATCACTTCGACCTGCTCACGTCCGCGTGGAAGGAAGACCTGGACCCGATCACGTTCCTGTTCTTCGCCCTCGCCGCCTTCGCCGGGTTCTCCGGCGCCAGGAAGGCCGCCGGATAGCGCCCGCCCCGTACGCCGAGGGGCCCCGCACCACCCGGTGCGGGGCCCCTCGGCGTACGGACGGAAGGTCAGCGCTTGTGCTGCGCGTCCGCGACCGTGACCTCGACGCGCTGGAACTCCTTGAGCTCGCTGTAGCCCGTGGTGGCCATCGCGCGGCGCAGGGCGCCGAAGAAGTTCATCGAGCCGTCCGGGATGTGCGACGGGCCCGCGAGGATCTCCTCGGTGGTGCCGACGATGCCCAGGTCGACCAGCTTGCCGCGCGGCACGTCCTCGTGGACGGCCTCCATGCCCCAGTGGTGGCCCTTGCCGGGCGCGTCCGTGGCGCGGGCCAGCGGGGAGCCCATCATGACGGCGTCGGCGCCGCAGGCGATGGCCTTCGGGAGGTCGCCGGACCAGCCCACGCCGCCGTCGGCGATGACGTGCACGTACCGGCCGCCGGACTCGTCCATGTAGTCGCGGCGGGCCGCGGCCACGTCGGCGACCGCGGTCGCCATCGGGACCTGGATGCCCAGGACGTTACGGGTGGTGTGCGCGGCGCCGCCGCCGAAGCCGACCAGGACACCGGCCGCGCCGGTGCGCATCAGGTGCAGGGCCGCGGTGTACGTGGCGCAGCCGCCGACGATGACCGGGACGTCGAGCTCGTAGATGAACTGCTTCAGGTTCAGCGGCTCGGCCGCGCCCGAGACGTGCTCGGCGGAGACCGTCGTGCCGCGGATGACGAAGATGTCCACGCCGGCGTCGACGACGGCCTTCGAGAACTGGGCGGTGCGCTGCGGGGAGAGCGCGGCGGCGGTGACGACACCGGAGTCGCGCACCTCCTTGATGCGCTGCCCGATCAGCTCTTCCTTGATCGGGGCGGCGTAGATCTCCTGCAGACGGCGCGTCGCGGTCGCCTCGTCCAGCTCGGCGATCTCGTCGAGGAGCGGCTGCGGGTCCTCGTACCGGGTCCAGAGACCCTCCAGGTTCAGGACGCCCAGGCCGCCCAGCTCGCCGATCCGGATGGCGGTCTGCGGCGAGACGACCGAGTCCATCGGGGCGGCCAGGAACGGCAGCTCGAAGCGGTAGGCGTCGATCTGCCAGGCGATCGAGACCTCCTTCGGGTCCCGGGTGCGCCGGCTCGGGACGACGGCGATGTCGTCGAACGCGTACGCCCTGCGGCCGCGCTTGCCGCGCCCGATCTCGATCTCAGTCACGATGTGTGGCCTTTCCCTCTACGTCTGCGCCTACCAGTATCCCCGACACAAGCGTGAGGGGCGGCTCCGGCCACATGCCGGAACCGCCCCCACGGTCGCGCTGCGTTACTTCCTGCTGTAGTTCGGCGCCTCGACCGTCATCTGGATGTCGTGCGGGTGGCTCTCCTTGAGGCCCGCCGAGGTGATCCGGACGAAGCGGCCGTTCGCCTGGAGCTCCGGCACCGTGCGCCCGCCGACGTAGAACATCGACTGGCGCAGACCGCCCACCAGCTGGTGGACGACGGCCGCGAGCGGGCCGCGGTAGGGCACCTGGCCCTCGATGCCCTCGGGGACGAGCTTCTCGTCGGAGGCGACGCCCTCCTGGAAGTAGCGGTCCTTGGAGAAGGAGCGCTGCTCGCCGCGGGACTGCATGGCGCCGAGCGAGCCCATGCCGCGGTACGACTTGAACTGCTTGCCGTTGATGAAGAGCAGCTCGCCCGGGGACTCCTCGCAGCCCGCGAGCAGCGAGCCGAGCATCACCGTGTCGGCGCCGGCGACGAGGGCCTTCGCGATGTCGCCGGAGTACTGCAGACCGCCGTCACCGATGACCGGGACGCCGGCCGCCTTGGCGGCGAGGGAGGCCTCGTAGATCGCGGTGACCTGCGGGACGCCGATGCCGGCGACCACGCGGGTGGTGCAGATGGAGCCCGGGCCGACACCGACCTTGATGCCGTCGACACCGGCGTCGATCAGCGCCTGGGCGCCGTCGCGGGTGGCGACGTTTCCGCCGATGACGTCGACCGAGGAGTTCGACTTGATCTTGGCGACCATGTCGCCGACCAGGCGGGAGTGGCCGTGCGCGGTGTCGACGACGATGAAGTCGACGCCCGCCTCGATCAGGGCCTGGGCGCGCTCGTACGCGTCACCGGCGACACCGACGGCGGCGCCGACGAGCAGCCGGCCTTCCTTGTCCTTGGCGGCGTTCGGGTACTTCTCGGCCTTGACGAAGTCCTTGACCGTGATGAGGCCCTTGAGGAGGCCCGCCTCGTCGACCAGCGGCAGCTTCTCGATCTTGTGGCGGCGCAGCAGCTCCATGGCGTCCACGCCGGAGATGCCGACCTTGCCGGTGACCAGCGGCATCGGGGTCATGACCTCGCGCACCTGGCGGCTGCGGTCCGACTCGAAGGCCATGTCGCGGTTGGTGACGATGCCGAGCAGCCTGCCGGCCGGGTCGGTCACCGGGACGCCGCTGATGCGGAACTTGGCGCAGATCGCGTCGGCCTCGGCGAGCGTCGCGTCCGGGTGGACCGTGATCGGGTCGCTGACCATGCCGGACTCGGAGCGCTTCACCAGGTCGACCTGGTTGGCCTGGTCGGCGATGGAGAGGTTGCGGTGCAGCACACCGACACCGCCCTGTCGCGCCATGGCGATCGCCATGCGGGACTCGGTGACCTTGTCCATCGCGGCGGAGAGGAGCGGGATGTTCACCCGCACGTTCTTCGAGATGTACGAGGCGGTGTCGATCTGGTCGGGCGCCATGTCGGACGCGCCGGGCAGAAGCAGCACGTCGTCGTAGGTCAGCCCGAGTGTCGCGAATTTCTCGGGCACTCCGTCGACGTTGGCAGTCATGACACCTTCCCAAATGGCCTTGATCGGTGCGGGATGTCCATGCTAACGGGCTGGAGCGGTGTCTCATTCCACGAGCAAGATCACCGGGAAGCTTTGGACGTTCGCACGTGTACGAAAGGGATGACCGAGCCCGGCAAGGCTTACTGCTCGGCCAGGGCGCGCGCAGATCGGGTCACTGCTCGGCCAGCGCCCGGAGCCGGCTGAGGGCGCGGTGCTGCGCGACCCGGACGGCGCCCGGGGACATGCCGAGCATCTGCCCGGTCTCCTCGGCGGTCAGCCCGACCGCGACCCGCAGCACGAGCAGCTCGCGCTGGTTCTCCGGGAGGTTGGCGAGCAGCTTCTTGGCCCACTCGGCGTCATCGCTGAGCAGGGCCCGCTCCTCGGGACCGAGGGAGTCGTCGGGCCGCTCGGGCATCTCGTCGGAGGGGACGGCCGTGGACCCCGGGTGCCGCATGGCGGCCCGCTGGAGGTCGGCGACCTTGTGCCCGGCGATGGCGAAGACGAAGGCCTCGAAGGGCCTGCCCGTGTCCTTGTAGCGCGGCAGCGCCATCAGGACGGCGACGCAGACCTCCTGCGCGAGGTCCTCGACGAAGTGCCGTGCGTCGCCGGGCAGCCGGTTGAGGCGGGTGCGGCAGTACCGCAGGGCGAGCGGATGGACGCGCGCGAGCAGGTCATGGGTGGCCTGCGCGTCGCCGTCGACCGCGCGGTGCACGAGCGCGCCGATCTCCCCCTGCCCGGCAGGCATGGGGGAACCCACGGTCTCGTCGTCGCGCATCGCTCCATGGTGCCCCGACGCCTCTCGGTTCGCGGCACCGCGTCCGTAGTTGTGCACCGAAGCGTTATGAGCAGGTGCGCCGGCACTCATCTCCCGCGCCCTCCCCTCCCGCTCGATCGACTCGTCCCCGAGGAACTCCACATCTCAAGGATGCGGCATTCCGCGGGGAAGTGACACAAGCCCACCCCGTCCACCCCGCGACGGACGCGGGTGAGGACGGGGAGACGGCAGGTGACCTGCGATTCAGCGGACCAGGCCCCAGCGGAATCCGAGCGCGACGGCGTGCGCCCGGTCGGACGCGCCGAGCTTCTTGAAGAGGCGCCGGGCGTGGGTCTTGACCGTGTCCTCGGAGAGGAAGAGCTCGCGCCCGATCTCCGCGTTGGACCGGCCGTGGCTCATGCCTTCGAGGACCTGGATCTCGCGCGCGGTGAGGGTGGGCGCGGCGCCCATCTCGGCCGAGCGGAGGCGGCGGGGGGCGAGCCGCCAGGTCGGGTCGGCGAGGGCCTGCGTGACCGTGGCCCGCAGTTCGGCGCGCGAGGCGTCCTTGTGCAGGTAGCCACGGGCACCCGCGGCGACCGCGAGCGCGACGCCGTCGAGGTCCTCGGCGACCGTGAGCATGATGATGCGGGCGCCGGGGTCCGCGGAGAGCAGCCGGCGGACGGTCTCCACGCCGCCCAGACCGGGCATGCGTACGTCCATCAGAATCAGGTCCGAGCGGTCCGCGCCCCAGCGGCGGAGGACTTCCTCGCCGTTGGCCGCGGTGGTCACGCGCTCGACGCCGGGCACGGTCGCGACCGCGCGGCGGAGCGCCTCTCGGGCAAGCGGGGAGTCGTCGCAGACGAGGACGGATGTCATGCCTGACCTCCGCGGCTCTCGCAGCTGTTGCGCGTCACCTTGAGCCTCCAGGGCTGTACGTATCGTCACCTGTGCGGTTGACGCTCTCGGACATGTGCCCGATCGCTTCTTCCTTCAACCGCCTCGCAACTCTCAACGACGGTCACTCGAAAGAGTTACGGGTCGGACGACGTCTTCGGCACTCTACGTGAGGAGTCGTGCGCGGAGGAGAGTGTCGCAGGTCGTTCGTCCCAACATCAAAAGCTATGCCCCATTTAGCTGGTTTTCTTCCCTTTTCGCAGTGTCTGTGACTAGATTCGCAATGAGTCATATTTACATCTACTTCGACAGTAGGTGTAACCACCCGACCGCCACCCGACCTGTCGGGACCCGAGGAGCCCGGCCATCGGCCATCCACCCGCCCACCTATCCGTTCGACACGGTTTCAAGGGGACAAGCGCAATGGCAGATTTCTCCCGCCTTCCCGGACCCAACGCCGATCTGTGGGACTGGCAACTCCTCGCGGCCTGCCGCGGAGTCGACAGCTCCCTGTTCTTCCACCCCGAGGGAGAGCGCGGCGCGGCACGGAGTGCGCGTGAGAACTCGGCGAAAGAGGTCTGCATGCGGTGCCCGGTGCGCGCGGAGTGCGCGGCACACGCACTCGCCGTGCGGGAGCCCTACGGCGTATGGGGCGGCCTCACCGAGGACGAACGCGAAGAACTCATGGGACGCGCGCGCAATCGCCTGGTCACGACGGCACCGGCGGCCGCATCGGTCGCGTCGGCCGCGTCCATCGTGGAGCGTATGTGAAGGAACGTTTCCTCAACGTGCACATGAACTGAATGACTCACGCGCCCGCGCGCGCGTCATGACCACGTGTCGCGTCGCTACGTGACCACGTGTCTACGCGCGCGTGGCGGCGCGGATCAGCTCGTCGAGCGTGGCGGCCACGGCCGGCACCTGGGCGAGGTCCGGCAGCGTCAGGGCCACGATCTCCCGCTCCACGGCCGGCTCCACGGCCACCGTCCGCGCGCCCTTGGGCCGTACGGACTCGATGGCCAGTTCCGGCAGGACGGCGACGCCCAGACCGGCGCCCACCAGGCCCACCACGGCCGGGTAGTCGTCGGTGGCGAAGTCGATGCGGGGCGTGAAGCCGGCCTCCTCGCAGACGTCGACGAGCTGGCGGCGGCAGCGCGGGCAGCCCGCGATCCAGGACTCGTCCGCGAGTTCCGCGATGCCGACCGCCCCGGCGTCGGCGAGCCGGTGCCCCTCGGGCACCAGGCCGACGAGCCGGTCGGCGAGGAGCGGTCGGACCACCAGGTCGTCCCACTCGGCCTGCCCGGCCCCGTACCGGAACGCCAGGGCGATGTCGCAGTCGCCCTCGCGGAGCATCTCGATCGAGCGCGGCGGTTCGGCCTCGACGAGGGAGACCCGGGTCCCGGGGTGCGCGGCCCGCAGTGCCGCCAGCGCGGTCGGTACGAGCGTGGAGCTGCCGCTCGGGAAGGAGACCAGCCGGACGCGGCCCGCCCGGAGCCCCGCGATGGCGGCGACCTCCTCCTCGGCGGCGGTGAGCCCGGCGAGGATGCCGGAGGCGTGGCGCACCAGGACCTCGCCGGCCTGGGTGAGGCGCATCTCGCGTCCCGTACGGATCAGCAGCGGCGTGCCGGCGGAGGCTTCGAGCGCCTTCATCTGCTGGCTGACGGCGGGCTGGGTGCAGCCCAGTTCGCGCGCGGCGGCCGAGAAGGAGCCCGTGGCGGCGACGGCGCGCAGGACGCGGAGGTGGCGGGCCTCGATCATGCGTCCAGCATAAGCGACTCTTGGGTGAAGCAGCCCGTTCTCACGTGCGCCTTTGAGATCGCCCCGCCTACAGTGCCCGCATGACCTTGCTGAGTGTGAATGTGGGCCGCGCCAAGCCCGTGGAGTACACCGACGCCGCCTCGGGGATGACGGGCATCGACAAGCGTCCGGTGGAGGGGCCCGTACGGATCGAGGCGCCCGGAGCGCCCGGCGTCGGGGCGAGCGGGGTCGCCGGGGACGCGGTCTGCGACCTGCGCTTCCACGGCGGGAACGACCGGGCCGCGTACGCCTTCGCCCGGGAGGACATGGACCTGTGGGAGCGGGAGCTCGGCCGCGAACTGGCCAACGGCTCCTTCGGCGAGAACCTCACCACGCGGGGCCTCGACGTGAACGGGGCGCTGATCGGCGAGCGGTGGCGGATCGGCGAGGAGGTGGTCCTGGAGGTGACCGGCGGCCGCGTCCCGTGCCGTACGTTCGCCGGCTTCGTCGAGGAGAAGGGCTGGGTGAAGCGGTTCACGCAGTCGGAGGCCGGCCCCGGCGCGCTGCTGCGGGTGATCGTGCCGGGCGAGGTGAAGGCCGGCGACCCGATCACCGTGCTGCACCGGCCGGACCACGCCATCACCGTGGCGCGCCTGCACCGCGCCGCGACCACCGAACGCGACCAGCTGCCCGCCATGTTGGCCGCCGCCGAGTGGATGGAGTCGGGGCTCCTCGCGCTCGCCCGCCGGTACAAGGAGAAGTACGCCTCGTCGTAGCGGCGGGAGTGGGCGCCCGGGAGCCCGGCCGGGTCCGGAGGACAGGCATTAGGTTGCCCGTATGACGACTGCACTGATTACGGGCGCCACCGCGGGCATCGGGGCCGCCTTCGCACGGAGACTGGCGGCGGACGGCCACGACGTCGTGCTCGTGGCCAGGGACGTGAAGCGGCTGCGCGAGCAGGCGACCGAACTGCACGACCGGCACGGCGTCGAGGCCGAGGTGCTGGCGGCGGACCTCTCCGAGGAGAAGGGCATCGCCGCCGTCGAGGCCCGGCTCTCGGACCCGAAGCAGCCGGTGGACATGCTGGTGAACAACGCGGGCTTCGGCAACAAGGGCCGTTTCCTCGAAGTCTCCATGGCCGACGAGCTGAAGATGCTGACGGTGCACTGCGAGGCGGTGCTGCGGCTGACCTCGGCGGCGGTCACCTCGATGAAGGGCCGCCGCCGGGGCGCCGTCGTGAACGTCGCCTCGGTGGCGGCCTTCCTGCCCCGCGGCACCTACGGCGCCTCGAAGGCCTGGGTCGTGCAGTTCACCCAGGGCGCGGCGCGGGACCTCGCGGGCAGCGGGGTGCGTCTGATGGCGCTCTGCCCCGGCTTCGTACGGACCGAGTTCCACGAGCGGGCCGGGATGGGCACGGACAACATCCCGGGCTGGATGTGGCTCGACGCGGACAAGCTGGTGGCGGCGGCGCTCACCGACCTGGAGCGGGGGCGGACCCTGTCGATCCCCGACCCCCGCTACAAGGCCCTCATGGGCGTGGTGAAGCTGGCGCCGCGCGGCCTGCTCGGCGGGGTCTCCTCCAAGGCGGGCCGCAAGTACGGTCCGCAGTAGCCCTGGTTCAGGCCCCCCTTCTCCTTCGTACGCCCCGATCGTCGGAGCCGCCGTCGCCGACACGGCGTTTCCGAACCAGTCCCTGCCGCCGTTGTCCGCGATGAGCGTGCCGGCGGACAGGGCGGGGGAGCCGGCGGCGAGCCGCAGGTCGGGGTGCGGGGCGGTTCACGAAGGTGTTGTTTTGGAGTGCTCTCCCCCGCGAACGGAGAAGATTCCCACCTACCTGACGGCGGCGGGCTTGACGCGGCGTGCACGCCTGACGACTGCCCTCCCGGCAGCCGGGACGAACGCGAGGCCCATCCGGTAGAGGTGCAGGATGTTCCGGCCCGCGTTGTGGTCGGCTTTTCCTGTCCAGCCGCAGTCAGGGTTCTTGCACACGAACACGGCCTGGGACTCCCGGCTGCCAGGGGCGATGTGCCCGCAGGCCGAGCAGCGCTGGGAGGCGCCGGGTGCGGGCACCTCGTGGAGACTGCCACCCGCAAGGGCTGTCCTGTACGTCAGCAATCGGATCGTGCGGCCCCACGCCTCCGCGTGGATCGACCGGCTGAGGCCCGACTTCTGAGCGACATTCCTACCTGGCCTGTCCACCGTGCCCTTGGCGGACTTGACCATGTTCGGGATGGTGAGCGCCTCCACCACAACGGTGCTGTACTTCCTGGCCATATCGGTTGTGGTCTTGTGCTGCCAGTCCAGGTGCCTACGCTTGGCTCTCGCGCGAAGCCCTTGGATCCGGTCGTAGGTGCGCTGCAAGCGGCCGGAGGTCTTCTCCCCATGCTTGCGGGAGGTCCTGCGGTGGGCAGCCCGCCGCTCCAATCGGAGCAGGCTGCTCTGCTCCTCCTCGGTCAGCCATGAGCCGTGTGTGTAGACAGACCCGTTCGAGAGGGCAAGGGGGACGCTTACACCCACGTCGATGCCAACTTCGCTCCCCTGATGAAGCGCAGGTGTGGCTTCAAGGGTCGCGACACGGAAGGTGATGTGCCAGCCGAGCGCATCCTTCACCAACCTGGCCCCAGTGATGCGGTTCCCCTGGTTCGCCCGCTTGCCCACAGGGAGATCCTTGGTCCAGCGGAATCTGACACGGCCGATCTTTGGGATGCTGACCACACCCCAGCGGCGGTGTACTCGGCTGACATGCAAGTCCCGGCCCTGCGGAATGTCCACCGACAGCACCGACCGAGAACGCGTCTTGAACGTCGGCTCTTGCGCCCGGCCGTCCCAACAGTTTCGCCACGCCACGAGATACGTCTTCAGTACCGTCTGCGCAGCCTGCGCCGGCAGTACGCCAAGCCAATCGATCTCTTTGCGAGCCTGGCGGATGGCCGCGTCCGCAGCTACCGGCGAACGCTGGTGCTTGGGGAGCATCTGCCACCATTCATGCAGCAGATTCCACATTCCCCCGGGCGGCATGGGCTTGGTCATCAACAAGTCGGGCTTGCGCAGGCGTCAGCGCCAGCCGGGCGCGATGCCCGAACTGTCGTTTCGCCATCGCATGCCCACTCACGGGGACCAAGCTAAGTCGACTCGTTCAGCCCGAGGCAGCAATGCCGGAAGTCGACGCAGTTTGGCTCACTCTTGCACGAACCAGCTCTGCTGACGCACGGCGTGGATCGGCAGATGCTCGACCTCACAGTTCCTTCGGGTCCAAGACTTCGAGCTCTTCGAGATCGAGCTGCGTGGTGGTGCCGTTCCGCCAGGTCACGGTGAGCGTGTGGGGGCCGGTGACGTGGACGTTCGCGAGGTCGGACACGGGTGCGGGGTCGGGTTCGGCGGTGAGGGAGGCGAGGGCGACGAAGAGCGTCGCGGGGCCGCTCGTGGTGCCGTGCAGGGCCAGGGTGCGGGTCCCCGGGCCCTGCAGGGTCTCCCCGGTGGGGAGTTCCCCGGCGTCCGGCCGGTAGCCGTGGACCGGGTGGAGCTGGGCGTGCGGGCCTTCGGGGGTGACGGCCCAGCCCGTCTGCCGTACGGGCGTCCCCTCCGGGGCGCCGAGGACCAGGTGGGCGCGGAGTTCGGCGCGGCCGTGGGCGAGGGTCGCGGAGAGGACCCGGACGCCGGGCAGCGGGTGGTGGAGGGAGGCGGCCCGGTCGGGGCCGGTGCAGAGGGGGACGGCGGGGCCCCGGGTGGTGGCCTTCCCGTCGGCGAGCAGGGCGAAGTGGTTGTCGGCCTCGACGGTCCCCGTACTGGGTCCCGTACGGGTGGAGTAGGCGTGGCGGGCGTAGCCGGGGTCGTCCTCCTCGCCGGGCGCGCTGCCGACGTGGTTGCTGCCGTGGTTGTGGAGGCGTACGAGCCCGTCGGCGGCGGTGGTCTGGACGAGCAGCCCGGCGGGGGCGAAGGCGCGGACGGTGTCGGCGCGTTCGGCGGGCAGGGGTTCCTCGGGGTCGGTCCAGGCGGGGTGGTCGGCGGGCAGGAGGAGACCGAGGAAGCCCTTGGAGGCCCAGTAGGGGGAGCCGGGTCCCGAGTACTCCTGGACGAGCGGCGGGTACGGGCCGTGCCAGCCGAGGCCGAGGAGTCCGCGCTCGTCGGTGGCGCCGCGGTCGAGGAAGTACCGCAGGGTGCCGGAGGCGAGGCGGCGGGTGGTGCCGGGGGTGAGCGGGGTGTGGCCGGTGAGGGTGCCGAGCCAGGGGGCGGCGGCCGCGGCGAAGCGGTAGATCAGGGACCGCCCGTACGGGACGGGGGCGCCGTTGGCGTCGAAGAGGTGGACGTAGTCGTCGAGATGGGCGCGGAGGCGGGGCCCGTAGGTGTCGAGGAGCTGCCGGTCGCCGGCGAGGTGGGCGTGGAGGACGGGGTAGAAGTGCAGGGCCCAGGCGTTGTAGTGGTCGAAGGCGCGGTTGTCGCCGTCGCTGTACCAGCCGTCGCCGAGGTACCAGTCCTCGACGCGGGCGAGGGAGCGGTCGATCGTGGCGGCGGCGAGGCCGGTCTCGATGCCGGCGTCCTGGAGGAAGCCGGCGACGGTGAGGCCGAAGAGCCACCAGTTGTTGTCGACGGGGGACGGTGCGAGGGCGGGGCGGAGCCAGTCGGCGACCTGCTGCCGGGTGCGGTCATCGAGGCGGTCCCAGAGCCAGGGGCGGGTGAGGCGGAGGCCGAGGGCGACCGAGGCGGATTCGACGATCGCCTGGCGGGTGCCGGCCATCAGGGGCCACGCGTCCCGGTCTTCCCGTCCCGGCTTCTCGGTCCCGGCCGCGAGCCCCTCGGCGTAACGGTCGAGGTGGCCGTGCGGGTCCTCGCCGTGGGCGCCCGCGACGCGGAGGGCGGCGAGGAGGAAGGTGCGGGCCCAGCCCTCCAGGCCGTCGGAGCGGGGGCCCGACCAGCTGGGGCGGGGGCCGGGGAGGTCGACGAGGCCGCGCCTCGGGGAGGCGAACGGGCGGACGTCCAGGAGGAGTCGGTCGGCCGCGTCCTCCCAGTGGGCACGGGTCCAGCCGGTGTACGGGCTGAGCTCACGGTTCTCGGGCGGCGTGGGCATGATGCTCCCTGGGGCTCCGTGCGATGACGTCTGCGTCGCTGTCTGCGTCGTCGTCCGCATCGCCGGGAATCCTGGACAGACTCCGATCGATCGTCAAGGGAATCGGAGCGAATGATCGAAACTTCTGTCATTCGATCATTCCTGGAGCTAGGCTCGACGGACCACCACCACCGCGAGGGGGAACCGCGCCGTGCGCGAGAGTGCTGCCGAACGACACGACCGACTGCTGGCCCTGGTGCGCGAGCGCGGCACCGCCCGCGTCTCCGAACTGGCCGAACGCCTCGGGGTCTCCCCCGTCACCGCCCGCCGGGACGTCGAGGTCCTGGCCGGCCGGGGCCTGCTCGACCGGGTGCACGGCCAGGTCTCCTGGCCCCGGCGGGGGGCCGGGCCCGGCGGCGGTCGCCCCGGCGAGGGCCTGGTCCTGGGGCTGCTCGCCCCCTCCGCCACGTACTACTTCGCCGAGGTCATCAGGGGGGCGCACGAGGCGGCGGCCCGCGCCGGGGCGCGGCTCGTGCTGCGGATCTCCGACTACCGGCCGGAGGAGGACCGGGCCCGCACCGAGGGCCTGCTCGCGGCGGGCGCCGAGGGCGTCCTCGTCGCGCCGGGCTGGCGGGGGCCCGAGGACCGGCTCGCGTACGGGGACTGGCTGGCCGAACTGCCCGTGCCGGCCGTGCTCCTGGAGCGCCGCGCCGAGCCCGGCAGCCCGCTCGACGGCCTGGACCGGGTCTCCTCCGACCACGCCCACGGGGTGCTGCTCGCCCTGCGCCATCTGCTCTCGCTCGGCCACGCGACCCCGCTGCTCGTGGCCCGCCGGGACTCCCCGACCGCGCTCGCGGTGCGCGCGGGCTACGCCGAGGCGCTGGGCACGCTGGGCCTGAAGGAGCCGCGCCCGGTCATCGACTCCGTGCCGGCCGAGGCGGATCCGGAGGGCTTCGAGCGGGCGGTGCGGGCGCTGCACGAGGCCGTCGGTTCGGGCCTGGCGAGCGCGGCCCTGGTCCACAACGACGTGGACGCGATCGAGATCGTGCAGCGCCTGGCCGAGCTGGGCGTGCGGGTGCCGCAGGACCTGGCCCTGATCGCGTACGACGACGAGGTCGCCGCCCTCGCCGACACCCCGCTGACGGCGGTCGCCCCGCCGAAGCGGCAGGTGGGCCGGCACGCCACGGAACTCCTGGTGGAGCGGCTCACGGAGGGGTCCGGGGAGGAGTCGGCGCGCCGGCATCTGAGCCTGCTGCCGTGGCTGCGCGTGCGGGCCTCGTGCGGGGCGGGCACGACACCCACAGTTTGATCTTTTTTCGATCAATCAATCTTTCGCTCTTGACTTCGGTCATGAACGGTCACAGGATCACGGCCACAACCTCCCAGCCGCCCCGCCCTCAGGAGCCGTGCCGTGACCCGTACTTGGAGCAGAACGTCCCGCGTCATAGCCGGCACCGCCACCGCCCTCGCCGTCCTCACGGCCTGCGGCGGCGGCGGTGACGACGCCTCAAGCAAGCCCGACGGGCCCGTGACCATCACCTTCTGGGGCTGGGCCAAGGGCTCCAAGGACGTCGTGGACGCCTTCAACGCCTCCCACAAAGACATCCGGGTGAAGTTCGAGGAGATCCCCTCCGGCACCGCCGGCGGCTACGCCAAGATCTCCAACGCCGTGAAGGCGGGCAACGCCCCCGACCTGGTCTCCATCGAGTACTCCTCGCTCCCCGAGTTCGTGAGCTCCGGCGCCCTCCAGGACATCGGCGACCAGTTCACCGAGGCCGACCGCGCCAAGCTCCTCCCGCAGTCCGTCGAACTCACCACCCTCGGCGGGAAGTCCTGGGCCGTCCCCTTCGACGCCGCCCCGCAGGCCTTCTTCTACCGCAAGGACCTCTTCGCCAAGTACAAGCTGCAGGTCCCCACCACCTGGGACGCCTTCAAGAAGGCCGCCGAGCAGGTCAAGAAGGCCGACGCCAAGGCCCGTATCGCCACCTTCTTCCCCGACGACCCGACCACCTTCGAGGCCATGGCCTGGCAGGCCGGCGCCCAGTGGTTCAAGGCCGAGAACGACACCTGGAAGATCGACACCACCGACCCGGCCACCACCAAGGTCACCGCCTACTGGCAGGGCCTCCTCGACGCCGACCTCGTCCACAAGGACGCCTCCTTCAGCCCCGAGTGGGTCGGCTCCCTCAAGAACGGCACCACCATCGGCTACCTCGGCGCCTCCTGGGGCGCGGGCGTCCTCAAGGGCAACGTCCCCGAGCTGAGCGGCAAGTGGGCCGTCGCCCCCGTCCCCACCTGGGACGGCAAGCCCGCCAGCGGCATGCTCGGCGGCACGTCCTTCGCCGTCACCAAGGACAGCAAGCAGAAGGCCGCCGCGGTCACCTTCGCCGAGTGGATGTCCACCACCGAGGAGGGCGTGAAGGCCCGGATCGCCTCCGGCACCTCCTCCGCCTTCCCCGCCGCCGCGGCCCTGCGCCCGGTCGCCAAGAAGGCCTTCGACGCGAGCTACTACGGCGGCGAGGACATCTACGCCCTCTTCGAGGCCGCCGGCGCCTCCATCAACCCCAACTGGTCCTGGGGCCCGACCACCGGCACCACCAACACCGCGATCAAGGACCGGTTCGGCAAGATCGCCCAGGGCGGCCCGACCCTCGCCGACGCCGTCAAGGCCGGCCACGACGCCACCGTCGCCGAACTCACCAAGCGCGGCCTGAAGGTCGAGGGCTGACCGGATGAAGGCCCGCACCCGCGCCGCCACACTTCTGCTGACCCCCTTCTTCGTCCTGTTCACCGCGGTGATGGTGGTGCCGATCGGATACGCGGTCTGGCTCAGCCTCTTCACCGAGAAGCAGTCCGGACTGGGCTTCGGCGGCACCGAGACCGTCTTCACCGGACTCGACAACTACACGGCGGCGCTGGGTGAACGGGCCTTCGTCGAGGGCTTCGGCGTCCTGCTCGGGTACTGCCTGCTCTACATCCCGCTGCTGCTCGCCGGGGCCCTCGGCCTCGCCCTCCTGCTCGACTCGGCGCTCGCCCGCGCCCGCCGCTTCTTCCAGCTCGCGCTGTTCCTGCCGCACGCCGTGCCCGGCATCATCGCCGCCCTGATCTGGGTCTACCTCTACACGCCCCAGCTCAGCCCGGTCGTGCAGGCCATGGACGCCGGAGGCATCGGCTTCGACTTCTTCTCCCCCGAAGGCACCCTGCCCTCCGTCGTCAACATCGCCCTGTGGGAGTGGCTCGGCTACAACATGGTCATCTTCTACGCCGCCCTCCAGGCCATCGACCGCTCCGTCCTCGAAGCCGCCACCGTCGACGGCGCGAGCGCCTGGCGCATCGCCTTCTCCATCAAGGTCCCGCTCATCAGGTCCTCGCTCGCGATGGTCGGCCTCTTCACGATCATCGGCTCCCTCCAGCTCTTCACCGAGCCGCTCATCCTCAACAAGGGCACCGGCTCCGCCGTCACCTCCACCTGGACGCCGAACATGTACGCGTACACCGCGGCCTTCGACCGCAACGACTACGGACTCGCCGCGGCGGCCTCCGTACTCCTCGCCCTCACGGCGGCGCTGCTCTCCTTCGCGGTGACGCGCCTGACGGGCCGCCGCAAGGCGGGCACGGCGAGCGCGGCACGCGAGCGGGTCGCGGCGGGCAGGCGGGGCACGGCCCGAAAGGAGCAGCCGGCATGAGCAAGCCCCGCACCCCCTCCCTCTGGCTCTCCAGGACGGCCGTCAACGGCGCCCTGGTCCTGGCCGTCGTCTACATGCTCTTCCCGCTGGTCTGGCTGCTCACCGCCGCCACCAAGGACGCCGGAGGCCTCCTCGCCGGAAACGCCTTCTCCTTCGAGGGCTTCGACCTCGGCGGCAACCTCTCCCGGATCGCCGCGTACAACGACGGCATCTACTTCCACTGGTACGCCAACAGCCTCCTCTACGCGGGCCTCGGCGCCCTCGCCTGCTCCCTGATCAGCGTCGCCGCCGGATACGCCTTCCACGTCTACGACTTCCGGGGCAAGGAGAAGCTCTTCGGCCTCGTCCTCCTGGGCGTGCTCGTCCCCACCACCGCGCTCGCCCTGCCGATGTACCTCCTGGCCAGCGAGGTCGGCATCGTCAACACCTACTGGGCCGTCCTGATCCCGGTCCTCGTCAACCCCTTCGGCGTCTACCTCTCCCGCGTCTTCTGCGCCGGCTACATCCCCGACGAGGCCCTCGAAGCCGCCCGTATCGACGGCGCCGGCGAGATGCGCGTCTTCTGGTCCATCGGCCTGCGCATGGTCATGCCCGGCTTCGTGACCGTCTTCCTCTTCCAGTTCACCGCCGTCTGGAACAACTTCTTCCTCCCCCTGGTGATGCTCTCGGACCAGAAGCTCTACCCGCTGAGCCTCGGCCTGTACGCGTGGAACAGCAACGCCCACGCCGAACCCGACTACTACCCCCTCGTCGTCACCGGCTCCCTGCTCGCCGTCGTCCCCCTCGTCATCGCCTTCGTCTCCCTCCAGCGCCACTGGAAGGCCGGTCTGACGGCCGGCAGCGTCAAGTGAGGAAGGCCGTCATCCACGATGCACCCGACCACTGACAACCGCCCGAACCTCCTGCTGGCGATGGGCCCCGGGGTGGCCGACCGCCTCCTCACGGACACCCACCGCACCCGCCTGGCCCGACTCGCTCACACCGACCCCCATCTGGTGGCCCACGACCTGACGGCCCCCGACCCCCGGGTCGCCGCCGCGCTCGCCGAGGCCGAGATCCTCCTGACCTGCTGGGGAGCGACCCCGCTGACGGCCGAGGTCCTGGCACGGGCCCCACGGCTCAAGGCGGTCGTCCACGCGGCGGGCTCCGTCAAGCACCACATCACCGACGCCTGCTGGGAACACGGCCTCCGCGTCACCTCGGCCGCCGGGGCCAACGCGCTGCCGGTCGCGGAGTACACGCTGGCGGCGATTCTCTTCGCCGGGAAGCGGGTGCTGCGCTCGGCCCAGCGGTACGCCGAACTCCGCACCGACGACACCTGGCTCACGGAATCCACCCCCTGGGGCAACTACCGCCGCACGATCGGCATCGTCGGCGCCTCCCGCATCGGCCGCCGGGTCGTCGACCTGCTCCGCCCCTTCGACGTCGACGTCCTCCTGTACGACCCGTACGTGACGACCCCACCGCCCGGCACGGAACTGACCGACCTCGACGACCTCTGCGCCCGCAGCACGGTCGTCTCGATCCACGCGCCGCAGCTCCCCTCCACGCACCACATGATCGGCCCGGCACAGCTCGCCGCGATGCGCGCCGGCACCACCCTGATCAACACGGCCCGAGGCTCCCTGGTCGACGAGGAAGCCCTCCTCCCCCACCTCGTCACGGGCCGCCTCCACGCGATCCTCGACGTCACGGACCCGGAACTCCCCGCCCCGGACTCCCCCCTGTGGACCCTCCCGAACGTCCTCCTCACCCCCCACGTCGCCGGCTCCCTGGGCAACGAACTCCACCGGATGGCGGACCAGGCACTGGAGGAGGTGGCACGGTACGGGAGGGGCGAGCCGTTCGCGGAGGAGGTCCGGGTCTCAGACCTCCAGCGCTCGGCGTAGGCGTTCGGCCTCGGCGAGGACCAGGGGGACGGTACCGGGGTCACAGTGGAAAACGGCGGGCAGCACGTCGGACCAGGATCCGAGGTGCAGGGCGAGGGCGGTGCACTCCCGCGCCCGGGGCGGGTCCAGGGCGAGCGAGGCCATCAGGGCCGTCTTGCCCGCCCAGGCCTCCGCCCGCCACCACACGTAGCCGGTCCCGGTGCGGCAGAAGTCGCCGAGCTCCGCCAACTCCTCTTCACGGCCGAGGAGTTCGGCAGGAGCGATGCGGCGCACCTGCTCCCGGTATGCCGAGCGAACCGCCGGCGGAGCCCCGGCGACCACCCGGTTCCCGTCTCCGATCACGACGGTCCCCGCGCTGTTGTCGACCGTGACCGGACGCTTCCCCCCTGCCCGCTCCATGCGTCCAACCTAGACTGGAAAGGTCCTACCTGGGTCGGGAGGCGTCATGACATTCGTGCAGATCATCGACTGCAAGACGAGCCGGGTCGACGACCTGAACCGGCTCATGGACCGGTGGGTCGAGCAGACCAAGGGGAAGCGGACCGCGACGCACAGCATCGTCGGGAAGGACCGTTCCGACTCCTCGCACGTCGTGGAGATCGTGGAGTTCCCGTCGTACGACGTCGCCATGCGGAATTCGCAGCTTCCGGAGACCGACCGGATCTTCCGGGAGATGGTCGCGCTCTGTGACGAGATGCCGACCTTCACCGATCTGGACGTCGTCCGGGACGAGCAGATGTACAAGGCGGCCTCGCGCCGGTTCTTCGAGCTGGTCTCGATGCCCGGGGAGCTGCCGCCGCTCGACGAGGTGTTCGCCGAGGGGTACCACGACCACGATCCGAACAATCCGACCGACACGGTCGGGATGGACGCGCTGCGGCGTGAGTCCGAGATGTGGCGGTCGGCGTTCGACTTCACGTTCACCGTCGAGGACCAGATCGCCGACGGTGACCGGGCCTGCACCCGCTGGACCTGGAACGGCACCCATGTCGGCGACTTCATGGGGATCCAGCCGACCGGGATGGAGGTGAGCATGACCGG
Source organism: Streptomyces sp. NPDC002463 (assembly GCF_042889835.1). Lineage (NCBI taxonomy): Bacteria > Bacillati > Actinomycetota > Actinomycetes > Kitasatosporales > Streptomycetaceae > Streptomyces > Streptomyces sp. NPDC002463. The sequence continues at coordinate 680,706 of NZ_JBIARL010000001.1, forward strand.
CATGGTCGTCCACCGCTTCCGGGAGGACGGGAAGGCCGTCGAGGGGTGGTGGCAGTACGACCTGCTCGGGTTGATGGAGCAGCTCGGGGCCGTGGAGGCCTAGCCAAGCAGTGAGGCCCGGTGCTCCCGCGACGGGAGCACCGGGCCTCAGCCGTCAGTCAGCTGCCTCAGTGGGAGTGGCCGTGACCGTGGCCGTGGCCGTGGTCCGCCGGCTCCTCTTCCTTCTTCTCCACCACGAGGGTCTCGGTGGTGAGGAGGAGGGAGGCGATCGAGGCGGCGTTCTCCAGGGCGGAGCGCGTCACCTTCACCGGGTCGATGACGCCGGCCTTGACCAGGTCGCCGTACTCGCCGGTCGCGGCGTTGAAGCCGTTGCCCTTCTCCAGCTCCGCCACCTTCGAGGTGATGACGTAGCCCTCGAGGCCGGCGTTCTCGGCGATCCAGCGCAGCGGCTCGACGGCGGCGCGGCGGACGACCGCGACACCCGTGGCCTCGTCGCCGGTCTTGTCGAGGTTGCCCTCGAGGACCTTGACGGCGTGGACGAGCGCGGAGCCACCACCGGAGACGATGCCCTCCTCGACCGCGGCGCGGGTCGCGGAGATGGCGTCCTCCAGACGGTGCTTCTTCTCCTTCAGCTCCACCTCGGTGGCGGCGCCGACCTTGATCACGCACACGCCGCCGGCCAGCTTCGCGAGGCGCTCCTGGAGCTTCTCGCGGTCCCAGTCGGAGTCCGTGGACTCGATCTCGGCCTTGATCTGGTTGACGCGGCCCGCGACGTCCTCGGAGTTGCCACCGCCGTCGACGATGGTGGTGTCGTCCTTGGTGATGGTCACGCGGCGGGCGGTGCCCAGCACGTCGAGACCGGCCTGGTCGAGCTTGAGGCCGACCTCCTCGGCGATGACGGTGGCGCCGGTGAGCGTCGCCATGTCGCCGAGCATCGCCTTGCGGCGGTCGCCGAAGCCGGGGGCCTTGACGGCCACGGCGTTGAACGTGCCGCGGATCTTGTTGACGACGAGGGTGGAGAGGGCCTCGCCCTCGACGTCCTCGGCGATGATCAGGAGCGGCTTGCTGGCGCCGGCCTGGATGACCTTCTCCAGGATGGGCAGCAGGTCCTGGATCGAGGAGATCTTGCCCTGGTGGATCAGGATGTACGGGTCGTCGAGGACGGCCTCCATACGCTCCTGGTCGGTCACCATGTACGGGGACAGGTAGCCCTTGTCGAAGGCCATGCCCTCGGTGAAGTCGAGCTCCAGGCCGAAGGTGTTGGACTCCTCGACGGTGATGACACCGTCCTTGCCGACCTTGTCCATCGCCTCGGCGATGAGCTCGCCGACCTGCTGGTCCTGCGCGGAGAGCGCGGCGACGGCGGCGATGTCGGACTTGTCCTCGATCGGGCGCGCGGTGGCGAGGAGCTCGTCGGAGACGGCCTTGACGGCGGCGTCGATGCCCTTCTTCAGGGCGGCCGGGGAGGCGCCGGCGGCGACGTTGCGCAGACCCTCGCGGACCAGGGCCTGGGCGAGCACGGTGGCGGTGGTGGTGCCGTCACCCGCGATGTCGTTGGTCTTGGTCGCCACCTCCTTCACGAGCTGGGCGCCGAGGTTCTCGTACGGGTCCTCGATCTCGACCTCGCGGGCGATCGTGACACCGTCGTTGGTGATGGTGGGGGCGCCGAACTTCTTGTCGATGACGACGTTGCGGCCCTTGGGGCCGATCGTCACCTTCACCGTGTCGGCAAGCTTGTTGACGCCGCGCTCAAGGGCGCGACGGGCGTCCTCGTCGAACTTCAGGATCTTCGCCATGGGAGCGGTTCAGCCCTCTCGGAATGGGGTGGAACGAACTGCGCCCCCGGACGCCCGGTGCGGGGTCAAGGGGCGCAGCTCAAAGCATCTGCTTCAGATACTTCGGTGAATTACTTCTCGACGATCGCGAGCACGTCGCGAGCCGAGAGGACGAGGTACTCCTCGCCGTTGTACTTCACCTCGGTGCCGCCGTACTTGCTGTACAGCACGATGTCGCCGGTCTTGACGTCGAGCGGCAGACGCTCGCCGTTCTCGAAGCGGCCCGGGCCCACGGCCAGGACGACGCCCTCCTGGGGCTTCTCCTTGGCGGTGTCCGGAATGACCAGGCCAGAGGCGGTGGTCTGCTCGGCGTCGAGCGGCTGGACCACGATGCGGTCCTCGAGCGGCTTGATGGCAACCTTGGAGCTGGTGGTCGTCACGATCCGACCTCCCCCTTCGGAGATCTCACGGGGTTAACTGTCTGAGGTGGCGACCAGGTGGATCCGTCGTCGCGGGTGCCGGACCTGCCCGTCGCTGTGTTGGCACTCTCCAGTGGGGAGTGCCAGGGCCGAGACTATGACCGCGATTAGCACTCGGTCAAGCGGAGTGCCAATTCATCGCTCCGTGGCGTGACCGTACGGGGTCCGCCGGCCTCTTCGCAGCGCTTCGCGTCGACCGCCGCCCGCACCCGCTGGACCGGTGAGGGGTGGGGGTTCACCCGTTCCGCCGCCTTCCGGCCGAGCCGTTCGATCGGGTCGACGGAGGAGGCGCAGGCCGGGAGGGCGAGGAGCGCGCCGGTCACGGCGAGCACGGCGAGCCACCTCACACGTAGTCCTCGAGCTTCGCGACCGCGTACCCCTTGGACGTGATCACGTTCATCACACGCCGGATCATGTCCGGCATCGTGCCCTTCCAGTCCTCCTTGCCCCGGAAATGGGTGAGGACGATGTCGCCGGGGTGCAGGTCCCGGTCCCACTCGCGCCACTCCATGTGGTCGGGGAAGGCTTCGGCGGCCCAGAGCGGGACGGCCTTGATGCCGCAGGACTTCGCGGCGGTCAGGGTGTCCTCGTTGTAGTTGCCGTACGGCGGGCGGAAGAGCGTGGGCCGCTTGCCGAACTGCTTCCCGATGACGTCCTGCATGCCGCAGATCTCGCGCTTCTGCTCGCTGTACGAGAGTGCGGGCAGGTAGCGGTGGTGGAGGGTGTGGTTGTTGAGGGCGACGCCCGACTCCTCGGACTTCTGCATCTTCGCGAAGTAACCGTAGTCGTCGTTGACGACGTAGTCGCTGAGGAAGGCGCTGTAGGGGATCCGCAGCTCCTTCATCATCTTCAGCAGCTGGGGGTCCTTCTCCGCGCCGTCGTCGATCGTCAGGAAGACGACCTTCTGCTTGGTGGGCACGGTGGTGAAGACGGGCGGCAGGCCCTCGCCGTCGGTCTCGAAGCCCTTGCGGGTGGTGATCTTCGGCTTGACGGCGGGCGGGGCGGGCGCTTCGAGCGGGGGTTTGGCGAGGCCCCATTTCTTGGCGGCGAGCACGCGGGCGGCCCGCTGCGCGCGGACCTTCTCGACGTACGCGCCGAGGGCGCCGGCGGCGGGGGCCTGCTTCTCGGCGGCGGCGGGGGCGGGCGCGCCGCGCTCGGGTGCGGCGCTGCCGGAGCAGGCCGTGGCGGCGGAGGCGAGGGCGGCCACGGCGAGCGCCGCCCCGAGCGTCCGGCGGGAGCGGTGCACACCTTTTGCCATCATCTGGTCCTTTTGTCGTACGAGCTGCATGGCGCCGCATCCTGTCAGCGCGAGAGCCCCTTCCGGGCCGCGACACCGCCGTACGGCCCCCACCGTCCCCCGGCCGGCCCACAAGCCCCGCGGGGGTGTCCCGTCGGTCGGGCCGGGCACTCCCAGGCCCCAGAATGGGACGGGTGACCGACCTCGCCTCCTTCGCCGCCCTGCTCGCCCCCGAGGGGCAGACGCTCCTCGCCGCCCTGCGCGACTACGACCCCGCGCAGGAGCTCGCGGTCGCCTCCCGGCTGCGCCGCGACCACCCCGCCGAGCTCGTCACCGCGGCCCTCGGCCAGGCACGGCTGCGGCAGCGGGCGGTGGCGAAGTTCGGCGCGGAGGACGCGTACCGGATGTACTTCACGCCCAACGGCGTCGAGCAGTCCACCCGCGCCTCGGTGGGCGCGTACCGGGCGGCCCGGATGAAGGCGCTCGGCGTCCGAGGCGTCGCGGACCTCTGCTCCGGGATCGGCGGCGACGCGATCGCCCTGGCCCGCGCCGGGATCTCCGTCCTCGCCGTCGACCGGGACCCGCTGACCGCCGAGGCCGTACGGGCCAACGCGGCCGCGCTCGGGCTCGCGGAGCTGATCGAGGTCCGGTGCGCGGACGTCACCGAGATCGACACGAGCCCGTACGACGCCGTCTTCGTCGACCCGGCGCGGCGCGGCGGCCGGGGCAGGATCTTCGACCCCGAGGCGTACTCCCCGCCGCTGTCCTGGGCGATCGAAGCGGCCCGCCGCGCCCCGCACGCCGCCCTGAAGGTGGCGCCGGGCATCCCGCACGAGGCGGTGCCGGAGGAGGCCGAGGCGGAGTGGATCTCGGACGGCGGGGACGTGAAGGAGGCCGTGCTGTGGTTCGGCACGGAGCCGGGCGCCCGCCGGGCCACCCTGCTGCCCTCCGGCGCCGGGCTCACCGGCCGGGGGCTGCCCGATCCGGAGGTCCGTGCGGTCGGCCGCTATCTGTACGAGCCGGACGGTGCCGTGATCCGCGCGCACCTCGTCGCCGAGGTCGCGGAGGAGCTGGACGGCGGCCTGATCGACGAGACGATCGCGTACGTGACGGCGGACGAGCTGAGGGAGACCCCGTACGCCGCCGCGTACGAGATCACCGACGAACTCCCCTTCAACCTGAAGAAGTTGAAGGCCCTGCTGCGGGAGCGCGAGGTCGGCACCCTCACCGTGAAGAAGCGCGGCTCGGCGGTCGAACCCGAGGAGATCCGCCGCAAGGTGAAGCCGAAGGGCCCCAACTCGGCGACGGTACTGCTCACTCGGGTCGCGGGTGCCCCGACGATGCTGATCGGGCGGCCGGCCGGCGGGGGCCGTTGAGCCGCACCGCGAAGCGGTAGTGGCCGACGGCCTTCGCCACGCCGGTCAGACCCGTGATCCAGAGGATCAGGGCGACGCCCATGCCGTACGCGACCAGGCCGTAGCCGTCGTCACGGCTGACGCCCGCCGGGACCGCGAAGCCCAGCCAGAGGCCGACCCCGCACATCGCGAACGACAGCAGCAGCCAGACGACGCTGAGGACGGGGGCGCTCACCCGGGCGTCCGTCGGACGGTGCCGGTCGAGGGCCGCCCACTGGGCGAGGCGCTCACGGACGGTCCGGTCGCGCCGCAGGCTGCGGACGGTCAGCCACACGGCCGGGACGAAGACCCCGATGCCGAGGGCCGCCACGACGACCCCGACCGCCATCGTCATCGGGTCGGGGAACGGCGCGCCGAGCGCGATGAGCAGCACGCCGATGAGTCCCCAGCCCAGTTGGAGCAGGAGGAACCAGACCAGGAACAGCGTGAGCCGCCCGACGCCGAGCAGCCGTCTGCCGAGTTCGTCGAGCGCCAGCGCCCGGTCGGCGAGCAGCGCCTCCCGGTCGGGCCAGCTCCGGAGTTCGGCGGGCGGGGGCGGCGGAGGGAACGGGGTACGCGGGGACATGTCCAGCACCCTAAGGCGCGCCGCGCCGGGACTCCTCGGCGCGGGCACCCGTCACCTCGCCCGCGCGCCCCAACAGCAGTTCCCGTTCGCTCTCGTTCCTCGTGAGCGCGGCCGCGCGCTCGAACTCCGCACGGGCCTCCTCCGTACGGCCGAGGCGGGCCAGGAGGTCGCCGCGGACGCTCGGGAGCAAGTGGTAGCGGGCCAGGGCCGGTTCGGCGGCGAGCGCGTCGACGAGGGCGAGGGCCGCGGCGGGGCCCTCGGTCATCGACACGGCGACCGCGCGGTTCAACTCGACGACCGGGGAGGGGGTGAGGGTGCCGAGCCGGTCGTAGAGCGCGGCGATGGTCGCCCAGTCCGTCTCCTCGTACGAGGCGGCCCGCGCGTGGCAGGCGGCGATCGCGGCCTGGAGGGCGTACGGCCCGTAGGCGCGGCCGTCCCCGGCGCGGGCGAGGGCCGCGTATCCGCGGCGCGTCAACAGCCGGTTCCAGCGGCTGCGGTTCTGGTCGGCGAGGAGCACCGGCCGCCCGTCGGGGCCGGTGCGGGCGGGGATGCGGGAGGCCTGGAGTTCGAGGAGGGCGGACAGGCCGTGCGCCTCGCTCTCGGCGGGCATCAGGGCGGCCAGGCCCCGGGCGAGCCGCAGCGCGTCCTCGCACAGGCCGGGCCGCAGCAGGTCGTCGCCCGCGGTCGCCGCGTACCCCTCGTTGAAGATCAGGTAGACGACCTCCAGGACGGAGCCGAGCCGGGCCGCCCGCTCCTCCCCGTACGGCACCTCGAACTCCACGCCCTCCTTCGCGAGCGTCCGCTTGGCGCGGGTGATCCGGGCCGCGACCGTCGCCTCCGGGACGAGGAAGGCACGGGCGATCTCGTCCGTCCGGAGCCCGCCGACGAGCCGCAGCGTGAGCGCCGCGCGCGCGTCGGCGGAGAGCACCGGGTGGCAGGTGGTGAAGACGAGCCGGAGCACGTCGTCGTCGATGTCGCCCGGTCCCGACGGCTCGGGGTCGTACGACTCCTCCGAGAGCGTCCGGCCCACCTCGGCGAGCTTCCGCGCGTACGTCTCGCGGCGCCGCACGAGGTCGACGGCGCGGTGCTTGGCGGCGGCCGTCAGCCAGGCCCCCGGGCTGTCCGGGACTCCTGACCGCGGCCACTGCTCCAGGGCGGAGACGAGCGCGTCCTGGGCGAGCTCCTCGGCGATGCCGACGTCACGGACGATCCGCGCCACGGTGGCGATGATCCGCGCCGACTCCATCCGGAAGACCGTCTCCAGCGTGCTCTCCACCACCGTCACGTCTCACATGACAGCACAGCGCGGGTCAGCCTTCCGGCATCTCCTCGACCTCGCGGACCTCCAGGCCGACCTTCCAGTGCGGCGGGTGGACGGCCAGGAACCGCTTCCCCCACTCGACGGCCTCGGCCATGTCCTTGCACTGGAGCATCGCGTAGCCGCCGACGACCTCCTTGGTCTCGGTGAACGGGCCGTCGGTGAACGACAGCTTCCCGTCCGACCAGGTGATCCGGGTGGCCTCTGCGGTCGGCTTGAGCCCGGCCGTGTCCACCATGGCGCCGGCCTTGGTGATCTCCTCGAAGAGGGCGCCCATGCGCTGCTCGAAGCCGGGGTCGGCGCTCTCCATGTCGATGGTGTTCTCCTCGATGCGCACGAGGGACAGGTAGCGGGGCATGACGACTCCTCGGTGGTGCGGTGGGCGGGGCCGTTCCCCGCCGTCCACACATACGTCGAACGGGATCCGTCCGCATCGACACCGCGCCCGGAGAATTTCTCAGACGTAGTCCTCCAGGCGCGCGACCGTGAAGCCCTGCTCCTGGATCTTCCGCAGCATCGTCGCCGTCATCTCGGTCATCGTCCGGCCCTTGAGCTCGGACGGGCCGCGGAAGTGGGCCAGGATGATGTCGCCGGGGTGCAGCTTCCGGTCGCCGCGCTGGTACTGCATGTTCTTGATCTGCATGGACTCGCGCCACAGCACGATCGCGTCGAGCCCGCACTCCCCCGCCGCCGCGCGCGTGGCCTCGTTCCAGTTGCCGTACGGCGGGCGGAAGAGCCGCGGGGTGGTGCCGTACCGCTGCTTCAGCTTCGTCTGCTGGCCGCATATCTCGCGGCGCTGGGCCTCCGGGGAGAGGGTGCGCAGGTTGGGGTGGGTGAGGGTGTGGTTGGCGAGGCCGTTGCCCTGGGCCATGAGCGGCGCGAAGTACGGGTAGTCGGTGCGGATGGCCGAGTCCGTGAGGAACATCGTGAACGGGACCTTGAGGTCCTTCATCATCCGCACGAACCCGGGGTCCTTCTCGGCCCCGTCGTCGATCGTGATGAAGACGATCTTCTCGCGGGTGGGGATCTCGCTGATGACGGGCACCGGCCCGCCGGCCGCGCGGACCACCGGCTTGACGGCGGGCGGTGCGGGCGGGGCGGCGAAGGGCTTCAGACCCCACTTCCGGTACGCGGCGGCAGCGGCGGCTCCGGGGGCCTTGTCCTCGGCGGAGGGCGTGGCTGCTGGTGCGCTCGTCCGCTCCGGGAGGGGTGCGGCCGCGGCGGACGGCTCCTCCGCCGTGCAGCCGGTCACCAGGAGGGCGACGGCGGTCAGGGTCGCCCACAGCGCGATCGTCTTCTTCACGCGCTGTGGGATGCCCGAAGCGGTCGAAAGGTTGCTCTATTTTCGAGCCGATATCGCTTATTCGACCGATTCGAAGCGCCAGCGGTGGACCGGACGGGTGATCAGCTCCGCGTCCGGCTCCGGCAGCTCGGGCAGCTCGGCGTCGAACGCGTCCGCCTCCCACCAGGTGAGGACGAGGACCCGGTCCTGCGGGGCCCGGAAGACCTCCCGGCGGACCGGCTCACGGGCGAGGACCCGCGCCCGCGCCCACTCCAGGAGCTCGGCGCCCCGGCCCCGGGCGGCCCTGGCCTCCCACATGAGCGTGAGCCTCACGAGTACAGGTTCTCCTTGCTGACCTCGTGCACGTGGTCGTGGCCGTGGTCGTGCGACGCACCGGGCACGTGGGGGTCCGTCACCGGCAGCGACGAGTCCGCCGACAGCTCCAGGTCGGAGGCCGGCCGGTTGCGGGCGACCATCTCGGAGCCGAGGGCCGCGACCATCGCGCCGTTGTCCGTGCACAGGCCCGGCCGGGGCACCCGCAGCCGGATCCCGGCGCGCTCGCAGCGCTCCTGGGCGAGGGCCCGGAGCCGCGAGTTGGCGGCGACGCCGCCGCCGATCATCAGGTGGTCGACGCCCTCGTCCTTGCAGGCCCGGACGGCCTTGCGGGTGAGCACGTCGACGACCGCCTCCTGGAAGGACGCGGCGACGTCCCGTACGGGCACGTCCTCGCCGGCCGCCCGCTTGGCCTCGATCCAGCGGGCCACGGCCGTCTTGAGGCCGGAGAAGGAGAAGTCGTACGCGGGGTCCCGGGAGCCGCTGAGGCCGCGCGGGAAGGCGATCGCCGCCGGGTCGCCCTCCTTGGCGAGCCGGTCGATGACCGGTCCGCCGGGGAAGCCCAGGTCGAGCACGCGGGCGATCTTGTCGAAGGCCTCGCCGGCCGCGTCGTCGATGGTGGCGCCCATCGGCCGCACGTCGGAGGTGATGTCGGCGGAGAGCAGCAGCGAGGAGTGCCCGCCGGAGACGAGCAGGGCCATCGTCGGCTCGGGCAGCTTGCCGTGCTCCAGCTGGTCGACGCAGATGTGCGAGGCGAGGTGGTTGACGCCGTAGAGCGGCTTGCCGAGGGCGTAGGCGTACGCCTTGGCGGCGGAGACGCCGACGAGCAGGGCGCCCGCGAGGCCGGGGCCCGCGGTGACGGCGATGCCGTCGAGGTCCTTCGCGGAGATCCCGGCCGTCTTCAGGGCGCGCTCGATCGTCGGGACCATGGCCTCCAGGTGGGCGCGGGAGGCGATCTCGGGCACGACGCCGCCGAAGCGGGCGTGGGTGTCGACGCTGGAGGCGACGGCGTCGGCGAGGAGCGTGGTCCCGTGGACGATGCCGACGCCGGTCTCGTCGCAGGAGGTCTCGATGCCGAGTACGAGCGGTTCGTCAGCAGCCATCTGAATCAGTCTCTGTTCCTTGAACGGTGTGTCGCATCACGAGCGCGTCCACGTTGCCGGGCTGGTAGTAGCCGCGGCGGAAGCCGATGGGCTCGAAGCCGAAGCGCTCGTAGAGCTTCTGGGCCCGGGTGTTGTCCACGCGTACTTCGAGGAGGACCTCTTCGCACTCGAAGGCGGTCGCGGCCTGGAGGAGGTCGGTGAGGAGCCGGGCGCCGAGGCCCGTGCCCCACTGGTCGCGGGCTACGGCGATGGTCTGGACGTCGCCGAGGCCGCCGGCGGCGGCGAGCCCGGCGTAGCCGACGAGCCGGCCGCCGGCGGGGTCCTCCGCGACGACGTAGTGGCGGGTGGCCGCGGGGCCCCTGGCGTGCGCGAGCTCCGACCAGAACATCCCCTCCGACCAGGCGTCCTCGGGGAACAGCTCGGCTTCGAGCGCGAGCACGGGCTCGATGTCCCACCAGCGCATCTCACGGAGCACGGCCGTCACTTGGGGGTGACCACCTTGTAGTTCTTCGGCACCTGCGCGTCGGGCCGGCGCAGGTACATCGGCAGCGGATCGAGGAAGCCGCCCTCGCCCGCGGCCAGCCTCTCCGCCGCGAGGGCGGCGAGCGCGGCGGCCGACTGGTGCTCGGGCTCGCGGGCGTCCGGGAAGGCGTCCGGGTAGAGGAGCGCGCCCGCGCCGACCACCGGAAGCCCGGCGAGGGACTCGGCGATGTCGGCGGGCCGGTCGACGGACGCCTCGGTCACCCGCGTACGGGAGTCCTCGTACCGCGCCCAGTAGACCTCCTTGCGGCGCGCGTCCGTGGCGACGGCGAAGGGCTCGTCGATCCCGGAGGCGTACGCGAGGCCGTCGAGGGTGCACAGGCCGTGCACGGGCACGCCGAGCGCGGAGGAGAAGGCCGCCGCCGTGACGAGGCCGACCCGGAGCCCGGTGTACGGGCCGGGGCCGACGCCGACGACGATCCCGGTGACCGCGTCGAGTTTCAGCCCGGCCTCCTGGAGGACCCGGTCGACGGCGGGCAGCAACAGCTCCCCGTGGCGGCGGGCGTCGACCTGGCCCGACGAGGCGACGACGGCCTCGCCGTCGTGGAGGGCGACGGTGACGGCGGGGGTGGCGGTATCCATGGCGAGCAACAGCACGCGAACAGCCTACGGCTCCCGGGCACGCTGCCCCGAACCTCGGTCCGGCGGCTGCTACCGTCACCCTTCGATACGTTCGTACGAAAGGTGGGCACGGTGGCACGGAGCAGCTCGGGATTCGTGGCCGGGCTCACGGCGGCGGCCGTCGCCGCGGTCTGCTTCCTCGCCTACCAGGCCTCGGCGAACGCCCCGGCCGACCTGTCGGTGAAGCCGCCGGCGTCGGGCAGGACCACCCCCTCGGTCTCGCCGAGCGGCGGCCCGAAGCAGCCGGCGAAGGACCCCCTCGCGGTCCCGGCGGGCTCGGGCACGGGCGAGCGCGTGGTGTACGCGCTGTCCGACCGCCGGGTGTGGCTCGTGGACGCCCGGGGCAAGGCGACCCGGACGTTCGAGGTGTGGCCGAGCACGGTCGACCCGCTGCCCGGCGCGTACACGGTGGGCTCGCGCTCGGGCTCGGTGCGCGGCTCGGACGGCGTGCGGATCGAGCACGTCGTCCGCTTCGCGACGGCGCAGGACGTGGCGATCGGCTTCAGCGCGGCGGTCGACGGCTCGACGCCGTCCCCGGACCCGGCGAGGAAGACCGGCGGCATCCGGATGAAGCGGGCCGACGGCGACGCGATGTGGACGTTCGCGGTGATCGGCGCGAAGGTCGTCGTCGTCTCCTGAGCCTCGGCTACGCCGCCTCGTCCCGTACGGCCTCTTCCTCTTCGGGTTCGGCCGGCGGCGGGGTCGACAGCGCGCGAGCGGCCGCGCAGGACGCGAGCAGCTCACTCATCGAGACGTGGTCCCGGCCGGGTTCCGCGCGTTCGGGCGTCGCCATGCATGCCTCCCGTAGGTTAGGTACACCTAACCAGCTCGTGCATCCATGTCACCACGGCTCGCGGGACCCACGCAACACCTTCCCGACACGTTGTCGGAATCTACGTGCGTTCGGATACGTGCGCGCCGCCACGTGTGCGGTCAGATCAGCGTGAGCTCCTCGCCGGCCCAGCGCGCGCCGATCCCGCGCAGCACGACCGTGCGCCGGTCGTCGTCGGTGTCTCCGGTCACCCGGTGGATGAGGAGGTGCAGGCGGTCGTCGGTCAGCTCCTCGACCTTGCCGTCGCCCCATTCGACGACGACCACGGACTCGGGCAGCGAGACGTCCAGGTCGAGGTCCTCCATCTCGTCGAGCCCGCCGCCGAGGCGGTACGCGTCGACGTGGACGAGGGCCGGGCCGCCGACCAGGGACGGGTGGACGCGGGCGATGACGAAGGTCGGGGAGGTGACGGCCCCCCGCACCCCGAGGCCCTCGCCGAGGCCGCGGGTCAGGGTGGTCTTCCCGGCGCCGAGCTCGCCGGTGAGCATGACGAGGTCGCCGGGGCGGAGGACCTTCGCGAGCCGGCGGCCGAGCTCCTGCATCTGCTGCGGGGAGTCGACGGAGAGGGTGGCGCCGGAGACGGGCGGATGAGCTGCTTCCATACGTGCCAACTTAGCTCGTACGGAACGACTCCCCCGCCGGGACGGCACCGGCCCGCACGAGCAGGTCGGCCAGGCGGTCGGTGACCGCCTCCGGGTGCTCCAGCATCACCAGATGGCCCGCGTCCGGGACGATGACCAGCTCCGCGTCCGGCAGGAGGGCGGCGATGGCCTCGGTGTGCGAGCTGGGGGTGACCAGGTCGTTGTCGCCGGCGAGCGCGAGCACCGGCAGCTCGCCGAAGGCGGCGAGGGCGGCGGCCTTGTCGTGCTCGGCGAAGGCCGGGTAGAAGGCGGCGACGACGTCGATCGGGGTCGACTCGATCATCCGCTCGGCGAAGCGGGCGACGGCCGGGTCGACGTCCTTCGAGGCGAACGAGTACTTCTTGATCAGCCCGGCGAACAGGTCGGCGGTCGCCCGGCGCCCGCGCTCGACCAGCTCGGCCTGGGAGCCGAGGGCCCGCAGGACGCCCGGCAGGACCCGCCGGACGGCGTTGACGCCGGCGAGCGGCAGCCCGTACGACACCTCGTCCAGCTTGCCCGCCGAGGTGCCGACGAGGGCGACGCCGGCGACCCGGTCGCGGATCAGCTCCGGGTACTGCTCGGCGAGCGCCATCACCGTCATGCCGCCCATGGAGTGACCGACGAGCACGAGCGGCCCCTCGGGCGCGGCCGCGTCGAGGACGGCCTTCAGGTCGCGGCCGAGGAGGTCGATGGAGACGGGCACCCCGTCGGGCCCGGCCTGGGAGTTCCCGTGCCCGGAGCGGCCGTGGCTGCGCTGGTCCCAGTGGACGGTGCGGACGAGCCCGCGCAGGGCGGCCCGCTGGAAGTGCCAGGAGTCCTGGTTGAGGCAGTAGCCGTGGCTGAAGACGACGGTGACGGGGGCGGGTGCCTTCCGCCCGAAGAGCCGCCGGCGGCGGCCGGGCGAGGAGGTGTCCGGCTCGACCTCGTCCACCTCGTAGTACAGGACGGTCCCGTCGTCGGCGAGGGCCCGGCCGGGCGTGCCCCGCAGCCCGCCGTACGGCCCGGCGGCGTCCAGGGCGAGCCGCGCCTTCTGCCGTACGGAACGGCCGACCGTGAGCCGCTCGACGGCGACCCCCGCGGCCGCTCCGGCGGCGAGGACGCCTATCGCGGCACCGGCGAACCCGGCCCTCCGCCAGCTGCTGCCGCTCGACTCCGCCATGGCGGGCTACTCCCCCAGGTAGACGCGCGGGACGCGCGCGCCGATCCGGGTGACGATCTCGTACGCGATGGTGTCGGCGGCCACCGCCCAGTCCTCGGCGGTCGGCTCGCCCCCGTCGCCGGGGCCGAAGAGCACCGCCTCGGTGCCGGGCTCGGGGGTGTCCCCGCCGAGGTCGACCACGAACTGGTCCATGGCGACGCGCCCCGCGACCGTGCGGACGCGGCCGTCGACGAGGACGGGCCCGCGCCCGGAGGCGTGCCGGGGAACCCCGTCGGCGTACCCGAGCGGGACGAGCCCGAGGGTGGTCGCCTCGCCGGTCACGTAGTGGTGCCCGTAACTCACCCCGTGCCCGGCGGGCACCTGCTTCACCAGCGCGACGCTCGCCTTGAGCGACATGACGGGCCGCAGGCCGAGCTCGGCGGAGGTGCCGAGCTCGGGGCTCGGCGAGACGCCGTACATCGCGATGCCGGGCCGGACCAGGTCGAAGTGGGCCTCGGGCAGGGTGAGGGTGGCCGGCGAGTTCGCGATGTGCCGGACCTCGGGACGCACCCCCGCCCGCTCGGCGTGGTCGAGCATCTGGCGGAAGACGTCGAGCTGGGCGGCGATGGACGGGTGGTGCGGCTCGTCCGCGCAGGCGAAGTGGGACCAGAGGCCGGTCACCTTGACGAGCCCGTCGACCTCCGCCTTGAGCGCGGCCTCGACGAGCTCGGGCCAGTCGGCGGGCTGGCAGCCGTTGCGTCCGAGCCCGGTGTCGGCCTTGAGCTGAATACGGGCGGTCTTCCCGACCGCCTTGGCGGCCCGGACGACCTCCTCCAGGGCCCACATCCCGCTCACGGACATGTCGAGCCCGGCCTCGATGCCCTGGTCCCAGGGATCGCCCGGCGTCCAGAGCCAGCACATGACCGGCACGTCCGTGATCCCGGCGGCGCGCAGCGCGAGCGCCTCGTGCGGGGTGGCCGTCCCGAGCCAGTCCGCGCCCGCTTCCAGGGCGGCGCGGGCGCAGCGCAGGGCGCCGTGTCCGTACGCGTCGGCCTTGACCACGGCCATGATCCGGACGTGGGGGGCGACGCGGGCGCGCAGCGTGCGGACGTTCGCACGCAGCGCGCCGAGGTCGATCTCGGCGCGGGCCCTGGGGGGCGGAGGTGTCTCAGTCATCGCGCCCAGTCTCTCAGGTGTCAGTGCCCGGGCCGCTTTCCCCAGATGTAGACCCGGTCACCCTTGCGGAGGACGCCCCAGAGTTTCCCCGCGTTCGCGTAGCTGAGATTGACGCAGCCACGGCTGCCGCCGGGCGTGGCGAGCTGTCCGTATACGGCGTGGAAGGCCTGGCCGCCGCTGAAGAACTGGGCGTACGGCATGGGGGTGTCGTAGATGGACGACCAGTGGTCCTTGTGACGCCGGTAGACGGTGTGCCAGCCGGTGCGGGTGGCGTAACCGGGCCGCCCGGTCCGCACGTTGACCACCGCGTATGTCACCTTCTTCCCCTTTTGCACCCACATGAGCTGACGGTCGAGGTCGACGCAGGCGACCGCGTACGACTTCACGGGGCAGCGCCGGCCCGGGTCGAGGTTCTTCCGGGCGGCGAGCAGCTCGGCGCGGGCCCAGGTGACGGGCCCGGCGAAGCCGACGGCCGGCTTGATCTTCTCCTTCACCTGGAAGGCGCGGATCGCCCGGCAGTCGGCGGCGGACTGCTTCCCGTCCACGGGAAGCCGGAGCAGTCGCTCGACCTGCCGCTGATAGGTCCCCGTCTTCGCGGTGCAGGCGGCCCCGCCGACGGCGCTGCGCGGCAGGAACTCGACGAGCTCGTCGACCTGCTCCTCGGGCTCGGGCACGGCCGCGTCCCCCTCCGTCTGCAGGGGCGGCAGCACCTGATCGGGCGTATCCATCGGATACTCGGCCCGCCCGCCCCCGACGACGCCGGGCACGAGCGGATCGGGATCCGCGGCGAGGAGGCCACCGGCGGGCGGGGCGGCGAGGGCGACGGGCCCCAGCGCGAGGGAGGCGGCGAGAGCGAACAACACGGGTGCGGTACGGCTTCTCCAACTGGTCACCCCGCCCACCCAATCCGCCCCGCGCACCGCAGGCGCGCGGGAACCCACGGCTGGGTCAACGGTGTTCGCCCGAGTGGGGGGCGAACTCCCTACGGCGCGCCCGTCACGTCCAGCCACGCCCCCTTCAGGGCGTCCGCGACCTCCGTCGCCGTCACCGGCGCGCCCCCTTCCGACGCCCGTCGCGCGGCAAGCCCGTGCAGGTACGCCGCACAGGAGGCCGCGTCGAAGGCCCGAAGCCCCGCCGCGAGGAGCGACCCCGCGAGCCCCGACAGGACGTCGCCGCTCCCCGCCGTCGCCAGCCACGACGTCCCCGTCGGGTTCACCCGTACGGGACCCTCCCCGCCCGCCCCGCACACCACCGTCGTCGAGCCCTTCAGGAGGACCGTCGCCCCGAAACGGCCCGCCAGTTCGCGCACCGCCGCCAGGCGCCCGGCCTCGACCTCCTCCCGCGCGACGCCGAGCAGCGCCGCCGCCTCGCCGGCGTGCGGGGTGAGCAGGGTCGGCGCCGTACGGGACCGCACGGCGTCCGGCGAGAGCCCCCGCAGGCCGTCCGCGTCGACGAGTACGGGAACGTCCGAGGCGAGGACCTCCGCGACGGCGACCGCGGTGCCCGGGCCCTCCCCGAGGCCGGGCCCGACGACCCAGGACTGGACGCGGCCGGCCTTGTCGGGGGGCCCGGGGTGCACCAGGGTCTCGGGGTGCGCGGCGATCACCCTGTCGCCGGCGTGGCCCACGTACCGCACGGCCCCCGCCCCGCCGCGCAGCGCGCCGGCGACGGCGAGCACGGCGGCACCCGGATAACGTGCCGATCCGGCGAGAACCCCGACGACACCCCGCCGGTACTTGTCGCTCTCGGCGCCCGGCACGGGCAGCAGCCACGCCAGGTCCTCGTGCTGGAGGGCCTCCAGGTCCGGCACGCCGGGAAGGACGTCGCCGAGGCCGATGTCGACGAGCCGGAGGGCGCCCGCGTACTCCCGTGCCGGGTCGACGAGCAGGCCCGGCTTGTACGCCCCGAAGGTGATCGTCGCGTCGGCCCGCAGCGCCTCGCCGTGGACCTCGCCGGTGTCGGCGTCGACGCCGCTCGGCAGGTCGACGGCGACGACGACGGCGTCGGAGCCGCGCGCGGCGCGGGCGACGGGCACGGCGTCGGGGCGCAGGCCGCCGCGGCCACCGATGCCGGTGATGCCGTCGAGGACGAGGTCGGCGCCGGCGAGCACGTCGTACGGATCGTCGACGACGCGCCCGCCGACGGCGCGCAGCGCGGCGAGCCCGCCCTCGTGCGCGCGCTCTCCCAGCAGCACGGCGGACACCCCCGCCCCGCGCCGGGCGAGCCGGGCGCCGGCGTACAGGGCGTCGCCGCCGTTGTCACCGCTGCCGACGAGGAGGACGACCCGGGCGCCGTACACCCGTCCCTTCCCGAGCAGCGAACAACAGGCGGCGGCGAGTCCGGCGGCGGCGCGCTGCATGAGCGCACCGTCCGGAAGGCGGGCCATGAGCTGAGCCTCGGCGGCGCGAACGGTCTCCACGCGATAAGCGGTACGCATGCGAGCAGTCTGCCGCCGCCAACCCGGCGGCGCCTCCGCGTTCCGCGCCTTGACCCGCACCACCAGGGCGCCGTCACTCGCGGTGCGGGTCCAGGCTCGGAAGCCTCTGGCGCCGGCAGGGCGCGGGTCCGTTGTGCCCACCCGTTCCGCCCCAGGGGAACGGGTGGGCACAACGGCGCGACGCAGGCCCGCAACGGACGGCGAGGCCCCGGCGCTCAGCCCTCCGCGATCACCACCGCCGACGCCACCCCCGCGTCGTGGCTCAGGGAGACGTGCCAGTGGCGGACGCCCAGTTCCGCCGCTCGGGCCGCCACCGTCCCGCGGACGCGGAGCCGTGGCTGGCCGCTGCCCTCGACGTACACCTCCGCGTCGGTCCAGTGGAGGCCGCCCGGCGCTCCGAGGGCCTTCGCGAGGGCCTCCTTCGCGGCGAAGCGGACGGCGAGGGACGCGGGCCCGCGCCGTTCGCCGCTCGGGAGGAGGATCTCCCGCTCGACGAAGAGGCGCTGCAGCAGCCCCGGTGTCCGCTCGATGGACGCGGCGAAGCGGTCGATCTCCGCCACGTCGATCCCCACCCCAATGATCATTTCCCACTCACTCCACGGTCACGGATTTGGCCAGGTTGCGCGGCTGGTCGACCTCGTTGCCCCGCGCGGTGGCGAGCTCGCAGGCGAAGACCTGGAGCGGCACGGTGGCGACCAGCGGCTGGAGCAGCGTAGGCGTGGCGGGGATGCGGACGAGGTGGTCGGCGTACGGGACGACGGCGTCGTCGCCCTCCTCGGCGATGACGATGGTCCGCGCCCCACGGGCCCGGATCTCCTGGATGTTGGAGACGATCTTGTCGTGGAGGACGGAACGACCCCGCGGCGAGGGCACGACCACCACCACCGGCAGGTCCTCCTCGATGAGCGCGATCGGCCCGTGCTTGAGCTCGCCCGCCGCGAAGCCCTCCGCGTGCATGTACGCGAGCTCCTTGAGCTTCAGGGCGCCCTCCAGGGCCACCGGGTAGCCGACGTGACGGCCGAGGAAGAGGACCGTGTCCTTGTCGGCGAGGGACCGGGCGAGCGCCCTTACGGGCTCCATGGTCTCCAGGACGCGCTCGACGTCGTCGCCGATCCGGGCGAGGTCGCGGACGACGGCGTGGATCTCGTCGCCCCACTTGGTGCCGCGCACCTGCCCGAGGTAGAGGGCGAGCAGGTAGCAGGCGACGAGCTGGGTCAGGAAGGCCTTCGTCGAGGCGACGGCGACCTCGGGCCCCGCGTGCGTGTAGAGCACCGCGTCCGACTCGCGCGGGATCGTCGAGCCGTTGGTGTTGCAGACGGCGAGGACCTTCGCACCCTGCTCCCGCGCGTGCCGGAGCGCCATCAGCGTGTCCATGGTCTCGCCGGACTGGGAGATCGCGATGACCAGGGTGCGCCGGCCGAGGATCGGGTCGCGGTAGCGGAACTCGCTGGCGAGCTCGACCTCGCAGGGGATCCGGGTCCAGTGCTCGATGGCGTACTTGGCGATGAGCCCGGCGTGGAACGCGGTGCCGCAGGCGACGATGACGACCTTGTCGGCCTCGCGGAGCACGGCGTCGGGGATGCGCACCTCGTCGAGGGTGAGCCGGCCGGCGCCGTCGATCCGCCCGAGGAGGGTGTCGGCGACGGCCTTGGGCTGCTCGGCGATCTCCTTGAGCATGAAGTAGTCGTAGCCGCCCTTCTCGGCGGCGGAGGCGTCCCAGTCGACGTGGTAGGCGCGGACGTCGGCGGGCACGCCGTCGAAGTCGGTGACGGTGACGCCGTCCCTGGTCAGCTCGACGACCTGGTCCTGACCGAGCTCGATGGCGGACCGGGTGTGGGCGATGAAGGCGGACACGTCGGAGGCGAGGAAGTTCTCGCCCTCCCCCACGCCGACGACGAGCGGCGAGTTCCGGCGGGCGCCGACGACGACGTCGGGCTGGTCGGCGTGGACCGCGACGAGGGTGAAGGCGCCGTCGAGGCGGCGGCAGACGAGCCGCATGGCCTCGGCCAGATCACCCACGGACGAGAACTCCTCGGCGAGGAGGTGGGCGACGGTCTCGGTGTCGGTCTCGGAGAGCAGCGTGTGGCCGCGCTCGGCGAGTTCCTCCCGGAGGGCGGCGAAGTTCTCGATGATGCCGTTGTGGACGACGGCGACGCGCCCGGCGTTGTCGAGGTGCGGGTGCGCGTTGGCGTCGGTGGGGCCGCCGTGGGTGGCCCAGCGGGTGTGCCCGATGCCGACGGAGCCGCCGGGCAGCGGCCGGTCGACGAGCTCCTTCTCCAGGTTAACGAGCTTGCCCGCCTTCTTGGCGGCGGCGAGCCCGCCGTCCGCGAGCACGGCGACGCCTGCGGAGTCGTACCCCCGGTACTCCAGCCGCTTCAGCCCCGCGACGACCACATCAAGCGCCGACTGCCCGCCGACGTATCCCACGATTCCGCACATGACGGCAGGCTACGCCGGAACCCCTCCCACCGGCCGGAGTCGACGCCGGGCGCGCGTCGACGACTCCGCCGGGGGCCATCCCGCCGGATGACGCCTTTCGTCACGTGACCGACCCCACGACCCACGGACGTCTCCGACCCCCGACAATGGCGGGGTGATCACTTCGCCGCCACGAAGCTCCGACGGAGACGGCCCCCGCAACGGCGCCGGGACCGGAGAGGGCGCCGGACAGGGGAGCCCCCGCAACGGGACGGGGCACCGCCGGCCGTCCGAGGCGACCCCGTACGTCGACCTCACCCGCGCCGAGTGGAGCGCCCTGCGCGACAAGACGCCGCTCCCGCTGACCGCCGACGAGGTCGAGCGGCTCCGCGGCCTCGGGGACGTCATCGACCTCGACGAGGTGCGGGACATCTACCTCCCGCTGTCCCGGCTGCTGAACCTGTACGTGCAGGCCACCAGCGGTCTGCGCGGCGCGCTGAACACCTTCCTCGGCGAGAGCGCCGAGCAGCGCGGGACCCCGTTCGTCATAGGGGTCGCCGGTTCGGTGGCCGTCGGCAAGTCGACGGTCTCGCGACTGCTCCAGGCGCTCCTGGCCCGCTGGCCGGAGCATCCGCGGGTGGAGCTGGTGACGACGGACGCCTTCCTCTACCCGATGGAGGAGCTGAAGGCGCGCGGTCTGATGTCCCGCAAGGGTTTCCCCGAGTCGTACGACCGCCGGGCCCTGACCCGCTTCGTCGCGGACGTCAAGGCGGGCAAGGACGAGGTCTCGGCGCCGGTCTACTCGCACCTGATCTACGACCGGGTGCCCGGCGAGCGGCTCGTCGTGCGCCGCCCGGACATCCTCATCGTGGAGGGTCTCAACGTCCTCCAGCCGGCGCTGCCCGGCAAGGACGGCCGCACCCGCGTCGGTCTCGCCGACTACTTCGACTTCTCGGTGTACGTGGACGCCCGGCCGGAGGACATCGAGCGCTGGTACCTGAACCGCTTCCGGAAGCTGCGCGACACCGCGTTCCAGGACCCGTCCTCGTACTTCCGGCGCTGGACGCAGGTCTCCGAGGACGAGGCCTTCGACTACGCCCGCACGATGTGGCGGACCATCAACAAGGTCAACCTCCTGGAGAACGTGGCCCCGACGCGCGGCCGGGCGACCCTCGTCGTCCGCAAGGGCTCCGACCACAAGGTGCAGCGTCTGAGCCTCCGGAAGCTCTGAGCTCCGTACGCTCTCCCCATGCTGCATCTGAGGCTGATCGTCCCGCCCGACCGCACCGCCGCTGCGGTGCGGCTGATCGAGTCGACGGTCGGCACCGCCCATGTGGTGGTGCTGTCCGGCGCGGCCCGGGACCCCTCGGGCGACGTGGTGATGTGCGACGTGGCCCGCGAGGCGGGCGACGAACTGCTGCACGGGCTGCGGGAGCTGAGGATCGACCAGGACGGCTCGATCGCCGTCGAGAGCATCGACCTGTCGCTGTCGACGCGGGCGGACGCGGCCGAGCTGGAGGCCCCGGGCGAGCCGGCGGACGCGGTGATCTGGGAGCAGCTGGCGGGGGCGACGCACGAGGAGTCGACGCTCTCGATCACGTACAGCGCGTTCATGATCCTGGCGACGATGATCGCGGCCTGCGGTGTCGTCCTGGACAACGCGATCCTGATCGTGGGCGCGATGGCGGTCGGCCCGGAGTTCGGCCCGCTGGCCGGTGTCTGCACGGCGGTCGTGCAGCGCCATCCGAAGCTGGCGGCTCGCTCGCTGATGGCGCTGTTCGCCGGCTTCACGGCGGCGATGATCGCGACGACGGTGTTCAGCCTGGGGATGGACGCGCTCGGCCTGTTCAGCAAGGCGCAGCTGGACGCGGACCGCCCCAACACCAGCTTCATCTGGCAGCCGGACCCGTTCTCCTTCGTCGTGGCGCTGCTCGCGGGCATCGCGGGCACCCTGTCCCTGACCTCGTCCAAGTCGGGGGCCCTGGTGGGCGTGGCGATCTCGGTGACGACGGTCCCGGCGGCCGCGAACGCGGCGGTGGCGCTCAGCTACGGCGACCTGAGCCAGATGTGGGGCTCGATCGCGCAGCTGACGCTCAACCTCTTCGGCATCATGCTGGCCGGGACGCTCACCCTGTACGGGCAGAAGATGCTGTGGCGGACCCAGCGCGGCCGCTGGCGCCGCGCGCCGAAGGCCTGAGGAACGGAGGAGGGCCCCCGCCACACGGCGGGGGCCCTCACTTCTGCATGACGGTGCCTCAGAAAGCCTAGCCCAGCGCGGACTTCACGACATCCGCGAGGCGCTGCGCGACCGCGCGGGCCTGCTCGATGTCGGCGGCCTCGACCATGACGCGGACCAGCGGCTCGGTGCCGGAGGGGCGCAGCAGGACGCGGCCGGTGGAGCCGAGCTCGCGCTCGGCGTCGGTGACGGCCGCGGCGAGCTCGCCGGAGGTGTTCACCCGGGACTTGTCGACGTCCTTGACGTTGATGAGGATCTGCGGCAGCCGCTCCATGACGCCGGCGAGGTCCGCGAGCGACTTGCCGGTGGCGGCGACGCGAGCGGCCAGCATCAGGCCGGTGAGGGTGCCGTCGCCGGTGGTGGCGTGGTCGAGCACGATGACGTGGCCCGACTGCTCGCCGCCGAGGGCGTAGCCGTTCTCCTTCATGGACTCCAGGACGTAGCGGTCGCCGACCGCGGTCTGGACGAGGTTCAGGCCCGCGCCCTCCATGGCGAGCTTGAAGCCCAGGTTGGACATGACGGTCGCGACGACGGTGTCGCCGCGCAGGGTGCCGGCCTCGCGCATGGCGAGGGCGAGCACGGCGAGGATCTGGTCGCCGTCGACCTCGTTGCCGGAGGCGTCCACGGCGAGGCAGCGGTCGGCGTCGCCGTCGTGGGCGATGCCCAGGTCGGCGCCGTGCTCGACGACGGCGGCCTTGAGCAGGTCCAGGTGGGTGGAGCCGCAGCCGTCGTTGATGTTGAGGCCGTCGGGCTCGGCACCGATGGTGACGACCTGCGCGCCGGCGCGGGAGAAGGCCTCGGGCGAGACGCGGGAGGCGGCGCCGTGGGCCTCGTCGAGGACGATCTTGAGGCCGTCGAGGCGGTTCGGGAGGACGGTCATGAGGTGCGAGACGTACGTCTCGAAGCCCTCGCCGAAGTCGCGCACACGGCCGACGCCGGCACCGGTCGGGCGCTCCCACGGGGCGCCGGTGCGGTGCTCCTCGTACACGGCCTCGATCTTGTCCTCGAGGTCGTCGGCGAGCTTGTGGCCGCCGCGGGCGAAGAACTTGATGCCGTTGTCGGGCATGGCGTTGTGGCTGGCGGAGAGCATCACGCCGAGGTCGGCGCCGAGGACGCCGGTGAGGTGGGCCACGGCCGGGGTGGGCAGGACGCCGACGCGCAGCACGTCGACGCCGGCGCTGGCGAGGCCCGCGACGACGGCCGCTTCGAGGAACTCTCCGGAGGCGCGCGGGTCCCGCCCGACCACGGCGGTCGGCCGGTGGCCCTCGAAGGTGCCCGCCTCGGCGAGCACGTGCGCGGCCGCGACGGACAGGCCGAGCGCGAGCTCCGCCGTCAGGTCCGCGTTGGCGACGCCGCGTACGCCGTCCGTGCCGAAGAGTCGTCCCACAGCTGTCCTCCGAAAATATGTGCCCAGGTTCTGAAAGAGGTTATGAAAAAACGTACGCCCCGACGGCACGGGCAGTGCCGCCGGGGCGTACGAAAGCAGCGAGCAGGCGTGATTAGCGCTTGCTGTACTGCGGAGCCTTGCGGGCCTTCTTGAGACCGGCCTTCTTCCGCTCGACCGCGCGGTCGTCACGGGAGAGGAAGCCGGCCTTCTTCAGCGCCGGGCGGTTGTTCTCGACGTCCGCCTCGTTCAGCGCACGGGCCACGCCGAGGCGCAGGGCGCCGGCCTGGCCGGAGACACCGCCACCCGCGATGCGGGCGATGACGTCGTAGCGGTTGTCGAGCTCGAGCACCTTGAAGGGCTCGTTGACTTCCTGCTGGTGCACCTTGTTGGGGAAGTAGTCCTCAAGGGTGCGACCGTTGATCTTCCACTTGCCGGTGCCCGGAACGATCCGGACGCGGGCGATGGCGTTCTTGCGACGGCCCAGGCCGGCGGCCGGCTGCGGGTCGCCGAAGCGGGACGCGAGCGACTCGGAGGTGTACTCACCCTCGACGAGCTCGGTCTCGGTGGTGTACTCCTCGACGCCCTCGAACTCGTCGACGGGGATCTCGGGGGTGGTCTCGGCCACGATGCTCCTCAGATTTCTTTCGTTCTTAGGGGGTGTGGCCGGAATTACTGCGCGACCTGGGTGATCTCGAACGGAACCGGCTGCTGGGCAGCGTGCGGGTGGTTCTCGCCCGCGTAGACCTTCAGCTTCGAGAGCATCTGACGGCCCAGGGAGTTCTTGGGGATCATGCCCTTGATGGCCTTCTCGACGGCCTTCTCGGGGTTCTTGTCGAGCAGCTCGTCGTAACGGACGGAGCGCAGACCACCCGGGAAGCCAGAGTGGCGGTAGGCCATCTTCTGGGTCTTCTTGTTGCCGGACAGGTGAACCTTGTCGGCGTTGATGATGATGACGAAGTCGCCCATGTCCATGTGGGGGGCGTAGACCGGCTTGTGCTTGCCTCGCAGGAGGTTCGCAGCCGTCGTCGCCAGACGGCCCAGGACGATGTCCTGCGCGTCGATGATGTGCCACTGGCGAGTGACATCGCCAGGCTTGGGGCTGTACGTACGCACTTCGTAGCCTTCGCTTCTTCAGTGGATGGAGTCCAGACACACCTGAAGCGATCATGCAGCTGGGGCCTGCACTGCCGGGATCATCGCCCGTATGCGAGCCACTGGTAACTGCTCCAGGGAACCTGCGTAAGGGCCCTTCGCGTGAGAACGACGAAGCCAATACGCATAACAAACCGCAACAGTACCCGCGCCACCCCCGACGGGTCAAAACGCCGTGAGACCCCTCTCCCCCGCCGCCCTCACACGCCTCGGCCCCGGGGGCCTCCCCGGCTTCGCCCGGCTGCGCCGGACTCCGTCCGCCGGCCGTGGCCCGAGGCCGAGTTCCGCCGACCGCCCGAGGTCACCGCGCCCGCTCGACCCGCCGCTCGACCTCTCCCCCCCGCCGCCCTCACACGCCTCGGCCCCGGGGGCCTCCCCGGCTTCGCCCGGCTGCGCCGGACTCCGTCCGCCGGCCGTGGCCCGAGGCCGAGTTCCGCCGACCGCCCGAGGTCACCGCGCCCGCTCGACCCGCCGCTCGTCCCACACCGGCTCCGACGTCTCCCGTACGACACCGTCCGACCCGAAGACCAGGAAGCGGTCGAAGCTCTTCGCGAACCACCGGTCGTGCGTGACGGCCATCACCGTGCCCTCGTACGACTCGAGGCCCTCCTGGAGCGCCTCCGCCGACTCCAGGTCCAGGTTGTCCGTCGGCTCGTCGAGCAGCAGCGCCGTCGTACCCGCCAGCTCGAGGAGGAGGATCTGGAACCGCGCCTGCTGCCCGCCCGACAGCTTGTCGAACGGCTGGTCCCCCTGCCGCTCCAGCTCGTACCGCCGCAGCACCGACATCGCCGCGCCCCGGTCCTTGGCGTGCTCGGTCCACAGGATGTCGACGAGCGGCCGCCCGGCCAGCTCCGGGTGCGCGTGGGTCTGCGCGAAGTGCCCCGGCACGACCCGCGCGCCGAGCTTCCAGTCGCCCGTGTGCGCGACCGAGGGGTCACCGGCGAGCAGCCGCAGGAAGTGCGACTTCCCGGACCCGTTCGAGCCGAGGACGGCGACCCGCTCCCCGTAGAAGATCTCAAGGGAGAACGGCTTCATCAGACCGGTCAGTTCGAGGTTCTCGCAGGTCACGGCCCGCACCCCGGTCCGCCCGCCGCGCAGCCGCATCCGGATGTCCTGCTCGCGCGGCGGCTCCGGCGGCGGACCCGCCTCCTCGAACTTCCTCAGCCGCGTCTGCGCCGCCGCGTACCGCGACGCCATCTCGTGGCTGACCGCGGCCGCCTGCCGCAGGTTGATCACCAGCTTCTTCAGCTGCGCGTGCTTCTCGTCCCAGCGCCGCTTCAGCTCCTCGAAGCGGGCGAACCGCTCCCGCCGCGCCTCGTGGAAGGTGTCGAAGCCGCCGCCGTGCACCCAGACGTCCGATCCGGCCGGGCCGGGCTCGACCGCGATGATCTTCTGCGCGCCCCGGGAGAGCAGCTCCCGGTCGTGGGAGATGAAGAGCACGGTCTTACGGGTCTCCCGCAGCCGCTCCTCGAGCCACCGCTTGCCGGGCACGTCGAGGTAGTTGTCCGGCTCGTCGAGCAGCAGCACCTCGTCGGGGCCGCGCAGCAGCGACTCCAGGACGAGCCGCTTCTGCTCACCGCCGGAGAGGGTCCTGACCTGCCGGAACTGCGCCTTGTCGTACGGGACGCCCAGCGCGGCCATCGTGCAGATGTCCCAGAGGGTCTCGGCCTCGTACCCCTGCACCTCGGCCCAGTCGCTGAGGGCCTGCGCGTACTTCATCTGCGCGGCCTCGTCGTCGACGGTCATGATCAGGTGCTCGGCCTCGTCGACGGCCTTCGCCGCCTCCCGGATCCGGGGCTGGGCGACGGAGACCAGCAGGTCGCGGACGGTGGACTCGTCCCGTACGGAGCCGACGAACTGCGGCATCACGCCGAGCCCGCCGCTGACGGTGACGGTGCCGCCGTGCGGCTGGAGCTCCCCCGCGATCATCCGGAGCAGTGTCGTCTTGCCGGCGCCGTTGGCCCCGACGAGGGCGACGACGGCGCCCTCTCCGACCCGGAAGGAGGCGTCCCCGAGCAGGACCCTCCCGTCGGGAAGGTAGTACTCCAGATGTGCGGCCTCGACATGTCCCATGGGATGCATTGTCACCGCCCGCCTGGGCCTCGCCCAACCGGTTTAGGATGCGCGGCATGAGCTTTGGGGGACCGCAGTGGCCGCAGGAGCCGCAGCAGCAGGGGCAGCAGGGGTACGGACAGCAGCCCGGGTACGGGTATCCGCCGCAGCAAGGGCAGGGGCAGGGGCAGCAGCCGGGCTACGGCTACCCGCAGCCCCACCAGCCGCAGCAGCAGCCGAACCCCTTTCCCGGCGCGCAGGGCAGCACTGACACCCCCGACTGGGGCGCCCTGGCCGACGCCTCGGCCTCGCGCGGCCGCCGCAAGCGCCTCCTGATGATCGCCGGCGGCGTCGTGGCCACGGTGGCCGTGGGCGCGATCGTCGCGACCGCCGTCGTGAGCACGAACAAGAAGAACGACGAGGCCAAGAACCCGGTCCCCACCGGCACGGTCTCCCCCACGGGCACGCCGACGCCCGAGCCGACGTTCTCGTCGGTGGCGCCGCCGCCCCCGCCGAACCCGAAGGACTACATCTCCGACCCGAAGAAGGACAAGGCCCCGCTCAGCGCCGAGGGCCTCTTCCCGGGCAAGAAGCTGACCATGAGCGGCCGCGCGTACAAGAAGGGCGCGACCTCCGCCACGACGAACTGCGCGGCCGTCACCCAGGGCGGCCTCGGCACGGTCCTGAAGAGGCACGGCTGCGAGCGGGTGCTCCGCGCCACCTACGTGAAGGACGGCGTGGCGATCACCGTCGGCGTCGCCGTCTTCCCCTCCGAGGCGGCGGCCCAGAAGGCGAAGGACCAGGCCGCCGGCGGCATCGCGCCCCTGACGGGCGCGGGCGTGGGTGACTTCTGCCACGCCACCGTCTGCCTGCGCCGCTCGAACGCGATCGGCCGGTACGCGTACTTCACCCAGGCCGGCTTCGCCAACGGCAGGAAGGTCACCAAGGCCGACGAGCCCGTCTTCCAGGCCAGCGACGACCTCGGCACCTTCGCCTTCAACCAGATCTACGCCCGGGGCCGCGCCCAGGCCTCAGCAGCAGCCGCCGACTCCGGGGAGTGACCGCTTGTTGCGCGCCTCCCGGCTGCGGGCGGCGAGCAGCTCGTCCGCCGGGTAGCCGACCTCTTCGAGGGTGAGGCCGTGCGGCCGCACGACGTGGACGGCCGAGTCCCGGACGCCGGCGGCGAGCACCTTGCCGGGCCAGTCGACCGGCCGGTGGCCGTCGCCGACGAAGAGCAGGGCGCCGACGAGCGAGCGGACCATGTTGTGGCAGAAGGCGTCCGCCTTGACGGTCGCCTCCAGGATCCCGTCCTCGCGCCGCTCCCAGCGCAGCACCTGGAGCGTGCGGATGGTGGTGGCGCCCTCGCGCTTCTTGCAGTACGCGGCGAAGTCGTGCTCGCCGACGAGCGCGGTGGCGGCCTCGTTCATGGCGTCCATGTCGAGGGCCCAGTCGTGCCAGAGCACGTGCCCGCGGAGCAGCGGGTCGACGCCGCCGGGGTTGTCGGTGACGCGGTAGGCGTAGCGGCGCCAGACGGCGGAGAACCGGGCGTTGAAGCCGGCGGGAGCCTCCTCCACCGACCACACCCGCACGTCGTGGGAGAGCCGCCCGGCGAGCCGCCGCAGCAGCTTGTCCCGGTGCTCGGCCCACACGTCCACGGGCAGGTCGACATGGGCGACCTGGCCGCGCGCGTGCACCCCGGCGTCGGTCCGGCCGGCGACGGTCAGCTCGTACGTCTCCTTGGACCGGGTGACGGTCCGCAGGGCGTCCTCGATCTCCCCCTGCACGGTCCGCTGCCCCTGGGCCTGCTTGGCCCAGCCGGAGAAGTCCTTGCCGTCGTACGAAAGGTCGAGCCGAACCCGTACGAACCCGTCCTGCACGTCATCGCTCACGCGAAGATCCTCTCAAAGACACGGGAACGGGCCCGCACCCCAGGGGGTACGGGCCCGCTCACGAGAAACGTACGAAAAACGCTTACGCGTCCTTCGCCTCGTCCTCGGTCGCCTCGACG
The DNA here is from genome assembly GCF_042889835.1 of Streptomyces sp. NPDC002463. Lineage (NCBI taxonomy): Bacteria > Bacillati > Actinomycetota > Actinomycetes > Kitasatosporales > Streptomycetaceae > Streptomyces > Streptomyces sp. NPDC002463. The sequence continues at coordinate 708,830 of NZ_JBIARL010000001.1, forward strand.
GCGGCGGCCTCGTCGGCCTCCTTGACGGCGCGCTTGGTGGCGGCCTCGGCCTCGGCAACGGTCGCCTTCTTGGCGATCTCGCCCTCGACCAGCTCGATCACGGCCATCGGGGCGTTGTCGCCACGACGGTTGCCGATCTTGGTGATGCGGGTGTAGCCACCCGGACGCTCCGAGTAACGCGGGGCGATCTCGGTGAAGAGGGTGTGGACGACGCCCTTGTCGGTGATCGTCTGCAGCACCAGGCGACGGTTGTGGATGTCGCCCTTCTTCGCCTTGGTGATCAGGCGCTCGGCGACCGGACGCAGGCGACGGGCCTTGGCCTCGGTCGTGGTGATGCGGCCGTGCTCGAAGAGCGACTTCGCCAGGTTGGCGAGGAGCAGCTTCTCGTGCGCGGCGGAACCGCCGAGGCGGGCACCCTTCGCGGGACGCGGCATGGTGTTTCTCCTTGTGATCTGCACCGGCCGTATGAGGTACCGATGTCAGTGTCCGAGCGGGCGGTCACCCGTCGGAGACCCCGCGCCCCCATGGGGGCGCGGGGAACTGCGCGACCAGCCGAAACCGGTCCGCAGCAAGACTGCGACTAGTACTGCTCGGTCTCGACGAAACCGGCGTCCGCGTCGTCGTCGGCGCCGAAGGCGTCGGCGGCGGCGGTCGGGTCGAATCCGGGCGGCGAGTCCTTCAGCGCGAGGCCCATACCGGCCAGCTTCGCCTTGACCTCGTCGATCGACTTCGCACCGAAGTTGCGGATGTCGAGCAGGTCGGCCTCGGAGCGGGCGACGAGCTCACCCACGGAGTGGATGCCCTCACGCTTGAGGCAGTTGTACGAACGAACGGTGAGCTCGAGCTCCTCGATCGGCAGCGCCAGGTCGGCGGCGAGGGCGGCGTCCGTCGGGGACGGGCCCATGTCGATGCCCTCGGCGTCGATGTTGAGCTCGCGGGCGAGACCGAACAGCTCGACCAGGGTCTTGCCGGCGGACGCCATGGCGTCGCGCGGGCGCATGGCCTGCTTGGTCTCGACGTCGACGATGAGCTTGTCGAAGTCGGTGCGCTGCTCGACTCGGGTCGCCTCGACCTTGTAGGTGACCTTGAGGACCGGCGAGTAGATCGAGTCGACCGGGATGCGGCCGATCTCCTGGCCGACCTGCTTGTTCTGGACGGCGGAGACGTAGCCGCGACCGCGCTCGACGGTCAGCTCCATCTCCAGCTTGCCCTTGGCGTTCAGGGTCGCCAGAACGAGGTCGGGGTTGTGCACCTCGACACCGGCCGGGGGCGCGATGTCGGCGGCGGTGACCAGACCCGGGCCCTGCTTGCGCAGGTACATCACGACCGGCTCGTCGTGCTCCGAGGAGACGACCAGCTGCTTGATGTTGAGGATGAGGTCGGTGACGTCCTCCTTGACGCCCGGCACGGTGGTGAACTCGTGCAGGACACCGTCGATGCGGATGCTGGTGACAGCGGCACCCGGGATCGAGGAGAGGAGGGTACGGCGGAGGGAGTTGCCGAGGGTGTAGCCGAAGCCCGGCTCCAGCGGCTCGATGACGAACCGGGAGCGGAACTCGTCGACGACCTCTTCGGTCAGCGACGGACGCTGAGCGATAAGCATGTCTGTGATTCCTTCATTCGTGGACGCCCACTATTTGACGTCCTCGGGGGTACTGCGTACTGCAAGGGTACGGGCGGTACGTCCCACGAAGGGTCGCACCGCCCGAAAAGTCCTGCTCAAGCAGCCCGTGCGTCAGACGCGGCGGCGCTTGGGGGGACGGCAGCCGTTGTGCGGCGTGGGGGTGACGTCCTGGATCGAACCGACCTCGAGGCCCGTGGCCTGGAGGGAGCGGATCGCGGTCTCACGGCCGGAGCCGGGACCCTTGACGAAGACGTCGACCTTGCGCATGCCGTGCTCCTGCGCGCGGCGGGCGGCCGACTCGGCGGCCATCTGCGCGGCGAAGGGGGTGGACTTGCGCGAGCCCTTGAAGCCGACGTGGCCGGCGGAGGCCCAGGAGATCACGTTGCCCGAGGGGTCCGTGATCGAGACGATCGTGTTGTTGAACGTGCTCTTGATGTGCGCGTGGCCGTGAGCGACGTTCTTCTTTTCCTTGCGGCGCACCTTCTTGGCAGCGCCCTGACGACCCTTGGGGGGCATCTATAACTCCTACGGGAGGTGGTCGGTCCTACAGCGAAGACCGCTTGGTCAAGCGTCCGCTGAGGACTACTTCTTGCCCGGCTTCTTCTTACCGGCGATGGCGCGACGCGGGCCCTTGCGGGTACGAGCGTTCGTGCTGGTGCGCTGACCGCGGACGGGCAGGCCACGACGGTGGCGGAGGCCCTGGTAGCAGCCGATCTCGACCTTGCGGCGGATGTCGGCGGCGATCTCGCGGCGGAGGTCACCCTCGGTCTGGAGGTTGGCGTCCACGTACTCGCGGATCTTGACGAGGTCTTCCTCGGCAAGGTCGCGGACACGGATGGACTCGTTCACGCCGGTCGCGGCGAGGATCTCCTCGGACCGGGTGCGCCCGATACCGAAGACGTAGGTGAGTGCGACCACCACACGCTTGTCACGCGGGATGTCAACACCGGAAACGCGTGCCATTCAATGGCTCCTGTGTTCTCGGGGGTCTGCTGCAGAACCGATCCCGGCTGCCGTATGAGGTACAGGTCGGGTCCCCGGCCCCCGCCGGAGGTGCCGTCAACCGTGGGACACGGTCGGACGGGCTCTGCGTATGTACGTATTGCTATGCGTCGCGCGAAGAACTGCGAGATGCAGGTCGGTCGGCGTGCGTCAGCCCTGGCGCTGCTTGTGGCGCAGGTTGTCGCAGATGACCATGACCCGGCCGTGACGGCGGATCACCTTGCACTTGTCGCAGATCTTCTTGACGCTCGGCTTGACCTTCATGGGATGTGAGGTTCTCCGGGTCAGTGCCACCACCCGCGCAGAGGGCGGGTGCGGGCAAGATCTACTTGTACCGGTAGACGATCCGGCCACGCGTCAGGTCGTACGGAGAGAGCTCCACGACGACCCGGTCGTCCGGGAGGATTCGGATGTAGTGCATCCGCATCTTGCCGGAGATGTGCGCGAGGACCTTGTGACCGTTCTGGAGCTCCACCTTGAACATGGCGTTCGGGAGGGACTCGATCACGGTGCCCTCGATTTCGATGGCACCTTGCTTCTTGGCCACGCTTCGCCTTTCGAATCGGCTACCTTGATCGACTCTCTTCGCCGCGTGCAGGCACACGGGTACACGAGAGCCGACGCATCAGTCTACGTCAGGCCCCAGGAAAAGACGAATCGGGAAGTCTGCCCACCGTAGAAGATCATTACGCAAAGGACGAAACCGCCCTACGCCAGCGGGTCCGGCGCCGCCGTGACGCCCAGCTCGGCGAGCTTCGCCTTGCCGCCGTCGACCGCCGTGAGGACCAGCGGGCCCTCCTCGGTCAGGGCGATGGAGTGCTCCCAGTGGGAGGACCAGGTGCCGTCGGTCGTGACGACCGTCCAGTCGTCCTCCAGGACCTCCGTGCGCGGGGTGCCCAGGGAGACCATCGGCTCGATCGCCAGGCAGAGGCCGGGGACCAGCTTGGGACCCTTGCCGCGCTTGCGGGAGACGTAGTTCAGGAGGTGCGGGTCCATGTGCATCTCCGTACCGATGCCGTGGCCGCCGTAGTCCTCGATGATGCCGTAGCGGCCGAGGCTGTGGTCGCCCACCGCGGGACGCGGCTGGCGCTTGATGTACGACTCGATCGCCTTGGAGATGTCCACCAGGCGGTTGCCGAGCTTCATCGCCGCGATGCCGGCCCACATCGACTCCTCGGTCACCCGGGAGAGCTCGACCAGCTCCGGGGCGTGACCGGTGCCGACGAAGGCGGTGTACGCGGCGTCGCCGTGCCAGCCGTCCACGATCGCGCCGCAGTCGATCGAGATGATGTCGCCGTCCTTGAGGACGGTCTTCTCGTCGGGGATGCCGTGGACGACGACCTCGTTCACCGAGGTGCAGATCGTCGCGGGGAAGCCGCCGTACCCGAGGAAGTTCGACTTCGCCCCGTGGTCGGCGATGACCTTGCGCGCGACCTCGTCGAGGTCCTTCGTCGTCGCACCCGGCACGGCCGCCTCGCGGGTCGCCGCGTGGATGGCGGCGACGACCAGCCCCGCCTCGCGCATCTTCGCGATCTGCTCGGGGGTCTTGATCTGCACCATCGTGGCCGCGGCCTTTCCTTCGAGTACGGGGAACAGAACAACGATACGGCCGCGACGCCCCCGAGGGGCACCGCGGCCGTATCGAACGAACCAGGGTTACTTCTTGAGCGCGTCCATCGCCTTGGCGGTGACCTCGTCCACCTTGCCGAGCGCCGAGATCGTCGCGACCAGGTTCTGCGCCCGGTAGTAGTCGATGATCGGCTCGGTCTCGGTGTGGTAGACCGCCAGACGCTTGCGGACGGTCTCCTCCGTGTCGTCGTCGCGCTGGTACAGCTCGCCGCCGCAGGCGTCGCAGACGCCCTCGGTCTTCGGGGCGTTGTACGTCACGTGGAAGACGTGCGAGGAGTCGTTGCGGCAGATGCGGCGACCCGCGATCCGCTTCACGACCTCGTCCTCGGGGACCTCGAGGTCCAGGACGGCGTCCAGCTCGATGCCGCCGGCCTTCAGGAAGGCGTCCAGGGCCTCGGCCTGGGCCACGTTCCGCGGGAACCCGTCGAGCAGGAAGCCGCCCTCGGCGTCCGCCTGGCGCATGCGGTCCTCGGCCATCCCGATCGTCACGGAGTCCGGCACGAGCTGGCCGGCCTTCATGTACGACTGCGCCTCTACGCCCAGCGGCGTGCCCTGCGAGATGTTGGCACGGAACAGGTCGCCCGTAGAGATGTGCGGGATGCCCAGGTTCTTGGCGAGGTACGCGGCCTGCGTGCCCTTGCCCGCACCGGGCGGTCCGACGAGGACGATTCGCATCAGCGGAGGAACCCTTCGTAATTGCGCTGCTGGAGCTGGCTCTCGATCTGCTTCACGGTCTCCAGCCCCACACCCACGATGATGAGGATGCTCGTCCCGCCGAAGGGGAAGTTGGCATTGGCGCCACCGAAGCCTGCCAACGCCATCGTCGGCACAAGAGCGATCAGACCCAAGTACAGCGAGCCCGGCCAAGTGATCCGGTTGAGCACGTAGCTCAGATACTCGGCAGTAGGTCGACCAGCCCGGATACCCGGGATGAAGCCACCATACTTCTTCATGTTGTCCGCGACTTCCTCGGGGTTGAACGAGATCGCCACGTAGAAGAAGGCGAAGAACACGATCAGGAGGAAGTAGGCGGCGATGTAATAGGGGTGGTCACCCTTGACGAAGTGGGCTTCGATCCAGGTCTTCCAGCCCGCGGTGCTGTTCGAGAACTGCGCGATCAGGGCCGGGATGTAGAGAAGCGACGACGCGAAGATGACAGGAATCACACCTGCCTGATTCACCTTCAACGGGATGTAAGTGGACGTACCGCCGTACGACCTGCGGCCGATCATCCGCTTCGCGTACTGCACCGGGATGCGTCGCTGGGCCTGCTCGACGAAGACCACGAGGGCCACCATCACGAAGCCGATGAGGATGACGGTGCCGAACTCGATCCAGCCCTTGGCGAGCTTGCCGCTCTGCTTGATGGCCCACAGGGCGCCCGGGAAGCCGGCGGCGATCGAGATGAACATCAGGATCGACATGCCGTTGCCGATGCCGCGGTCGGTGATGAGCTCACCGAGCCACATGACGACACCGGTGCCCGCGGTCATCGTGATGACCATGGTGGCGATGGTGAAGATCGACTGATCGGGCACGACCTGGTCGGCGACGATGCAGCCGCTGAAGAGCGCACCGCTCTTGGCGGTCGCGACGAGACCGGTGCCCTGGAGGATGGCGAGAGCCACGGTCAGGTACCGGGTGTACTGCGTGATCTTGGCAGTGCCGGACTGACCCTCCTTCTTGAGGGCTTCGAGGCGGGGGATCACGACGGTCAGCAGCTGCAGGATGATGCTCGCCGTGATGTACGGCATGATGCCGAGCGCGAAGATGGTGATCTGCAGCAGCGCCCCGCCACTGAACATGTTGACCAGGCCGAACAGGCTGTTGTTGCCCTCGCTGGCCTGCTTGACACACTGCTGGACGGCCTCGTAGCTGACGCCGGGGACCGGGATGTGGGCCCCGAGGCGGTACAGCACGATGATGGCGAGCGTGAAGAGCAGCTTCTTGCGCAGGTCGGGCGTCTTGAACGCCCGGGCGAACGCGGTGAGCACGGTGCCTCCTGCGACCCCCGCGCACGTGCGTCAGAGGTGACGGTCTTGAGGTAAAGGACAGAGTTGCACGCCACCTTACCGGCGACCATGCCCCCCTAGGAACGACCAACCGGGGATGCCCCTTTTGAGAGGCATCCCCGGTCGGATGTTCAGGCCATCGAGTCGTCTCAGACGAGCTCGGTGACGGTGCCGCCGGCGGCGGCGATCTTCTCCTTGGCGGAGCCGGAGACGGCGTCGACCGTCACCTGCAGCGCCACGGAGACCTCGCCCTGGCCCAGGACCTTGACGAGCTGGTTCTTGCGAACGGCACCCTTGGCGACCAGGTCGGCCACCGTGACCTCGCCACCCTGCGGGTAGAGCGCGGTGAGCTTGTCCAGGTTCACGACCTGGTACTCGGTGCGGAAGGGGTTCTTGAAGCCCTTCAGCTTCGGAAGACGCATGTGGAGGGGCATCTGGCCACCCTCGAAGCGCTCCGGAACCTGGTAGCGGGCCTTCGTACCCTTCGTACCACGACCGGCCGTCTTACCCTTCGAGGCCTCACCGCGACCCACACGGGTCTTCGCGGTCTTGGCGCCCGGGGCGGGACGGAGGTTGTGGGCCTTCAGCGGGTTGTTCTCCGCCATGTCAGTCAACCTCCTCGACCGTCACGAGGTGGCGGACGGTGTGCACCATGCCGCGGAACTCGGGGCGGTCCTCCTTGACAACCACGTCACCCAGGCGCTTGAGGCCCAGGGAACGCAGGGTGTCGCGGTGGTTCTGCTTGCTGCCGATGTACGACTTCGTCTGCGTGACCTTGAGGCGAGCCATTACGCACCCGCCCCAGCACGCGCACGGAGCAGAGCCGCGGGAGCGACGTCCTCGAGCGGCAGACCACGGCGAGCCGCGATCTCCTCGGGACGCTGCAGGCCCTTGAGGGCCTCCACGGTCGCGTGCACGATGTTGATCGCGTTGTCGGAGCCGAGCGACTTCGACAGGATGTCGTGAACGCCGGCGCACTCGAGGACGGCGCGCACCGGGCCACCGGCGATAACACCGGTACCGGGGGAAGCCGGCTTGAGCAGGACGACGCCCGCGGCCTTCTCGCCCTGGATCGGGTGAGGGATGGTGCCCTGGATGCGGGGAACCTTGAAGAAGTTCTTCTTGGCTTCCTCGACGCCCTTGGCGATGGCCGCGGGAACTTCCTTGGCCTTGCCGTAACCGACACCTACGGTGCCGTCACCGTCACCCACCACGACGAGCGCGGTGAAGCTGAAGCGACGACCACCCTTGACAACCTTGGCGACGCGGTTGATCGCGACAACGCGCTCAACGTACGCGGTCTTCTCGGCGGCAGCGCCACCGTCGCGGCCCTTCCGGTCCCGCCGCTCGCCGCCACCGGCACCGCTTCCGCGGCGCTGGGGTCCAGCCATTGGATTACCTCTCTCTGTTACGTCCGTTAGTCCCGGAACCGGGGCTTAGAACTTCAGCCCGGCTTCGCGGGCGGCGTCAGCCAGAGCGGCAATGCGCCCGGCGTACCTGTTGCCACCACGGTCGAACACGACAGCCTCGACACCGGCGGCCTTGGCGCGCTCGGCGACCAGGGAACCGACCTGCTTGGCCTGCGCGGACTTGTCACCCTCGCCGCCGCGGATCGACGCGTCCAGGGTCGACGCCGACGCAAGGGTGTGACCCTTGAGGTCGTCGATGACCTGAGCGGTGATACCGCGGTTGGAACGCGTCACGACGAGGCGCGGACGCTCCGCCGTACCCGACACGTTCTTGCGGATGCGGATGTGGCGGCGCTTCTTGGCGGCGCCCTTGTAGGCGTCGCCCTTGGCGATCTTCACACCGTATGCCATGGCTTACTTACCAGCCTTTCCGACCTTGCGGCGGATGACCTCGCCCGCGTACTTCACGCCCTTGGCCTTGTAGGGGTCGGGCTTGCGAAGCTTGCGGATGTTGGCGGCGACCTCGCCGACCTTCTGCTTGTCGATGCCCTCGACCGAGAACTTGGTCGGCGACTCGACCTTGAACGAGATGCCCTCGGGCGCCTCGATCAGGATCGGGTGGCTGTAGCCGAGCTGGAACTCCAGACCGGAGCCCTTCGCGGCCACGCGGTAACCGACACCGCTGATCTCGAGCGCCTTGACGTAACCCTGGGTCACACCGGTGATCATGTTGGCCACCAGCGTGCGGGACAGGCCGTGCAGGGCCTTGTTCTGACGCTCGTCGTTCGGACGGTTGACGTTGAGCACGCCATCCTCGCCCTTAACGATCTCGATCGGCGCGGCGACGGTGTGGGTCAGGGTGCCCTTGGAACCCTTGACCGTGACCGTGCGGCCATCGATGGTGACGTCCACGCCGGCGGGAACCTGGATAGGCAGCTTGCCAATACGCGACATTAGCTATTCCTCCGTTCCCGACTACCAGACGTAGGCGAGGACTTCCCCACCTACGCCCTTCTTGCCTGCCTGCTGGCCGGTCAGGAGACCGTGGGACGTGGAGATGATCGCCACGCCCAGGCCGCCGAGGACCTTCGGCAGGTTGGTGGACTTCGCGTAAACCCGGAGGCCGGGCTTCGAGATCCGCTTGATGCCCGCGATGGAGCGCTCACGGTTCGGACCGAACTTGAGCTCGAGGACGAGGTTCTTGCCGACCTCGGCGTCCTCGACCTTCCAGCCCGTGATGAAGCCCTCCTGCTGGAGGATTTCCGCGATGTGAGACTTGATCTTGCTGTGCGGCATCGTCACGGAGTCGTGGTATGCCGAGTTCGCGTTACGCAGACGAGTCAGCATGTCCGCGATCGGATCAGTCATGGTCATGAATTGGCCTTCGGCCTCTCTCGCCGGGGTTTCCTGTATGCGCCATCCCTCTCCCCACACAGGGGCGGGACGGGTGCGGCGCGGGGACCTACGGCGTAGTAAGTCGGTAGGGCGGCGGACGCCCAACCCCACAAGCCTAAGGCATGCGGGGGGTGGGCATCCGCCGACCCAATGCTTACCGAGAGACTCCGGTCATCCCAACTAGGGGATTACCAGGAGCTCTTGGTCACGCCCGGCAGCTCGCCACGGTGAGCCATCTCACGGAGGCACACGCGGCACAGGCCGAACTTGCGGTACACGGAGTGGGGACGACCACAGCGCTGGCAGCGCGTGTAGCCACGCACGCCGAACTTGGGCTTGCGGGCAGCCTTCGCGATGAGAGCCTTCTTCGCCATCTCGCTTACGCCTCCTTGAACGGGAAGCCGAGGTGACGCAGAAGGGCACGGCCCTCGTCGTCGTTGGTCGCCGTGGTCACCACGGTGATGTCCATACCCCGGACACGGTCGATCTTGTCCTGGTCGATCTCGTGGAACATGACCTGCTCCGTGAGACCGAAGGTGTAGTTGCCACGGCCGTCGAACTGCTTGGGGGACAGGCCGCGGAAGTCGCGGATGCGCGGGAGCGCGAGCGACAGGGTGCGGTCCAGGAACTCCCACATGCGGTCGCCACGGAGGGTGACGTGCGCACCGATCGGCTGGCCCTCACGCAGCTTGAACTGCGCGATGGACTTGCGGGCCTTGGTGACGGCCGGCTTCTGACCGGTGATGGTGGTCAGGTCACGGACGGCACCGTCCATGAGCTTCGAGTCACGGGCGGCGTCGCCGACACCCATGTTGACCACGATCTTCACGAGGCCGGGGATCTGCATGACGTTCTCGTACTTGAACTCGTCACGCAGCTTGCCCGCGATCTCCTCGCGGTACTTCGTCTTGAGACGCGGAGTGGTGGTAGCCATCAGATGTCCTCACCCGTCCGCTTGGCAACGCGGATCTTGTTGCCCTCGTCGTCGAAGCGGTAACCGACACGCGTGACGACCTTCTTGCCGTCCTTCTCCACGACCAGCTGGACGTTGGAGACGTGGACCGGAGCCTCGGTCGTCACGATGCCGCCGGCCTGCGAGGGACCGGCCTTGGTGTGCTTCTTGACCCGGTTGACACCCTCGACCAGGACACGGTTCTCGCTCGGGAAGGCCGTGATGACCTTGCCCTGCTTGCCCTTGTCCTTGCCGGTGATGACCTGGACCAGGTCGCCCTTCTTGATCTTCATGCTTACAGCACCTCCGGCGCGAGCGAGATGATCTTCATGAACTTCTTCTCGCGCAGCTCACGGCCGACCGGGCCGAAGATACGGGTGCCACGAGGGTCGCCGTCGTTCTTGAGAATGACAGCGGCGTTCTCGTCGAAGCGGATGTACGAGCCGTCCTGGCGGCGGCGCTCCTTGACGGTGCGAACGATGACCGCCTTGACGACGTCACCCTTCTTCACGTTGCCACCGGGGATCGCGTCCTTGACGGTGGCGACGATGACGTCACCGATGCCCGCGTAGCGGCGACCCGAGCCACCGAGAACACGGATGCAAAGGATCTCCTTGGCACCAGTGTTGTCGGCGACACGCAGTCGCGACTCCTGCTGGATCACGTCTATCTCCTGATTGTCTGCCGGTTCCCGGCCGGGGCTTCACGAAGAAGCCCCGGCCGAGCCTGGCGGAACTGACTCGAGGGAAACCCCTCGAGTAATTACTTGGCCTTCTCGAGGATCTCGACGACGCGCCAGTGCTTCGTCGACGACAGCTTCCGGGTCTCCATCAGGAGGACGCGGTCGCCGATGCCGGCAGCGTTCTGCTCGTCGTGAGCCTTGAGCTTGTTCGTACGGCGGATGACCTTGCCGTACAGCGCGTGCTTGACGCGGTCCTCGACAGCGACGACGACGGTCTTGTCCATCTTGTCGCTGACGACCAGGCCCTCGCGGACCTTGCGAGCGTTGCGCTCGGTCTTCTCAGTCACGTTGCTCTCGCTCATCAGGCGTTCTCCACCGTCTCGATGCCCAGCTCACGCTCACGCATCAGGGTGTAGATCCGGGCGATGTCCTTACGGACGGACTTGAGCCGACCGTGGTTCTCGAGCTGGCCCGTCGCCGCCTGGAAGCGGAGGTTGAACAGCTCTTCCTTGGCCTCGCGGAGCTTGTTGAGAAGCTCCTCGTTGCCCAGCTCGCGCAGCTCGGACGCCTTGGTACCGGCCGACATCACAGCTCACCTGCTTCGCGCTTCACGATCTTGCACTTCATCGGCAGCTTGTGGGCCGCACGGGTCAGGGCCTCGCGCGCGATCTTCTCGTTCGGGTAGGACAGTTCGAACATCACCCGACCCGGCTTGACGTTCGCGATCCACCACTCCGGAGAACCCTTACCGGAACCCATGCGGGTCTCGGCGGGCTTCTTCGTCAGCGGGCGGTCCGGGTAGATGTTGATCCAGACCTTGCCGCCACGCTTGATGTGGCGGGTCATCGCGATACGAGCCGCCTCGATCTGGCGGTTGGTCACGTACGCCGGCGTGAGGGCCTGAATGCCGTACTCGCCGAACGCAACCTGCGTACCACCCTTGCTCGCGCCGGAGCGCTTCGGGTGGTGCTGCTTGCGGTGCTTGACCCTACGGGGGATCAGCATGTCGGTCAGGCCTCCGTTCCGGTGCTCTCAGCCGGAGCAGCGGCGGCAGCCTCGGCCTTGGGGGCCTCGGCGGCCGGAGCCGACTGCTGCGGCTTGCGGCCGCGGCCGCCACGCTCGCCACCGCGGCCACCACGGCCGGCCGGGCGGTCGCCAGCGCCGGCGCCACGGGCCGGGCGGTTACCCGCACGGGCAGCGGCGTTCTCGGCGCGGACCTCGGCGATGTTCTTGACGTCGCCCTTGTAGATCCAGACCTTGACGCCAATACGACCGAAGGTCGTCTTGGCCTCGAAGAAGCCGTAGTCCACGTTCGCGCGGAGCGTGTGCAGCGGCACACGGCCCTCGCGGTAGAACTCCGAGCGGGACATCTCGGCGCCGCCGAGACGACCGCCGCACTGGATCTTGATGCCCTTGGCGCCGGCCTTCATCGTGCCCTGCATGCTCTTACGCATGGCGCGACGGAAGGAGACGCGGGAGGAGAGCTGCTCGGCAACGGCCTGGGCGACCAGCTGGGCGTCCATCTCGGGGTTCTTGACCTCGAGGATGTTCAGCTGGACCTGCTTGCCCGTGAGCTTCTCGAGGTCGCCGCGGATGCGGTCGGCCTCGGCGCCACGGCGGCCGATGACGATGCCGGGACGCGCGGTGTGGATGTCCACCCGCACGCGGTCACGGGTGCGCTCGATCTCAACCTTCGAGATGCCGGCGCGCTCCATGCCGGACGTCATCATCCGACGGATGGCGACGTCTTCCTTGACGTAGTCCTTGTACAGCTTGTCGGCGTACCAGCGGGACTTGAAGTCCGTGGTGATGCCGAGCCGGAACCCATGCGGGTTAACCTTCTGGCCCATTACCGGGTTCCTTCCTTGCTGCTGACGACCACGGTGATGTGGCTGGTCCGCTTACGGATCCGGTAGGCACGGCCCTGGGCACGCGGACGGAACCGCTTCAGGGTCGGGCCCTCATCGACGAACGCCTCGCTGATGAACAGCGAAGAGGCGTCCGTGTGGTCGTAGTTGTGCGCGGCGTTGGCGATGGCGCTGTCAAGCACCTTGCCAACCGGCACGCTCGCGGCCTGCGGGGCGAAACGCAGGACCGCCTGAGCCTCCGTGGCGTCCATGCCACGGATAAGGTCCACCACGCGGCGGGCCTTCATGGGCGTGACGCGGATGTACCGCGCCTGGGCCCTGGCTTCCATGGTTGTCCTTCCAGTGTCTGTCATGGTCATTCCACCCCGCTACTAGCGGCGCTTCGACTTCCGGTCGTCCTTCACGTGACCCCGGAAGGTGCGCGTCGGCGAGAACTCGCCGAGCTTGTGGCCGACCATCGACTCGGTGACAAACACCGGAATGTGGGTCTTGCCGTTGTGCACCGCGATCGTGTGGCCGAGCATGGCCGGGATGATCATCGAGCGACGGGACCAGGTCTTGATGACGTTCTTGGTACCGGCTTCGTTCTGGGCGTCCACCTTCTTGACGAGGTGGCCGTCGACGAAGGGTCCCTTCTTGAGACTGCGCGGCATCTAAACCCGCTCCTAGCGCTTCTTGTTCGTCTTGCGGCGGCGGACGATGTACTTGTTCGAAGCCTTCTTCGGCGAACGAGTACGACCCTCCTTCTGACCCCACGGGGAGACCGGGTGGCGACCACCGGAGGTCTTGCCCTCACCACCACCGTGCGGGTGGTCGACCGGGTTCATCGCCACACCGCGGACGGTCGGGCGAACGCCAAGCCAGCGCTTGCGGCCGGCCTTGCCCCAGTTGATGTTCGACTGCTCGGCGTTGCCGACCTCGCCGATGGTGGCGCGGCAGCGGGCGTCGACGAGACGGATCTCACCGGACGGCATGCGGAGGTGGGCCATCGTGCCCTCCTTCGCCAGCAGCTGCACGGACGCACCAGCGGAACGCGCGAACTTGGCGCCGCCACCGGGACGGAGCTCGATCGCGTGGATCGTGGTACCGACCGGGATGTTGCGGAGCGCCAGGTTGTTGCCGGGCTTGATGTCCGCGCCCGGGCCGTTCTCGACGCGGTCGCCCTGGGTCAGACCCTTGGGGGCGATGATGTAGCGCTTCTCGCCGTCCACGTAGTGGAGGAGCGCGATGCGCGCGGTGCGGTTGGGGTCGTACTCGATGTGAGCGACCTTGGCCGGCACGCCGTCCTTGTCGTGACGACGGAAGTCGATCACACGGTAGGCGCGCTTGTGGCCACCGCCCTGGTGACGGACGGTCACACGACCGGTGTTGTTACGGCCGCCCTTGCTGTGCAGGGGGCGGACCAGCGACTTCTCCGGCGTGGACCGCGTGATCTCGACGAAGTCGGCTACGGAGGAGCCACGGCGGCCCGGCGTAGTCGGCTTGTACTTGCGGATTCCCATTTCTCAGTCCTCGTCCGATTCCGGACGATCCAGACCGCCGTTAGGCGGTCGGACCGCCGAAGATGTCGATACGGTTGCCCTCGGCAAGGGTCACGATGGCGCGCTTGGTGTCCTTGCGCTTGCCGAAACCGGCCTTGGTGCGCTTGCGCTTGCCCTGGCGGTTGATCGTGTTGACCCCGGTGACCTTGACCGAGAAGACCGCCTCGACGGCCTGCTTGATCTGGGTCTTGTTGGAGCCAGGCGCGACGATGAACGTGTACTTGTTCTCGTCCAGCAGGGCGTAGCTCTTCTCCGAGACGACCGGCTTGACGAGAATGTCGCGCGGGTCCGAGAAGGTCTTGCTGGTGACGACGGCCTCAGTCATCAGGCGTCGCTCCCTTCGGTCTCAGCGGTCTGGGGGCCAGACACGAAGGACTCGAGGGCGGCCTGGGTGAAGACCACGTCGTCGGAGACGATCACGTCGTACGTGTTGAGCTGGCCCGGCTCCAGGATGTGCACCTGGGGCAGGTTACGAGCGGACAGCCACGCGGCCTCGTCGGAGCGCTCGACGACCAGGAGCAGGTTCTTGCGCTCCGAGATCTTGCCGAACAGCGTCTTGGCGGCCTTGGTGGAGATGCCACCCTCGACCACGCCGGTGACGACGTGGATGCGGGAGTGGTTCGCCCGGTCCGACAGGGCACCGCGGAGGGCGGCGGCCTTCATCTTCTTCGGGGTCCGCTGCGAGTAGTCACGCGGCACGGGACCGTGCACGACGCCACCACCGGCGAACTGCGGGGCGCGGGTCGAACCCTGACGGGCGCGGCCGGTGCCCTTCTGGCGGTAAGGCTTCTTGCCACCACCGCGGACTTCGCCACGGGTCTTGGTCTTGTGCGTGCCCTGACGGGCCGCGGCCAGCTGCGCGACGACGACCTGGTGGATCAGCGGGACGCTGACCTTGGCGCCGAAGATCTCCTCGGGGAGCTCGACGGTCCCGGCCTTGTCGCCAGACGGCGAAAGGATGTCAATGGTGCTCATCGGTTCCTCAAACCCCCTTGGCCGCGGTGCGGACCAGGACGAGGCCACCGTTGGGGCCGGGGACGGCGCCCTTGATGAGCAGCAGACCCTTCTCGGCGTCAACGGCGTGGACGGTCAGGTTCTGGGTGGTCACACGCTCGTTGCCCATGCGACCGGCCATGCGCATGCCCTTGAAGACACGGCCCGGGGTGGCGCAGCCACCGATCGAACCGGGCTTGCGGTGCACGCGGTGGGCACCGTGCGAGGCCTTGCCACCACGGAAGTTGTGGCGCTTCATCGCACCGGCGAAGCCCTTGCCCTTGCTCTTGCCGGTGACGTCGACCTTCACGCCGGCCTCGAAGACCTCGGCGGTGATCTCCTGGCCGAGCGTGTACTCGGAGGCGTCAGCGGTGCGGAGCTCCACCAGGTGGCGGCGCGGGGTGACGTCGGCCTTGGCGAAGTGGCCCTTGAGGGGCTTGTTCACCTTGCGCGGGTCGATCTCGCCGAAGGCGATCTGGACCGACTCGTAGCCGTCGACGTCGTTCGTACGGACCTGGGTCACGACATTCGGGCCGGCCTTGACGACGGTCACCGGGACGACCCGGTTGTTCTCGTCCCAGACCTGCGTCATGCCGAGCTTCTCGCCCAGGATGCCCTTGATGTTCTTAGCCATCTCGCGCGTCACCTCAGAGCTTGATCTCGATGTCGACGCCCGCCGGCAGGTCGAGGCGCATGAGCGAGTCAACCGTCTTCGGCGTGGGGTCGAGGATGTCGATGAGGCGCTTGTGCGTGCGCATCTCGAAGTGCTCGCGCGAGTCCTTGTACTTGTGCGGCGACTTGATGACGCAGTACACGTTCTTCTCAGTGGGCAGCGGCACCGGGCCCGCGACCGACGCACCAGTGCGGGTCACCGTCTCGACGATCTTCTTCGCCGAGGAGTCGATGACCTCGTGGTCGTAGGCCTTGAGCCGGATGCGGATCTTCTGTCCCGCCATGGCTACTAGTAGTCCTTTGTCTCGTAACGCTCTGGAACCCGGTACGTTCGCGGTTTCCTCCGACCCACGCGGTCGGGCGTGTCGCGCTCCCTCTACGCAGAAATCCCAGAGGATTTCCCAACCAAGGGGGCACGGTCGCCATGACCGCGGTTCGGGGGTAAATCACCCACCGGGTGCCTGGTCGGCACCCCGCTGACGCTTCCCAGAAGATTCCCGTACGTCCGCTCCTGAGAAGGAGCGACGAGTACTGTGGGACTCGCTTCCGGTCCTCCCGACGGGAGGCGCGCAGCATCGGCACTCAACCGAGCAACCCCGACAGTCTGCCATACGCGGCCTTCCGGCCGCCAATCGGGGGCGAAGACTGTACCCCACGTCACGTACGCCCATGCGCCGGGGCGCACAGGTGTGCCGCGCGCGCCCCATGGGGCCCGTCATCCCAACCGTTGGGCCTGCTCCGCCAGATGGCGCCGCTCGGGCGCGCTCGTGGTGCGCCGGGCCGCCTCCCGGTAGGCGGCGGCCGCACCCTCCTTCTCGCCGAGGAGTTCGAGGAGATGCGCCCGGGTCGCGAGGAGGCGGTGGTTCCGGGCCATCCGCCGGTCCTCCGCGAGAGCGTCGAGCAGGTCGAGGCCGGTCTGCGGACCGTGGACCATGGCGACGGCGACCGCGCGGTTGAGGGTGACCATCGGGTTCGGCCCGGTGCGCTCCAGGAGCTCGTACAGGGCGAGGATCTGCGGCCAGTCCGTGGCATCGGCGGACCCCGCCTCGTCGTGCACGGCCGCGATGGCCGCCTGGAGCTGGTACGGGCCGACCCGGCCCTGCGGCAGGGTGCGGCTGATCAGCTCCACGCCCTCCGCGATCAGGGCGCCGTCCCAGCTCCCCCGGTCCTGCTCCGCGAGCGGTACGAGCTCCCCGTGCGGGCCCGTGCGGGCCGGGCGGCGGGCGTCGGTGAGCAACATCAGCGCGAGCAGGCCCGCCGTCTCGGTGTCGTCGGGGACGAGCCGGTGCAGCAGCCGGGCCAGCCGGATCGCCTCCGTGGACAGCTCGGGCGCGGTGAGCTCCTCACCGCCGCTGGCCGTGTAGCCCTCGTTGAAGACGAGGTACAGCACGTGCCGCACCTCGGCCAGACGGGCGGTGCGGTCCTCGCCCTCGGGCAGCGTGAGCTCCCAGCCGGCGGCCTTGATCGTCTGCTTGGCCCGGCTGATCCGCTGCGCCATGGTCGACTCGGGCACGAGGAACGCGGCGGCGATCTGCGCGGTGGTGAGGCCGCCGACGGCGCGCAGGGTGAGCGCGATCCGGCTGGGCGGCGACAGGTCCGGGTGGCAGCAGAGGAAGAGCAGCGACAGCGAGTCGTCCCGGTCGGTGTCCGGGGCGTCGTCGGCGGCGCGCGCGAGGAGGGCGGAGTCGGGGGTGGCGAGCGCGACGGCGTCCTCGCGGCGCCGGCGGGCGGACTCGCTGCGCACCAGGTCGACGTACCTGCGGGTGGCGACGGTGAGCAGCCACCCGCGCGGATGCTCGGGCACCCCGTCCTCGGGCCACTGCCGGGCGGCCGCGATCAGCGCCTCCTGAACGGCGTCCTCACAGAGATCGAAGGCCCCGTACCGCCGCACGAGCGCACCGAGGACCTGCGGCGCGCACGTACGCAGCAGGTCCTCGATCGCGTGTGGACCCGTCACACGTCCGCCGCGGACTCGTGCAGGATCGGCCACAGCTCGACGGGCTCGGCGTCCGCGAAGGGCATGTCCGCGGCGATCGCCTGGGCGCGCTCCAGGCTCTCGCAGTCGAGCAGGTAGAAGCTGGCCAGGTACTCCTTGGTCTCCAGGTACGGGCCGTCGGTGACCGCGGGGACGCCGTTCTCGCGCCGGACGAGCTGGGCGGCGGCCGCGTCGGCCAGGCCGTACGCGCCGAGCAGCTCGCCGCTCTCCCGGTACTTCCGGTTGAAGGCCTCCTGCCGGGCGATCGCCTCGGGCCAGGCCTCGGCCGGGAAGGAGTCCCACTTGGCCTGGTTGCCGTAGATCATCGCCATGTACTTCATCTCGGGTGTCCTCCCGCTCCCGCCCGCCCTCGTGGCGCGCTGTCACCCTTCGGTCGTTGCCAGGATCGCCCGCTCGACATGCGCCCGCACAGTTTCGAAGATCTTTTTTGAAGATCTTCCTACCCCGGTCGGACCAGGCGCACAACCCCGTCGCTCGCACAGCCGTCTTCCCGTGGACTGATGAGCGAAGGGGGCCCCGCCTTGCACACTCCAGCCCGTCGGCGGACGGTACTCGCCGCCGCCCTCGCGGTCACCGCGGCCGCCGCCGGCTGTTCCGTACCGGAGCCGCGGCGCACCGCGCCGACCGCCGATCCGGCGCCGGGCAGGCCGATCGCCTCCGCGCGGGCCCGGCGGGCGCTGCTCATGCAGTTCTCCGCGCATCCGGACGACGACCTGTACTTCATGAACCCGGACACGCAGCGGCTGCTCGACGCGGGCGTCCCGCTCGTCTCCGTGTACGTGACGGCCGGCGAGCACAACGGACGCAACCGGATCGCGGGGATGCCCGAGACTCCCCCGGACCCTGCGGCCTACTCCTCCGCCCGCCACCAGGGCCTGCGCCAGTCGTACGCGGTGGCGCTCGGCCTCCCCCCGTTCACGCCGTGGCGCCGGGAGGTCCTGACGCTCCCCGGCGGCCGGCGGGCCGAGTCCGACACGCTCACGAACGGCTCCCGCAGCGTCGAGCTGGTCTTCCTCAACCTGCCGATGCACGCCGGCCGCCGCTACATGGCCGTGCCGTCGCTCTGGCAGGACCGCGCCCTGGAACTGCGCACCCACCTGTCGGCAGGCTCCCCCGTCACCCGCGCCGACACCTACGACTACGACCAGCTGATCGCCGCCCTCGTCGGCCTGCTGCGCCGCCACCGGCCCACGGTCGTGCACACGCTGGACCCGGACCCGGACATCCAGCACAGCGACGAGGCGACCCGGAAGCGGGACTCCGAACAACCGGGCTACGCGGACCACGGGGACCACACGGCCGTCGCCTCCTTCACCTGGGCCGCGCTGTGCCGCTGGGTCTCGGACGCGGTCCGGGAGGGCGAGCCGGTCCCGGCCTTCACCACCACCGCCTTCCGCGGCTACTACAACCGGCACTGGCCCAAGAACCTCCCGCCCGCGGTCCTCGCCGAGAAGGCCGCCCGCCTCGTCCCGTACGGCGGGAACCCCTCCTGGCAGTGCGGGAACCCCTCCGGCTGCGGCGACTACGGCGTCGGCGGCGACCGGCCGCTGACCAACCGCAAGGGCTGGGTGCGCTCCACCCACCACCGCTGGCCGGGTCCCGGCCCGGCCCTCGCCGAGGAGCCGGGCGGCCGGCTCGCGGCGTACGGGGTGCTCGGGCTGCGCGCGGTCCGCTGGCGGGAGTCCGCGCCCGGTGTCTGGGGCGAGCCGGTGGACCTGGGCGGCGGCCCGCTCGCGCCCGCGCTCGGCTCGGCGGTGCTCGGCGACGGCCGGGTGCTGCTCCTCGGCGTGCGGTTCGCCGCGCTCGACGGGCACGGCGGGGCCAACCGGCGCGAGGTCGTGCTCCTGGAGCAGCGCTTCCCCGGCGGCGCCTTCCTGGCCTGGCGCGGCCTGGGGAGCCCGGAGCGCACCGACGACCGGAGCCGCAGAATCGGTTCTCCCGTGGCTCTCGCAGCCCCCGACGGCCGGGTCCACCTCTTCGTACGGAACGCGGACAAGGGCGTCTCGACGCGGGTCCGGGCGGCGGACGGCTCCTGGTCGCCGTGGCGGGCCCTCCCCGGTGACGCGGAGGTCCAGGACGGCCTGGCCGTCTCGGCGGACACGGCCGGGCGGGTGCACGTGTACGCGGCGGGGCGGGACGGCGTACGGCACTGGGTGGACGGCGTCCCGCAGGGAGCCGGGCTGCCGCTCTCCGGGTCCACGGTGGCGAGCGCGGGCGGCGAGCTGTACCACCGGGCGCCGGCGGCGGCGCGGCTGCTCGGCCCGGCCGGTGACGCCGGGCTCGACGGGTACGGGGGCGTGGTCGCCGCGCGGTCGGCGGCGCTCGGCCCCGTCCTGCTCGGCACGGACGTGAAGGGCCGGGTGGCGCTCCGGGCCGGCCGCCGGCTCCGCAGGAACGGCAGGACGGCCGTCTCGACCGCGCTCCACGTGGACGCCCGGGGGGCGACCGTGGTGGGCCTCGGCGCGGACGGCCACCCGTGGAGCTGGCGACCGTAAGGACTCCGGACGCGCGAGAGGGCCAGGACGAGCGCGAAGACCCGGACGGGCGAGAAGGCCCGGGAACGCGAGAAGGCCCCGCACCTTTCGGTGCGGGGCCTTCCCTTACTGCTCAGCAGCTCTTGCGAGCTACCAGGTCAGTTCAAGATCAGGCAGTGATCTTGACGACCTGGCCGGCGCCGACGGTCCGGCCACCCTCACGGATGGCGAACTTGAGGCCCTCCTCCATGGCGACGGGCTGGATCAGCTCGACGGACATGGCGGTGTTGTCGCCCGGCATGACCATCTCGGTGCCCTCGGGGAGGGTCACGACGCCGGTCACGTCCGTGGTACGGAAGTAGAACTGCGGGCGGTAGTTGTTGAAGAACGGGGTGTGACGGCCACCCTCGTCCTTCGACAGGATGTAGGCCTGGGCCTCGAAGTTCGTGTGCGGCGTGACCGAACCCGGCTTGATGATGACCTGGCCGCGCTCGACGTCCTCACGCTTGATGCCACGGAGGAGCAGACCGACGTTCTCACCGGCCTGGCCCTCGTCGAGCAGCTTGCGGAACATCTCGATGCCGGTGACCGTGGTGGTGGTCTTCTCGGTCTTGATGCCGATGATGTCGACGGTCTCGTTGACCTTGAGGACACCACGCTCGATACGACCGGTGACGACGGTGCCACGACCGGTGATCGTGAAGACGTCCTCGATCGGCATCAGGAACGGCTTGTCGACGTCACGCTCGGGCTGCGGGATCGACTCGTCGACGGCGTGCATGAGGCCGAGAAGCTTCTCGCCCCACTCCTTGTCGCCCTCGAGCGCCTTGAGCGCCGAGACGCGGACGACCGGCAGGTCGTCGCCCGGGAACTCGTACTCGGAGAGGAGCTCACGGACCTCGAGCTCGACGAGCTCCAGGATCTCCTCGTCGTCCACCATGTCGGCCTTGTTCAGGGCGACGACGATGTACGGAACGCCGACCTGGCGAGCAAGGAGGACGTGCTCCTTGGTCTGCGGCATCGGGCCGTCGGTGGCGGCGACCACGAGGATGGCGCCGTCCATCTGCGCGGCACCCGTGATCATGTTCTTGATGTAGTCAGCGTGACCGGGGCAGTCGACGTGCGCGTAGTGACGCGACTCCGTCTGGTACTCGACGTGCGCGATCGAGATGGTGATACCGCGCTGGCGCTCCTCGGGAGCCTTGTCGATCTGGTCGAAGGCCGAGGCCTCGTTCAGGTCCGGGTACGCGTCGTGCAGCACCTTGGTAATGGCGGCCGTGAGGGTCGTCTTACCGTGGTCGATGTGACCGATGGTGCCGATGTTGACGTGCGGCTTAGTCCGCTCGAACTTCGCCTTCGCCACTGGTTCCTCCTGTGGAGTGGTTCTGTACGCCTTGCTTCATCGGCGCCAGGTGATCTTTGCTGGGATGCCAGTCGCCGGGGCCCGATCCTCGGGGTTCCGGGGCGAAACCCCGGCGACTGGTGTCAAGCCTAAAGCGTGAACTCGGGAGAGTTACTCGCCCTTGGCCTTCGCGATGATCTCCTCGGCGACGTTCCGCGGAACCTCGGCGTAGGAGTCGAACTGCATCGAGTAGCTTGCGCGACCCGAGGTCTTGCTGCGGAGGTCTCCGACGTAGCCGAACATCTCCGAGAGCGGCACGAGGCCCTTCACGACGCGGGCGCCGCTGCGCTCCTCCATGGCCTGGATCTGGCCACGGCGGGAGTTGATGTCACCGATGACCTCGCCCATGTAGTCCTCGGGCGTGACGACCTCGACGGCCATCATCGGCTCAAGGATGACGGGAGAAGCCTTGCGCGCGGCCTCCTTGAAGGCCTGCGAACCGGCGATCTTGAACGCGAGCTCGGAGGAGTCGACCTCGTGGTAGGCACCGTCGAGAAGGATGACGCGGACGCCAGTCATCTCGTAGCCGGCCAGGATGCCGAACTGCATGGCCTCCTGCGCACCCGCGTCGACCGAAGGGATGTACTCCTTCGGGATGCGGCCACCGGTGACCTTGTTCACGAACTCGTAGGAGGCGTCGCCACCCTCGATGGGCTCGATCGCGATCTGCACCTTGGCGAACTGACCGGTACCACCGGTCTGCTTCTTGTGGGTGAAGTCCACGCGCTCGACGGCCTTGCGGATCGTCTCGCGGTACGCGACCTGCGGCTTGCCGACGTTCGCCTCGACCTTGAACTCGCGACGCATACGGTCGACGAGGATGTCGAGGTGAAGCTCGCCCATACCACCGATGATGGTCTGGCCGGTCTCCTCGTCCGAGTGAACCTGGAAGGAGGGGTCCTCCTCCGCGAGACGCTGGATGGCGACACCCAGCTTCTCCTGGTCACCCTTGGACTTGGGCTCGATGGCGACCTGGATGACCGGGGCCGGGAAGTCCATGGACTCCAGGATGACCGGGTTCTTCTCGTCGCACAGCGTCTCACCGGTGGTGGTCTGCTTGAGGCCCATGACGGCGACGATGTCGCCGGCGCCCACCGAGTCGATCTCCTCACGCTTGTTCGCGTGCATGCGGTAGATCTTGCCGATGCGCTCCTTCTTGCCCTTGACGGAGTTCAGCACCGCGGTGCCGGCCTCCAGGCGACCGGAGTAGATCCGGACGAAGGTGAGCTTGCCGAGGTGCGGGTCGCTCGCGATCTTGAACGCGAGGGCGGCCAGCGGCTCCTCGTCAGACGGCTTGCGCTTGACGACGACCTCGGCGTCCTTGACGTCGTGGCCCTCGATGGCCTCGACGTCCAGGGGGGACGGCAGGTAGCGGACGACAGCGTCGAGCAGGGGCTGAACGCCCTTGTTCTTGAACGCGGTGCCACAGAACACGGGGGTGACCGTGGTCTCGCCGCCCTTGCCGGAGGCGATGGTGATACGACGGACTGCGGCGTACAGCTGCTCCTCGGTGGGCTCGACGCCCTCGAGGAAGAGCTCCATGATCTCTTCGTCGTTCTCGGCGACCGTCTCGACGAGCTTGCCGCGGTACTCCTCGGCGAGCTCGAGCTTGTCGGCCGGGATGTCGACGACGTCGTACATCTCACCCTTGCTGGCCTCGGCGGACCAGACAAGCGCCTTCATGCGGACCAGGTCGATGACGCCCTGGAAGTCCGCCTCGGCACCGATCGGGAGCTGCATGACGATCGGGGTCGCGCCGAGGCGGTCCACGATCATGTCGACGCAGCGGAGGAACTCGGCGCCCGTACGGTCGAGCTTGTTGACGAAGCAGATACGCGGCACGCCGTAGCGGTCCGCCTGACGCCAGACAGTCTCGGACTGGGGCTCGACACCGGCCACACCGTCGAACACGGTGACAGCACCGTCGAGCACGCGCAGCGAACGCTCCACCTCGACGGTGAAGTCGACGTGACCCGGCGTGTCGATGATGTTGATCGTGTGATCGACATTCTCGAGCGGCCAGTGGCAGGTCGTCGCGGCGGACGTGATCGTGATGCCGCGCTCCTGCTCCTGCTCCATCCAGTCCATCGTGGCAGCGCCGTCGTGGACTTCACCGATCTTGTACGAAACGCCGGTGTAGAACAGGATCCGCTCGGTGGTGGTCGTCTTGCCCGCGTCGATGTGGGCCATGATGCCGATGTTGCGCACCTTGGCCAGGTCAAGCGAAGTGGTAGCCATAAGGCTTCAGTCTTCTCTCGGTCTCGATGTGGGTTGCGACTACCAGCGGTAGTGCGCGAAGGCCTTGTTGGACTCGGCCATCTTGTGCGTGTCCTCGCGCTTCTTGACCGCAGCTCCGAGGCCGTTCGAGGCGTCGAGGAGCTCGTTCATGAGGCGCTCGGTCATGGTCTTCTCGCGACGGGCGCGGGAGTAACCGACGAGCCAGCGGAGGGCCAGCGTGGACGCGCGGCCCGGCTTGACCTCGATCGGCACCTGGTAGGTGGCGCCACCGACACGGCGGGACTTGACCTCGAGGGCCGGCTTGACGTTCTCGAGAGCGCGCTTCAGCGTGATGACCGGGTCCTGGCCGGTCTTCTCACGAAGACCCTCCATGGCGCCGTACACGATGCGCTCGGCGGTGGAACGCTTGCCGTCCAGCAGGATCTTGTTGATCAGCGAGGTGACAAGAGGAGAGCTGTAGACCGGGTCGATGATGACCGGGCGCTTCGGGGCGGGGCCCTTACGAGGCATTCTTACTTCTCCTTCTTGGCGCCGTAGCGGCTGCGAGCCTGCTTACGGTTCTTGACGCCCTGCGTGTCGAGGGAACCGCGGATGATCTTGTAGCGAACACCCGGCAGGTCCTTCACACGGCCACCGCGCACGAGCACGATGGAGTGCTCCTGCAGGTTGTGACCCTCACCCGGGATGTAGGCCGTGACCTCGATGCCCGAGGTCAGACGCACACGCGCGACCTTACGGAGGGCCGAGTTCGGCTTCTTCGGGGTGGTCGTGAACACACGCGTGCAGACGCCGCGACGCTGAGGGGAACCCTCGAGTGCGGGCGTCTTGTTCTTCTCGACCTTGTCCTGCCGGCCCTTACGGACCAGCTGCTGGATCGTAGGCACTACTTCTCCGGTTTCTGTGTGCCGTCGGTAAAACTAACCTGGAACATTCGCCGACCCACGCGGTCGGGTGTGTCGAATCTCGCGGACCTCCGCACGGGGCGGAAAAGGCGCGGATCACGGTGGCCGGTATATGACTCGCCGTGCGGTTGAGGACACGCACGGGAGCCCAGGCACACCCCAGGCACAAGGCTTGAGCGTACCTATCGCACGGACTCCGGTCAAAACAAATGCGGGACCCCGGCCGGAGGCATACGAGACCCGGGCCCGGATCGTTCCCGCACGGGCCCGACGAGAACGTGCGGGACCCCGCCCGGGCTCGGCGGGGACGCCGGCTCCGCGCGAGGTCCGGCAGGGAACGTGCCTGCACCGCGCGGGGCCCGGTGGCGCGGTCGGGCCCGGGCGCCAGGTGTCAGTCGCGGGCCGTGCGGCGGGGTTCCACGGTCTCGCCGGGGTCCGTCGCGTCCGTGTCCGGCTCCAGGAACTGGTTGACGACCTTGACGAAGACGCCCATGCGCTCGTCGGGGACGCCCAGCCAGCGGGCGAAGTCCTCCAACGAGGGCTGCCAGTCGCTCGGCGGCAGCAGGTCCGCCGCCATCGGCAGCTCCTCGGGGGTCACGCGACCGGACCGGATGAGCATGTCGCGGACGGAGACGCCGAGCAGCGGGGCGATCCGGCGCATGGTCTCCAGGTCGGGCATGCTCTGCCGCTGCAGCAGGCGCGTGACGGCGGCCCGGTGGACGCCGGCCTCGTCCGCGATCCGGGACTTCCCGCCCCCGCGCGGACTGTCGATGTCGTAGCCGCGCCGTCTCATCAGGCCTTCGACCCAACCTGCGAACTCGTCGAGCCCTTGAGTGCTCATGTGTACCGCTCCTCGCTCCCCCACCCTCCGGATCCCATACCTTAGCGTGCTTGCGCGCACGGAATTACGTGCTTTCGGGCACGCAATCGTGTCGAATCGGTGAAGGGCAGCTCACGGGCACGAAAGTTTTTGTTGCGCGCTCGCACGCAACGTGTAAGTCTGGCTCGCCGCCGCACTCGTCGGCCCCCTGAGCCCCAGGCGCCCCACCGGCCCCATGGACGGCCCCGGCGGGCCCCGGACCGTGGAGAACCCCTTGTCCCATCCCGACCCGTCCCCCTGGCAGGCCTCCGCCGCGTGCGCCGGCCTCTCCCCGTCCGTCGTCTTCGCCCGCCGCGCCAAGGAGGCCGCCCCCGCCCTGCGGGCCTGCGACTCCTGCCCCGTACGGAGCGAGTGCGAGGCCGCGGTGGCCCCGGCCGAGAGCTACTTCGACGGCGTCTGCGCGGGCCGCCTCTGGCGCAACGGACGCCCGGCGGACGCGCGGCGCGTGGCCAGGGCGCTCGCCCTCACGGGGAGCGGCCGCCGTGGCTGACCGCACCGACACCACCCCCGTACTGCGGGACATCACGCTCTGGACCGCCTCCCTCGTACGGCAGTTCCCCGAGCTCGCCGAGGAGCTCACCCCCGGCCGGCGCGGGCCCGCCGGAACGCCCGCCGGAACCGCCCCCGCCGTGCGCGACGACCTGATCCGCGAGGAGCGCCGGGAGGCGCTGCTGCTCGAACAGCGCCACGGGCTCGCCGTCCCCGGCCACGGCGCCGCCCCGATCCGGCTGCACGTCTCCGACGCCATCCGCGACATCACCGACGGGGTGGTGGAGCTGGAGGAGGCCGTGTGCGCCCGGCTCACCCTGCCCCGCCCGCCCCGCGCGGGGGTGATCGACCGCCTCCGGCGCCTCGTGACCCTGCTCGACCGCATCGCGGCCCACCCGGACCTCGCCCGGCACGTACGGGACGAGATCCGCCGGATGGCCCGGCGCTGCGCCCGGACGCTCGGCGACACGGAGACGATCGTGCGGGTCTCGGGCCGCTGCCCCTGGTGCGACTCGGTGTCGCTGCGGGCGTTCCCGGACCGGCGCGCGGTGCTGTGCGTGAACCCGGCCTGCGTCTGCACGGACGAGGTGTGCGGCTGCCAGGACGACCCGGCCTACCGGCACCTGTGGCCGGAGGACCGGTGGGAGGAGCTGTCGGAGGCGTCGGGGACCGGCACCGCCGAGATCGAGGCCGCGATGGACGACCCGAAGGAGACCTCATGCTGAGCTCGCCCGCCCTGCCCACGCTGGTGCCCGGCCCGCTGGCCGCCGAGGAGGCGGGGGTGGCGCCCGCGACGATCCGCAAGTGGGTGCAGCTCGGGCACCTGCGGGCCGCGGGCCGGGCGGGCCGGGCGCAGCTCTTCCGCCTGGAGGACGTCTTCGCGGCGGAACGCCTGGCGCGCCGCCGCCGTCCCCGTACCGCCTGACCCGCCCCGCCCCGCCCCCGCACGACGAGCGCCCCGCGTCCTTCCCGGACGCGGGGCGCTTCGTCATGCCGCCGTCACGCCTCCAGGAAGCGGCGCAGGGAGTCGACGAAGGCGCGGGCGAAGCGCTCGCGGGTCTCCTCGGGGACGCGGTCGAGGGAGAGGTACGGGTTGAGGTCCTCCAGCTCGACGAGGAGCAGTTCGCCGCCGGGGGCGCGGCAGGCGTCGACGCGCTGGATGCCGTGGTCGAGGGTGTTCCACTCGATGAAGCGGCGGGCGAAGGCGAGGTCGTCGGCGGTGGGTTCGTACGGCTCCAGGACCCAGCGGCGCTCGGGGTCGGGGGCGTAGAGGGCGTACTGGAAGAGGTCGTCGACGAAGTAGAAGGAGACCTCGTACCGGAAGTCGACGCGCGGCTGGACGAGGACCTCGCCGTATCCGACCGCGTCGAGCTCCTCGTACGGGAGGAAGCGCAGCCCTATGGAGTCGGCGCCGGCCTTGGGCTTGACCGCGTAGCTCGGGGCCTCGGGCAGGAGGTGGAGGTCCTCGGGCCGGTCGACGGTGGGGATGACCGGGTGGCCGGCGGCGGTGAGGTCGAGGAGGTACTGCTTGCCGGCCATGTCGCCGCGGCCGTGGAGGGGGTTGTAGACGCGGGTGCCGCGGGCGCGGGCCCGCTCGCGGAAGGCCTCGTACTCCTTCTGGTACCCGATGACGGGACCGCTGTTGCGGACGACGACGGCGTCGAAGCCGTCCATGAGGGCGGCGGCGTCGAGCGGGTGACAGAGCGCCAGGTCGAAGCTCTCGCGCAGCCGGGCGGTGAGGTGGATGTCCTCGTCGCAGTAGCGGCGGCCCCGGGCCGGGTAGGCGAGATCGGACACGTAGAGCAGACGGGGGCGAGGGGACACGGGGCGGCTCCTGGTGGTTCGGGGCGGCCCAACCTAGCGGGGCCCTTCCGGCGGGCGGCCTGGAGGGGTGGGACGGGTTGGAGTCCAGAACTAGTTGCGTGCGCGCACGCTCCCTGTCACAGTTGGTGCAGCGGCGGAGCTGTGCCCGCGAGACGGGCCGCAGTCTCCGCCGTTCGCCGTCCGGGAGCGCTCCGCGCCCCCGCCCCCTTCCCCGCGTCGAGCGCCCCGGACGGCCCCCGCGCGGCCCGTCCCGCCGGACGGTCGGTCACCGACCGCCCGGCGGACGGCCCGCACCGCCCGTCCACCGGACGGCCCCGCATCACCTGTCCACCGGACGCCCCCGCACCACCGTCCACCGTCCACCGGACAGCCCCGCATCACCCGCCTGCTCCCCACCCTTCCTCCGAGGAGAACCGTCATGACCACTCCCCCGAGTGCGTTCCCGGACGTCGAGAAGCTGGTCGTCGACGTCCTCAAGGCCGACCCGGCGATGGCCGGCATCACGGTCGCCGCCCAGGCGCCGGCCGGCTTCGACGGCACGCAGAGCGCCGTCCTGGTGAACCGCCGCGGCGGCGCCTGGATCGGCGACCTGCACGTCGACAAGCCGCTGATCGAGTTCGAGGTGTACGGGCCGACGAAGACCGCGGCCCACGTCCTCGCCAACGCCGCCCGCCAGGTCCTGCTCGCCACGATCGGCAAGCAGCTCGGCGCCACCTTCGTCAGCGACGTCGAGGAGCAGGACGGACCCCGCTGGATGCCCGACTACCTCTACCGCGGAGCCCACCGCTACCTCTGCGTCATCCAGCTCTCGCTGAACGTCTTCTAGCCCCCCGGGCGGACGCCCAGCGACCCACAGACCAGGCCTCGCCGTCCGGCGGGGCCTTTGCCGTGCCCGGAGCCGAACTCCGGTAACCGGCAGCCCTCATCACACAAGGAGAAACACCACCATGGCTGGAAACAACTCCGCCGAGATCCGCGTCGCAGGCATCGGCAAGCTCTACGTCGCCGACGCCGGCACCTCCCTCCCCGCCACCTTCGGCACGGACTCCGCCGCCGACTGGTCCGGCGCGGGCTGGAAGGACCTCGGCTTCACCTCCGGCGACGGCGTCACGTTCTCGAAGAAGGACAAGCTGGAGGCCATCGACTCGTGGCAGTCGGTCTCCCCGGTCCACTACATCTACTCGAGCCGTGACCTGTCGCTGAAGTTCTCGATGCTCCAGTTCAACGAGGACACGCTGCCGTTCTTCATGGGCGGCGACTCGGTGAAGGCGGAGCCGACCCCGGCGGTCGACACCTACCGCTACGAGATCGCCGAGCGTCCGTTCGCGGACGTCCGCGCCCTCGGCCTGGAGTTCACCGACGTCAAGGCCGGTGGCACGACCGCGGTGAAGTACCGCTTCATCATCCCGCGCGGCCAGGTCACCGCCACGGACGACATCAAGATGGCGCGCAAGGCCGCGTCCCAGCTGGGTGTCACCTTCACCGCCATGTCGAAGGGCGACGGCAAGCCGCTGGCGACCTTCCTCATGAAGGACAACCAGTACTCCGCGACCGTCTGATCCCTCTCCACCCGGGGCGGGACGGCCGACCGCCGTCCCGCCCCACCTCTCTCCTCTTCACCCACTCGAACAAGGAGTACGCATCACCATGGCCCGCTTCGACGTCAACGCCGCCCGCGCCCAGCGACAGGAGGCCCACGGTCGCACCTGGTCCTTCGAGCTGGACGGCGAGACCTACACGCTTCCCACCGAGCTCTCCCGCAAGACCGCGAAGGCGCTGCGGAAGCTCGACGACAACGACGTGGACGGTCTGCTCGGACTCCTGATGGGTGAGGAGCAGTACGTCCGCTTCGAGGAGCACGACCTCACGATGCAGGACATCGCCGCCATCCTGGAGGCCTACGGCAAGGAGACCGGGCTCGGCCTGGGGGAAGACTGAGCCTCGTCGAGTTCGTCGACGAACACGCCGAGGCCCTCGAAGCGGACCTGCTCCGCCACTACGCCGCCGATCTCCTCGACTGGCACCGCGGTGAGCTCTCCAGCCGGCGCCTGATGGTCATGATCAAGCACCTTCCCGCGGACAGCGCGGTACAGCGCGAGCTCCACGGGGAGGCGGCCGAGTGGTCGCTCTCCGACCACCTCCTCGCCGCGGCGGTGGACCATCTGGCCGCCGCCAACTGGATGTTCCAGTGCGTCAACACGGGCGAGGACGACGAGACCCCGGACCCGCCGAAGCCCGTTCCCCGTCCGGGCGTCACGGACGAGGACGGCGAGGAGCGGAGCGAGGATCCGACGGAGGAGGGCGCCGCTCCGGCGGTCTCCCCCGCGTCCCTGGCCCGCTTCTTCGGCTGACGCTCCCCCGGGTCCCCTTCGCCCCCGGCTCCCGCTCCTCTCAGGAGGCGGGGTCCGGGGGCGCTTCCTGTGCTCGCTCGGCCAGTTCGTCCTCCAGGGTCCTGGCCCGTTCGGACAGCCGGCGGCCGCGCCGCTCGGGGGTCCCCCCGGACTGGCCGGGCACGCCGCCGATCGGCGGCACGATCGGGCGGCCGCCCTTGCCGCGGACGACCTTCCGCACGGGCTGGCCGTTCCTGCGGGCACGGCTCTCCTGGGCGCCCACACGATCGCCGGGCTCGGGTACGAGTTCGGGTTCGGGTTCGGACGCGTGCTCCGGCTCGGGTTCGTACGCGGGCGCGGGCTCCGGCTCGTACTCCGGCTCGGGGCGCTGCTGTTCGAACAGCTCGCGCTCCCGGCGGACGCGCTCCTCGGCGTCGACCACCACGGCCGGGGGTTCCATGAGCCGGGCGAAGGGCAGCGGGATGACGCGGGCGCCCTCGCCGTGGGCGTCCGTGCGGCGCTGCGGGCGCCGTATGCCCCGCGCGTCGCCCTGCCCCTGGGCGTACGCGTCGGCCACGCGCCGCTCGTACTCCCTGCGGATACGCGGGAGTTCGTCGGAGACGGCCTCGGCCCAACCGGCGGTGAACGCGGCGGTCTCGCGGCGGTCCACCTCGGCGCGGGGCAGCACGACGAGGTCCTCCGGGGCGTACCCGGCGACGTGGACGAGTTCGGCGAGCCGCGCGAAGAGGTGGGGCAGATCGGGGTGGGATTCGAGCCAGTCGACGACCTGCTCGCGCCGGTTACCGCCCGGCTCCGTGTCCATGCAGCACTGCCTTCCGACCCCCTGGGGTTCCCCACGCGCCCCTCGCGTCCCCCGGCTCCCCGAATAAGTCAGGTCCAGGGAACGCGTCCCCCAGAGTACCCCGGTCGAACACAAGGTCAGTTCGAGGCTCAACCCCCTTGGGGAACCCGCAGGAAGACACACCGTCAAGCGTTTCCCGCTCGACAAACATCGAGCACTTGTTCCACACTCTGTTCGCACAACAGTTCGAACACGTGGTGCCCCCGCCCCTCACTCCGCGGCGCCGCCACACCCGCACGGGCAAGCAACCGGAAGGCAGGCGTCCATGACTCAGCAGGCCGAGGCATCCCGACCGCACATCCCGCTCCAGGACCGCCTCCGCCAGCTCCTCGACGGACCCGTCGCCCTCGACAAGAGAGCGCTGCTCGGCACGCTGTGCGCCGAGGTCTCCCGCTACGAGACCCTCGCGTACACGGCGGGCTGGAACGACGCCCTCGCGACAGTGCGCCGCGGCGCCCGCCGAGCGGACGACGCCTAGCCCTCCGGACCGCCCCTACGCACGAGCCCCTGCCGAAGTCCCATGCCGGCGGGGGCTTTTCGGCGCTTGGCCGCCACCGGCCGGAAGCGGAGCAAACCATGGCAGAAGTAACGACCGAGGATCTCTCGATCCAGATCGCCGGCCTCGGGCACAAACTCCGGATCGTGGACGGGGGCTGGCTGCCCTCGACGGAATGGCTGAGGGGAAAGCTGGCCCCCCTCGACCTCCTCGCCGACATGAAGTCGAAGATCGAGGACATCCACAAGGAGGTCGTGAAGGCGAAGAAGGTGGAGATCCTCGAACAGCTGGGGATGGACCACCTCGCCGCCGCGTACAAGAAGCTCACCGAAGAAGGCTGGGGCGCGGCGCGCGACTACTTCATCGCGGCAGTCGCGAGCACTGTCGTCCCCCTCATCGGCGGCGCCCTGGTCCTGATACTGAGCGCCTGGGCGCTCAAGGCGTCCCGGGGCATCCAGGAGAGGATCTTCAGGGGCTTCGTCCTCGCCCGCACCGAAAGCGGCCTCGGTATCTGGCCCCAGCGCCGTACCGACGTCGAGGCCCGGGAGGCCAACACCGGCGGCGTCCTCAACACCGCCAACATCCCGGACCCGACGACGCTGGACGCCCTCAAGCTGGCGCTCGCCGATCTCAACCCGAAGATCACGGCGTTCAACACCGCGATCCGCAAGGTGCCGAGAGCGGGCAGCCTCACCAAGACGGCCGACGGCATCACCAGGGTCAAGACCGCCGTCACCGGCGCCGACCCCGACAACATCACCGCCCTCGCCAAGGCACTCGGCAAGCTCACCGGCGCCGTGAAGCACCACGACCCGAAGAAGATGCCGGACCCGCGCAAGGTCGAGAAGCTCAACACGGCCATCGCCGCGGCCAACCCCACCGAGATCGAGAAGGTCGCCACGGCGATCGGCAAGCTCTCCACCGCCCAGCAGCACTTCCAGCCGAGGAGCATCCCCAAGGCCCACGCCCTCTCCTCCGCCGCCAAGGCCGCCGAGCGGCTCGCCAAGGCCGGCTTCGAGGTCGGCCGGGCGTTCGACAGCCTCAAGCTCGCGGCCTCGCAGGCCACCTCCGTCCTCGGCGCCCCCTCCGGTTCCTGACCCACCCCCGAAAGGAGGTAACCCATGTCTCTCAACAACTCCCTGAAGGGCGCGACCACCGCCCTGCGCAACCTCAAGACCCAGGCCTCCGGCGCCTCCGGCGACATCAAGAAGGTCGGGGACGCCGGCAACGGCGCGTCCGGGCAGCTGAAGAACCTCAAGAGCAGCGCAGACGCTTCGAACGCCCAGCTCAAGAACCTGAAGACCGCCTCGGACAACGCCGAGAAGGCGATGACCAAGGCCGGCAAGACCGGCGAGACCGCCGGGACCAAGCTCGGCAAGTACGAGTCCGGCGCCGGCAAGGCGTCCAAGGGCCAGGACAAGCTCAACAAGTCGATGAAGGGCAATCTGCTCGCCCGGCTCGTCGAACTCTTCATGCCTCTCATCGAGAAGGTCGTCGAGATGGCGATGCAGTCGAAGACGATGCAGAAGGTCATCAAGAAGGCCTTCGACGCGATCAAGGTCGTGATCAGCGCCGTCATGAAGGCCATCGGCCCGATCATGAAGCAGGCCGGCACCCTGATCAAGAAGGTCTGGGACGGCATCAAGAAGGCCATCACCGTCGTCGTCAAGGCCGTCGCCACCGTCATCAAGACCTACGTCAACATCTGGAAGACGGTCATCACCACGGTGATGAAGGCGATCAAGGCGGTCATCGGCACGGTCTGGAGCGGCATCAAGGCCGTGATCACCCCGGTGGTCAACTGGATCAAGGAGACGATCCCGCACGCCTTCCAGGCCGTGAAGGACAAGATGTCGTCCATCTGGGGCACCCTCAGCGGCATCGCGTCCCGGGCGTTCGACGGCATCAAGAGCGCCGTCTCCGGCCCGATCAACGCCGTCATCGGCCTGATCAACCGCATGATCAACGCGGTCAACGGGGTCCACGTCAGCGTCCCCGGCTGGGTGCCGCTCGTCGGCGGCAAGACCTTCGGCGTGCACATCCCGACCATCCCGATGCTCGCCACCGGTGGTGTCGTCATGCCCCGCGCCGGCGGTGTCCCGGCGATCATCGCCGAGGCCGGCGAGGCCGAGGCCGTCCTCCCGCTGTCCAAGCTGGACCGGCTGCTCGCCCTCACCGCCCGCCGCGCCCGCATGACGGCGCAGCTCCAGGGGGGCGGCGGCGGTGGTGCCGGGCTGCACATCGAGCACTACCACGCGGCCCGTAACAGCGACCCGCAGTCCACGGCGGACGCGCTGATGTACCTGGCGAAGGCGCGCGGATGAGTGCCGCCGCCGCTTTCCGCAACCCGTTCCAGGGCGCCGCCCCGGTCCTGAGCAGACTGCGGCGGGGCATCGGGGACGCGACCGGCGCGCTGAAGCGGATCAAGGAGGACGCGCAGCGGGCGTCCGGCAGCATGGACAAGTTCGCCGCCGGGCTCCGTACGGCCGGCACCACCGTGCGCTCCCTCAGGACCAGCGCGTCCGGCGCGGCCGGCACCGTCCGCCGGATCCAGCGGTCCAAGGCGGCGAACGGGTTCAGGAAGCTGGGCACCGCGGCGGGCAAGGCGGGAACCGTGGCCGGGATGTTCGGCGGCCCGGCCCTCGGCATGCTCCTGGAGATGCTGATCCCCCTGCTGCCCTTCGTCGACACCGTCACCAAGCTGATGGACACCTACGGCACGGTGATGGAGATCGCCTCCGTCGCCATGACCGGCGTCAACCTGGCCATGAAGAGCAGCCCGCTGGGCTTCATCGCCGGCATCCTCCTCCCGGTCGCCGCCTGGCTCATCGAGTACGCGGTGAACACCGAGACCGGGCAGCGGATCATCAAGCAGGTCATGCAGCAGGCCCTGAAGGGCTTCCAGGCCGTCTTCACGTTCCTGCAGCCGGTCCTGAAGCTCATCGGCACGCTGGTCATGAACTACTTCAAGGCGTACCTGACCGTCTTCACGACCTTCCTGAAGATCATCGGTGACGCGATCAACGGGTTCTCCCACGTCCGGTCCCTCGTCACCTCCGCCGTCAACGCCCTGCGCGGCATCGCCTCCAGCAGCATCACAGCCGTCAAGAACGTCATCCATCCTCTCCTGTCCCTCTTCACCGACAAGATCCCCGGCTTCTTCAGCCACGCCAAGGACGCGGTGGGCAAGGCCCTGCACGGCATGGGCGAGCTCATCAAGGGCGCGCTCACCGCCGTCATCGGCGTCGTCAAGGGACCGATCGACGGGCTCGTCGCGTTCGCCAACTGGATCATCGACGGGCTGAACAAGCTGAGCTTCGACTTCCTCGGCAAGCACTTCGGCATCGACATCCCGAAGATCCCGATGCTCGCCGAGGGCGGTGTCGTCTTCCCCGGCGCCCCCGACGCCCCGCGCATCGACGCGCTCGGCGTCCTGGAGAACCGCCGCGTCCCGGCCCTCACCGAAGCCCCCCGGCAGCCCCACCGCATCCGGGACTTCCACGAGGACCCCGGCGCCGGCCCCCGGTCGACCGCCGAGGACCTGCTGTTCCTCGTCGCCGCCCACGGCTGAAGCCCTCTCATCCGACAGCCCCCTCAGAAGTGAGGTGACGGCCCCATGGCCGAGACCACAACCACATACGCCGGAAACGACCTCACCGCCGACCTCGCGCCCGGCTCGCTGATCACCCAGGACGGGCAGATCCAGTGGGCCGGGCTTCTCATCGGACCCGGTACGCCGTTCAACGTCGACCGGACCGGTCTCCAGGGCTGGGAGGACCTGCCCGAGTACGACTCCTCCGACGCCGACCGGCCCACCTCGCACGGCGCCTGGCCCGGCTCCCGGTACGCCAAGCCGCGCAAGATCAGCGGCACGATCGTGCTGATGCCGGAGTACGACGCCGCGGGCGAGGCCATCCGCGCCCTGCGCCAGTCGCTCGCCCTGCTCGACGAGGAGCGCTGGCTCACCGTCCGGCTGCACGGCGAACTCCTCGCCGTACGCGCCCGGATCGCCCAGCGCGTGGTCCCCGCGGACCAGGGCTTCGCCACCCAGGGCAGCTCCCGGATGTCGATCCAGTGGGTCGCCTCCGACCCCCGCCGCTACACGGTCTACGAGCAGTCCGCCTCCACCACCCCGCCGCAGCCCGAGTCGGGCCTGACCTGGCCGCTGGCCTGGCCGCTCGACTGGGGCCAGGCCAAGTCCACCGGTGACGCCGTCGCCGAGAACACCGGCTCCGCCGCCACCCACCCGGTGATCGTCTTCCGCGGCCCCTGCTCCATGCCGACCGTCACCGAGCGGGTCTCCAAGCGCCGGCTGCGGTACGCGATCGACCTGGCCGCCGGCGACGAGCTCGTCGTCGACACCGCCAACGGCACGGTGACGCTCAACAACACCGCCTCCCGCCGCCACACCGCGATGGCCGACTCCAGCCCCGAGGAGCTGTTCCTCCTCGAACCGGGCCGCACGGAGCTGGCGTTCCGGCCCGACTCGGCCACCCCCGAGGCCCTGATGACGGTCCGCTGGCGCAGCGCCGAGTGGTGACCGCCGCCTAGGCGCCGACCCCCTCCCGACCCCACAGAAGAGGTGAACCCATGACCGTACGGGCCGCCTGGCTCCAGACCAACGGGCAGACCCGCGAGGACACCCGGATCGCCCTGTCCGCGCTGCTCACCCCCAGCGGCGGGAACGCCACCTCGCCCCCGCTGCGCTCACGGCCCGGCATCGTGCCGGGCGGCTTCGCGCTGACCGGTGACTCCGCGATGCAGTGCAGCATCGGCACCGGCCGGGCCGTCGTCCAGGGCTCCGAGACCGCCCAGGGCGCGTACATGATCGCGGTGACCGCCCCCGAGACGTTCACCATCGCCGACGGCGACCCGCAGTACGGCCGGATCGACGTCATCGAGCTGGCCGTCCTCGACGACGCCTACGACAGGAGCGGCGCCACCGACGCCGTGATCCGGCTGGTCAAGGGCACGCCCTCGGCCGCCCCCCAGGTCCCGGCCTCGGGCCCCGGCAGCTCCTTCCCGCTCTACACGGTCTCCGTCCCGGCCGGCACCTCCGCCGGCACCGGCGGCATCGGCTGGACCTCCGGCGCCGTCACCACCAAGCACTACCCGATGACGGCGCTCGGCGGAATCATGCCGACCAGCGGTTTCAACGGCGTGTACGTCGGCCAGTACCGCGACGTCTCGGGCCAGTTGCAGCGCTGGGACGGCACCGCCTGGGTGGCGTACCCGAAGGCGATCGGCGGCATCGCCCCGAACGGGACGGCGACGACCGGCAGTTACGCGGGCCAGTACCGCGACAACGCCGGCATCCTGCAGCGCTGGGACGGCGCGGCCTGGCAGTACGCCGAGGGCAAGGCGACGATCCTGTTCAGCGCCTCGCAGACGTCGATGCAGAGCGTGCCGCAGAACGCCTGGACGCCGATCACCCTGAACTACGTCGACATCGACGACTTCAACGGCTGGAACGGCACCGACAGCTTCGTCGTCCCGCGCACCGGCTGGTGGCGGGTCGGCGCCAACATCAACTGGTACGGCGACTCCACCAGCGGCGTACGCGGTGCCCGCCTCCTCGTCGGCGGCGTCGGCTACTCCCGGATGACCTGGATGACCGCGGCGTCCATGGGCACCACGAGCGTCGGCGGCGACGGCCTGGTCAAGCTCACCGCGGGCAACGTCCTCCAGCTCGCCGGCTACCACAACGCCACCGCGCCGGTCCGCACCCTCGGCGGCTCCGGCTACTACACGACCCTCACCGCCCAGTGGATCCGGTCCTGAACCGCCCTCCCCGTACACCCTCTTGGAGAAGTCCATGAACCTGCGCAGCAGCTGGGTCGCCGAGACCGGCCAGACCCGCGAGGACACCCGCCTCACCCAGACCCCGACCACCATGATCAACCCCGTCCAGGTGCGCTCCGGCATCCTGCCGGGCTCCTACAGCGGCCAGTGGCGGCTCTCCGGCTTCTGGATGACCGGCGCCTCCGCGATGACGGCGACCGTCTCCGAGGGCCGCGCCGTCATCCAGGGCGACATCTCGCAGGGCGTCTACCCGGTGACCCTGCCGGCCTCCGAGCCGGTCACCTTCACCGCCGGCAACGCCACCTACGGCCGGATCGACCTGGTCGTCCTGAAGGTCTACGACAAGCTCTACGACGGCGGCACCCGCAACGAGGCCGTCGTCGAGGTCGTCCAGGGCGTGCCGGAGGCCAGCCCGAAGGCGCCGGCCACCCCGCCGCGCAGCCTCCCGCTGTACGAGGTGACGGTGCCCGCGAACGCCAGCGCGGGCAACGGCGGCATCCCGTGGAACACCTCCCTGAAGGACCTGCGCACCCCGGTCGTCGCGGCCGGCGGCATCCTCCCGGTCGAGGGCCCGGTGCTGCCGGGCGCCCACCCGGGCGCGTACCAGGACGCCCCGAACAACCAGCTGCAGCGCTGGGACGGCGGCAAGTGGGTCGCGTACCCGGAGGCGATCGGCGGCATCGTGCCGAGCTCGGCGTCCACCCTGCCGGGCAGCTACGTCGGCCAGTACCGGGACGGCGCGGGCGGCCGGATCGAGCGCTGGAACGGTTCGGCGTGGGCGCCGGCCGTGCCGGGTCCGTACTTCACCGACTCGCTGACCTCCAGCTACACCACGTCGACGACCTGGGTGAACACGCTCACCAACCGGGACGTCGTCTCCCTCTCCTTCGTCGCTCCGGCCTCCCGGCAGGCCCTGCTCTCGTACGGCTCGCGGATCCAGCTCGTCGGCACGGGCTCCGGCGTCGGCTTCATGGGCGTGAAGGTCACCACGGGCGCGACCGTCCACAGCGACGTGAACGACTCGAACGCGGTGGTCGCCGCCTCCCCCGGAAACGTCTCCATGGCCACCGTCCAGCGCCTCCAGAACCTCACGGCCGGCGCCACGTACACGGTCACCGCCTACTACCGGGGCACCAACAGCGCGCTGCAGACCTGGTTCAACAACACGTACCTCCAGGTCACCCCGCAGCACTGAGCCCAGGCCACCCGCCCGCCGCCCCACCGACAGGAGTCCACCCATGCCCGTACGTTCCGGATGGCTGATGCCCACCGGGCAGACCCGCCAGAACACCCGCGTCACCAACATCGGCGCCACCGTCCCCGTCAACCCGCTCGGCGTCCGGTCCGGCATCCTGCCCGGCACGTACGACGGCAAGTACCGGGTCGGCGGCCTGTGGATGAGCTCGACCGGCCCGATGACGGCCACCGTCTACGCCGGCAGGGCCGTCGTCCAGGGCGCCACCGTCACCGACGGCGCCTACCCGGTCGCCCTCGACGAGGACATGACCATCACCTTCGCCGACGGCGACCCGCTCAACGACCGCATCGACCTCGTCGTGGTCCGCGTCTACGACAACGACGTGGACGCCCTCGGCAAGTACGACGCCGGCATCGAGATCGTCAAGGGCGCCCCGGCGGCCGCCCCGGTCGCCCCGCCCGCCCCCGCCCGCTCCATGACGCTGTTCACGGTCAAGGTGAAGAAGGGCGCGTCGGCCGGCACCGGCGGCATCGACTGGGCGGGCGGCGCCTCCACCGACCTGCGCACCACCACCGTCTCCTCCGGCGGCATCCTGCCCGTCTACAACAACGCGGGCGTGCCCGGCGCCTACCCGGGCCAGTACCAGGACAACGACAACGCCCACTTCCTCCAGCGCTGGGACGGCACCGCCTGGGTCGCCTACCCCAAGGAGATCGGCGGCATCGCGCCCAGCGGCACGGTGACCACCGGCAGCTACAACGGCCAGTACCGCGACTACAACGGCGGCCAGCTCCAGCGCTGGAACGGCAGCGCCTGGGTGGTCTACCAGCCGCCGGTCGAGGTCGAGACCACCAACACCGGGGCGGTCGCCCTCGCCAACTGGTCGCTGATCTCGTTCTCCGGCCGCAAGACCAAGGGCGGCCTGTGCACCGTCACCGTCACCGTCACGCGCAGCGGCGCCCAGGTCAACGTCGACAGCGCCGGCAACTTCACCGACGAGCCCCTGTGCACCCTCCCGGCCGGCTGGCGTCCGGCCATGGACTTCGAGGCCTCGGCCTGCGACGGCTACGGCGACGGCGGCGCCAACATCTACACCAACGGCCAGGTCAACCTGCGGACCTGGTCCTCCAGCGGCGCCCTCGTCCCCGGCCGGAACATCCGCGTCTCCGCCACCTACGTCCTGTAAGGGGGCCCACTCGATGGCCATCGACACGCCCTACCGGGCGATCTTCTGCGACCTGCTCACCGACCAGACGCTGGACATCCTCCCGCTGCGGGACGTCTCGTTCGACGACTACATCGGCAAGGCCGGCTCGCTCTCCGGCACGATCCCCATCCCCGACAAGGCCATCGCCGACCGCGTCAAGAAGGTCCGGGAGGGCCGCACCGCGGTCTACCTGGAGCGCGGCGGCGACCTGTGGTGGGGCGGCATCGTCTGGACCAGCACCCTGCAGTCCAGCGGCCGCGGGGTGCTGACGCTCGGCATCCAGGCCGCGACCTTCGACTCGTACGCCGGACGCCGCCGCATCCGCACGGACATCACGTACGCCACCCCCACCGACCAGCTGGAGATCGCCCGCCGGCTGTGGAGCGAGCTCGACGTCCAGGCCTACCCCGACGCCCCCGGCGGCGAGGAGCCCCGCCGCCTCGGCATCACGTTCGGCGACGAGGTCCCCAAGTTCAAGAAGACGGCCTCGTGGCGGAAGGGCGACGAGACCGTCTACCTGGAGGCGCTCGACCAGCTCGCCGCCACGGAGAACGGCTTCGAGCACCAGATCCTCGTCTACCGCGATCCCGTCAGCGGCGCCCGGATCCGGCAGCTCCGCATCGGCGAGCCCAAGATCGTCACCGGCGCCACCGACCTCGTCTTCGACCGGCCCGGCGTCATCCTGTCGTACTCCTTCCCGTACGACGCGACCCGCGGCGGCACCACCGCCCTGGCCCGCGGCGCCTCCACCAACTCCAACGCCGCCGCCGAGTCCCGGCCGATCTCCTCCACCCAGCAGTACGCCAGCGACCTGCTCGCGGACGGCTGGCCGCTGATCGACCTGTCCTCCGACCACAACGAGATCACCGACCCGCTCGCGCTCGACTCGGTGGCCTCCACGGAACTCGCCCAGGCCCGCGGCGCCGTGGTGATCCCGTCCATCAGCATCCACCTCGGCGGCATCGTCCCGCCCGCGCTCCTCGGCCGCGTCGCCCGCATCCGGATCACCGACGAGTGGTACTCCCAGGGCCTCGACGCCCGGTACCGCATCGTCGGCGCCAAGGTCACTCCCCCGGAGCGCGGCCGCCCCGACACCGCCGAGCTCTACCTCGAGGAGGCCTGATGCCCCAGCTGCCCGAGGACATCATCGACCGGCTCAACCAGATGGAACGCCGGCTCAAGTCCCTGTCCACCGCCGTGAACACCCGCCCCGCCGTCAACGAGTTCCGCCCGACGGCGACCGAGAGCGTCACCATCACCCGGCCGCTGTTCCGGATCTTCGACGGCTACAACCACGAGATCTTCGCGGACGACATCATGACCGGCGGCCTCGCCCGGCCCTGGCTGCAACTCATGCCGCCGCTGGCCACCGACGTGACCAAGTGGCCCTCCACCACCGCCGCCGCCTTCACGACCGTCGCCCGCTGCTCCAACCCCATCTGGCAGCCCAAGATGCGGCTCGCCATCAGCACGGCGGCGTCGAGCGGCGCCACCGGCCAGGTCCGGGTCCTCGTCGACAACGTCCCCTTCGGCCCCACGGTCACCGCCGGCACCACCTACGACTACATCGGCCTGCTGCCCGGCGACATGAAGGCCCGGTTCGGCCAGACCATGAACATCGAGATCCAGGCCCTCGCCACCGGCGGCACGGTCTACGCCCAGCCCGTCCTCATCCACGGCGCCCAGACCTGAGCAGGAGCACTCCATGAACATCGACCCCACCCAGCCCTGGGGCGTGGCCATCGACTACGCGGGCCGCGCCACCGTCACCGAGAACGGCCACACCCTCTCCGTACGCGTCTACGACAACAGCCTGGGCAACACCGTCCAGCGCGACCCGGTGACCGGGCAGTACCCGGCGGTGTACGTCACCGCCGAGGTCACCGAGAAGGGCACCGGCGACGCCGTCCTGCGCGGCTCCGGCCTCGTCATCGTGGACGCGAAGGACGGCGCCCCGGCCGCCCCCGACCAGACCGCCGCCCAGCGGGCCGTGACCGCCGCCCTCGCCGACTTCGAATCGCGCCGGGCCGCGTACGCCGCACTGTGCGCCACCTGGGCCCCGCCGGCCCCGGCACCCGCCCCGTAAGACCCCGTACGAAGAAACCGCAGGCCCGCCGGACGCGGGCCTTTCTCATGTCCGGAGGACACCAGATGGCCACTCCCCTCACCGCGGAC
This sequence comes from Streptomyces sp. NPDC002463, assembly GCF_042889835.1. Classification (NCBI taxonomy): domain Bacteria; kingdom Bacillati; phylum Actinomycetota; class Actinomycetes; order Kitasatosporales; family Streptomycetaceae; genus Streptomyces; species Streptomyces sp. NPDC002463. Next base: position 750,884 of record NZ_JBIARL010000001.1, read on the forward strand.
CGGTTCGTCGCCGCGCTCCGCGCCGAAGGCGTCGACGTCGTCGAGCACCCCGGCTGGCGCACCCACAACCGCAACCACGTCGGCGCCTGGGGCCCCGTCACCGGCGTGATCATCCACCACACCGTCTCCGCCGGCACCGCCAACTCCGTCGAGATGTGCTTCGACGGGTACGAAGGGCTGCCCGGCCCGCTCTGCCACGGCGTCATCGCCAAGGACGGCAGCGTCCACCTCGTCGGCAACGGTCGCGCCAACCACGCCGGCGGCGGCGACCCGTCCGTCCTCCAGGCCGTCATCAGCGAGACGTACGGAGACCGGCCTCCCACCCCGCGCGAGCACCAGGGCAGCGCCGGCGCCGTCGACGGCAACTCCCGCTTCTACGGCTTCGAGTGCATCAACCTCGGCGACGGCACCGACCCCTGGCCGCCCGCCCAGCTCGACGCCATCGAACGGGTCTCCGCGGCCCTGTGCCGCGCCCACGGCTGGGGCGCCCGTTCCGTCATCGGCCACAAGGAGTGGTCGGACTGGAAGGACGACCCGCGGGGCTTCGCCATGCCGACGATGCGCGACCGCGTCCAGGCCCGCCTGAACAAGGCCCCCGCCAAGCCGTCCGCCGACACCGGAAAGCCGGCCGCCCCCCGCCTCCAGCCCTTCCCGGGCACCTCGTTCTTCCGCGCGGAGACGAGCTCCCCGGTCATCACGGCCATGGGCCGCCGCCTCGTCGCCGAGGGCTGCTCCGCCTACACCGTCGGCCCGAGCCCCCGCTGGGGCGAGGCCGACCGGCTCAGCTACCAGAAGTGGCAGCGCAAGCTCGGCTTCCGCGGCTCCGACGCCGACGGCATCCCGGGCGCCGCCTCATGGAACGCCCTCAAGGTCCCGTACGCGAAGTAACCGCAAGGAGCACAGTGATGTCCGATGCCGCCAAGCGCACGGCCCGTACCGTCCTCCAGTCCGCCGTCGGCATCGCCGTCGTCCTCCCCGCCATCGTCGACGCCTCCGGCATCCCCGCGACCCTCCCCTGGGTCGCCGGGGCGCTGGCCGTCGCCGGCGGGCTGGCCCGCGTGATGGCCCTCGACCTGGTGCAGAACCTGCTGCCGTCCTGGCTGCGCCCCACCCGGGACGGTGCCGATGACCGAGCCTGACCCGAACGACCCCGTCGCCGTCGCCCTCGAACTGGAACGGCTCCGCGGCACCCTGGAGGCCGGCTTCGCCCGCGTCGACGGCTCGCTCGCCCTGCTCGTGCAGCGCAGCGACCAGACCGACAAGCAGCTCGCCGACCACGAGGCCCGCCTCGACGACCTGGAACGCGCCCGCTGGCCGCTGACCAGCATCGCCGCGCTGGCCGCAGTGGCGACGGTCGCCGTCACGGCCTGGGAGCTGACCGCGCGCTGAGGCGCGTCCGACCGGGGAGGTCTTCCTGCCGGGCCCCGGCAGGAAGACCTCCCCCACACGACCGGCCCGTGGCCCTGTCGCCCCGGGGCCGTACGGGCGGACACTGCAGAGGAGCTCGACCAGCCGGCGAAGGGGGACCGTCATGGCGACGGACGACGACGTCCAGCTCACCGTCATCGAGTACGGCGCGGTGGCCGCGGAGTACGCCGGAGCCGCGACCCATCCCGACGCGCCCCGGGCGATCGTGGACGACTACGCCATCGTGGTCGACGCCCTCGCGCTCGCTCGCCGGGTCCCCACCGAAGACGTCCCCGCCGTCCTCGCCGTCGGCACCCGGGCGCTGATGCGCGTGCACCGCGCCCTCCTCGGCTAGCCGAAGGAGGGCCACGAACGCCGAAGGGCGGCACCCCGGTCGGGGTGCCGCCCTTCTTGGCGTCTATCGCCGCCTAAGAGGCATACGACTTACTGGTTGTACGGACCGTAGTCGTAGTCCTCCAGCGGAACGGCCTGGCCGGAGCCCGAGCCGAACGGCGAGTAGTCGATGTCGTCGTAGCCGACGGCCGAGTACATCGCGGCCTTGGCCTCCTCGGTCGGCTCGACCCGGATGTTGCGGTAGCGGGACAGACCCGTACCGGCCGGGATGAGCTTACCGATGATGACGTTCTCCTTGAGGCCGATGAGGCTGTCGGACTTGGCGTTGATCGCCGCATCCGTCAGGACTCGGGTCGTCTCCTGGAAGGAGGCGGCCGACAGCCAGGACTCCGTCGCCAGCGAGGCCTTGGTGATACCCATCAGCTGCGGACGGCCGGAGGCGGGGTGACCGCCCTCGGTGACCACACGACGGTTCTCGGTCTCGAACTTCGAACGCTCGACCAGCTCGCCCGGCAGGAGCTCCGCGTCGCCGGACTCGATGATCGTCACACGGCGCAGCATCTGCCGGATGATGATCTCGATGTGCTTGTCGTGGATCGACACGCCCTGCGAGTTGTAGACCTTCTGGACTTCGCCGACCAGGTGGACCTGGACCGCGCGCTGACCGAGGATCCGGAGCACGTCGTGCGGGTTGGTGGCACCCACGGTGAGCTTCTGGCCCACCTCGACGTGGTCGCCCTCGCCCACGAGCAGACGGGCACGCTTCGAGATCGGGAACGCCGTCTCGTCGGTGCCGTCGTCCGGGGTGACGACGATCTTCTTGGTCTTCTCGGTCTCCTCGATGCGGACGCGACCGGCCGCCTCGGAGATCGGGGCGACACCCTTCGGCTGCCGGGCCTCGAAGAGCTCGACGACACGGGGCAGACCCTGGGTGATGTCGTCACCGGCCACACCACCGGTGTGGAAGGTACGCATCGTCAGCTGGGTACCGGGCTCACCGATGGACTGGGCGGCGATGATGCCGACCGCCTCACCGATGTCGACCAGCTTGCCGGTGGCGAGCGAACGGCCGTAGCAGAACGCACAGGTACCGACGGCGGACTCACAGGTCAGGACCGAACGGGTCTTGACCTCCTCGACGCCCGCGTTGACCAGGGCGTCGATGAGCACGTCACCCAGGTCGACGTTGGCCGGCGCGATGACCTTGCCGTCGACGACGACGTCCTCGGCGAGCATCCGCGCGTACACGGAGGTCTCGACGTCGTCCGTCTTCCGCAGGACACCGGCCTCGTCCTTGGCCGCGATCCGCAGCTTCAGACCGCGCTCGGTGCCACAGTCCTCCTCGCGGATGATGACGTCCTGCGAGACGTCCACCAGACGACGGGTCAGGTAACCCGAGTCGGCGGTACGCAGGGCGGTGTCGGCGAGACCCTTACGGGCACCGTGCGTCGAGATGAAGTACTCGAGGACGGAGAGGCCCTCACGGAACGAGGCCTTGATCGGACGCGGGATGGTCTCGTTCTTCGCGTTCGACACCAGACCACGCATACCGGCGATCTGCCTCATCTGCATCATGTTTCCTCGGGCACCCGAGTCAACCATCATGAAGATGGGGTTCGTCTTGGGGAAGTTCGCGTTCATCGCCTCGGCGACCTCGTTGGTCGCCTTGGTCCAGATCGCGATGAGCTCCTGCGTGCGCTCTTCCTTGGTGATCAGACCGCGCTCGTACTGCTTCTGGACCTTCTCGTCCTGCGCCTCGTAGCCGCGGACGATCTCCTTCTTCGCCTCGGGAACGACGACGTCGGAGATGGCCACGGTGACACCGGAACGGGTCGCCCAGTAGAAGCCCGCCGCCTTCAGGTTGTCGAGCGTCGCCGCCACGATGACCTTGGGGTAGCGCTCGGCGAGGTCGTTGACGATCTCGGAGAGCTGCTTCTTGCCGACGGAGTAGTCGACGAACGGGTAGTCCTCGGGCAGCAGCTCGTTGAAGAGCGCGCGGCCCAGCGAGGTCTTCAGACGGAACGAGTCACCCTGCTGCCACTCCGGCTCGCCCTCCTCGGCGACCGGGGGAACCCAGCCACGGGGAGCGACGGTGCCGACCGGGAAGCGGATCTCGATCTGCGACTGCAGCGCGAGCTCGCCGGCGTCGAACGCCATGATCGCCTCGGCCGTCGAGCCGAACGCGCGGCCCTCGCCCTTGGTGTCACGGAGATCGCCGTCGGTGGTGAGGAAGAACAGACCGAGGACCATGTCCTGGGTCGGCATCGTCACCGGACGGCCGTCGGCGGGCTTGAGGATGTTGTTCGAGGACAGCATCAGGATGCGGGCCTCGGCCTGCGCCTCCGCGGAGAGCGGCAGGTGGACGGCCATCTGGTCACCGTCGAAGTCCGCGTTGAACGCGGTGCAGACGAGCGGGTGGATCTGGATGGCCTTGCCCTCGACCAGCTGCGGCTCGAAGGCCTGGATGCCGAGGCGGTGCAGCGTGGGCGCACGGTTCAGCAGGACCGGGTGCTCGGCGATGACCTCTTCGAGGACGTCGTACACGACCGTGCGGCCGCGCTCGACCATCCGCTTCGCCGACTTGATGTTCTGCGCGTGGTTCAGGTCGACCAGGCGCTTCATCACGAACGGCTTGAAGAGCTCCAGCGCCATGGCCTTCGGCAGACCGCACTGGTGCAGCTTGAGCTGCGGGCCGACGACGATGACGGAACGCGCGGAGTAGTCCACACGCTTGCCGAGCAGGTTCTGACGGAATCGACCCTGCTTGCCCTTCAGCATGTCGCTGAGGGACTTCAGCGGACGGTTGCCGGGGCCCGTGACCGGGCGACCACGACGGCCGTTGTCGAAGAGGGCGTCGACCGCCTCCTGGAGCATCCGCTTCTCGTTGTTCACGATGATCTCGGGGGCACCGAGGTCGAGCAGACGCTTCAGACGGTTGTTGCGGTTGATCACACGGCGGTACAGGTCGTTCAGGTCGGAGGTCGCGAAGCGGCCACCGTCCAGCTGCACCATCGGACGCAGGTCCGGCGGGATGACCGGGACGCAGTCGAGAACCATGCCCTTGGGGCTGTTCGCGGTCTGCAGGAACGCGGAGACGACCTTGAGGCGCTTGAGCGCACGGGTCTTCTTCTGGCCCTTGCCGGTACGGATGATCTCGCGGAGGCGCTCGGCCTCCTCCTCCAGGTCGAAGGACTCGAGGCGCTTCTGCAGCGCCGCGGCACCCATCGAACCGTCGAAGTACGTGCCGAAGCGGTCACGCAGCTCGCGGTAGAGGAGCTCGTCGCCCTCCAGGTCCTGGACCTTGAGGTTCTTGAAGCGCGACCAGACCTCGTCCAGACGGTCGATCTCGCGCTGCGCACGGTCGCGCAGCTGCTTCATCTCGCGCTCGGCACCCTCGCGCACCTTGCGGCGCACGTCGGCCTTGGCGCCCTCGGCCTCGAGCTCGGCGAGGTCGTTCTCGAGCTTCTTGGCGCGGGCCTCCAGGTCGGAGTCGCGACGGTTCTCGATCTGCTGGCGCTCGACGGAGACGTGCGCCTCCAGGGAGGGCAGGTCACGCGTACGACGCTCGTCGTCGACGTACGTGATCATGTACGCCGCGAAGTAGATGACCTTCTCCAGGTCCTTCGGGGCGAGGTCGAGCAGGTAGCCGAGGCGCGACGGAACGCCCTTGAAGTACCAGATGTGGGTGACGGGGGCGGCGAGCTCGATGTGGCCCATCCGCTCGCGGCGCACCTTGGCGCGGGTGACCTCGACGCCACACCGCTCACAGATGATGCCCTTGAAGCGGACGCGCTTGTACTTGCCGCAGTAGCACTCCCAGTCCCGGGTCGGACCGAAGATCTTCTCGCAGAAGAGTCCGTCCTTTTCGGGCTTCAGGGTGCGGTAGTTGATGGTCTCCGGCTTCTTGACCTCGCCGTGGCTCCACTGACGGATGTCGTCAGCGGTGGCCAGACCGATCCGGAGCTCGTCGAAGAAGTTGACGTCGAGCACTATGCGTCAATCCCTCTCAGGGTTGTAAGGCTGTGGGGTCTGATACGGGGGTCCTGGGGCCGGCGGGGGCTCATCGCTGAGCCCCCGCCGGACTCCCGTCAGACCTCTTCGACGCTGCTCGGCTCGCGCCGGGACAGGTCGATGCCGAGCTCCTCCGCTGCGCGGAAGACGTCCTCGTCGGTGTCGCGCATCTCGATGGACATGCCGTCCGAGGACAGCACCTCCACGTTGAGGCACAGGGACTGCATCTCCTTGATGAGGACCTTGAAGGACTCGGGGATGCCGGGCTCAGGGATGTTCTCGCCCTTGACGATGGCCTCGTAGACCTTCACGCGGCCGGTCACGTCGTCGGACTTGATCGTCAGCAGCTCCTGGAGGGCGTACGCGGCGCCGTAAGCCTCCAGCGCCCACACCTCCATCTCACCGAAGCGCTGGCCACCGAACTGGGCCTTACCACCCAGCGGCTGCTGGGTGATCATCGAGTACGGGCCGGTCGAACGCGCGTGCAGCTTGTCGTCGACCAGGTGGTGGAGCTTGAGGATGTACATGTACCCGACGGAGATCGGGTCCGGGAACGGCTCGCCGGAGCGGCCGTCGAACAGGCGCGCCTTGCCGGACGGGAGCACCATGCGCTCGCCGTCGCGGTTCGGGATGGTGTGCTGGAGCAGACCCGCGAGCTCGTCCTCACGCGCACCGTCGAAGACCGGGGTCGCGACGTTGGTGCCGGGGGCGACCTGGTCGGCGCCGATCGCCTGGAGGCGCTGCGCCCACTCGTCCGCGAGACCGGAGACGTCCCAGCCGCGGCTGGCGAGCCAGCCGAGGTGGATCTCCAGGACCTGTCCCGGGTTCATTCGGGACGGGACACCCAGCGGGTTGAGGATGATGTCGACCGGGGTGCCGTCCTCGAGGAAGGGCATGTCCTCGATCGGGAGGATCTTGGAGATGACACCCTTGTTGCCGTGACGGCCGGCGAGCTTGTCACCGTCGGTGATCTTGCGCTTCTGGGCGACGTAGACGCGGACCAGCTGGTTCACGCCCGGGGGAAGCTCGTCGCCCTCCTCGCGGTCGAAGACGCGGACGCCGATGATCTTGCCGATCTCGCCGTGCGGCACCTTCAGCGAGGTGTCACGGACCTCACGGGCCTTCTCACCGAAGATCGCGCGGAGCAGGCGCTCCTCCGGGGTCAGCTCGGTCTCGCCCTTCGGGGTGACCTTGCCGACCAGGATGTCGCCGGCGACGACCTCGGCACCGATGCGGATGATGCCGCGCTCGTCGAGGTCCGCGAGGACCTCCTCGGAGACGTTCGGGATGTCCCGGGTGATCTCCTCGGGGCCGAGCTTGGTGTCACGGGCGTCGACCTCGTGCTCCTCGATGTGGATCGAGGAGAGGACGTCGTCCTGCACGAGGCGCTGCGACAGGATGATCGCGTCCTCGTAGTTGTGGCCCTCCCACGGCATGAACGCCACGAGGAGGTTCTTGCCGAGCGCCATCTCGCCGTCTTCGGTGGCGGGACCGTCGGCGAGGACCTGGCCCTCGATGACGCGCTGCCCCTCGTCCACGACGACCTTCTGGTTCACAGAGGTGCCCTGGTTGGAGCGGGAGAACTTGTGCAGGCGGTACGTGATGTACGTGCCGTCGTCGTTGGCGACCGTGATGTAGTCGGCCGACAGCTCCTGGACGACACCGTCCTTCTCGGCCTTGAGCACGTCGCCGGCGTCGGTGGCGCAGCGGTACTCCATGCCGGTGCCGACGAGCGGGGCCTCCGACTTAATCAGCGGGACGGCCTGACGCATCATGTTCGCGCCCATGAGGGCACGGTTGGCGTCGTCGTGCTCGAGGAAGGGGATCATGGCGGTCGCGACCGACACCATCTGGCGCGGCGAGACGTCCATGTAGTCCACGTCCGAGGGCTCGACGTAGTCGACCTCGCCGCCACGCTTACGGACCAGGACGCGCGGCTCGGTGAAGCGGAGCTCGTCGTTCAGGGTCGCGTTCGCCTGGGCGATGACGAAGCGGTCCTCCTCGTCGGCGGTGACGTAGTCGACCTCGTCGGTGACCTGGCCGTCGACGACCTTGCGGTACGGCGTCTCGATGAAGCCGAAGGGGTTGATCCGGCCGTACGAGGCGAGCGAACCGATCAGACCGATGTTCGGGCCTTCGGGGGTCTCGATCGGGCACATGCGTCCGTAGTGGGACGGGTGCACGTCTCGGACCTCGAAGCCGGCCCGCTCACGGGAGAGACCACCGGGACCCAGCGCCGAGAGACGACGCTTGTGCGTCAGACCCGACAGCGGGTTGTTCTGGTCCATGAACTGGGACAGCTGGCTGGTGCCGAAGAACTCCTTGATGGAGGCGACGACCGGCCGGATGTTGATCAGGGTCTGCGGCGTGATCGCCTCGACGTCCTGGGTGGTCATCCGCTCGCGGACGACGCGCTCCATACGAGCCAGACCCGTGCGGACCTGGTTCTGGATGAGCTCGCCGACGTTGCGCAGACGACGGTTGCCGAAGTGGTCGATGTCGTCGGGCTCGACGACGATCTCGTTGCCGTTCTCGCCGACCGTCTCGGTCTCGCCCGCGTGGAGCTTCACGAGGTACTTGATCGTGGCGATGATGTCGTCGGTGGTGAGGACACCGGCGTCCAGCGGCTCGTCGGCGCCGAGCTTCTTGTTCACCTTGTAGCGGCCGACCTTCGCGAGGTCGTAGCGCTTCGGGTTGAAGTAGAGGTTCTCGAGCAGCGTCTGAGCGGCCTCACGGGTCGGCGGCTCGCCCGGACGCAGCTTGCGGTAGATGTCGAGCAGCGCGTCGTCCTGGCCCTGGGTGTGGTCCTTCTCCAGGGTGGCGCGCATCGACTCGTACTCGCCGAACTCCTGCAGGATCTGCTCGGTGGTCCAGCCGAGGGCCTTCAGGAGGACGGTGACGGACTGCTTGCGCTTGCGGTCGATGCGGACACCGACCAGGTCGCGCTTGTCGATCTCCATCTCCAGCCAGGCACCCCGGGACGGGATGATCTTGGCGGAGAAGATGTCCTTGTCGGACGTCTTGTCGATGGAGGAGTCGAAGTAGACACCGGGGGAACGGACCAGCTGCGACACCACGACACGCTCGGTGCCGTTGATGACGAAGGTGCCCTTGCTGGTCATGAGCGGGAAGTCGCCCATGAAGACAGTCTGGGACTTGATCTCGCCGGTCTCGTTGTTGGTGAACTCGGCGGTGACGAAGAGCGGGGCGCCGTACGTGAAGTCACGGTCCTTGCACTCGTCGATCGAGTTCTTCGGCGGCTCGAAGCGGTGGTCGCGGAAGGTCAGCGACATCGACCCGGAGAAGTCCTCGATCGGGGAGATCTCCTCGAAGATCTCCTCCAGACCGGACTTCGTGGGGACGTCCTGTCCCGACTCAAGGGCAGCCTCGACGCGAGCCTTCCAGGCGGCGTTGCCGAGCAGCCAGTCAAAGCTCTCGGTCTGCAGCGCGAGGAGGTTCGGAACCTCGAGGGGCTCCTTGATCTTTGCAAAGGAGATGCGCAGCGGGGCGGTGCTTGCGCCGTTGTTCGTATTGGTCGAGGCGTTGCGCGAGGCGGCCAAGAGGGGGTCCTTCCGAGGGCTCGGACTCACTACGCGCGTACCGGTCCCCAGCAACGCTTCACGGCAGACGTTTCCTGAGATGACCAAAAGGCCAGGTCAGACGGGGTCGGTCCACGAAGCTGATGCGAAGGTATGCCCCTGGTGACGGGCAGGAGGCAGCTAACAGGCAGCGCAAAGGGTCAGTGTAGCCACTTGGCTCACTGATGTCCAGGGCGACTTCTTCGCGACCCTCGTTGCTCTCAACTCCGCGGTACCTCGCGCCGTGCGGCGCACCTCGATACTGCCCGTTCAGTCGTCGATCCATGCCTCGGAAACGGATCGTTGTGACGACGCGTCCTGAGAATTGCGCGCTGCGTGCGGTTCGTCAAGGCCCCCCGGTCTGCGGGGCGCACGGCGAAGATCACCATACTCCGCTCCCGGCGGCCCGCAGGACCCCCGCCACGCCCGTTTCCCGGGAACGCCGAAAGGCGACCACCCAGATGGGTGATCGCCTTTCGATGCCCCCGCGTTACACGGGGGCAGGAGTCAGCTCAGCGAGCCGAAACGGTCTTACTTGACCGTGACGGAGGCGCCGGCGGCCTTGAGGGACTCGGCAGCCTTCTCGGCGGCCTCCTTCGCGACCTTCTCGAGGACCGGCTTCGGGGTGCCGTCGACGAGGTCCTTGGCCTCCTTGAGGCCCAGGGAGGTGAGCTCGCGCACGACCTTGATGACCTGGATCTTCTTGTCGCCGGCACCCTCGAGGATGACGTCGAACTCGTCCTGCTCCTCGGCGGCGGCGGCACCCTCGCCACCACCCACGGGGCCGGCGGCAACGGCGACGGCCGCGGCGGCGGTGACGTCGAACTTCTCCTCGAAGGCCTTCACGAACTCGGAGAGCTCGATGAGGGTCATCTCCTCGAACTGGGCGAGGAGGTCGTCCTGAGAGAGCTTCGCCATGATGGGCGATCCTTCCACTAATCTCGGCAGGTGCCGATGTGTCTATAGAGGCGGGCGTAACGGCCCGCTACGACCCGCGCACTAGGCGGCGCGGATCAATGCGCGAGCCGAATTACTCGGCACCGCCCTGCTCGGCGAGCTTGACGCGAAGCGCTTCCGCGGTGCGGACGAACTTCGACGGCAGCGCCTGGAAGAGCGAGGCAGCCTGAGACTGCTTGCCCTTGAACGCGCCGGCCAGCTTGCTGAGCAGAACCTCGCGGGACTCGAGGTCCGCAAGCTTCTTGATGTCGTCGGCGGAGAGAGCCTTACCGTCAAGGACACCAGCCTTGATGATGAGGTTCGGGTTCTCCTTGGCGAAGTCACGCAGGGCCTTCGCCGACTCCACCGGGTCACCGGTGACGAAGGCGACCGCGGTCGGACCAGCGAAGTGCTCGTCCAGTGCGGTGATCCCGGCCTCGTTGGCCGCAATCTTGGTCAGCGTGTTCTTCACCACGGCGTACTGGGCGTTCTCACCGAGCGAACGACGCAGCGTCTTGAGCTGCGCGACGGTGAGACCCCGGTACTCGGTCAGCACGGCGGCGTTGGAGCTCTGGAACGCGTCCTTGAGCTCGGCCACCGATGCAGCCTTGTTGGGCGTCGGCATAGTGCTTCAGCCTCCTTCCGGGTGATGAGGACCGCTCAGAAGGGGACTGAACAAAACAAAACGCCCCGGGCGCAGGCGCACGGGGCTGAGCTCGACCGAACATAAGTCCGGGAACTTTCCACAGTCACCTGCGCGGGTCGTCCGTCGTGAGCGGATCCTTCGGCCACCGCACCCGGTAAGGGCACAGCAACGACCAGCGGTCTTTGGCTTCTGTGGAAGCGTACGTGATGGCCCGGGCCAGGAGCAAATCAGCCCCTACCGAGGCGCTTCAGGAGATCCACGAAGGCGACGGTCTCGCCGGCGGGCGGGGCCTGGACAGCGGCCTCGGCGCCGAATTCGGAGTACTTCGTGGTGAGCGAGGTGCTGGTCCCGTCGGCCTCCGAGGCGACGCGGGTCTCCATCGGGTAGCCGTCCGCGCCGATCCAGACCTGCACGAACGTGCCGTCGGGAAGCTCGCCCTCGTACCCCTGCGCCCCCTTGAAGTCGCCGCGCGTGCCGGGGCCGAGGTGCTTGACCGACGACGACCCGGCGAGGAGGCCGAGCTCCTTGGGCAGGTCCATGCTCGCGGCCGTCAGACCGCCGGTCAGCTGGACCATCAGCTCGTCCCCGCCGGCAGCGCCCCCGGTCTCCACCTTCAGCCAGCGCTTGCCGCCCGTCTGCGCGGTGAGCCCCTTCCCCAGGTCCACATAGGTGGCCTCGCCGGCCGTGACCACGCGCGTCTCGACGGGAGCGCCGGGGATGTCGGCCAGGTACGACGAGTCGAAGACCTTCAGGTCGGCGGTCACGGGACCCCACGCCTGGACACCGGTGAACGTGCTGCCGCCGGGCGCCTTCTCGCCCCCCACGGTGAGGCGCATCTCGACCTTGGCGCTCTTCGCCGCCGAGGTCTTGGCGTACGCGGCCCGGACGGCCTTCGCGGCCTCCTCCGGGCTCTGCGCGGCCTGCGCGCCCGGCTGCGCCGTCGCGGAGGCCCCGGCCGCCTTCGTACCGCCGTCGCCGTCCTGGCAGCCCACGGCACCCGCCACGACGGCGAGGGCCACCGCGGCGTACCTCCATCGGGATCCGCTCTTCACTCTTCCCCACCCCTGGTTTCGACGTCCTGCGTCCTACAAGAAACCGGCCCCGCACCTCCGGAGAGGTGCGGGGCCGGTTGACCACTCAGCGAGCCTGATGGGGCTCGGCCCGGCTAGACAGCAGCCGGGTCCTCCTCGACGAGGAGGTTACGGGTGCGGTTGGAGTCCAGCGGGATGCCGGGGCCCATCGTCGTGGTGAGGGCGGCCTTCTTGATGTAGCGGCCCTTGGCGGCGGACGGCTTCAGACGGAGGATCTCCTCCAGAGCCGCGGCGTAGTTCTCGACCAGCTTCGTGTCGTCGAAGGAGACCTTGCCGATGATGAAGTGCAGGTTCGAGTGCTTGTCGACGCGGAACTCGATCTTGCCGCCCTTGATGTCGTTGACAGCCTTCGCGACATCGGGGGTGACGGTGCCGACCTTGGGGTTCGGCATGAGACCACGCGGGCCGAGGACGCGGCCGAGGCGGCCGACCTTGCCCATGAGGTCCGGGGTGGCCACAACGGCGTCGAACTCGTTCAGGCGGTTGCCCTTGGAGATCTCGTCGATGAGCTCGTCGGAACCGACGATGTCGGCGCCCGCGGCGATCGCGGCCTCGGCACGGTCACCGGTCGCGAAGACCAGGACCCGGGCGGTCTTACCGGTGCCGTGCGGGAGGTTCACGGTGCCACGGACCATCTGGTCGGCCTTGCGCGGGTCGACGCCCAGGCGGAAGGCGACCTCGACGGTGCCGTCGAACTTCGTGGTGGCGGTCTCCTTCGCGAGGCGGACGGCCTCGAGGGGAGCGTAGAGCCGCTCGCGGTCGATCTTGGCGTCCGCGTTGCGGAGAGCCTTGCTGCGCTTCACTGCTTCTCCTGTTGGTTCAGGTATGGAGTCGTGGTGCGGGCCGCGCCGGCCCTACCACTAGGTCAAACGGGGGGGTGATCAGCCCTCGACCGTGATGCCCATGGAACGGGCGGTGCCAGCGATGATCTTGGACGCGGCGTCCAGGTCGTTGGCGTTGAGGTCGGGGAGCTTGACCGTGGCGATCTCGCGGACCTGGGCGGCCGTGAGCTTGGCGACCTTGGTCTTGTGCGGCTCGCCGGAGCCCTTCTCCACACCCGCGGCCTTGAGGATCAGCTTGGCGGCCGGCGGAGTCTTGGTGATGAAGGTGAAGGTGCGGTCTTCGTAGACCGTGATCTCCACCGGCACGACCATGCCACGCTGCGACTCGGTCGCGGCGTTGTAGGCCTTGCAGAACTCCATGATGTTGACGCCGTGCTGACCGAGCGCGGGGCCGACCGGCGGGGCCGGGTTGGCCGCACCGGCGTTGATCTGGAGCTTGATAAGCCCCGTGACCTTCTTCTTCTTGGGAGGCATTGCTCTCTCCGGGTCCTAGTGAGAGTGTTCAGCCCGCCTTCCGGTCATCCGGATGCAGGCATACCGCACAACGATAACGGGTATAGACGTGCGGCTAAAAACCGAGCAGGTCAGAGCGGCTGCGAGAGCCACTCTGACCTGGTCGGAAGACGGTGAGATCAGTTCTTCTGGATCTGGTCGAAGCTGAGCTCGACCGGGGTCTCGCGACCGAAGATCTCGACGAGGCCCTTGACCTTCTTGGAGTCCGGGTTGATCTCGTTGATCGTGGCCTGGAGCGTCGCGAACGGGCCGTCGGTGACGGTGACCGAGTCGCCGACCTCGAAGTCCAGGACCTGGACCTCCAGCTTGCGGGCCGGAGCCGGCTTGCCCTCGGCCTCGGCGGCCTCGCGGGCGGCCTTCTCCTCGGCCTCCGGAGCGAGCATCTTGACGATCTCGTCCAGGGTCAGCGGGTACGGGTCGTAGGCGTTGCCCACGAAGCCGGTGACGCCGGGGGTGTTGCGGACGACGCCCCAGGACTCGTTCGTCAGGTCCATGCGGACGAGAACGTAGCCGGGGAGCTTGTTCTGCTTGACGTTCTTCCGCTCGCCGCCCTTGATCTGGACGATCTCTTCCTCGGGGACCTCGGCCTGGTAGATGAAGTCCTCGACGTTGAGCGAGACGGCGCGCTGCTCGAGGTTGGCCTTCACGCGCTTCTCGTAGCCCGCGTAGGTGTGGATGACGTACCACTCGCCGGGGAGGGTGCGGAGCTCCTCGCGGAGCGCGGCGACCGGGTCGACCGGGGCGGCCGGCTCGGCCTCCTCCTCGGTCTCCTCCTCGTCGGCCTCGACCTCGGCCTCGACGGTGTCGTCCTCGTCGGCCTCGTCCGCAGCGTCCTCGTCCTCGTCGATCTCGTCGACCTCGACGTCCTCGTCCGCAGCGTCCTCAGCAGCGTCGACCTCGACGTCCTCGACGTCCTCGTCGGCGGCCTCGACGATGTCCAGCTCGTCCTCGACGGACTCGGACTCGAAGGCGTCGTTCAGGTTCGCGTCAGACACGGTGGCTGCTTCTTCCTGCGATACAGATGGGTGGAACAAAAAGTCAGCCGAAGACGTACTTGACTGCTTCCTGGAAGCCATAGTCAATCACGGTGACAAGGCCGATCATGATGACGACGAAGACAATCACCACGGACGTGTACGACGTCAGCTGGTTGCGCGTGGGCCAGACGACCTTGCGGAGCTCCGCGATGATCTGGCGGTAGAAGAGCGCGAGACGGCCCAGAGGGCCCTTCTTTCCGCGCTTGCCGCCCTTACGGGACTTCTTCTTCGACTCGGCGGTCTCGTCATCGGCATCAGGCATGTCGATGGAGCCTACGGCGTCCGTCACGATCTCTCACCTGATTCCGGGTCGGCCGTGCCGCGCCCGGGTGGAGCCGCACGGCGGTGCAATGAAGTACGTACACATGCGCACAACACCTGGCGGTGTGTGTAGCAGGGCCGGAGGGACTTGAACCCCCAACCGCCGGTTTTGGAGACCGGTGCTCTACCAATTGAGCTACGACCCTTTGTCGGTGCCCCTCAACCTACCGCATCGTGAGATGTGGTCGCCGTGGGCCAACGAGGAGTGAGCATACGTGGTCAGGGGCCCCTACGTCGAACAGGAACTGCGCCGACCTGTCGCCGGAAGCGCGTACGACCGGGAATGACCGTTCCTGTCCGGTCCGTGAAACCCGTGTGCCGGGCCCTTACGGGGTCTGGGACGATGGCCGCATGAGCGCTGCTACCCCTCCCACCGAGCGTCGGGTCTCCGCCCGGATCGGTGCGATCTCCGAGTCCGCCACCCTCGCCGTCGACGCCAAGGCCAAGGCCCTCAAGGCCGCCGGTCGCCCGGTGATCGGTTTCGGCGCGGGTGAGCCCGACTTCCCGACCCCGGACTACATCGTCGAGGCGGCCGTCGAGGCCTGCAAGAACCCCAAGTACCACCGCTACACGCCGGCCGGCGGTCTGCCCGAGCTGAAGGCCGCGATCGCCGCCAAGACGCTGCGCGACTCCGGCTACGAGGTCGACGCCTCCCAGGTCCTGGTGACCAACGGCGGCAAGCAGGCGATCTACGAGGCCTTCGCCGCGATCCTCGACCCGGGCGACGAGGTCATCGTCCCGGCGCCGTACTGGACGACGTACCCCGAGTCGATCCGCCTCGCGGGCGGCGTCCCGGTGGAGGTCGTCGCCGACGAGACCACCGGCTACCGGGTATCGGTGGAGCAGCTGGAGGCGGCGCGCACGGAGAAGACCAAGGTCGTCCTCTTCGTCTCCCCCTCGAACCCGACCGGCGCGGTCTACAGCGAGGCGGACGCCGAGGCGATCGGCCGCTGGGCCGTCGAGCACGGTCTGTGGGTCCTGACGGACGAGATCTACGAGCACCTGGTCTACGGCGACGCGAAGTTCACCTCGTTGCCGACGCTGGTGCCCGAGCTGCGCGACAAGTGCATCGTGGTCAACGGTGTGGCGAAGACGTACGCGATGACGGGCTGGCGCGTCGGGTGGATCGTCGGCCCGAAGGACGTCGTGAAGGCCGCGACGAACCTGCAGTCGCACGCCACGTCCAACGTGAGCAACGTCGCGCAGGTCGCCGCGCTCGCCGCCGTCTCCGGCAACCTGGACGCGGTCGCGAAGATGCGCGAGGCCTTCGACCGCCGCCGCCAGACGATCGTGCGGATGCTGAACGAGATCGAGGGCGTGTACTGCCCGACGCCGGAGGGCGCGTTCTACGCGTACCCGTCGGTGAAGGCGCTGCTCGGCAAGGAGATCCGCGGCAAGCGCCCGCAGACCTCGGTCGAGCTGGCCGCCCTGATCCTGGACGAGGCCGAGGTCGCGGTTGTCCCGGGCGAGGCCTTCGGCACCCCGGGCTACCTGCGTCTTTCGTACGCGCTGGGCGACGAGGACCTGGTGGAGGGCGTGTCCCGGATCCAGAAGCTCCTCGCCGAGGCGCGCGACTGAGCCGACCACCTGGGAACGTCACCAGGTGAGTGCGGGCCCCCGGTTCTCCGGAACCGGGGGCCCGTTTTTACGTTCTAGCAAGGTCCCGATCGGGGAAACGGACTGTATTCGTCCATTCGGGTGCGGCAGTATCGGGCAATGGAGCACCCACGCGATCTCACCCTGCTGCCCAAGGCCCATCTGCACCTGCACTTCACCGGCTCGATGCGGCCCACGACGCTGCTCGAACTCGCCGACAAGTACGGCGTGCACCTCCCGGAGGCGCTCAAGAGCGGTACTCCTCCCAAGCTGCGGGCCACCGACGAGCGCGGCTGGTTCCGCTTCCAGCGGCTGTACGACATCGCCCGCTCCTGTCTGCGCGAGCCGGAGGACATCCAGCGCCTCGTCCGGGAGGCGGCCCAGGAGGACGTCAGGGACGGCTCGGGATGGCTGGAGATCCAGGTCGACCCCACCTCGTACGCCCCGCACCTGGGCGGTCTGATCCCGGCCCTGGAGATCATCCTGGACGCGGTCGACGCGGCCTCCCGGGAGACCGGGCTCGGGATGCGGGTGCTCGTCGCGGCGAACCGGATGAAGCACCCCCTGGAGGCGCGGACCCTGGCCCGGCTCGCGGTGCGCTTCGCGGACCGGGGTGTGGTCGGTTTCGGGCTCTCCAACGACGAACGGCGGGGCATGGCCCGGGACTTCGACCGGGCCTTCGCGATCGCGCGGGAGGGCGGCCTCCTGGCGGCCCCGCACGGCGGCGAGCTGACGGGCCCCTCGTCCGTACGGGACTGCCTGGACGATCTGCGGGCGGCGCGGGTCGGGCACGGGGTGCGGTCGGCGGAGGACCCGCGGCTGCTGCGGAAGCTCGCCGAGCGGGGCGTGACCTGCGAGGTCTGCCCGGCGTCGAACGTGGCGCTCGGGGTGTACGAGAAGCACGAGGACGTCCCCCTGCGGACCCTGTTCGAGGCCGGGGTGCCGATGGCGCTCGGCGCGGACGACCCGCTGCTCTTCGGCTCGCGTCTTGCCGCCCAGTACGAGATCGCGCGGAAGCACCACGGGTTCACGGACGCGGAGCTGGCGGAGCTGGCCCGTCAGTCGGTGCGGGGCTCGGCGGCGCCCGAGGAGGTCCAGGCGAAGCTGCTGGCGGGGATCGACGACTGGATCAGCGGCTGAGCCCCTGGAGCAGGGTGCGGGCCAGCGCGCGGGCGAATTCGTCGAGGGAGTCCGGCGGCCTGCGGTCCGGGGTCATCTCCCAGGCGAAGGAGCGCTGCACACAGGCTCCGAGGAGCAGGGACGCGGCGGCCACGGGGTCGGCGTCGGCGCTGATGCGGCCGTGCTGCTGCTCGGCGCGGAGGTAGGCGGCGAGGCCTTCGATGGGCTTGTGGGGGCCCATCCCGTACGTGCGCATGGCCTCCTCGTGGCGCCGCTTGAGCTGCGGTTCCGCGTAGAGGGAGGCGACGACCGGGAAGGTCTGCTCGTAGAAGAGCGCGGCCTGCCGGGCGACCCGGGTGAGGTTCTCCTCGACGGTGCGGCCGCCGGGGTCGGCGGCGAGCGCGCCGAGGAGCCCGCCGAGCTGGGGAAGTCGCTCGTTCAGGACGGTCAGGAAGAGCTCCTCCTTGCTGCTGAAGTACTTGTAGAGCGCGGCTTCCGAGCAGCCGGCCGCCTTGGCGATCTCCTTGGTGGTGGTACGGGCGAGCCCCGCCGTGCGCATGAGGTCGCGGGCGGCGTCGACGATCCGGGTGCGGGTCGGCTTCTGTTCCATGCATCCTCCAGCCACGCTTGACGTACGAGTGAGTATCCACTCACCCTGAAGGTGAGTGAATACTTACCCACCCGGGGAGGGTGCGACATGAAGCTCACAGTCTTCGGCGCGACCGGCGGCATCGGTCGGGAGATCGTCCGGCAGGCCCTGGCCGCGGGTCACGAGGTCACGGCGGTCGTGCGGGATCCGGCACGGCTCACGGTGACCGGCACACGCCTCACGGTCCGGCGGGCCGACCTGACCGACCCCGAGGCCCTGCGCGGGGCCGTCGCGGGCCGGGACGCGGTGCTCTCGGGCCTCGGGGCCCGCAGCCGCGCGGACGCGGGCGTGACCGCGCGCCTCACCCGCTCGGTGCTCGCGGCGATGGAGGCCGAGAAGACCCGTCGGCTCCTGGTGGTCAGCGCGGCCCCGCTCGGCCCGGTCCCGGACGGTCAGGCCCTCGTGGACAAGGCGGTCCTGGCGATCATCAACAACGTCCTCAAGGACGTCTACGCCGATCTGCGGGTCATGGAGTCGGACCTCGCCGCGAGCGGCACCGACTGGACCTCCGTACGCCCGCCCAAGCTGACGAACAAGCCCGGCACGGGTCGGTACCGCAAGGTCGTCGGCGGCACCCCGTCCCGGGGCCGCTCCCTGGCCCGCGCGGACGTGGCGCACGCGATGCTGGCGATGATCGACGACCCCGCGACGGTCGGGCAGGGCGTCGGCGTCGCGTACTGAGCCTCAGAGCTCGACCCCGACGGTCACCGGCTCGTTGACGAGGGTGATCCCGAAGGCCTCCCGTACGCCGGCGACGACCTCGCGGGCGAGGGCCAGGAGGTCCTCGGTGGTCGCCTCGCCGCGGTTGGTGAGGGCGAGCGTGTGCTTGGTGGAGATCCGGGCGGGCCCGGAGCCGTACCCCTTGGTGAAGCCGGCCTTGTCGATCAGCCAGGCCGCCGAGGTCTTCACTGCGCCGTCCCCGTCCGCCGGGAAGGCCGGCGCGGCGACGTCGGGGCCGAGCCGCTCCGCCACGCGCGCGCGGAAGGTCTCGTACTCCCCCGCCGTGAGGATCGGGTTGGTGAAGAAGGATCCCGCGGACCAGGTGTCGTGGTCATCCGCGGCCAGGACCATGCCCTTGCTCGCGCGGAGCTTGAGGACGGTCTCGCGGGCGGTGGCGAGGGGCACCCGGTCCCCGGCCTCGACGCCCAGGGCGCGGGCGGTCTCCGGGTACTTGATCGGCGCGGACAGCCCGTCCGCGTCCTCGAGATCGAAGCGGACCCGCAGCACGACGTACCGCTCGGGCTGGTCCTTGAAGAGGCTGTGCCGGTACGAGAAGGCGCACTCGGCGTTCGCGAGGGTGACGGTCTCCTCGGCGCGCCGGTCGTAGGCGACGACCTCGCTGATGGTGGCGGAGACGTCCTGCCCGTACGCGCCGACGTTCTGGATCGGGGTCGCGCCGGCCGAGCCGGGGATGCCGGCCAGGCACTCGATCCCGGCGAGCCCGGCCTCGACGGTCCGCGCCACGGCGTCCGTCCAGACCTCTCCGGCGGCGAGCTCCAGGCGGGTCCCGTCGAGCGAGAACCCGGTGGTCGCGATGCGCAGCGCCGTGCCGTCGAAGCCCTTGTCCCCGATGACCAGGTTGGAACCGCCGCCGATGATCAGCAGCGGGGTCCCGGCGGCGTCGGCCTCACGGACCGCCGCGACCACCTCGTCGTCGGTGGTGGCGGTGACGAGCCGGGTGGCGGGCCCGCCGAGCCGGAAGGTGGTCAGGGGCGCGAGGGGGGCGTCTGCGATCTGCTGCACGGGCTCAAGGGTACTTACCGCATGGGCAAGCACCCTTCAGCAGCGAGCGTCAGGCCAGCCGGACCACGGCCCGGCTCATGCCGAGGACCTTCTGTCCGGCGCTCATGGCCGTGATGTCGACCCGCACCTGCTGGTCGTCCAGCTTCGCGGCGACCTTGGCGGAGACCTCGATCAGGGCGCCGGTCCCGTCGTTGGGGACGACGACCGGCTTGGTGAAGCGGACGCCGTACTCGACGACGGCGGCGGGGTCGCCGGCCCAGTCGGTGACGACGCGGATCGCCTCGGCCATGGTGAACATGCCGTGGGCGATGACGTCCGGGAGGCCGACCTCGACCGCGAACTTCTCGTTCCAGTGGATGGGGTTGAAGTCCCCGGAGGCGCCGGCGTACTGCACGAGCGTGGCGCGGGTCACGGGGAAGGTCTGCGCGGGCAGCTCGGTGCCGACCTCGACCTCGTCGTAGGCGATCTTCGCGGTCATGGTCAGGCCCCCTCGGGTGCGCGGGAGACGAGCTTGGTCCAGGCGGTGACGACGTGCTCGCCGGAGGCGTCGTGGACCTCGCCGCGGATGTCCAGGATGTCGTTGCCGGCGAGGGACTTGATCGCCTCGATGGTGGAGGTGACCGAGAGCCGGTCCCCGGCGCGGACGGGCCGGGTGTAGGCGAACTTCTGGTCGCCGTGGACGACCCGGCTGTAGTCGAGACCCAGCTGGGGGTCCTCGATGACGGCGCCGGCGGCCTTGAATGTGATGGCGAACACGAAAGTGGGCGGGGCGATCACATCGGAATGTCCGAGCGCCTTGGCCGCCTCGGTGTCGGTGTACGCGGGATTCGCGTCACCGATCGCCTCGGCGAACTCGCGGATCTTCTCGCGGCCGACCTCGTAGGGCGGGGTGGGCGGATAGGTCCGGCCCACGAAGGACTGGTCGAGCGCCATGGACTCGATACCTCCTGGATTTGTTGCCGATGCCTGTCGGGGGGAGCCGACAAACGACACGAGGCCGCCCCCGAGTGGGGACGGCCTCGTGTACGAGCCTGATTAGCGCGTCTCGCGGTGCGCGGTGTGCGAGTTGCAGCGGGGGCAGTGCTTCTTCATCTCAAGACGGTCCGGGTTGTTACGCCGGTTCTTCTTGGTGATGTAGTTCCGCTCCTTGCACTCCACGCAGGCCAGCGTGATCTTCGGGCGGACGTCGGTGGCAGCCACGTGAGTGCTCCTTGACGGACGGATGGACGGATGAACGCATAGAAGAGTAGCCGATCGTAGGACCGACCCCACAATCGGCTACTGTCTGTAGCGGTGACCGGACTTGAACCGGTGACACAGCGATTATGAGCCGCTTGCTCTACCGACTGAGCTACACCGCTTTGATGATCCGGATCCCGCCCGAAGGCGGGATCCCTCTCACCAGAGCCCCAATACGGAATCGAACCGTAGACCTTCTCCTTACCATGGAGACGCTCTACCGACTGAGCTATTGGGGCGAGCGAGGAAGACATTACACGGTCTCCGGCCCATCACCCAAATCCGTTTCCCCGAGCCCTCGCGACGGCCCTCATCAGGCGTCCCGTACGCCACTCGTGGCCTCATCGGTACGACTTTCGCCGCTCCTCCCCGAAGGTCGCTCCGAGCGCCCCTAGGCTCGGCCCCACGCTTGGTGATCTTGAGCTTGAGGAGCCTTGAGGAGCCCGATGTCAGCCGACAGCAAGCAGCCCCAGCCACCCGAGGACGGGGCCGCCACCACCGCCGACTCGACCTCGCTCCTGCTCTCCCACGCCCGGCTCGCCGACGGAAGGACCGTGGACGTCCGGCTCGTCGGCGGCCGCATCGAGGCCGTCGGCACCGCGGGCAGCCTCACCGCCGTGGGCGCGCGCGTGGACCTCGCCGGCTACCTCCTGCTGCCCGCGGCCGCCGAACCCCACGCCCACGCCGACAGCGCACTCTCCGCCGACACCCCGGGACCCGTCTCGTACGCCCCCGAGGACGTGCAGCGGCGGGCCACCGAGGCGGCGCTGCTCCAGCTCGGCCACGGCGCGACGGCGCTCCGCGCGCACGTGCGCATCGGCGACGTCCACGGGCTGGGCCCGCTCGAAGCGGTGCTCCAGGCCCGGCGCTCGCTGCGCGGGCTCGCCGACCTGAAGGCGGTCGCCGTGCCCCGGCTGCTCACCGGCGTCGCGGGCGCGGACGGGCTCGCGATGCTGCGGGACGCGGTGAAGATGGGCGCCGGCGTGGTCGGTGGCTGCCCGGACCTCGACCCGGACCCTGCCGGGTACGTGGAGGCCGTCCTGGAGGTCGCCGCCGAGCACGGCGTCCCGGTCGACCTGCACACCGACGGGGACGACCCGGCGAGGCTCGCCCGGCTCGCGGCGATGGCCGGCGGGCTGCGGCCCGGGGTGACGATCGGGCCGTGCGCGGGGCTCGCGCTGCTTCCTGCGGACGCGGCCCGGCGGGCGGCGGACCAGCTGGCGGCGGCCGGTGCGACCGTGGTCTGCCTGCCCCAGGGTGGCTGCGCGGCGACCGAGGTGCGCGGCACCGCCCCCGTACGGCTGCTGCGGGCGGCCGGGGTGCGGGTCGCGGCGGGCAGCGGGGCGCTTCGGGACGTGGCCAACCCGGTGGGGCGCGGGGACCCGCTGGAGGCGGCCTACCTGCTCGCCTCGCTCGGCGGACTGCCGCCCGAGGAGGCGTACGGGGCGGTGAGCACGCACGCGCGCGCGGCGATGGGCCTGCCGGAGGTACGGGTGGAGGCCGGCTTCCCGGCGGAGCTGCTCGCGGTGCGGGGCGAGCGCCTGGCGGGCGTGCTGTCCCTCGCGTACAGCCGGATCGTGGTGCACCGCGGGCGGGTGGTGGCGCGGACGAGCGCGGTGCGGGAGTACTGCGACTCGGCGGCGGCCCTGGACCTGCCGCGGCAGGCACGTCCTGAACGTCCCGAGCGCCCGGAGCGGCCGCCCGAGCCGGGGAGCCCTCCGCCCGGACCCGACGTACGGTCGTGAGTATGCGCATCGTCATCGCTGGAGGACACGGACAGATCGCCCTGCGCCTGGAGCGGCTGCTCTCGGCGGCGGGGCACGAGGTCGCGGGGATCATCCGCAACCCGGAACAGGACGACGACCTGCGGGAGGCGGGCGCGGAGCCCGTCGTGCTCGACCTGGAGTCGGCGTCGGTCGAGATGGTCGCCGCGGTGCTCCAGGGCGCCGACGCGGCCGTCTTCGCGGCGGGCGCGGGTCCGGGCAGCGGCTCCGCCCGCAAGGACACGGTGGACCGGGCGGCCGCGGTGCTGTTCGCGGACGCGGCGGAACGCGCGGGCGTGCGGCGGTACCTCGTCGTCTCCTCGATGGGCGCGGACGCCTCCCACCCGGGCGACGACATCTTCGACGCCTACCTCCGCGCGAAGGGCGCGGCCGACGACGACATCCGCGCCCGTACGGCCCTGGAGTGGACGATCCTGCGCCCCGGCTCCCTGACGGACGACGCAGGCACGGGCATGGTCCGTCTGGAGGCCCGTACGGGCCGCGGACCGGTCCCGAGGGACGACGTGGCCGCGGTCCTCGCGGAACTCATCGACACGCCGGCGACGGCCGGCCTCACCCTGGAACTGGTCGCTGGCTCGGTGCCGCTCTCGGTCGCGGTGAAGGACGTGGCCGGCAATTGACGCCGATCGTCTCCGAGAACGAGTGAAGGTCCCCGGTGCAAGCACCGGGGACCTTCTTCACGTGGCGACGCCAGGATTCGAACCTGGGTAGGCTAAGCCGACGGATTTACAGTCCGCTCCCATTGGCCACTCGGGCACATCGCCATGGGTTCGCTGCCTTGGTTCACCGCGTTTCTGCGGTGTTCCCCGGCAACGACGTAAACAATACCTGATCCCGGGGGGTGGTTCGCCACCCGGTTGATCAGCGGTTCGGCCGGCTGCTCACCCCCTAGGCTTCTGGGGTACCCCACAGCATCCGAGCAAGGAGCCACGAGTCATGGCCGACTCCAGTTTCGACATCGTCTCCAAGGTCGATCGGCAGGAGGTCGACAACGCCCTCAACCAGGCCGTGAAGGAGATCTCGCAGCGCTACGACTTCAAGGGCACCAACGCCTCGATCTCCTGGTCGGGCGAGAAGATCCTGATGCAGGCGAACGGCGACGAGCGCGTCAAGGCGATCCTCGACATCTTCCAGTCCAAGCTGATCAAGCGCGGGATCTCGCTCAAGTCGCTGGACGTCGAGGGCGAGCCGCAGCTGTCCGGCAAGGAGTACAAGCTCTTCGCCTCCGTCCAGGAGGGCATCTCCCAGGAGAACGCCAAGAAGGTCGCGAAGGCCATCCGCGACGAGGGCCCCAAGGGCGTCAAGGCGCAGGTCCAGGGCGACGAGCTGCGGGTCAGCTCGAAGAGCCGGGACGACCTGCAGGCCGTGCAGGCGCTGCTCAAGGGCAAGGACTTCGACTTCGCGATCCAGTTCGTGAACTACCGCTGACCCCGTGGGCAGGTCGTGAGGGTGGTGTCCGAATACCGCCAGCCCCGGGCTCGGCGGTCCCCGCACACTGGGTCTCGGGAAGACCCGTACGGGGAGAGGAACCAGCCATGACCGTGTACGCGTACGTCGACGGCCCCCTGGGCGAGATGCTGCTCGTCGGGCAGCTCGCCGAAGGGGGCCGAGCCGTACTGCGCTCGCTGTCCCTGCCGGGGCAGAAGGGCGCCGTCGAGGTCGAGGACGGCTGGACGCTCGCGCCCGGGGCGTTCGCCGAGGCCGCCGGGCAGCTGGGCGAGTACTTCGCCGGCCGCCGGGACCGGTTCGACCTGCCGCTCGCCGGCGACACCGGGACCGCGTTCCAGCGGCGCGTCTGGCGGGCCCTGGAGGAGATCCCGTACGGGACGACCGTCTCGTACGGGGAGATCGCCCGGCGCGTCGGCTCGACCGGCTCCGGAGTACGGGCCGTGGGCACCGCGATCGGGCGCAATCCGCTGCTCGTGGTGCGGCCCTGCCACCGGGTGATCGGCGCCGACGGGAGCCTGCGGGGGTACGCCGCCGGCCTTGAGCGCAAGGAGCGGCTCCTGGGGCTCGAAGGGGCCCTCACCGGGGCTCACGCGTGACCGAGGGGCTCTTCCCCCGCGAGCGGGCCACCGTGGCGCCCGGAGCGGTGCACGTGCCCGCGTGGCTCCCGTTCGCGCGCCAGCGGGAGCTGGTCGACGCCTGCCGGGAATGGGGGCGCGGGCCCTACCCGTACCGGCAGACCGTGCTGCCCGGCGGCGGCGTGATGTCGGTGCGCTCGCTGGCCCTGGGGCGGCAGTGGGTGCCGTACCGCTACCTCGACACGGTCGGGGTCCCCCTGCCGGAATGGCTGATCACGCTCGGCCGGGAGGCGCTCGTCGAGGCCTGCGGCGAGCACGGCGGCTTCACCCCCGACACCGCGCTCGTGAACTTCTACGCGCCCGGCGCGCGGATGGGCATGCACCAGGACCGGGAGGAGCGCTCCGGGGCGCCGGTGGTGTCGCTGAGCCTCGGGGACCGGTGCGTGTTCCGCTTCGGGAACGAGGAGAACCGCGGCCGGCCGTACCAGGACGTCGATCTGGTCTCCGGTGACCTCTTCGTCTTCGGCGGCGCTTCGCGGTGGGTTCACCACGGGGTTCCCAAGGTGTTCCCGGGGACGGCCGACCCGGCGCTCGGCCTGGCCGGGCGCCTGAACATCACGCTCAGGGAGACCGGGCTCAGCGTCTAATGTGCGGAGCATGACACCGGAACTGCGCCGCTCGCTGGGCCTCTTCGACGCGGTCGTGATCGGGCTCGGCTCGATGATCGGCGCGGGGATCTTCGTCGCGCTCGGCCCCGCCGCGGGCGCCGCCGGTTCCGGACCCGGACTGCTCTGGGCGCTCGGGCTCGCCGCCGTCGTCGCGTACTGCAACGCCATGTCCTCGGCGCGGCTCGCCGCCCGCTACCCGGCCTCCGGTGGCACGTATGTGTACGGTCGCGAACGCCTCGGCTCCTTCTGGGGGTACCTGGCCGGCTGGGCGTTCGTCGCCGGCAAGACCGCCTCGTGCGCGGCGATGGCGCTCACCGTCGGTTCGTACGTGTGGCCGGAGCAGGCGCACGCGGTGGCCGTCGCGGCCGTGGTGGCCCTGACAGCCGTCAACTACACGGGGGTTCAGAAGTCGGCACTCCTCACCCGGGTGATCGTGGCGCTCGTCCTGGCCGTCCTCGCGTGCGTGGTCACGGCCTCCCTCACGGCCGGCGGGGCGGGGCTCTCTGCCCCCGGCGGAGAGCTCACGACCGGCGGGGTGCTCCAGGCCGCGGGTTTGCTCTTCTTCGCGTTCGCGGGGTACGCGCGGATCGCCACGCTCGGCGAGGAGGTCCGCGATCCGGCCCGCACGATCCCCCGCGCGGTGCCACTCGCGCTCGGCATCACGCTCGCCGTCTACGCGCTCGTCGCGGTGAGCGTCCTGACGGTCCTCGGCCCCTCCGCCCTCGCCTCCTCCCCCGCTCCGCTCGCCGACGCGGCCCGTGCGGCGGACGAGGGCTGGCTGGTGCCGCTGGTCACGGTCGGCGCGGCGGTGGCCGCCCTGGGCTCGCTGCTCTCGCTGATCCTCGGGGTGTCCCGTACGACCCTGGCGATGGCCCGCGACGCGTACCTGCCGACGGCCCTCGCGGCCGTGCACCCGCGCTTCCAGGTCCCCCACCGGGCCGAGCTCGCGGTGGGCGCGGTGGTGGCCGTGGTGGCGGCGACGGTGGACGTGCGGGGCGCGATCGGCTTCTCGTCCTTCGGCGTCCTCGTCTACTACGGCATCGCGAACGCCTCGGCCTGGACCCTGGGCGCCCGTGACCGCGCCCTGGCCGCGATCGGTCTTGTCGGCTGCGCCGCCCTGGCCTTCGCCCTCCCCCTGGGCTCGGTCCTGGCGGGCTCGGGTGTGGTGGCGGCGGGCGTGGTGGCCTGGGCGATAAGCCGGGGGCGCGCGGTACCGCCGGGACGGTGAGCCCTCCGTCGCGTCAGTGGCCCGCGTAGCCGTAGGCCTCGTCCGTGCGGACGATCTCCTTGCCCAGGGGCAGGAGCGACACCGGGATCAGCTTGAAGTTCGCGATGCCCAGCGGGATGCCGATGATCGTGATGCAGAGCAGGACGCCGGTGGTGATGTGGCCGAGCGCCAGCC
Source organism: Streptomyces sp. NPDC002463 (assembly GCF_042889835.1). Classification (NCBI taxonomy): domain Bacteria; kingdom Bacillati; phylum Actinomycetota; class Actinomycetes; order Kitasatosporales; family Streptomycetaceae; genus Streptomyces; species Streptomyces sp. NPDC002463. The sequence goes on from NZ_JBIARL010000001.1 coordinate 777,844, forward strand.
ACCAGCCCGCCAGGATCAGCCACAGCACGTTGCCGACGCAGGACGGCGCGCCCGCGTCGCGGCGGTCGACGACCGTGCGGCCGAAGGGCCACAGGGCGTACACGCCGATGCGGAAGGCGGCGAGGCCGAAGGGGATGCCGATGATCGTGATGCAGAGCAGGACGCCCGCGAGCATGTAGCCCAGGAACATCCAGAGGCCGCACAGGATCAGCCAGATGATGTTGAGGATCGTCTTCACGGGCGTCGACCTGCCATCTGTTCGAGCCGGGCGATGCGCTCGGCCATCGGCGGATGGGTGGAGAACATCTTCGACAGCCCCTGCCCGGGCCGGAAGGGGTTGGCGATCATCATGTGGCTCGCCGTCTCGATCCTCGGCTCGGGCGGCAGAGGCAGCTGCTTGGTGCCGGCCTCCAGCTTCCGCAGGGCGCTGGCGAGGGCCAGCGGATCCCCGGTGAGCTGGGCCCCGGACGCGTCGGCCTCGTACTCGCGGGAGCGGGAGATCGCGAGCTGGATGACCGAGGCGGCGATCGGGCCGAGGATGAGGATCAGCAGGTAGCCGAGGATGCCGGGGCCGTCGTCGTCGCTGGAGCGGCCGACGGGGATCAGCCAGGCGAAGTTGACCAGGAACATGATCACGGAGGCGAGCGCTCCGGCGACCGAGGAGATCAGGATGTCCCGGTTGTAGACGTGGCTCAGCTCGTGGCCGATGACCCCGCGCAGCTCCCGCTCGTCGAGGATCGCGAGGATGCCCTCGGTGCAGCAGACGGCGGCGTTGCGCGGGTTGCGGCCGGTCGCGAAGGCGTTGGGCGCCTGCGTCGGCGAGATGTAGAGCCGGGGCATGGGCTGACGCGCCTGCGTGGAGAGCTCGCGCACCATCCGGTAGAGCGCGGGGGCCTCGAACTCGCTCACCGGCCGGGCGCGCATGGCCCGCAGCGCCAGCTTGTCGCTGTTCCAGTAGGCGTACGCGTTGGTGCCGAGCGCCACGATCAGCGCGACGATCAGCCCCGTACGCCCGAAGAAGCTGCCGATGACGATGATGAGGGCCGAGAGCCCTCCGAGAAGGACCGCGGTCCTCAGCCCGTTGTGCCGGCGGTGCACGGTACGCCCTCCAGGTGGTGCGGCGGGGGAACCCTTGACCTCGTGGTGGTCCACTCGTCCAGTGGACCCTCCCGTACTGGTCAACGCCAGGCGGGAGGTCCGGGTTCCCCGGCTCGCACGGGGTGCCGCGTGGGCCGTACGGGTGATCAGCGGGCGGCGGGGATCTTCTCCAGGCCGGCACCGATCGGCTCGACCTCGCTGGTGCAGTGGGCACAGCGGGAGGCGATGGCCGGGATCTCGGTGAAGCAGCGGGGGCAGTCGCGCTTCTCGGCCTTGGGGTCCTTCGCCTCCTCCTTGGCGAACTTCTCCTGGATCTTCGTCATGGGGACGACGATGAGGAAGTAGAGGACCGCTGCGGTGATCACGAACGCTATGGCGGCGGCGATCGCCAGACCGTACGGGAAGTCGGTCTTGCCGATGGTGAACTTGGCCTCGCTGAAATCGCCGACCGAGCCCGTCGCGAGACCGATGAGCGGGGTGATGAACGCCTTGCTGAAGCCGGTGACGACGGCCGTGAACGCGGAGCCGACGGCCAGACCGATGGCCATCGAGACGACGTTCCCGCGAAGTATGAAGTCCTTGAATCCGTTCAGCACGGGGTGTTGCTCCTCGGTGTTCTCTGTGGGGGGGTCAGAACAGGCTGGTCGCCGCGAAACGGAGGGCGAACTGCGGGTAGCCCGACAGGACGACTCCGGCGACGGCGGTCAGCGCGATCGCCAGGGTGATCGGCGCGGGGGCCGTGTGCCGGACGGGCGTGCCCTCCGGTGCGCCTTCCGGCGCGCGGAAGAGCAGGGCCGTCCAGCGCAGGTAGTAGTACAGCGCGATCACGACGTTGACGCCCATGATCACGGCCAGCCACCCGAGGCCCGCGTCGACGGCCGCCGAGAAGACGGTCACCTTGGCGAAGAGGCCGATGATACCCGGGGGCAAACCGGCCAGATTCAGGAGGAAGAACCCGAGGGCGAGGGCTGCCGCGGGGCTGGCGGCGTACAGGCCCCGGTAGTCCGCGATCCGGTTCTCGGGGCGGGTGCGGGCGACGAGCGCGACGACGGCGAAGGCGCCGAGGTTCACGACGGCGTACATGAGGGCGTACGCGACGGTGGAGCCGATCTGGTCGTCGCTGGAGTACGCGGCGGCCGCGATCGGCACCAGGAGGTAGCCGGCCTGGGCGACGGAGGACCAGGCGAGCAGCCGGACGGCGCTCCGCGCGCGCGTGGACTGCTGGCGGAGCGCGGCGACGTTCCCGGCGGTCATGGTGAGCGCGGCGAGGGCGGCGAGCGCCGGGCCCCACACGTCCGCGTACGAGGGGAAGGCGACGACGGTCACCAGGATGAGGCCGGTGAAGCCGACGGCCTTGCCGACGACGGACAGGTAGGCCGCGACGGGCAGCGGGGCGCCGACGTAGGTGTCGGGGACCCAGAAGTGGAAGGGGACGGCGGCCGTCTTGAAGGCGAAGCCGACGAGGGTGAGGGCGACGCCGGCCTCGGCGAGGGTCTGGAGCTGTCCGGGGACGTCGTCGAGGCTCTGGGCGATCTCCGTGAGGTGGAGGGTGCCGGTGGCCGCGTACACGAAGCTGACGCCGAGCAGGGTGACGGCGGTCGCGGTGACGGACGAGAGGAAGAACTTGAGCGCGGCCTCGCCGGACATGCGGTCGCCGCGCTTGAGGCCGACGAGGGCGAACGCGGGCAGCGAGGCCACTTCGAGGGCGACGACGAGGGTGGCGAGGTCGCGGGAGGCGGGCAGCAGGGCGGCGCCCGCGGCCGAGGAGAGCAGCAGGAACCAGAACTCGCCGGCCGGGAGCTTCTCGCGGGTCGCCTCCATGGAGAGGAGCGCGGTGAGCAGCGCTCCGGCGAGGACGAGGAACTGGATGACGAGGGTGAACTCGTCGGCGGTGTAGCTGCACGCCTTGACCTGGGTGGCGGCGGTGAGACAGAAGGTCTCCCGGTCGCCCGACCGCAGCGGCAGGAGGAGGGCGAGGGCGGCGGCGAGGCCGCCGATCGCGGTCCAGCCGAGGAGCTGCTTGCGCTCCTGCGGGAGGAAGAGGTCGGCGACGAGGACGACGAGCGCGACCACGGCGGTGAGGGTGGGGGGCGCGATCGTGAGCCAGTCGACGGACTGGACGAGGGACGTCATCGGGGTCCTCCCGCGAGGAGCTGCTGGACGGCCGGGTCGGTGAGGCCGAGGAGGACGGCGGGCCAGAGTCCGGCGAGGACGGTGAGGGCGACGAGCGGGGTCCAGGCGGCGAACTCGTACCCCTGGACGTCGACGATCGCCGTCTCCCCCGCGGGTCGCGGGCCGCCCATGCAGACCCGGCGGACGACGAGGAGGAGGTAGGCGGCGGTGAGGAGGGTGCCGAAGGCGCCGATCGCCATGAAGGTGAGGAAGGCGGGGCGGCTGAGGCCCTCGGCCGGGTCGAAGGCGCCGAACAGGGCGAGCATCTCGCCCCAGAAGCCGGCGAGGCCGGGCAGCCCGAGGGAGGCGACGGCGGCGAAGGCGAGGAGGGCGCCGAGGCGGGGGGCGCGGCCGTAGAGGGCGGCGCCGGTGGCTCCGGCGAGGGTGTCGAGGTCGGCGGTGCCGTAGCGGTCCTTGACGGCGCCGACCAGGAAGAAGAGGAGGCCGGTGACGAGTCCGTGGGCGATGTTGGCGAAGAGTGCGCCGTTGACCCCGGTGGGGGTCATGGTGGCGATGCCGAGGAGCACGAAGCCCATGTGGCCGACGGAGGAGTACGCGATGAGGCGCTTGAGGTCGCCCTTGTTGCCGGGCTTCACGAGGGCGAGGCAGGCGAGCGATCCGTAGATGATCCCGGCGACGGCGAAGGCCGCGAGGTACGGGGCGAAGGTCGCCATGCCGTCGGGGGTGATCGGCAGCACGATCCGGACGAAGCCGTACGTGCCCATCTTGAGCAGGACGCCGGCGAGGAGGACGGAGCCGACGGTCGGGGCTGCGGTGTGGGCGTCCGGGAGCCAGCTGTGGAGCGGCCACATCGGGGTCTTCACCGCGAGCCCGAGACCGATCGCGAGAACGGCGATGACCTGCACCGATGTGGTCAGTCCGCGGCCGTTGTCGGTGGCGAGTGCCACCATGTCGAACGTGCCCGCCTTCAGACCGATGAGGAGCAGGCCGAGCAGCATGACGACGGAGCCGAGCAGCGTGTAGAGGATGAACTTCCAGGCGGCGGCCTGCCTGCCCTCGCCGCCCCAGCGGGCGATGAGGAAGTACATCGGGACGAGGACCGTCTCGAAGGCCAGGAAGAACAGGACGAGGTCGAGGACGGCGAAGGTGGCGAGGGTGCCGGACTCCAGGACGAGCAGCAGGGCGACGAAGGCCTTCGGGGACGGGCCCGCGGGCATCTTGAAGTAGCTGTAGAGCGCGCAGAGGAAGGTCAGCAGCGCGGTCAGGACCAGGAGGGGGAGGGAGATGCCGTCGACACCGAGGTGGATGCGCACGTCGAGTGCCCTGATCCAGCTGATGTCCGTCGTGGCCTGCATCTTCGACGGGTGGTCGTGGTCGAAGCCGAGGGCGAGGACGAGCGCGGCAAGCAGGATGACGCCGGTGACGGTGACGCCGTGGCGGAGCACGGCCTGGTCGGGTGACTTCCCCTTCAGCCCGGGCGGGGCGGGCAGGAGAGCGGCGGCGGCGCCGAGGAGCGGGCCGGCGACGATCAACGCCAGAAGGAACTGCATCACGGATTCGCTGATATCGATCACGGCTCACGCTCCGGCGGCGGCGTTGGCGAGGGCGACGGCGACGATCGCCAGGACGACGGAGCCGGCGAGCAGGGCGCTCAGGTAGGTCTGCACGTTGCCGGTCTGGGCGCGGCGGACGAGCCAGCCGAGCCCCTTGGCGGAGTTCCCCGCGGCGCTCACGTAGGTGTCGACGACCTCGCGGTCCAGGAAGCGGACCAGGGAGGCGGCGGCGAGTACGGGGCGGACGAAGGCGGTCCGGTAGACGGCGTCCAGGTGGAAGCCGTCGGCGGCCGCGCCGTGCAGCGGCCCCAGGAGGGCGCGGCCTGGGTCGGCCGGGTCCTCGGCGGGGTGCGGCAGGTGCAGCGCCTCGGCCTCGACCTGGCCCGCCTCGGCGTCCGGGTGGGCGACGTGCGGGACGGGGGCCGTGACCGGGGTGCGGGCGGCGAGGGTGCGCCAGACCGCGTAGGTGATGACGGCGCCGGCGGCGGCGAGACCGGTGCCGAGGACGGCGGTGGTCAGCGTCGGGGTCAGCGGATGCCCGTCGAACCAGTCGTCGAGGTGGGTGACGGTCAGACCGAAGCCGAGGGAGGGGATCGCGAGGACCCACAGGACGCTCGTCATGGCGATCGGCTGGCGGCCGTGGTCCGGGGCCTCGGGGCCTCGGCCGCGGAAGGTCCGCAGCCAGAGGCGGAGCGCGTACGCGGCGGTGAGCAGGGCGGTCAGCAGTCCGGCGACGAGGACGATCCAGCCGGCTCCGGCGGGGGCGACGTCCCGCTCGCCGAGGGCGGTGTGCTCGGCGGCCACGAGGACGGCTTCCTTGGAGAAGAAGCCGGCGAAGGGCGGGATCGCGGCGAGCGCGAGCAGGGCGACGGTCATCGTCCAGTACGCGTCGGGGATGCGCTTCGCGAGGCCGCTCATGCGGGACATGGCGGTGAGCGAGTTCGTACCGGCGGCGTGGATGACCGCGCCGGCGGCGAGGAACAGCAGCGCCTTGAACGCGGCGTGCGAGAGGAGGTGGAAGACGGCGGCACCCCGGTCGCCGACGGCGAGGGCGCCGGCCATGTAGCCGAGCTGGCCGATCGTCGAGTAGGCGAGGACCCGCTTGATGTCGTCCTGGGCGAGCGCGGCGAGCCCCGAGCCGACCATCGTGATCGCGGCCATCACGGCGAGCACGGTCATCGCGGCGGCGGAGGCGGCGAAGACGGGCAGCAGCCGGGCGACGAAGTAGATGCCGGCGGCGACCATCGTCGCCGCGTGGATGAGCGCGGAGACGGGGGTGGGGCCGGCCATGGCGTCCGGGAGCCAGGTGTGGAGCGGGAACTGCGCGGACTTGCCCGCGACACCGGCGAGCAGCAGCAGCGCGACCAGGGTGGGGTGGTCGAGGTCTCCGTGCGCGACGGCGCCGAGGACGCCCCTGATCTGGAAGGTGCCCGCGTCGGTGGCGAGCGCGAAGAGGCCGATGAGGAAGGGGACGTCACCGAGCTTGGTGACGAGGAAGGCCTTGAGGGAGGCGGACCGCGCCTCGGGGGTCTCCCAGTAGTGGCCGACGAGGAAGTACGAGCAGATGCCCATGATCTCCCAGCCGACCAGGAGCACCATCAGGTCGCCGGAGTAGACGACGACCAGCATCGCGGAGGTGAAGAGGGAGACGAGCGCGGCGTACGAGGGGTAGCGCGGGTCGTCGCGGAGGTAGCCGGTCGAGTAGATCTGCACGCAGGTCGCGACCACGCAGACGAGGACGGCGACGAGGGCGGCGAAGCCGTCGATGTAGAGGCTCAGGTCGATGGGGATCGAGCCGGTCGGGGTGAGCTCGGTGGCGGCGTCGATCGCCCTGCCCCCGCCCTGGCGGGCGGCGACGACGGCGGCCAGGACCGCGGCGGCGAGCGTCGGCAGCACGGCCAGCGGGCGGACGAAGCCGGGCAGATGAGAAAGAGCGCGAAGCCCCTTGGAAGGGTGGCGGTGGGAGACGGGCGGGAGGCCGAACAGGAGTCCGGCGGCGGAGCCGAGGAAGGGGAGGAGGGGGACGAGGACGGCGAGGGTGGTCGTGGTCACGCGGCGGCCTCGGCCTTCTCCTCGGCGGACGGCTGTTCCTCGGCCGCCGGCTGTTCCTTGGTGTCGCGGAGCCGGTCGATGTCCGAGGTGCCGCGGTTGCGGTGGACCATCAGGACGATCGAGAGACCGATGCCGATCTCCGCGGCGGCGATGGCGATGGTGAAGAGGGTGAGCGCCTGGCCGGCGTGGAGGGCGTCGCGGAGCCAGACGTCGAAGGCGACCAGGTTGAGGTTGACGGCGTTGAGCATCAGCTCGACGGACATCAGGACCAGGATCACGTTGCGGCGGGCGAGGACGCCGTACAGGCCGACGGCGAAGAGGAGGGCGGCGAGGACGGCCGGGTAGGCGAGGTGCATCAGCTCTCGTCCTCCTTCTTCTTCCGCGAGAGGACGATCGCGCCGACCAGGGCGGCGAGGAGCAGCACCGACAGCGCCTCGAAGGGCAGCACCCAGTGCTGGAAGAGGATCTGGCCGGTCACGTCCGTGGAGCCCTGGGCGGGCCCGCCGAGATCGATCCAGGTCGTGCGGAACGCGTCGACGACGACCCAGACGAGGGCCGCCGCGGCGGCCAGGGCGACGGCGAGGGCGACCGGCCGGTTGCCGGAGTCGGCGTCCGGGGAGCGGCCGATGGGGGCCTTGGTGAGCATGAGACCGAAGAGGAGGAGGACGACGACGGAACCGACGTAGATCAGGACCTGGACCCAGGCGATGAACTCGGCGGTCAGGAGGAGGTACTCGACGGCGAGCCCGCCGAGCGCCACGACCAGCCAGAGGGCGGCGTGCACCAGCTGGCGGGTGGTGACGGTGAGGAGGGCGGCGCCGAGGGTGGCGAGACCGACGAGGAGGAAGGCGACTTCGACGCCGGTGGGCGAGAGGAAGCCGTGGGCGGCCGTCCGAGCCGCTTCTGCTGCGAGGGTCACTGCTGGTCCTCCGTGGCTGCCGCCTGCGCGGCGGCGGCCTTCTCCGCAGCCTTGCGGGCCGCGGCGATCTCCTTCGGCTCCTCCGCGCGCGGGTCGAGCGCGGGCGGCTCGGGGACCGTCCACATCCACTCGCGGAGCTTGTCGCGCTCGTGGGTGAGCTCGTGGATGTCGGTCTCCGCGTACTCGAACTCGGGCGACCAGAACAGTGCGTCGAAGGGGCAGACCTCGATGCAGATGCCGCAGTACATGCAGAGCGAGAAGTCGATGGCGAAGCGGTCGAGGACGTTCCGGCTGCGCTCGCGGCCGCCGGGGGCGGCGGGCGGCACCGTCTCCTTGTGGGAGTCGATGTAGATGCACCAGTCGGGGCACTCACGGGCGCAGAGCATGCAGACCGTGCAGTTCTCCTCGAACAGGCCGATGACCCCGCGGGTGCGGGGCGGCAGCTCGGGCTGCACGTCCGGGTACTGCGCGGTGACGTTCTTGCGCGTCATCGTGCGGAGGGTGACGGCGAGGCCCTTGGCGAGGCCGGAGCCGGGGATGGGAGGCATGGTTACTGGATCGCCACCTTCACGATGCCGGTGAGTGCGATCTGCGCGAGCGCGAGCGGGACGAGGGTCGTCCAGGCGAGCTTCTGCAGCTGGTCCTCGCGCAGGCGCGGGTAGCTCACCCGCAGCCAGATCACGACGAACGCGAGGACGGCCGTCTTCAGGAGGGTCCAGACCCAGCCGAGGCCGTCGGCGCCGAAGGGGCCGTGCCAGCCGCCGAGGAAGAGGACGGTGGTGAGACCGCAGAGGACGACGATGCCCGCGTACTCGGCGAGCAGGAAGAGCGCGAAGCGGAGACCGGTGTACTCGGTGTACGCGCCGAAGATGATCTCCGAGTCGGCGATGGGCATGTCGAACGGGGGCCGCTGGAGCTCGGCGAGACCGGCGACGAAGAACACGAGGGCGCCGACGATCTGCCACGGCACCCACCACCAGTGGAAGCCGTTCAGGATGCCGGGCAGCGACACGGTGCCGGCGGCCATCGCGACGGACGCGGCGGCGAGCAGCATCGGCAGCTCGTACGCGAGGAGCTGGGCGGCGGTACGGAGGGCGCCGAGCAGCGAGAACTTGTTCGCGGACGCCCAGCCGGCCATCAGGCTGCCGAGGATGCCGACGCCCATGACGGCGAGCACGAAGAAGATGCCGGCGTCGACGACCTGCCCGACGGCGCCTTCGCCGGGCCCGATCGGAATGGCCAGCAGGACGAGCAGATACGGGAGGAGGGCGACGGCCGGCGCGAGCTGGAAGACGCGGCGGTCGGCGTCCTTCGGGACGACGTCCTCCTTCTGCGCGAACTTCACGCCGTCGGCGACGAGCTGGGCCCAGCCGTGGAAGCCACCGGCGTACATGGGGCCGAGCCGGCCCTGCATGTGCGCCATGACCTTGTGCTCGGTCTGCCCGACGACGAGCGGCAGCACGAGGAAGCACACGAAGACGACGACCAGCCGGAGGGCGACGTCAAGCACGTCGTTCACGCGGGATCGCCTCCGGCGGGGTTGGTGGTGTCGTCCGGCCCGGGGGGCGGCTCGGCGGGGGTGCGGTCTTGGTCGGCGCGGGTGTCCGGCGCCTCGGCCGGGGCGGGGGCCTCGGGCTCGGGGGCCGGGGTGCCCGCGGGTGCGGGGGCGTCCGGCTCGGGCGCCGCGGCCGGGGCCTCCGGTTCGGGGGCCTGGGTGTCCACCGAGGCCGGGGCCTCCGGTTCGGGGGCCTCCGGCTCGGAGGCCGGGGTGTCCGCAGCAGCGGGGGCGTCCGGCTCGGGCGCCGCGGCCGGGGTCTCCGGTTCGGGGGCCTGGGTGTCCACCGAGGCCGGGGCCTCGGGCCCAGGGGCCTCCGGCTCGGAGGCCGGGGTGTCCGCAGCAGCGGGGGCGTCCGGCTCGGGCGCCGCGGCCGGGGCCTCCGGTTCGGGGGTCGGGGGCTCCGGTGAGGCCGGGGGTTCCGTTGTCGGGGTCCCGGGCCCGGCGGGCGGCGTCGGGGCTTCGTCGTCGAAGGCCGGGCGGGCGTGGTGCCAGGGGGCGTCCGAGCTGCGGGTACGCGGGGTGGCGGCCGCCGCGCGGGGCGCGGGGCCCTCCGTGTCCGGGGCCGTCTGGCCGCCTGCCTCCGGGGCCGACCGGCTCGCCGAGCCGTCCGCTGCCGAGCGGGAGCGGCGCGGCGGGCGGGCCGCAGAGGCCGGGGGTTCGGTGGTCGCGCCCGGCTCCGGGGCCGGGGCCGACTGGCTCACCGAGCCCTCGGACGCCGAGCGGGAGCGGCGCGGCGGGCGGGCCGCGGAAGCCGGGGCCTCCGTGGAGGCGTCCGGCTCCGGGGTCGCCTGGCTCGCGGAGCCGTCGGCCGCCGAGCGCGAGCGGCGGACCGGAGCGCCCGGCTCCGTGACCGCCTGGCTTGCCGAGCCCTCCGTGACCGAGCGGGAGCGGCGGGCCGGAGCGCCCGGCTCCGGGGGCCGGCTTGTCGAGCCCTCTGTGGTCGTGCGGGTCCGGCGCACCGGGCGGTCGCCTGCCGTCGCGCGGGTCGGACGGGTCGGGGCCGGCGGGAGCTGGCCCTTCAGGGGGCCCCATTCGTTGGGGTCCGGGACGCCCGGCGGGAGCATCTGGCGGCGCTTCGGACCGCCGCCGTCGTGCGACTCGCCCGGTTCCTTCGCGCCCGGCCACGCCTTGGCGACCCGCGCCGCGAGGACGAAGTCCTTGCGCAGCGGGTGGCCCTCGAAGTTCTCGGGGAGGAGGAGGGGGACCAGGTGCGGGTGGCCCTCGAAGTCCACGCCGAACATCTCGTGGGTCTCGCGCTCGTGCCAGCCCGCGCCCGCGTACACCCCGATCGCCGTGGGGAGGGCGGGGGCCTCGTGCGGGACCGTCGTGCGCAGGAGGAGGCGCTGCGGGTGGCCGGATCCCAGCGCCACCACGTGCGCGCAGACACGGAAGCCCGTGCCCGGCTCGTCCACCGCGCTCAGCCAGTCGAAGTACGTGCAGCCCAGGACATCCCGGGCGGTCTCCAGCGCCGTGAGCCAGGCCGTCGGCGGGACGTCGACCGTCAGCAGGTCGTACGCCCGCTCCGCCGTCGCCTCCTCGCCGAAGATCTCCGTCACGGAGTCCGGGAGGGAGTCGTAGCCGGTCATGCCTTGCCTCCCGGCGGGGGCGTCAGCGGGCTCGTCAGCTGGGAGACCGTCGCGGCGGTCCCGTACCGCTCGGCCAGGCTCTCCCTCGCGATCTTCTCCTGGAGCTTGAGGATGCCCTGGAGCAGCGCCTCCGGGCGCGGCGGGCAGCCGGGGACGTACACGTCGACCGGAATGATCTGGTCCACGCCCTTGGTGACCGAGTACGAGTCCCAGTACGGGCCGCCGCAGTTCGAGCAGGCACCGAACGAGATCACGTACTTCGGCTCCGGCATCTGCTCGTACAGACGCTTCACGGCCGGCGCCATCTTGTCCGTCACCGTGCCCGAGACGATCATCAGGTCGGCCTGGCGCGGGCCCGGAGCGAACGGGATCACGCCGAGCCGGATGAAGTCGTGCCGGGCCATCGACGCGGCGATGAACTCGATCGCGCAGCAGGCGAGGCCGAAGTTGAAGACCCACAGGCTGTAGCGGCGGCCCCAGTTCAGGACCACCTTCATCGGCTCGGGGGCCAGGCGGGCCAGCGGCCCCAGCTTCGGGGCGGGGAGCGGGGTCACGTCCATGTCATGACGCCCTTCTTGTATGCGTAGAGCAGCCCCACGGCGAGGAAGCCCAGGAAGACGAACATCTCGACCAGGGTCGTGGCGCCGTAGCCGGGCGCCGCGAAGACGGTCGCCCAGGGGAAGAGGAAGATCGAGTCGACGGCGAAGATGACGTAGAGGAAGGCGTACACGTAGTAGCGGACCTGGGTGTGGGCCCAGCCCTCCCCCACGGGGTCGACACCGCACTCGTAGGTGAGGAGCTTCTCGGGCGTCGGCACGACCGGCCTGAGCAGCCGGTTCGCCGTGAACGCCACGGCCACGAAGAGCACGCCGACGACGGCGAGCAGGCCGACGACGGAGTACGTCTGGAAGTAGTCCGCCGCGTCGGCCGCGACAACGGTCGGTTCCCGCACGTCCGCCCCTCGGTCTCGGTGTCTCATCAGTCACTTCTGTACGCACGCGAGTCTAGGCCCTGCTAAAGGGACCGTAAGCAGTCGCGGGTGCCTTCGCGGTTGCCTCACGAGTAGCTTCGCGGGGAGCCGGGCAGGTGCCCGGGCGGTGTCTCGCGAGCCCCCCGCCGGTGGGGATATCCCCCCTCCACCTCACCCACCTCCCCCATGGCGTCGGGCCGTCCCCGACCGGCAGTCTGGGGACCATGAGCGCCGATCTTGATCCCGTCGAGTCCCCCGAGGCCACCGAGTCACCCGACTCCTCCGGCTCCTCCGGCTCCTCCGAGACCCCCCGTCCGCCGCTGCGGTTCGCCTACGGGAAGGAGACCTGGAAGGAGATCGCCTTCCTCCTCTCCAACCTCTTCACGGCACTGGCCGGTTTCGTCTACGCGGTCGTCAGCATCGCGCTCGGTGCGGGCCTCGCCGTCACCGTCATCGGGCTGCCGCTGCTCGCCCTCGGCCTCGGCGGCGCCCGTCTGATCGGCCGGTCGGAGCGGGCGCGGGCCCGCGCGCTCCTCGGCGTGCGGGTCGCCGAGCCCTCCCCGCTGCCGCGGCCCCGCGGCTTCTTCGGCTGGCTCTGGGCCTCGCTGAAGGACCCGGTGGCCTGGCGGACCCAGCTGTACGGGCTCATCCGGCTGCCCTGGGGGATCGTGACGTTCACCGTCGCGCTGGTCTCGCTCTTCGTCCTCTGGCCCGTCCTGCCCTTCCTGGCCCGCGGCCTGGCCAACGCCGACCGGGGCATGGTCCGGGGGCTGCTCTCGCCCTCCGACGAGCTGGAGCGGCGGATCGCCGAGCTGGAGTCCGACCGCGGCGTCGTCGTCGACACCGCCGCCGCCGACCTGCGCCGCATCGAACGCGACCTGCACGACGGCGCCCAGGCCCGGCTCGTGGCCCTGGCGATGGGCCTCGGCCTCGCGAAGGAGAAGCTCCTCGAAGACCCCGAGGCGGCCGCGGCGATGGTCGACGAGGCGCACGGCGAGGTGAAGCTGGCCCTCCAGGAGCTGCGGGACCTCGCCCGGGGCATCCACCCGGCGGTCCTCACCGACCGGGGCCTCGGTGCCGCCCTGTCCTCCGTCTCCGCGCGCTGCACGGCGCCGGTGAAGGTGAACGTCGACCTGGCGGAGCGGCCGGCCGAGGCGATCGAGGGCATCGCGTACTTCACCGTGTCCGAGCTCCTCCAGAACGTCTCCAAGCACGCGCGTGCCCGGTCCGCCTCCGTGGACGTCTGGCGTGCCGACGACCGGCTGCTGCTCCAGGTGCGCGACGATGGGGCCGGCGGGGCGCGTCTCGACGGCGGTACGGGTCTCGCGGGGCTCGCGGAGCGGCTCGGTGCGGTCGACGGGCTGCTCGTCGTCGACTCCCCCGAGGGCGGTCCGACGGTGGTCACGGCGGAGCTGCCGTGGCGCTCCCGACCGATGGCGTGAGCCGTCTCGCTGCTGCGGGTGGGGGCGGCGGCTGTAGCGCCTGAGGCCCGGTGGCCGCGCGGGGCCGGGCTCGGTGGCCGCGCGGGGCCGGGTCCGGTGGCCGCGCGGGGCCGGCTCGGTAGCCGCGCAGGCCAGGCTCAGTAGCCGCGCGGAGCCCGGCTCAGTAGCCGCGCAGGCCAGGCTCAGTGACCGCGCGGAGCCCGGCTCAGTAGCCACTCGGGGCCGGTCCCCTGAGTCCGCGGTGCCGCTCCCATCGCCGTCGCCCCGAGTCCCCGTAGCCGTTCCCCTGGCCCTCCCGCCGGGATCCCGTACCCCCTCGGTAGGGAAAACCCCCGCCCCCAGACGCCCACCCGCCTCATGGTCCCGCGGGGCGCCGGACGGAAGCCTGGAACACGTACCGCCCACCCCCTCCGAGCAGAGAAGGAACCCCGCGATGGCTGCCGCCTCCCACCCGCTCCGACTCCCCGCCGTGATCCGCGCGCCGTTCGAGGCCCGTACCTGGCGCGCCTTCGGGTATGTGCTGATCGGGCTGCCGCTGAGCGTCTTCTGGTTCGCGGTGTCCGTCTCCTTCGTCTCGCTCGGCGCCGGGCTGCTGATCACCTTCCTCGGCGTGCCGGTCCTGGCCGGGACGCTCGCGATGTGCCGGGGCTTCGGCGCGGTCGAGCGGGCCCGGGCGCGCGGGCTGCTCGGGCTCGACGTGGCCGCGCCGGAGCCGGTGCGCGGGAAGACCGGCGGGGCGCTCTCGTGGATGGGGGCGATGCTGAAGAGCGGCGCGTCGTGGCGACACCTGCTGTACGCGCTGCTTCACATGCCGTGGGCGGTGTTCTCCTTCTCGGTCACCGTGGCGCTGTGGAGCTGGGGCTGGTGCCTCTTCACGTACCCGCTGTGGCAGTGGGTGTTCCCCACGTGGGTGGGGCAGGACGGGATCCAGCTGTACGGGGACCGGACCCACGCCTTCTACCTCGACGCGCCGTTCGAGCTGGCCGTGACGAGCCTCATCGGGTTCGTGTTCGTCCTCGTCGGGCCGTGGGTGCTGCGCGGGCTCGTCTCCGTCGACCGGCTCCTCGTCTCCGGGCTCCTCGGCCCGTCCCGTCTCGCCTCGCGCGTCACGGAGCTGGAGTCGGACCGGGGTGTGGTCGTCGACACCGCCGCGGCGGACCTGCGGCGCATCGAGCGCGACCTGCACGACGGCGCGCAGGCGCGGCTCGCCGCGCTCGCCATGGACCTCGGGCTGGCGAAGGAGAAGCTGGCGGCCGACCCGCAGGCGGCGGCGGTACTCGTCGACGAGGCGCACGGCGAGGTGAAGCTGGCCCTCCAGGAGCTGCGGGACCTCGCCCGGGGCATCCACCCGGCGGTCCTCACCGACCGGGGGCTCGACGCGGCGCTGTCGGCGGTGGCCTCCCGGTGCGCGGTCCCCGTGTCCGTGGACGTGGACCTGCCGGCCCGGCCGGTGCCGGCGATCGAGGGCATCGCGTACTTCACGGTCTCCGAACTCCTCCAGAACGTCTCCCGGCACTCGGGGGCGCGGCGGGCGTGGGTGGACGTGTGGCGGACGGAGGACCGGCTGATGCTTCAGGTGCGGGACGACGGGGTGGGCGGCGCGGAGGCCGCCGGGGGCGGTCTGGCCGGGCTTTCGGAGCGGGTGGGCGCGGTGGACGGGGTCCTGGCGGTGGACTCGCCGACAGGGGGGCCGACGACGGTGACGGTGGAGCTGCCGTGGCGGGCGTAGCCCGTCCGTTGTGGGCAATCGTTCCGCTGGGGCGAGGGGGGTCCCCCTGCTCGAGCGAAGCCGAGAGCTTGGGGGAGGGTGGGCACAACGGACCCGCGCCCTGCCGGCGCCAGAGGCTCCCGAGCCTGGACCAGCACCGCGAGTGACGGCACCCTGGTGGTGCGGGTCAAGGCGCGGAACGCGGAGGCGCCGCTGAAGGGCGCCGTCCCGTGTGCCCACCCTCCCACACGGCGGCGGGCCCCCGGGCGCGGGCGCACGGCAGCGGGTGCGTGCCCCACCAGGCGCGGGCCCGCACGGGGCGCGGGCGCCGGACCCCAAGCGCGCGCCCCGCACCCGCGCGCCCCGCACCCGCCCGCCCCGCCCCGCGCACGCCCCCCAAGTGCCATGCTGGCCCCCTCTTCAAGTGACCGAGGCATGGGGGCGCAAGGCGTGAGTGGGCAGAGTGTGGCGGCGCGGGTACGGGTGGTCATCGCCGAGGATTCCGTGCTGCTCAGGGAGGGGCTGACCCGGCTCCTGACCGACCGGGGCCATGAGGTCGTCGCCGGGGTCGGGGACGGGGACGCGCTGGTGGAGACCGTCGCGGGGCTCGCCGAGGAGGGCGCGCTGCCGGACGTGGTCGTGGCCGACGTACGGATGCCGCCGACGCACACCGACGAGGGCGTGCGCGCGGCCGTGCGGCTGCGCAAGGACTTCCCGGGGCTCGGCGTCCTGGTCCTGTCGCAGTACGTGGAGGAGCAGTACGCCACCGAACTTCTGGCCGGTTCCAGCCGGGGTGTGGGATATCTCCTCAAGGACCGCGTCGCCGAGGTCCGTGAGTTCGTGGACGCGGTCGTGCGGGTCGCCGGGGGCGGTACGGCCCTGGATCCGGAGGTCGTGCAGCAGCTTCTCGGCCGGAGCCGTCAGCAGGACGTGCTGGCGAATCTGACCCCGCGCGAGCGGGAGGTCCTCGGGCTGATGGCGGAGGGCCGGACGAACTCGGCGATCGCGAAGGCGCTGGTCGTGAGCGACGGCGCGGTCGAGAAGCACATCAGCAACATCTTCCTGAAGCTCGGTCTCTCGCCGAGCGACGGCGACCACCGCCGGGTGCTCGCCGTGCTGACGTACCTCAAGTCCTGAGCCGATCTGACGACCTGTCAGATACGCTGATCCTAGACCCAAAGGATGAGACGGAATACGACATTCCAGAACACTCCGGGTGGCGACAGACCGTGACGATTCAGGGCAAGAGGGAGTCTCAAAAAGAGGTCCATGATGTGAGAAGTCCCGGGAAGGGCCCCCTTACCGTCGTAGGGTGGGCCTCGGGACGGAAGGTGATCTCCGTACAGGGACCACCCGCCGCGCCCCGAGCCTTCTCCCCGCCTCCGGCGGAGAGTCCCCTTGCCGCGAGGGAGGTCCAGTTCAGTGACCAGCCAGGTCAGTAGCGAGGCCGGTGAGGCCCTGGTCGGGGAGCAGCGCAGCGCCCCGGCGTCGCCCCACCACGGCACCGAGAAGGAAGTGCGCCGGCTCGACCGGGTGATCATCCGCTTCGCGGGTGACTCCGGTGACGGCATGCAGCTGACGGGTGACCGCTTCACCTCGGAGACGGCGTCCTTCGGGAACGACCTCTCCACGCTGCCGAACTTCCCGGCCGAGATCCGGGCGCCTGCCGGAACCCTGCCGGGTGTCTCGTCCTTCCAGCTCCACTTCGCCGACCACGACATCCTGACCCCGGGCGACGCCCCGAACGTGCTGGTCGCGATGAACCCCGCCGCCCTCAAGGCGAACATCGGGGACGTGCCGCGCGGCGGCGAGATCATCGTCAACACCGACGAGTTCGCCAAGCGCGCCATGGCCAAGGTCGGGTACGCCACCTCGCCCCTGGAGGACGGGTCGCTCGACGGGTACCGGGTCCACCCGGTACCGCTGACGACGCTGACCCTCGAGGCCCTCAAGGAGTTCGGGCTCTCCCGGAAGGAGGCCGAGCGGAGCAAGAACATGTTCGCGCTCGGGCTGCTCTCCTGGATGTACCACCGGCCGACCGAGGGCACCGAGACCTTCCTGCGCCAGAAGTTCGCGAAGAAGCCGGAGATCGCCGAGGCCAACGTGGCCGCCTTCCGGGCCGGCTGGAACTTCGGCGAGACCACCGAGGACTTCGCCGTCTCGTACGAGGTCGCCCCCGCGACCCGGGCCTTCCCGACCGGCACGTACCGGAACATCTCCGGGAACCTGGCCCTGTCGTACGGCCTGATCGCCGCCGGCCGCCAGGCGGACCTGCCGCTCTACCTCGGCTCGTACCCGATCACCCCGGCCTCGGACATCCTGCACGAGCTCAGCAAGCACAAGAACTTCGGCGTGCGCACCTTCCAGGCCGAGGACGAGATCGCCGGCATCGGCGCCGCGCTCGGCGCCGCCTTCGGCGGCTCGCTGGCCGTCACCACCACCTCCGGCCCCGGTGTGGCGCTGAAGTCCGAGACCATCGGCCTCGCCGTCTCCCTGGAGCTGCCGCTCCTCATCGTCGACATCCAGCGCGGCGGCCCGTCCACCGGTCTGCCGACCAAGACCGAGCAGGCCGACCTCCTCCAGGCGATGTACGGGCGCAACGGCGAGGCCCCGGTGCCGGTCGTGGCCCCGAAGACGCCGGCGGACTGCTTCGACGCGGCCCTCGACGCCGCCCGGATCGCCCTCACGTACCGCACGCCGGTCTTCCTGCTCTCCGACGGCTACCTGGCCAACGGCTCCGAGCCCTGGCGCATCCCGGACGTCGAGGAGCTCCCCGACCTGCGGACCCAGTTCGCCACCACGCCGAACCACACCCTGTCCGACGGCACCGAGGTCTTCTGGCCGTACAAGCGCGACCCCGAGACCCTCGCCCGCCCCTGGGCCGTGCCCGGCACCCCCGGACTCGAGCACCGCATCGGCGGCATCGAGAAGCAGGACGGCACGGGCAACATCTCGTACGACCCCGCCAACCACGAGTTCATGGTCCGCACCCGCCAGGCCAAGATCGACGGCATCGAGGTCCCCGACGTCGAGGTCGACGACCCGGACGGCGCGCGCACCCTCGTCCTCGGCTGGGGCTCCACCTACGGGCCGATCACGGCGGCCGTCCGCCGCATCCGGCGCGAGGGCGGACACATCGCCCAGGCCCACCTCCGCCACCTCAACCCCTTCCCGAAGAACCTCGGCGAGGTGCTGAAGCGGTACGAGAAGGTCGTGATCCCCGAGATGAACCTCGGCCAGCTCGCCACCCTCGTCCGGGCCAGGTACCTCGTCGACGCCCGCAGCCACACCCAGGTCAACGGCATGCCGTTCAAGGCCGAGCAGCTCGCCGCCGCCCTCAAGGAGGTCATCGATGCCTGAGCCCCTGCTGCATCTGGTGCCGAAGGCCGAGGCCGCCCAGTCCATGAAGGACTTCAAGTCGGACCAGGAGGTCCGCTGGTGTCCCGGCTGCGGTGACTACGCGGTCCTCGCCGCCGTGCAGGGCTTCATGCCCGAGCTCGGTCTGGCGAAGGAGAACATCGTCTTCGTCTCCGGCATCGGCTGCTCCTCCCGCTTCCCGTACTACATGAACACCTACGGGATGCACTCCATCCACGGTCGCGCCCCGGCCATCGCCACCGGTCTCGCCACCTCGCGCCGCGACCTGTCGGTGTGGGTGGTCACGGGCGACGGCGACGCGCTGTCCATCGGCGGCAACCACCTCATCCACGCCCTGCGGCGCAACGTGAACCTGAAGATCCTGCTCTTCAACAACCGGATCTACGGACTCACCAAGGGCCAGTACAGCCCCACCTCCGAGCTCGGCAAGATCACCAAGTCGACCCCGATGGGCTCCCTCGACGCGCCCTTCAACCCGGTGTCGCTCGCGCTCGGCGCGGAGGCGTCCTTCGTGGCCCGTACGGTCGACTCCGACCGCAAGCACCTCACCGAGGTGCTCCGCCAGGCCTCCGAGCACAACGGCACGGCGCTCGTCGAGATCTATCAGAACTGCAACATCTTCAACGACGGCGCCTTCGAGGCCCTCAAGGACAAGGACCAGGCCAAGGAAGCCGTGATCCGCCTCGAACACGGGCAGCCGATCCGCTTCGGCGCCGAGAACGAGAAGGGCGTCCTCCGCGACCCGGCCACCGGCGACCTCCAGGTCGTCACGGTCACCCCGGAGAACGAGTCCCGGATCCTCGTCCACGACGCCCACGCGGCCACCCCGACGACGGCGTTCGCCCTCTCCCGCCTGGCCGACCCGGACACCCTCCACCAGACGCCGATCGGCGTCTTCCGCTCCGTGGACCGCCCGGTGTACGACACGCTGATGGCCGAGCAGCTGGAGACGGCCGTGGAGCGCTACGGCAAGGGCGACCTGGGCCAGCTCCTCACCGGCAACGACACCTGGACGGTGGTCGGCTGACGGCCGCGCGAGGGCCCGGTCCGCACCGCGGGCCGGGCCCTCGTCAGTCCTCCTTCGCGGCGGTCGCGAACGGGCCCCGGTAGGTGGGGACACCGCCGCGCACCTGCCAGAGGAAGACCGCGTTCAGCATCGCGTCCTTGCTGTTCCTGAGGTCGGGCCGGTACGCCTTCGAGATCCCCTGGTACGGGGCCAGTCGCAGGGCGTTCACGACCGCGGTGGCCACGTGCTCCGCCTTGTGCACGACCGCCGTGCGCAGCGCCTGAGCGATCCAGTGGACGGTGTCGTACGTCTCCGTGGCGTACCGCTCGAAGGGTGCCGTCGCGGGCAGCTTCCAGCGCGCGCGGTACGCGGCGGCGAACTGCTTCCCGGCCGGCATGCGGTCGGGGTCGACATAGCTGGCGCCGAAGTACCAGCCCTCCGCCGCCGGGCCCGCCAGGCCCAGGAACTCGGTCTTGAGCACCTGCTCGGCGCTGCCGCACGGGCCCTTGTACCCCTGTCGGGTCAGGGCCTTGGCGCACAGCGCGGCCCGCCGGGGTGACGTCCCCGCGTAGTACACGCTGTCGGGGTTGGTCGCGAGGGCCTGTCGCACGGCGGACTCGAAGTCCTCGCTGTCCGCCTCCACCGGGTGGGACGTGGTGACGCCGCCGCGGGCGGACGAAGGGGGGTTCTCCTTCAGGAGCCTGGCGGCGAACCAGGTGGCGCGTCCGCCGGCCCGGTCCTCGATGACGGCGGTCCTGCGGCGGTCGTGCTCTTCCAGCCACCGGGCGAAGGCCACGACCAAGGTGTCGGGCTGGGCCCGGGCTTCGAAGTAGGCCTGATCATTGGCCTGCCCGGCGAGGTCCGATGCCGGCGCCGAGGCGACCACGCTCACCAACGGGACCTTGTGGGCGAGGAGTTCGCCGTAGACGGCGATGTCGGTCGCGGTGACCGTCGGGCCGAGCACGGCGGCCAGGTTCCCGGTGCCGGCCAGAGCACGGGCGGCCGCCTTGGCGCGCTTCGGGTCTCCCCCGTCGTCGATGACCTTCAGGGTCAGGTCGAAGGTGCGGTCGGCGCGGGCGTTGAGGGTCTCCACGGCGAGCCGCGCCCCGCGCTCCTGCGCCCGCCCGTCGGCCTTCGTGGCGCCGCTCAGATCGGTGACGACGCCGACCGTGTACGTGGCGAGCCGCGCGCCCGTGCCACCGCTGCCGACGCTTCCGGAGGGCGTACGGCTCAGCAGGTAGGCGGTCAGGCCACCTGCGCCCGCGACGGCCGCCGCCGAGCCGCCGATCAGGAACCGGCGGCGCGAAGGGCCCCGCGAGGGCTGGTCGTCCACGAGCATCGTGGGCTCCGGCACCGGCAGGTCGAGGACCCGGGAGGAGCGCTGGGCGATCAGGGCGGGCAGGCCGTCCGGCAGCCAGTCCCCCGCCGGGGTGTCCGCCCGCCCGAGGACTTCGCGGACCTCGGCGGCCGTGGGCCGGTCCGCGGGGTCCTTGGCCAGACAGGCCCCGACCAGGGGGAGGATCGTGTCCGGTACGTCGTCGAGTGCGGGCTCCTCGTGGACCGTGCGGTAGACCACGGCCGCCACCGTGCCCGTACCGAAGGGGCGTTCGCCCGTCAGCGCGTACGCGAGGACGCAGCCGAGCGAGAAGACGTCGGCGGCCGGGCCGACCTCGCCGGCGCCCGCGGCCCGGGCCTGTTCGGGGGCGAGGAAGCCGGGGGTGCCGATCATCGCGTCGGTAGCCGTGAGCGCGGTCGCTCCGGCGGTCCGGGCGATGCCGAAGTCGATGAGGCGGGGCCCGTCGAGGGCGAGGAGGACGTTGCCGGGCTTGACGTCCCGGTGGACGAGCCCCGCCTCGTGCATGTCGGCGAGGGCGTCGGCGAGCCGGGCGCCGAGGGCCCGTACGGTCGGCTCGGGCAGGGCGCCGTGCAGGCCCACGGCCTCGGCCAGCGAGGGGCCGGGCACGTACTCGGTCGCCAGCCACGGCTCGCGGGCCTCCGGGTCGGCGCCGAGGACGCGGACGACCCAGCGGCCCGTGATCCGTTCGGCGGCCCGCGCCTCGCGGCGGAACCGTTCCCGGAAGCCGGGGTCGGCGGCGTGCTCGGCGCGGATCAGCTTGAGCGCGGCGAGCGCGCCGCCGGTCGAGCGGGCGAGGTAGACGACGCCCATGCCGCCGGCGCCGAGCCGGCCGAGGAGCCGGTAGCCGGCGATGGCCGACGGATCGGCCTTGCGAAGCGGCTGCACGGGCTCAGGCCTTCTTCTTGTTCTGCGCGGGCTTGTTCGGCACCAGCGGTGCGGCGCCCACCGACTTGTACGCGCCGTTCTGCACCGCGTACACGTACGTGCCGCCGGGGCTCAGCTCCCCCGTCTCGTTGAACATCAAGACCCCCGTGGCGCCGGTGTACTTCTGCTTGCGCAGCGCGGCCCACAGCCCCTTGCGGGCGGGCTTGCGACCGGCCTTCGCGTCGGCCACCAGCTGCCCGATCGTCATCGTGACGACGTCGTACGACTCGCCCGCGTAGTACGCGGGTGCCGTGCCGTACCGCTTGCGGTGCGCGGCGCTGAAGGCGGCGGCCGACTTCAGCGTGGCGGGGTCGGCCACGGGCGCGCACACGAACCAGCCCTCGGCGTCGGCCCCGCCCTGCTTCAGGAAGTCCGGGCCGAAGACGGCCTGGCCGGTGAACCTCGGCCCGGTGAAGCGGAGTTCGTTGAGGGCGCGGGCCGCGAGGACGGCGGTCTCGGTGATGCCGCAGTGGACGTACGCGTCGATGCCGGCGTCGATCATCTCGCCGAGGACCCGGCGGTAGTCGCGTGCGTCCGCCCGGGCCGGGACGACCCGGTAGTGCGGGGTGATCCCGGCCTGCCCGAAGCCGAAGCGCACGCCGCCGGTGACCTGCCAGCTGTACGAGTCCTGGGTCCGGTCCTCCAGGACACCGGGACGGCTGATGCCCGGCAGCAGCGTGGCGGCGAAGGCGAGGTGGGAGCCGGCGAAGATGTGACTCGGGATGGCCCGTAGGACCGTCTCGTTCGGCGGGTCCTCGTCGCTCCGCAGGGTGAGCAGGTTGTATCCGGCCGAGACCGTGATCAGAGGGAGTCCGGCCTCCTCGAAGGCGGGAAGGACGGCCAGGCCGACGGCGTCGGTGGTGGCACCGAGGACGGCGACGACCCCCGGGTCGGTGGTCAGGACCTTGGCGCGTTCCACGGCCCGGGCCGCGTCACCCCGGTCGTCGACCACCTTGAGTTCGAGCGTGAAGGGCTTGTCCTTGCGGGCGTTGAACTGCTCGACGGCCAGGCGCGCCCCGTGCTCCTGGGCCTGTCCGATCACCTTGGCGGGACCGGAGAGGTCGGCGAGGACACCGATCGTCCAGCTGGTGCGGGGCGGCGGGGTCTTCTTGCCGTCGCCCCGGGTCTCCTGGCCGTCCCCGAGCCCCGCCCAGACGACGGCGCCGCCTGCGGCGAGCACGGCACCGCCGGCGGCGAACAGGAAGCCGCGCCGGCTCTTCGGGGGCGCGGCGGGTGCCGTGCCCGGCTCGGTGGTGTCGATCTCGGGGAGGGCGAGCATCCGGGCGGAGCGTTCGGCGATGGTCCGGACGACGGGGGCGGGCAGCCACTCGGCGCCGTCGCGCGGGGTGTCCTCGACGAGCTGTACGCCGATCTCGGCCGCCGTGGGCCGGGCGGCCGGGTCCTTGGCGAGGCAGGCCCGGACGAGGTCGAACAACCCTTCGGGGACGCCGGTGAGGTCGGGCTCGTCGTGGACGGTGCGGTACATGAGGGCGTCCACGGCTCCGGTGCCGAAGGGCGGGCGGCCGGTCACCGCGTACGCGAGGAGGCAGCCGAGGGCGAAGACGTCGGCGGGCGGGCCGATGGCGTCGGTGCGGGCCTCGGCCTGCTCGGGGGCGAGGAAGCCGGGGGTGCCGACGACCATGTCGGTGGCGGTGAGGGCGGTCTCACCGGTGGTACGGGCGATGCCGAAGTCGATGAGGCGGGGGCCGTCGACGGCGAGGAGGACGTTGCCGGGCTTGACGTCCCGGTGGACGAGCCCGGCGGCGTGCACGGCGGCGAGGGCGCGGGCGACGGACCAGCCGAGGAGACGGACGGACCGCTCGGGCAGCGGGCCGTGCGCGGTGACGGCCTCGCCGAGGGAGGGGCCGGCGACGAAGGCCGTGGCCATCCAGGGTTCGGGGGCGTCCGGGTCGGCGCCGGTGACGGGCACGGCCCAGGGGCTGGAGACCCGGCGGGCGGCCTCGACCTCGCGGCGGAAGCGGGCCCGGAAGTCGGGCTGGTCGGCCTGGTCGGCGAGGGTGACCTTGACGGCGGCGAGTTCGCCGGCGGCGGTGCGGCCGAGGTAGACGACGCCCATGCCGCCGGCGCCGAGCCGACCGAGGAGCCGATAGCCGGCGATCGTCGACGGGTCGGAGGGCAGCAGGGGCTGGAGGTCGCTGGGCCGGGGTCCGGGCTGCGGGGCAGCGGTGCTCACGACTGGACCTCCAACTGCTTCTTGACGCGATTCAGCATGGTGATGAGGGCGTTGACCTGGGGCTGGATCGTGCCCGTGGTCGTGGCCGTGGCCGTCTCGCTGTAGCCGGCGGCACCCTTGACCACGACGGCGACGGTGACCTGGCCGATCCGGGACTGGGTCCAGCCGTACTGCTGCTTCCCCTTCACGTCGTCGCGCTCGTAGAAGCCGCGTTCGCCGAGGGAGTCCTCGGCGGTGTACATGCCGTCTCTGCCGAACGAGTTGCCGACCGAGATGAGCCCGGAGATGCGTTCGCCGGCGCGCAGCCGCTGGTCGGGGCAGCGCAGTGCCTCTTCGAGCGTGGAGGCCATCTCCCAGTCGGCGTCGGTCTCGGTGCGGTGCACGGTGACGGTGGAGGCGACCCGCAGGTTGCCCTTGCCGCCGGCGGCCGGGATCTCGCTGTAGGCGGTGACGCTGTAGAGCACCGTCGAGGGACGGCTCCCGGTCTCCCAGGAGCAGGTCTCGTCGAGTACGGGCCAGTACTCCGGGTCGCTGAGGTACGGGCTGCGCTTGACGTACTCGGGGCCCCAGGCGTCGGGACCCGCGACGACGGCGAGGGCGAGGCGCCTGGCCTCGGCCTCGGTCTTCGGCGCGCGCTTCGGGTCCGGGGTGAAGTCAAAAGCGGTCGGCGTGGGGGTGGGAGTCGCGGTCGGGGCCTTGGTCGGGGCCGCCGTCGCGCTCGTACCGCCCTTGCCTCCGGGTTTCTCGCCCTCGCCGCCGCTACTGCACCCGGTCGCGACCAGCCCGCCCACCATCACGGCACAGCAGGCACGCAGCAGTCTTCGGTCCCCGTACGCCACAGCTCCCCCACGGTCTTCACGGATTGCCCCGATCGGTGAGCAGATCGTACGGCTCCGCAGATCAACTCGCGCGGGCTACAACGTCATTGGGACGCCGCACGCACCGTGTCGTAACGCACACGCGCCTCCTCGACCGCGCCCACCTGCTGTTCGGTCCAGCGGGCGAGTTCCCAGACCTGGCGAGCGGCCCCCTCGCCGAGGGGGGTGAGGCTGTAGTCGACGCGGGGCGGGATGACGGGCTTGGCGTCGCGGTGGACGAAGCCGTCGCGCTCCAGGGTCTGGAGGGTCTGGGCCAGCATCTTCTCGCTGACGCCGCCGATCTCGCGGCGCAGTTCGCTGAAGCGGTACGAGCGCTCCAGGAGGGCCGCGAGGACGAGGACGCCCCAGCGACTGGTGACGTGCTCCAGGACGAGGCGCGAGGGGCACATCGGCTCGTTCACGTTCGGCGGCTTACTTACTCCCATGCCAGTACCTTACTTCAAAGTGGGTACTTACGAAAGGTTAGCGCCCGCCGTACGGTGAGTGCATCGCCCACCGCACCCACGGGAAGAAGGAAGCACCATGAGCATCGTCGTCACCGGAGCCACCGGACAGCTCGGCCGTCTCGTCGTCGACGCCCTCCTCGAAACCGTCCCCGCCGAGTCCGTCGCCGCCGTCGTCCGCGACAAGGAGAAGGCCGCGGACCTCGCCGAGCGCGGTGTCGAGCTGCGGATCGCCGACTACAGCCGCCCGGAGACCCTCGCGGACGCCTTCGAGGCCGGCGACCGGGTCCTGCTCGTCTCGGGCAGCGAGGTCGGGCAGCGCGTCGCCCAGCACGGCGCCGTGATCGACGCGGCCAAGGCGGCGGGCGTGGCCCAGCTCGCGTACACCGGCATCCTCGGCGGCCCGGCGGCCGACTTCACGCTCGCCGACGAGCACAAGGCGACCGAGGAGCTGATCCTCGCGTCCGGCCTGCCGTACACCTTCCTCCGCAACGGCTGGTACACCGAGAACTACACGGCCAACCTCGCCCCCGTCCTCGCCCACGGCGCCGTCGTCGCCAACGCCGGAGAGGGCCGGGTCGCCTCCGCCTCCCGCGCCGACTACGCCGCCGCCGCGGCCGCCGTCCTGACCGGTCCGGCCGAGGAGCACCTGAACCGGGCGTACGAGCTGAGCGGCGACACCGCCTGGTCCCTCGCCGAGTACGCGGCCGAGGTCGCCGCCCAGACCGGCCGGGAGATCACGTACAGCGACGTCCCCGCCGCGACCCACCTGGAGATCCTCACCGGCGCCGGGGTCCCGCAGGCCTTCGCCGAGATCCTGGTCGACGTCGACCGTGCCATCGCGCTGGGCGCACTCGCCCTGCAGACCGGCGACCTGGCCCGGCTGGCCGGCCGCCCGACCACCCCGATCGCCGAGACGATCAAGGACGCGCTGGCCGCCTCGTGACGTTGTCATGACCGTATGGCGATACGGCCATGACAATCCGCCCCGTGCGGCGCTACCTTCGACAGGACAGCGCGGCACAGGGCGGGAGGTCCGGTGAAGACGGAGAAGAACGAGGCACGAGCAGGACTGCTCTACGGGATCGGCGCCTACGGCATGTGGGGACTGGTCCCGCTCTTCTGGCCACTCCTCAAGCCCGCCGGCGCCATCGAGATCCTCGCCCACCGCATGGTGTGGTCCCTGGTCTTCGTCGGCGTCGCCCTGCTCGCGCTGCGCCGCTGGAGCTGGATACCCGAGCTCATGCGCAGCCCCCGCAAGCTCGGCATGATCACCCTCGCCGCCGCCGTCATCACCGTGAACTGGGGCCTCTACATCTGGTCCGTGAACACGGGCCACGTCGTCGAGGCCTCCCTCGGCTACTTCATCAACCCGCTCGTCACCATCGCCCTCGGCGTCCTCGTCCTGAAGGAGCGGCTGCGCCCCGCGCAGTGGGCGGCGGTCGGCGTCGGCCTGTCCGCCGTGCTCGTCCTGGCCGTCGGGGCCGGGCGGCCGCCGTGGATCTCGCTCACCCTCGCGTTCTCCTTCGCGGTCTACGGCCTGGTGAAGAAGAAGGTCAACATCGGCGGCCTGGAGTCGCTCGCCGCCGAGACCGCCGTCCAGTTCCTGCCCGCCCTCGCCTACCTCGTCTGGCTCGGGACCCGGGGCACGCTGGCCTTCGGCTCCCACGGCGCGGGCCACACGGCGCTGCTCGCCGCCACCGGCATCGTCACGGCGGCCCCCCTGGTCTGCTTCGGGGCGGCGGCGATCCGCGTCCCGCTGTCCACGCTCGGGCTGCTCCAGTACCTCGCGCCGACCTTCCAGTTCCTCCTCGGCGTCGTCTACTTCCACGAGGCGATGCCGGCGGAGCGCTGGGCGGGCTTCTCCCTCGTCTGGCTGGCCCTGACGATCCTCACCTGGGACGCGCTCCGCACGGCCCGGAAGAGCCGGGCGCAGGTCGAGACGGCGGCCGCCGCGGCCGCGGAGACGGCTCGCCCGGAGACCGCTCCGGTGGAGGCCGCTCCGTCGGCCCGGCCGGGACGCTGACCGGGGGCGGGCCCGGGGCCGGCGCTCAGGCGCCCAGCAGGTCGTGCTCCCGGATCAGCCAGCAGACCGCCGTCAGGTGCAGGGTCGCGAAGTCGTGGCCGACGGGCTCCGTCCAGTCGGCCTCGGTGAGCCGGTCGGTGAACCCGAGGACGTAGTCGGCCAACTCCTCCCGGCCGACGGTCCGCCCCTCCGGGCCCCGCTGGACCGGGAGCAGCGCGTCGCACACGGCCGCCGCGTGCTGGTCGACGGCGGCCACGAGGCCCGGCTCCAAGGAGAACTCCGAGAGCCGGGGCATGTACGTGGCGGCGACGTCGATCAGCGGACTGCCGGGCGAATCGTTCATTCCTTCACATTAGGGGCGTACTCGGCAGTTGAGACCGTGACGTTGCTCGCAGCGCGAAAACCGGTGGCCACGCCCGGTGGCCGCCCAGCACCCTGTGGCACATGGAAGAACCGAAGTACCGGATCCGTGCTCTGCACACCGAGCGCACGATCACCGTCTACCAGGCCTACCGGCCCGGGATCGGCCTCCCCGCCGCCCGCGACGGCCGCTTCCCGGAGACCTGGAAGCGGGACCGGATGACGTGGATCAAGCCGTCGTTCCTGTGGATGATGTACCGCTGCGGCTGGGGCGAGAAGGAGGGCCAGGAGACCGTCCTGGCCGTGGAGATCACCCGCGAGGGCTTCGAGTGGGCCCTGCGGAACGCCTGCCTCTCGCACTACGAGCGCGGTTTCCACACCGACCAGGCGTCCTGGAAGGGACAGTTGCGGCAGGCGCCGGCCCGGGTCCAGTGGGACCCGGAGCGCGACCTGCACCTGAGGCCCCTCGCGCACCGCTCGCTCCAGCTCGGCCTGGCGGGCGAGGCGTCGCGGCGGTACGCGGACGAGTGGACGGTCTCGATCACCGACGTGACCCCGCTCGCGCACGAGGTCCACGGCCTGGTCCGGGCCGGCGACCTGGAGGCCGCCGCCCGGCTGCTCCCCCGGGAGGAGCCGTACCCGGAGCAGGAGGGCCTCCTGGACCACCTGCGGGCTCCGGCTCCGGCTCCGGCTCCGGCCTAGGCTCCGGCGATCGAGAAGTTGAAGTCGCCCGTCCCGAGCACCCCGTAGAGCCGCAGCCAGATCGGCATGAGCTGCTCGGTGGCGCGGGCGCTCGACAGCTCGCCGAGGTCGATGATCCGGTCGGCCGCCCAGCCGAAGGAGGCGAGCAGCTCCGCGACCACGGCCTTCGCGTCCGCGTCGTCGCCGCTCAGGAAGACGTTGTGGTGCCCCGGAACCCGGCCGGGCTCGACCATGACGGTGTTGGTCATGGTGTTGAGCGTCTTGACGACGCGCGCCTCCGGGAAGGCGCTCTGGAGCTGCTCGGCGACGCTCCTGCCGTCCGGCAGGCCGACCTTGGGCGGGAAGCCCTCCGAGAAGTCCAGCGCGTTGGAGACGTCGATCAGGACCTTGCCGTTCAGGTTGTCCGCGCCCGCGGCCTGGAGGGCGGCGAGGGAGACGAGCCCGCCGGTCGCGTTGACGACCAGTTCGGCGGAGCGGGCGGCGTCGGCGAAGGTCCCGTGCGCCCCGCCGTGCTCTCCGGCCCACTTGGTGGCGTCGGCGTTGTCGGCGGTACGGGACCCCAGGGCGACCTCGTGCCCGAGGGAGACCAGTTTCGTGGCGAGCCTGCGTCCGACCTCGCCCGTTCCCAGTACGGCGATCTTCATGTGCCTGCGCTCCTTCGGAGGGGGTCGACTGCCCGGCAGGCCGACCCTATGACGTACGAGCCCGGTGTTCCCGCACTTTGCTGCGGTTTCCGCAGCGGTCCATCGAGCACCAACGGCGGCGCCCGGGGCGGGAGGTGTCGGCGAACAGCAACGCGCAGTCGTCGGCGCCGCATTCCCTGATCCGGTCGGCGTACGGCCCGGTGAGGAGCTCGACGGCGTCGCGGGCGAGCGTCGCGAGGAGCCCGGTCCCGGTGGCGCCGGGGGCCCACGCGCGCGTGCCGTCCTCCTGGACCAGGGCGGCGAGGGGCGGCTCGGCGGCGGCGGCGTTGAGCACGGCGAGCGCGCCGGGGTCGAGGCGCTCGCCCCGGGCCTGTGCGAGGGCGAGCCCCCAGAGGGCGTCGCGCACCTCCCGTACGGCCGCGAGCTCGGCGTCGGTGACGGCGGGGGCGAGTCCGGCGGGCAGCCGGCAGTCCTTCACCCATCCGAGGAGTCCGTCGACGCGGTCGAGCACCTCGTACCGGCTCGCGACGGGCCCGGGGCCGCCGGTGAGGAGGAGTTCGAGGCAGAGCGCACCGGCGTCGAAGCGGAAACGCTGTCCGTCGCGGTGCAGAAGTGTCATTCCGGTGGCGACCCCTGTCATGTAACCACTATAAAGAGTTACATGACTCCGATCCATTGGAAGCTTGTCGTCGACAGCGCGGATCCGCACGCCCAGGCCACCTTCTGGGCCGCCGCCCTGGGCTACCTGGAGGAGGACCACGACGCCCTCGTCCGCCGCCTCCTCGACCTCGGCGCGACCACCCCCGAGGTGACCGTCACCCTCCACGAGGGCACGCCCGCCGAGCGCCTCGCCTGGCGCGACCTCGCCGCCGTCCGCCACCCCGACGACCCGCACGACCCGAACTCGGGTACGGGCCTGGGCCGCCGGATCCTCTTCCAGCGCGTCCCGGAGGCGAAGACCGTCAAGAACCGTCTCCACCTGGACCTCCACCCGGAGCCCGGGACCCGCGCGACGGAGGTCGCCCGCCTGGAGGGCCACGGCGCGAAGGTCCTGCGCAACGTGGACGAGCCCGGCGGCTCCTGGACGGTCATGACCGACCCCGAGGGCAACGAGTTCTGCGTCCACTGACGGGGCCGGGGCCCCGCCAGGACGGGGGGCCTACTCTCCGGAGGCGTACTCCACGAACCCGGCCCAGGCACCGGGCCCGAACGCGAGACGCGCGCCCTCGGCGTCCTTGGAGTCACGGACGTGGACGGTGCCGGGGGTGGTGGCGACCTCGACGCAGTCGTTGCCGTTACCGCTGTCGCTGTAGCTGCTCTTGAACCAGTTCAGCTCGGGGTTGCCGATCATGTCTCTCCCAGCAGTTGTTCGATGAAGTCCCTGGACTCCGCCGGAGTGAGGGCCTTGGAGCGGATGATGCCATAGCGCAGCTCCAAGATCCGGAGTCGCTTGAGGTCCGAAACAGGGCGGCCGCCGAAGTCTCCGTCCATGCGCCCCACCGCCGTGCCGTCCCCGAACTTCAGAATCGCGAGCCGCCCTCCCGTTACGGGGTGATCGGCACGCTCGGTCGGCATCACCTGGATCTCGACGTGCGGCAACTCGCCCACCTCCAGAAGATGTTCGAGCTGGCGTCGCAGCACCATTCTTCCCCCGATGGGTCGTCGCAGCGAGACCTCTTCCTGGATGAAGCTGAACTCGGGCGCCGGGCTCTTCTCCAACACCGACCGACGGGCCACACGTGCCGCCAGGTAGCGCTCCAATTCCTCCTGCCCGTAGGCGGGGCGCCATGTCCGCAGAATCGCCCGCGAAAACTCCTCGGTCTGCAGGAGCCCGTGAACATCGAAGTTGGAGTACATGCAGAACTCGACCGCGCGCGCCTCCAACTTCTTCAGATCCCGCACCTGCTTCGGATAGCGGACCTCCTCCACATCCCTCTTCATCGCCGAGATGAGCCCACCCGCCCCCACCGCCCCGTCCGCCTTGTCCAGGTACTCCGGGCGCGGAATGCGGGCCCCGCGTTCGATCTTGCGGATCAGGTCCTCGCCGTAACCGATCAGCGCACCGAACTCGACCGCACTCAGGCCCTTCGACTCCCGCCACAGCTTCATCTGGCGGCCGACCGCCGCGACGACCGCCGCACCCGATTCATCCCCCGGCTCCACCTCCCAGCCCGCGTCCTCTGTCCCCGTGCCGTCCACCTCGTCCACGCTCATGCGTGCCCACCTCCTTCGGCAGAGCCCTTCCCGGAGCGCCGCGCGGGACAGTCGGGACAGGGCCGGACAGACGCGGGACAGTAACCGTACGTAAGGGCGTGTTCGATGGGCAGCGTAGGCACGCCCCACCACCCTGGGTGACATGAACCAGGAACACACCCAACTGATGGCGTCCGTACGCCAATTCGGAATCCAGCTCTCCGCAACCCCTCGCGGCGCCCGCCTCGCCCGGCTGCTCACCGTCGAGCAGCTGCGTTCCTGGGAACTGGAGTACGTGTCCGAGCCGGCCGCGCACATCGTCGCCGAGCTCGCCGCGAACGCCGTGACGCACGGCCGCGTGCCGGGCCGGGACTTCCGGCTCGCGTTGTCCGCCGCCGACGGCACCCTCCGTATCGAAGTCACCGATACGCGCGGTGACCGACTTCCCCGCACAGGACATCCGACGGCGGTCGAGTCGGGGCGCGGGCTGCTCATCGTGGAGGGCCTCGCGCGGAGCTGGGGCGTGCGGCCCGGGCCCGTACCGCGCAAGACGGTGTGGGCCGAACTGGCCCTGTCACAGCCGCCCGCGACGCGAATCCCCGCGTCGCGGTGAACCACGACGTAAAAGAGTCAAAGCCCGGGGAAATCCCCGTCCAATCCCCTCCAGCCTCCCCGCCGCCCACCCGTCACTCACACGGGTGACTTGGGCCAACTGGGCTGGATTTGGAGCCGGTTGCCTGGCATATGCTCACGCCGACAACCCCCATACGACGTCGGCCCCCGGCCGGGACTCGCAATCCCGATCGAGGGCCTGACCACCGAGGAAGTAGACGCTTTCCCGATGGCTTCGACACAGGCTAGCGCGCGTCCGTGCGCCTCCGGGCTCATTCACGTCAACGTCCGCCACACGACCCGCTACACGGTCGTGGGCAACCACCTCTCCCAGCACCGCGAGCTGTCGCTGCTCGCCAAAGGGCTGGCCCTCTACCTCCAGTCGCTGCCCGCCGGCGCCTCCGTCGGCATCAAGTCGATCGCGTCCCGCCATCCGGAGAGCGAGCTGCGCATCGCCACCGCCATGCGGGAGCTGGAGGCCCACGGCTACCTGGAGCGCACGAGGGAGCGCCTCCCCGACGGGCGGATCGTGCCGCGCACGATCTCGTACAACCGGCCGGGGGCTGAACCGAAGCCCGCGCGCACGACGGCACCGCCGCCTCCACCCGCGCGGAAGGCGCCCCCGCCGCCTCCCCCGCCTCCCCTGCCGCTCACGGAGCGCCACCGCGCCGCAGCCGCCCTCCTCGCGGAGCTGCGCGTCCACGACCCCCGGCTGCTGCTCTCGGAGCGCGACGTACACCGCCTGGCCCCGGAGGTCACCGCCTGGCTCGACCGGGGGTCCCACCCGGACGCCGTCCGCCGCATGCTCTGCGCGAACCTCCCCGCCTCCCTCGCCCACCCGGCCGGCTTCCTCGCCCACCGTCTGAGGACCCTGCTGCCGCCACCGCTTCCCACCCCGCCGCCACCCGCGCCGCCCGCTCCAACTCCCCGCTTCATCGAGTGCGACGACTGCCGCCGCCCCTTCCCACCACCGACCCCAGACGGCCTGTGCACCGACTGCCGCACGGCCGCGAGAGCCGTCGCCTGACCGTCCGGCGAAAGTCGCGTGACCCTGGCCATGACACCGGGGACACTGGCGCCATGACGGGTTCCGCGCCGCCTCGACTGCTTCGACCGCGTGCGCTGAGGCCCGGAGATCTCGTCGTCATCGCCTCGCTGTCCGGTCCGCTGCCGGCCGCTTACGAGCCCAACGTCCGGCAGACGGTCGTCGTGCTCGAACGCATGGGATTCCGCGTGCGCCGGGCTCCACTGCTCGAAGCGGGACGCCGCCATTGGTGGAGCGCGGCCACGCCGGCGGAGATCGCGGCCGAGCTCAACGGTCTTCTGCGCGATCCCGAGGTGCGAGCGATCGTCGCGAGCGACGGCGGCCAGGCGGCGCTCGGCTACCTCGACCTGATCGACGTGGAGGCGATCAGGGCCGACCCCAAGCCGGTCCTCGGCTACAGCGACATCTCGCTGCTGCATCTGGTGCTCCATGCGCGCACAGGGCTGGTCGGGTTCCACGCCGACATGGCCGTCCCCGGCTTCGGCGGACACTGGCAGTCCGCGCCCGTGGCGCGCCGAGCGGAACTGGAGGAGCTCTACTCCAGGTTGCTGACCGGTACCGAGGCGATCGGTGCGCTGCCCGCGAGCCCGTCGTGGGAGTGCTGGCGTCCTGGGCGTGTCGAAGGCCGGCTGATCGGCGGGGTGATCAACCGCATCGTGCTGGCGCAGGCGACGCGTTTCGCGCTGCCGCTCGATCGGTTCGACGGTGCGGTGCTGTTCTGGGAGGAGATGGGCGGCCTGGCATCGCACGTGTGGAGCTACCTTCAGGTGATGCGGCACTGCGGCATCCTCGACCGGATCTCCGGCATGGTCGTGGGCGTTCCGCGCGAGATCGGCGGACTTGAGCCCGGCGCGTCCCCGACCCTGCCCGAGATCGTCCTCGACGTCCTCGGCGACCGGGACATCCTGGTCCTGGGCAACGTCGACTTCGGGCACGCCGGCCCGAATCTGCCGATGCCGGTCGGCATCCGCGTCGGCCTCGACGCGCGGCAGCGGACGTTGTCGCTGCTCGAACCGGCGGTAAGG
Organism: Streptomyces sp. NPDC002463; assembly: GCF_042889835.1. NCBI lineage: Bacteria > Bacillati > Actinomycetota > Actinomycetes > Kitasatosporales > Streptomycetaceae > Streptomyces > Streptomyces sp. NPDC002463. Next base: position 811,650 of record NZ_JBIARL010000001.1, read on the forward strand.
CCCCATGCGATGACGGGACCGGTCGGCTGAGCACGGCGGAACAGTGAGCCGACGGCCTTTCGCAGCACCTCCGGGGAGGGCGTGCGCCGCCCGCTACCCCAGCCACTCCCCCGCGCGCATCACGACCCTGCCCCGCAGTTCCGGTACTCCGCGCCAGGCACGGACCGTCTGCGGCACCACGCGCACGTACACATGGGGGGTCTCCTCGCTCCCCGGGTCCCAGCCGAACTTGCCCGCGTACGCCTCCGCCGCGTCCTTCGGCACGTCCCGCGCCGCGTAGCAGGTCGCCTCGCCCTGCAGCAGTACGACGTCGTCGGCATCCGGCAGCGCGAGGCGTACGCGCGGTTCCTCGCGGGCGTTGCGCACGGTCGCCGAGTTCGCGCCGGTGCACATCCACACCGCCTGCCCGTGCCACAGGAACCACAGGGGCACCTGATGCGGGCCGTGGTCCGGGTGGGACGTCGACACCCAGATGTCGCGCTCCGAGCCGAGCCGTCCCAGGGTGTCCCGCATGCGCTCCGCCGGCGTGCGAGGAGTGATCTTCGTTGGCTGCATGGACGCCGACCCTAACCAGCGGATTCACGGTGCGCATGGGGCGCAGGTCCTACTCCGTTGACAGGACCGTCCGCTGAGCGAACACACCTGACCGGTTTCCGCTCTTGACGCGACGTCAAACTCTCGCTGAACATTCAGCACGCACAGCAGAACAACTGCGCAGCACTGCACACCAGTTCAGCTCCAACGCCTCGTGGCTCCGCCGCCCGGGGCGTCTCGCACGTTCCGTCCCATCCCCGTTCGGAATCCGGAGCCCCCACATGAACATCTCCGTGCCCAGACGCGCCACCGCGGCCGCCGCCCTCGCGGCGCTCGCACTCGCCGGACTCACCGGCACCACCGCCTCCGCCAGCCCGGCCGCGGCCTCCGCCATCACGCCGCCCGACATCTCGCTCGCCAACGTCAAGCAGCACTTGGCGGACCTCCAGTCGATCGCCACCGCCAACGGCGGCAACCGCGCCCACGGCCGTACCGGCTACAAGGCCTCGATCGACTTCGTGAAGGCGAAGCTGGACGCCGCCGGCTACACGACCACGCTCCAGCAGTTCAGCTACAACGGCGCCACCGGCTACAACCTGATAGCCGACTGGCCCGGCGGCGACCCGAACCAGGTCATCATGTCCGGCTCGCACCTGGACTCGGTCACCGCGGGCCCCGGCATCAACGACAACGGCTCCGGGTCCGCCGCGATCCTGGAGACCGCGCTCGCCGTCTCCCGCGCCCAGCTCCAGCCGACGAAGCACCTGCGCTTCGGCTGGTGGGGCGCCGAGGAGCTGGGGCTCGTCGGCTCGAAGTACTACGTCAACAACCTGCCCTCCACCGAGCGTTCGAAGATCAGCGGCTACCTGAACTTCGACATGATCGGCTCGCCCAACCCGGGCTACTTCGTCTACGACGACGACCCGACGATCGAGCAGACCTTCAAGACCTACTTCACCGGGCTCGGCATCCCCACCGAGATCGAGACCGAGGGCGACGGGCGCTCGGACCACGCGCCCTTCAAGAACGTGGGCATCCCGGTCGGCGGGCTCTTCTCCGGCGCCGACTACACGAAGACCTCGGCGCAGGCGCAGAAGTGGGGCGGTACGGCCGGGCAGGCCTTCGACCGCTGCTACCACGCGTCCTGCGACACCACGGCGAACATCAACGACACCGCCCTGGACCGGAACGCGGACGCCATCGCGTACGCGGTCTGGAACCTGTCCTCCGGGACGACGACCCCGCCGACCGGCACGGTCTTCGAGAACACCGCGGACGTCGCCGTCCCGGACAACGGCGCCGCGGTGACGTCCTCCGTCACCGTCAGCGGCGTCGCGGGCAACGCGCCCTCGACCCTCAAGGTGGGCGTGGACATCGTCCACACCTGGATCGGGGACCTGGTCGTCGACCTGATCGCCCCCGACGGCTCGGTCTACAACCTGAGCAACCGGGCCGGCGGCAGCGCCGACAACATCAACCAGACGTACACCGTCGACGCCTCCTCGGAGGTCGCCAACGGTGTCTGGAAGCTCCGCGTCCAGGACAAGGCCTCGGCCGACACGGGTTACATCAACGGCTTCAAGCTGACGTTCCCGTAAGCACCCGCAGAACTCCCGGGCGGGTCGGTGAATTTCGCCCCCGACCCGCCCGGGGTCCCAACTCGACCCCTACTTGCCGGAGTTCGCCGCGTCCACCAGCGCGTCCTTCGTCACCGCGCCGACGTAGACCTTGCCGTCGTCGGTGAGGAGCGCGTTCACCAGCTTCGTCTTGAAGACGGTGCCGGAGCCGAACTTCCCGCTGACCTTGTCGCCGAAGGAGTCCAGGAAGCCCTGGATCTCCTTCGGCGCCTCGTCGGTCTTGGGCGCCGGCGCGCCGGTGTCGAGCTTCGCGATCGTCGTCCAGCCCTCACCGATGACGTCCGGGCCGCCGCCCTTGCCGAGGTCCTTCCCGAAGACGTCACCGAGGCCCGGGATGCCCTCCTCGAAGCCCTCCGGCAGATCGCCCGGGGCCGGGACCTTCTCGCCCTTCTCGAACTTCTCCGCCGCGCCCTCCGTCACCTTCGCGCCCTTCGGCGCCGTGAAGGTGAACTCGGAGGCGGCCGGCTTGCCGAAGTCGACCTTCGTGAAGCCCGCGTCGACGACCGGCTTGCCGCCCTCGACCGAGGAGAGGGTGAACTTCAGCGGGGTGCCGTTCGCCGCGTCCACCGCGATCTTCACCGACTCGACCGTCGAGCCGGACTGCTTCGGCTTGATCACCAGCTGGTACGCGTCCCGGCCGGCCACCTTCGCCGTCCCGTCGACCGTGATCGACGTGGTGTCGCCCGCGGCCTTGAGGACCTCGTCGGCGAGCTGCTTGGGCGTGCCGGGGAGCTTCTGCTCCTTCTCCGGGGCACCGGACGACGCGCCCTTCTCGTGGAAGGCCTCGTTCGACTTGCTGTCGTAGCCCCAGACGTCGTCGCCGTTGTGGATCAGGCTGTACTCGTCGGAGCCGTCGAGCAGGGTGAGCCGCTGGCGCTCGGGGCCGTCGGCCGCGACGCGCAGGGTGTGGCTGCCCGAGACGAGCTCGGTGAGCTTCTCGGACGGGTCCGCCGACGCGGAGCCGCCGTCCATGCCCCCGAGGCCGGACGCCAGGCCGCCGAGGGCCGGCAGCCCCAGGTCGGTGGAGATCTTGAACGTGCCGGACAGGGTCTGGGTGTCCGAGGCGGCGATCTTCTCGATGAGCTGCTGGGCCGTGATCTCCGGCAGGTCCGGGTCGCCGGACGCGGCCAGCGCCGGGACGAGCCCGATGGTCGCCGCGGCCACTCCTGCCACCGCGACCGGGACGATGAACCGGCTCGCCTTACGGGTCTCTGCCATGGTCTCCGCTACCTCCGTGCCGTGCTGCCCCTGTGGATGATGACTCCATCTCACCAAGACGCGGGCCCGGAATCGTCAGACCCGGGGATCAACCTCACGTACTGCTTCGGGATGACCCGACCCTGAGAAGACCTAGCCCGCTCGATGGACCACGGCGTCGCACATCTCCGCGAGGGCGGCCTTCGCGTACCCCTCGGGCAGCGGCGCCAGCATCGCGCGCGCCTCCTCGGCGTACCGCACGGTGTCCCGGCGGGCCTGCTCCAGGGCGGGGTGGGCGCGCAGCCGGCGCAGGGCCTCGGCGTGCCGCTCGTCGTCGCCGAGGTCGCCGTCGATCAGGGCGACGAGCTCCAGGTCCTCCGGGCGCCCGTGGGCGGCCGCGGCGGCCCTCAGGCGGAGGACGGGGAGGGTGGGGATGCCCTCGCGGAGGTCGGTGCCGGGGGTCTTGCCGGACTCGTGGGAGTCGGAGGCGATGTCGAGGACGTCGTCGGCGAGCTGGAAGGCGACGCCGAGCCGCTCGCCGTACTGGGTGAGGATGTCGACGACGCTCTCGTCGGCGCCGGACATCATGGCGCCGAAGCGGCAGGAGACGGCGACGAGGGAGCCGGTCTTGCCGCCGAGGACGTCGAGGTAGTGCTCGACGGGGTCACGGCCGTCCGTCGGGCCGGCCGTCTCCAGGATCTGGCCGGTCACGAGCCGTTCGAACGCCTCGGACTGGATGCGTACGGCCTCGGGGCCGAGGTCCGCGAGCGTGTGCGAGGCGCGGGCGAAGAGGAAGTCACCCGTGAGGACGGCGATGGAGTTGCCCCAGCGGGTATTGGCGCTGTCGACGCCGCGCCGGACGTCGGCCTCGTCCATGACGTCGTCGTGGTAGAGCGTGGCCAGGTGGGTGAGCTCGACGACCACGGCGGAGGGCACGACGCCCGGCGCGTAGGGGTCGCCGAACTGGGCGGCGAGCATCACGAGCAGGGGGCGGAACCGCTTCCCGCCGGCCAGGACGAGGTGCTGGGCCGCCTCCGTGATGAAGGGGACGTCGCTCTTGGTGGCGTCCAGGAGGCCCGCCTCCACAGCCGCCAAACCCGCCTGGACATCGGCCTCAAGAGCCTGGTCCCGCACGCTAAGACCGAACGGCCCGACGACGGTCACGAGGGGGTCTCCTGTCTGCTGACGTCTACTGACGATCACACGGCTTCGGTGCGGTCACACGGATTGTCGATGTGTCGCTCGATTCACTCAAGCCAGCGTATCCGGTCACCTTTCGATCACCGTGGGCGCCTTCCCGTCACCCCCGGTATGTTCGTGATCAGCTGATACGACCAGGATTGCGCAGTTTGACTCGAACAGTCTCCGCCCATTCGCCGTCGAGAGGGAGCCGCAGGAGCCGCGATGAAGATCCGCACCGACTTCCCGTACGAGACCCGCCACGAGGACGTCCGCATCCCGCTGCCCGACGGCACCCTGCTGTACGCGCGCGTGTGGCGCCCGCTCACCGACGAGCCGGTACCCGCCCTCCTGGAGTACCTTCCCGACCGCCTCACCGACGGGACCGCCCCCCGCGACTGGCAGCGCCACCCCTGGTACGCGGGCCACGGCTACGCCTCCGTACGGGTCGACGTCCGCGGCCACGGCAACAGCGAGGGCCTGCCGGGCGACGCGTACGACGCCGTCGAGCTCGCCGACGGGGTCGCCGTCGTGAACTGGCTCGCCGGGCAGGAGTGGTGCACCGGGAAGGTCGGCATGTTCGGCCTCGGCCGGGGCGGCGTCACCGCGCTCCAGGTCGCCGCCCTCGCCCCCGAACCCCTGAAGGCCGTCGTCGCCGTCTGCGCCACCGACGACCGCTACGACAACGACGTCCACTACATGGGCGGCTCCGTCCTCGGCACCGGCATGCACGCCCGCGCTGCCGCCGCGCTCGCCTCCGTCGCCCGGCCCCCGGACCCGCGGCACGTGGGCGAGGAGTGGCGCGAGCTGTGGCTGAAGCGCCTGGAGGCCGTCGAGCCGCCCCTGCACACCTGGCTCGCCCACCAGACCCGGGACGCGTACTGGAAGCACGGCAGCGTCCGCGAGGACTACTCCGCCGTCCGGGCCGCCGTCCTCGCCGTCGGCGGCTGGCACGACCCGTACCGCGACACCGTCCTGCGGCTCGCCCGGCACCTCCCCCAGGACCGGGTGCGGGCGGTCCTCGGCCCCTGGTGCCACCAGTACCCGGACCGCGGCCTGTCGCCGGGACCGGCGATCGGCTTCCTCCAGGAGACCCTGCGCTGGTGGGACCACCACCTCATGGACGCCGAGAACGACGTGATGGCCGAGCCGCTGCTGCGCTCCTGGATCAGCGACTCGCACCCGCCGGCGCCCGTGTACGCGGAGCTGCCCGGCCGCTGGGTCGCCGACCCCGCCTGGCCCTCCCCGCACGTCACCCCCGTCACGTACGGCCTCCAGGGTGCCCCGGTCGTCGTCGACTCGCCGCAGCAGACCGGGCTCGACGCGGGCCGCTTCCTCCCCTCGGGCGACGACGCCGACCTGCCGCCCGACCAGCGCGACGAGGACGCCCGCTCGGCCTGCTTCGACTTCCCCGTGCCCGAGGACGGCGGCCCCGTCGAGATCCTGGGCCGGCCCTCCGTGAGCCTCGCCCTGCGGACGACCGCCCCCACCGGACAGGTGATCGCCCGGCTCTGCGACATCGCCCCGGACGGCTCCTCCACCCTCGTCACCCGGGGCGCCCTGAACCTCTCCGCCCGTTACGGCCGTGACCGGGCCGTGGAGGCGCAGATCGGCGAGACGGAGAGCCTCGTCTTCGAGCTGAACGGCATCGGGCACGCCTTCGCGCCCGGCCACCGGGTGCGGCTCGCGGTCTCCTCCACGTACTGGCCGTGGATCTGGCCCCAGCCCGACGCCGCCGGCTTCACTCTCGACCCGGCGGGCTCGAACCTCACCCTGCCCGTACGCGCCCGCACCCAGGACGCCGTCCAGTGGGCGGAGCCCGAGCAGTCCGAGCCCCTCGGGGTCGTCTACCCGCACACCCTGGACCTGGAGGAGCCGCGCCCGGAGCGGGTCGTGGTCCGGGACGTGGCCAAGGGCGAGTGGCGCCTGGAGCTCGACCCGAGGCCGGGCGGCACGCGCGTGTACCCGGACGGCCTGGAGTACACCGAGGACGCCGCGGAGACGTACGTGATCGACGAGAGCGGCCCGCTGTCCGCCCGTACCCGCTCGGAGTGGACCGTCCGGCTGCACCGGCCCGAGCCGGCCTGGGACGTCACGATCGACACCCGCTCGCAGATCTCCTGCGACGCGGACGCCTTCCTCACCGAGAACGAGCTGGTGTGCAAGGAGGGCGGCGAGGTCGTCTTCCACCGCACCTGGGAGAAGAGGATCCCCCGTACGGCGGGCTGACTTCACGCCGTACGGGGGACCGATCAGGGGTTACGCCTGCGCGCCGGCCTTGCGGCGGCGGGCGACGACCAGCGCGCCGGCGCCCAGGGCGACGGCCCCGGCGGCGGCGAGACCGACCGGCAGGGTGCCGTTCGCACCGGTGGCGGCGAGCGTGCCGTTCACGGGGGTGTTCGACCTGCCGCCCTGCTGGGTGGTGTTCGTGTTGCCGCCGGTGGTGACGGTCGGCGCCGGGGACGGCGTGTCCGTCGGCTTCGGCTTGTCGCCCTTGTCGGCGGCGAGGATGTCGAACTGGAGGGTCGCGTAGTCCTCGCTCATGCCGCAGCTGCCGTCGTTGTTCTCGTACGCGCCGAAGGCGAAGGTCGAGCCCTTGCCGGCGGGGGCGTCGGCCTTGACCGTGAGGCGCAGCTTCACGTCCGTGTGGCCGCCCTTGGCGATCTTGCCGACCTCGATGGAGTCGAACTCCTTGGTGACCGGCGTCCACTCCAGGTTGTCGGCGGAGGACCACTCGACGGAGATGTACCGCTCGAAGAAGTCCGTCTCGTCGTCGATGACGTCGCCGGGCTCGGGGAGCTGCAGGGCGTTGACGTAGGCGGAGACGGCGTCCAGGTCCCGGTCGCCGTCGTTGGAGACGCGCAGCGAGAAGGAGGCGCTCTTGCCGGCGGTGACCGTCTTCGGGCCGGTGAGGGCGACCTTGACGGAGCCGTCCTCCTTGCACTCCTCTCCCATGTCCTCGTAGAAGGCGAGCTCTTCCTTGGCGTCGTCGAGGTCTTCCTCGGCAGCCTTCTTGACCTTCTGGGCGAGGCCGACCACGCGGGCGGCGGCGACCCTGGCGTCGTCGAAGGCGGTGTCGGCCTTCGCCAGCTTGTCGTCGGCGGCCGTCTTCGCGGCGGCGGCCTCGTCGGCGGCCGTCTGCGCGGCGGCGACGGCAGCGGCGGCGTCCGCCTTCTCCTGGTCGGTGGCATCGGGCCGGTCCTTCACGGCCTGCTCGTCCTGCTTCGCCTTGGCGAGCGCCTCGTCGGCGGCGGTCTTCTTGGCCGCGGCCTCGTCGGCGGCCTTCTGGGCCTCGGTGACGGCGACCCGGAGGGGGTGGTCGTCCTTGTCGAGGGCCTTCAGGTCGGCCATGGCCTTGTCGAGCTCGGCGACGGCCTCGTCGTACGCCTTCTGCGCCTCGGCGACGGCGGCCTTGAGCTCCTCGATCGAGGGCATGTCCTCGTCGGGGTCGTCCTCGTGGGACGCGGGCTTCTGCGTCGACGTGGGCGACGGCTTGGTGTCGGCGAACGCCGGGGCGGCCGAGAGGAAGACGACCGGGGTGGTCACGGCGGCGGCCACGGCCGTCGCCAGAATGCGGCGGATCTTCACGTTGTGGACCTTTTCCTGGTCAGAGAGAAAGACTCCGAAGAACGGTGGCGGACGCGCGCCTGCGGCTACCTCACGCGGCGCGGCACCCGGCATGATCGTATGGCCGGAAACGGTCCGCGTGGAGCCATGTTTCCGGAGCTCACGGGGGCTTTCTGAACCCGTTCAGGCCACAAACCGCGCAAGTGCGGGCAGTTGCCCACGGAGGCCGCGCTTTCTGTGTGATCCATGTCATCCGCGCCCGGCGGCCCGCCCCGTAACGTGTCCCCCACACACGTGGAAAGCGAGGCACGCACCGATGTCCGAGCACAGCCCGCTCGATCTGGCCGAGGGCGATCCCTTCGGCCCGCACAACCTCCCGTACGGCGTCTTCTCCACCGCCGACGAGCCCGGGCGGCGCCGGCTCGGCGTCCGCATCGGCGGGCACGTCCTGGACGCGGGTGCCGCGGCGCACGCGCTGGGCTCCCCGTACGCGACGCTGCTCGCGCAGCCGAGCCTCAACCCGCTGCTCGCGGCCGGGCGGACCGCCTGGCGCGACGTCCGCCGGGCGCTGAACGCCTGGGTGACGGTGCCCGCGCACCGGGCGGACATCGAGCCGCTCCTCCACCCGCTGGACGCGGTGACGCTGCACCTGCCGTACGAGGTCGCGGACTACGTCGACTTCTACGCGAGCGAGCACCACGCGACCAACGTGGGCCGCATCTTCCGCCCGGACGGCGACGCGCTCACCCCCAACTGGAAGCACCTGCCGATCGGTTACCACGGTCGCGCGGGCACGGTCGTGGTCTCGGGCACCGATGTCGTACGCCCCTCCGGGCAGCGCAAGGCCCCGACGGACCCGGCCCCGGTCTTCGGCCCGTCGATCAAGCTGGACATCGAGGCGGAGGTCGGCTTCCTCGTCGGCACGCCCTCGGAGCTGGGCAAGCCGGTCCCGCTGGCCGACTTCCGGGAGCACGTCTTCGGTCTGACGTTGCTCAACGACTGGTCGGCGCGGGACATCCAGGCCTGGGAGTACGTGCCGCTCGGCCCGTTCCTCGGCAAGTCGTTCCAGACCTCGGTGTCGGCGTGGGTGACGCCCCTGGAGGCCCTGGACGCGGCCCGGACCGCCCCGCCGGCCCGGGACTTCCCGCTCCTCCCCTACCTGGACGACGCGGCCGAGGAGGAGCAGGGCGGCTTCGACCTGCGGATCTCGGTGGAGATCAACGGCGAGGTCGTGGCCGAGCCGCCGTTCTCCTCCATGTACTGGACGGCGGCCCAGCAGCTCGCCCACATGACGGTGAACGGCGCCTCGCTCCGTACGGGCGACCTGTACGGCTCCGGCACGGTCTCCGGGCCCGAGGTGAACCAGCGCGGCTCGCTCCTGGAGCTCACCTGGAACGGCCGCGACGCCCTCGAACTCGCGGGCGGCAAGCGGACGTTCCTGGAGGACGGCGACGAGGTCGTCCTCACGGCCTGGGCGCCGGGCCCGGACGGCACCCGGGTGGCCCTGGGCGAGGTCCGGGGCCGGATCGTTCCGTCGGCCTAGGCGACGCGCCAGAGGGCGGGGACGTTCGGAGGCTCCCAGCCGGTCTGGGCCGTGTGCGCCTGGAGGCACACATAGCCCGGACCGCCGTACGTGACGGCGTCCCCGGCCCGGTAGGCGGTCCCGACGGCCCACGTCCCGCCCGGGACGCCCGTGGACGTCGGGGTGGGCGTCGGCGTGGGGCCGGGGTCCTGCGGCACGTTCAGGACGAAGTCGAAGGCGGCCTCCTTCGCGGTGCCGGCGTCCCGGACGGTCATGAGGAGCCGGGCGTCGAAGATCGAGTCGGTGTTGTTGCGCGGCTCGCCCGGGAAGTACAGCTGGGTGGTGAGCACGGGCCGCCCCGGCGCCTGGAGCTTCACGTGGATGTGGCGGGTCCGCCCGGGATACAGCCCCGGGACGATCGTCGTCAGCTTGAAGGCCCCGCTCGCATCGGTGAACTGATGCCCCCGGAAGCGGAAGCCGGTGTTGTCGTACGCACCGTTGACGTCCGCCTGCCAGAAGTCGAGCAGGACACCCGATATCGGCCGGCAGGCGAGCCCGAAGACGTAACCGCTGACGGTGAGCCGGGTCCCGGCGGTACCGGCCTCCAGAAGACTGCTCCTGAGCGGGGAGTCGGGCTTGAAGTACGGCCCTTCCGTCTGCTCCGGGGTGGGGGTGTCGCCGTCGTCGCACTCCGGGGTGAGCGCGGGCGCGGCGGTCCCGTCGGTGAGGGTACGGGCGAGCGCCGGGACGCCCATGAGGGCGACGGGCGCGGCCATCCCGGCCGCGAGTGCGGCGCGCAGCACGGTCTTGCGGGTGATGTGTCCGGCGGCGGTCTCGTTGTCCATGCCTGCTCCTGTGTGGGGGGCCTGGGGGGATGACAACGAACCTAGGCGGCCGGGCTTCCGTCCTCGATGGACGGACCCCGGAGGTCGTGGTGTTTTCGGAAGTCCCCGGGGCTGCGCCCCGTCTCCCGCCGGAAGAAGCGACAGAAGTACGCGGGATCGGCGAAACCGACCCGCGCCGCGACCTGCCGCACCGACAACTCGGTGCTGAAGAGCAGCCGTTGGGCCTCTCTGGTGCGCGCCTCGCGCAGGAGCGCGGCGGGGGTGCGGCCGGTGGCGGCCCGGACGGCCTCGGCGAGATGACCGGGGCTGACACCGAGCCGCACGGCACACTCCCGTACGGAAAGACCGTCGGCCCCGGCCCGCCCGGCGAACCGCAGGAACTCCCCGGCGACCCCCTGCGGGGGCGCGGGCCGGGCCGGGGCTCCGGGCAGCCGCGCGGCCCGCACGAGAAGCACGTGCAGCAGGGACCGCAGCACCCCGGCGAACCCGTCGGCCCCGCACCGGTACTCCTCGGCGAGCTCGGCCATCAACAGCGAGGTCCGCTCGTGAGCGGCGTCGTCGAGCCCCACCCAGGGCCGCTCGCCGAGCCGCCGCAACAGCCCCTCGTCACCGCCCCCTCCCACGAGGAACTCGGGCGTGAAGAGCACGAGCGACCCCTCGAGCCCGCGCACCCCCTCCCAGTGGTGCACCTGCCCGGGCAGGATCACCCCGAGCTGCGGCGGCCGCACCTCGTACCGCTCCAGATCGAGCACATGCGCACCGCTCCCGCCCACGACATGCACGATCTCGTAGAACGTATGCCGATGCGGGAAAGCGGCCCGGGACATCGGCCCCATCGCATCGAACCCGCCGGCGGCGAAGGGAACTTGCCCGGGCAGCGACAACTCCAGCCGGTGCACGGGCGGCTCCCCCTCCCGAGAAGCCGCACAGGGACCCCCCGCCAAGACCGTGGTGTCGCGCATCGCCCGCCTCCCCGACTGGTACAGACCATTCGGGCGTCCACGATGCCACGCCCCCCGGCCCCTGTCAGGAACGCGAAGGGCCCGGCTCGCCCCCGAGCCGGGCCCTCGCGCGTGCCGTCCGCGTTACCGGACGAACGTGCTCGCCTGGTTCGCCAGGTCCAGGAAGTACTGCGGGGCCAGGCCGAGGACCAGGGTGACCGCCACACCTGCCGTGATCGTGATGCTCGTCAGGGCCGAGGGCACGGCGACCGTGGGGCCGTCCGCCTTCGGCTCGCTGAAGAACATCAGGACGATGACGCGGATGTAGAAGAACGCGGCGATCGCCGAGGAGATCACACCGACCACCACGAGCGCGCCCGCGCCACCGTCCGCCGCCGCCGAGAAGACCGCGAACTTCCCGGAGAAGCCGGAGGTCAGCGGAATGCCGGCGAAGGCGAGCAGGAAGACCGCGAAGACCGCCGCGACGAGCGGCGAACGGCGGCCGAGTCCGGCCCACTTGGACAGGTGGGTGGCCTCGCCGCCCGCGTCCCGGACCAGGGTGACGACCGCGAACGCGCCGATCGTCACGAAGGAGTAGGCGCCCAGGTAGAACAGGACGGACGAGATGCCGGCCGGCGTCGCCGCGATGACGCCCGCGAGCAGGAAGCCCGCGTGCGCGATCGACGAGTACGCCAGGAGCCGCTTGATGTCGGTCTGGGTGATGGCGACGATCGCACCGCCCAGCATCGTGACGATGGCGACGCCCCACATGACCGGGCGCCAGTCCCAGGTGAGGCCCGGGAGCACCACGTACAGCAGGCGGAGCAGCGCACCGAACGCGGCGACCTTGGTCGCGGCGGCCATGAAGCCGGTGACCGGGGTCGGGGCGCCCTGGTAGACGTCCGGGGTCCACATGTGGAACGGCACGGCGCCGATCTTGAAGAGGAGCCCCATGAGGACCATCGCGAAGCCGATGAGCAGCAGCGCGTCGTTGCCCATGGTGTCGGCGAGCGCCGGGTCGACGGCGCCGATCGAGCCGTCGACGACCCGGGCGATCGTCGCGTACGAGACGGAGCCCGCGTAGCCGTACAGCAGGGCGATCCCGAAGAGCAGGAACGCCGAGGAGAAGGCGCCGAGCAGGAAGTACTTGACGGCCGCCTCCTGCGACATCAGCCGCTTGCGGCGGGCGACGGCACAGAGCAGGTACAGCGGGAGGGAGAAGACCTCCAGGGCGACGAACAGCGTCAGGAGGTCGTTGGCGGCCGGGAAGACCAGCATGCCGGAGATCGCGAAGAGCGCGAGCGGGAAGACCTCCGTCGTGGTGAACCCGGCCTTGACCGCGGCCCTCTCCTGCTCGCTGCCGGGGACGGCCGCGGCCTCGGCGGCGAAGGAGTCGACCTTGTGGCCGTGGTCGGCCGGGTCGAGCCTGCGCTCGGCGAAGGTGAACACCGCCACGAGGGAGGCGAGGAGAATGGTGCCCTGGAGGAACAGGGCGGGCCCGTCGACGGCGATGGCGCCCATGGCCGCGATGTGGGCCTTGGTGGAGCCGTAACCGCCCGCCGCCAGGCCGACGATGGCGGCGAAGGCGGCGACGAGCGCGAGGACCGACAGGAACACCTGGCTGTGGTAGCGGGCCTTGCGGGGCACGAAGGCCTCGACGAGGACGCTGACGAGCGCGGCGCCGAGCACGATGAGCACGGGCGAGAGCTGCGTGTACTCGATGTGGGGTGCCGGGATCTTGTCCAGCGGCTCGGCAGCTGTCGTCCACAAGCTGTGGACAGCCATGGAACTCACTTGGCCGCCTCCACGTTCTGAATCTGGGGCTGGGGGTCCTTCTGCTGGACGTCCGACATGGTGTGCTGCACGGCCGGGTTGACGACGTCCGTCAGCGGCTTCGGGAAGACACCGAGGAAGATCAGGACGGCGATCAGCGGGGCGACCACGGCCAGCTCGCGCGCCCGCAGGTCGGGCAGCGCCCGCACCTCCTCCTTCACCGGGCCCGTCATCGTCCGCTGGTACAGGACGAGGGTGTAGAGCGCGGCGAGGACGATGCCGGTGGTGGCGATGACGCCGGCCACCGGATACCTGGCGTACGCGCCGACCAGGACCAGGAACTCGCTGACGAACGGGGCGAGTCCGGGCAGCGACAGGGTCGCGAGGCCGCCGATCAGGAACGTGCCGGCGAGCACCGGGGCGACCTTCTGCACACCGCCGTAGTCGGCGATGAGCCGCGAGCCGCGCCGGGAGATCAGGAAGCCGGCGACGAGCATGAGCGCGGCCGTCGAGATGCCGTGGTTGACCATGTAGAGCGTGGCGCCGGACTGGCCCTGGCTGGTCATCGCGAAGATGCCCAGGATGATGAAGCCGAAGTGCGAGATCGACGCGTAGGCGACCAGGCGCTTGATGTCCCGCTGGCCGACGGCGAGCAGCGCGCCGTAGACGATGCTGATGAGGGCGAGGACGACGATCGCGGGGGTGGCCCACTTGCTGGCCTCGGGGAAGAGCCCGAGGCAGAAGCGGAGCATCGCGAAGGTGCCGACCTTGTCGACGACGGCGGTGATGAGGACGGCGACCGGGGCGGTGGACTCCCCCATCGCGTTCGGCAGCCAGGTGTGCAGCGGCCAGAGCGGCGCCTTCACCGCGAAGGCGAAGAAGAAGCCGAGGAAGAGCAGCCGCTCGGTGTTGGTCGCCATGTCGAGCGAGCCGTTGGCCCGGGCCTCGGTGATCTCCGTGAGCGAGAAGTTCCCCGCGACCACGTAGAGCCCGATGACCGCGGCCAGCATGATCAGGCCGCCGACGAGGTTGTAGAGGAGGAACTTGACCGCCGCGTAGGAGCGCTGGGCCGCCGCGTTCTCGTCGGAGCCGCTGTGCGCGCGGTCGCCGAAGCCGCCGATGAGGAAGTACATCGGGATGAGCATGGCTTCGAACAGGATGTAGAAGAGGAAGACGTCGGTGGCCTCGAAGGAGAGGATCACCATCGCCTCGACCATGAGGATCAGGGCGAAGAAGCCCTGCGTCGGCCGCCACCGCTTGGAGGAGGTCTCCAGCGGGTCGGCGTCGTGCCAGCCGGCCAGGACGATGAACGGGATCAGCAGGGCGGTCAGCCCGATGAGCGCGACCCCGATGCCGTCGACGCCGAGTTCGTACCGGACGCCGAAGTCCTTGATCCAGGCGTGCGACTCGGTGAGCTGGTACCGGGGGCCGCCGGGCTCGAACTGTGCCCAGACGACGGCGGCGAGCACGAGCGTGGCGAGCGAGACCAGCAGCGCCAGCCACTTGGCGCCGGTGCGGCGGGCGGCCGGCACGGCGGCGGTGAGCACGGCGCCCACCGCGGGCACCGCCGCCGTCACCGTAAGGAGCGGGAAGGACATGGGTTACACCGCCCTCATCAGCAGGGTCGCGGCGATCAGCACCGCCGTACCTCCGAACATGGAGACCGCGTACGTGCGGGCGTAGCCGTTCTGGAGCTTGCGCAGCCGGCCGGAGAGTCCGCCGACCGCGGCCGCGGTGCCGTTGACGACGCCGTCGACCAGGCTGTGGTCGACGTACACCAGGGAGCGCGTCAGGTGCGTGCCGCCGGTGACGAAGACGGCGTGGTTGAAGTCGTCCTGGAGCAGGTCGCGGCGGGCCGCCCGGGTGAGGAGCGAGCCGCGCGGGGCGACCACCGGGACGGGCCGGCGGCCGTACTGGACGTACGCGAGGCCGACACCGAGCACCATGACGGCGATGGTGGCGGTGGTGACGGCGGCGGCGCTGATCGGCGAGTGGCCGTGCGCGAAGCCGGTGACCGGCTCCAGCCACTCGACGAAGCCGGAGAACTCGAAGAGGGCGCCCGCGGCGACCGAGCCGACGGCGAGCAGGACCATGGGGATGACCATGGACTTCGGCGACTCGTGCGGGTGCGGGGGCCGGCCGTTCTCGTCGTCCTGCCAGCGCTTCTCGCCGAAGAAGGTCATCAGCATCACGCGGGTCATGTAGTACGCGGTGATGGCCGCGCCGATCAGGGTGACCGTGCCGAGGATCCAGCCCTCGGTGCCGCCCTTGGCGAAGGCCGCCTCGATGATCTTGTCCTTGGAGAAGAAGCCGGACAGGCCCGGGAAGCCGATGATCGCGAGGTAGCCGAGACCGAAGGTGACGAAGGTGACCGGCATGTACTTCCGCAGGCCGCCGTACCTCCGCATGTCGACCTCGTCGTTCATGCCGTGCATGACCGAACCGGCGCCGAGGAAGAGACCGGCCTTGAAGAAGCCGTGCGTCACCAGGTGCATGATCGCGAAGACGTAGCCGATGGGGCCGAGGCCGGCCGCCAGGATCATGTATCCGATCTGCGACATCGTCGAGCCGGCGAGGGCCTTCTTGATGTCGTCCTTCGCGCAACCGACGATCGCACCGAAGAGGAGCGTGACGGCGCCGACCACGGTGACGACGAGCTGGGCGTCCGGCGCCGCGTTGAAGATGTCGGCGGAGCGGACGATCAGGTAGACACCGGCGGTCACCATGGTGGCCGCGTGGATGAGGGCCGAGACCGGGGTCGGGCCCTCCATCGCGTCCCCGAGCCAGGACTGCAGCGGCACCTGGGCCGACTTGCCGCAGGCGGCGAGGAGCAGCATCAGGCCGATCGCGGTCAGCTTGCCCTCGGAGGCCTCGCCGGTCGCCGCGAGCACCGGACCGAAGGTGAAGGTCCCGAAGGTGGTGAACATGATCATGATGGCGATCGACAGGCCCATGTCGCCGACACGGTTGACGATGAACGCCTTCTTCGCGGCGGTGGCCGCGCTGGGCTTGTGCTGCCAGAAGCCGATCAGGAGGTACGAGGCGAGGCCGACGCCCTCCCAGCCGAAGTACAGCAGCAGGTAGTTGTCGGCGAGGACGAGCAGGAGCATCGCCGCGACGAACAGGTTGAGGTAGCCGAAGAAGCGGCGGCGGCGCTCGTCGTGCTCCATGTATCCGATGGAGTAGACGTGGATGAGCGTGCCGACGCCGGTGATCAGCAGGACGAAGGTCATCGACAGCTGGTCGAGCTGGAAGGCCATGTCCGCCTGGAAGCCCTCGACGGGGATCCAGGTGTAGAGCGTCTGGTACAGGGCCCGGTCGTCGGCGCTCTTGCCGAGCATGTCGGCGAAGAGCACCAGGCCGATCACGAAGGAGACGGCCGCGAGCAGCGTCCCGAGCCAGTGCCCGGACCTGTCGAGCCGCCGCCCGCCCAGGAGCAGCACCGCCGCGCCGAGCAGGGGCGCCCCGATGAGCAGCGCAATGAGATTTTCCACGGTCAGCCCCTCACAGCTTCATCAGGCTGGCGTCGTCGACCGAGGCCGAGTGGCGGGCACGGAAGACGGACACGATGATCGCGAGCCCGACGACGACCTCCGCGGCGGCGACGACCATCGTGAAGAAGGCGATGATCTGGCCGTCGAGGTTGCCGTGCATGCGGGAGAAGGTGACGAACGCGAGGTTGCAGGCGTTGAGCATGAGCTCGACGCACATGAAGACGACGATCGCGTTGCGCCGGATCAGCACCCCGACCGCACCGATGGTGAACAGCAGGGCGGCGAGGTACAGGTAGTTGACGGGGTTCACCGGGAGGCCTCCTCTTCGCGGCCCAGGCGCTCGGAGGAGCGCTGCTCCAGGGCCTTGAGGTCCGAGAGCGCCTCGTTCGACACGTCCCGGATCTGGCCCCGCTTGCGGAGGGTCTGCATGACGGTGAGCTCCGCCGGGGTGCCGTCGGGCAGGAGACCGGCGATGTCCACGGCGTTGTGCCGGGCGTAGACGCCGGGGGCCGGCAGCGGCGGGACGTGCTTGCCCTCGCGCACGCGCTGCTCGGAGAGCTCGCGCTGGGTGCGGGCCCGCTCGGTCCGCTCCCGGTGGGTGAGCACCATCGCGCCGACGGCCGCCGTGATCAGCAGCGCGCCGGTGATCTCGAAGGCGAAGACGTACTTGGTGAAGATGAGGGCGGCGAGGCCCTCCACGTTCCCGCCGTGCGCGCTGTTGGCCGTGCCGAGTCCGGCGAAGTCCTTCAGCGAGGCGTTGCCGATGCCGGCCGCGAGCAGGATGCCGAAGCCGAGACCGCAGGCGGCGGCCAGCCAGCGCTGGCCCTTGATGGTCTCCTTCAGCGAGTCCGCGGCGGTGACACCGACCAGCATGACGACGAAGAGGAAGAGCATCATGATCGCGCCGGTGTAGACGACGATCTGGACGATGCCGAGGAAGTACGCGCCGTTCGCCAGGTAGAAGACCGCGAGGACGATCATCGTGCCGGCGAGGCAGAGCGCGGAGTGCACGGCCTTCCTCATCAGGACCGTGGACAGCGCGCCGAGGACGGCGACGGTTCCGAGCACCCAGAACTGGAAGGCCTCACCGGTGGACGTGGTGTACGCCGCGAGGTTCGCGCTCATGCGTCCGCCCCCTCCGGCTCGCCCTTCTCCCCCTTGGACACGGCGACCTGGCGGACGGTGCCGGGCGCGGCGCCGGTGACGAGCCCCCGGTAGTAGTCCTGCTCGGTCATGCCCGGGAAGATCGCGTGCGGCGTGTCGACCATCTCCTCCTCAAGACCCGCGAGGAGCTGCTCCTTGGTGTAGATCAGGGCCTCGCGGGAGGAGTCGGCCAGCTCGAACTCGTTCGTCATCGTCAGCGCGCGCGTGGGGCACGCCTCGATGCACAGTCCGCAGAGGATGCAGCGGGCGTAGTTGATCTGGTAGACGCGGCCGTACCGCTCGCCCGGCGAGTAGCGCTCCTCGTCCGTGTTGTCCGCGCCCTCCACGTAGATGGCGTCGGCGGGACAGGCCCAGGCGCACAGCTCGCAGCCGACGCACTTCTCCAGACCGTCGGGGTGACGGTTGAGCTGGTGCCGGCCGTGGAAGCGGGGCGCCGTCGTCTTCTGCTGCTCCGGGTACTGCTCGGTCAGCCGCTTCTTGAACATGGCCTTGAAGGTCACGCCGAAGCCGGCCACCGGATTCTGGAAATCAGACACCGTCCGTCCCCCTTTCATCACTCTCGGTAGCAGTATCGGGGCCACCACTGACAACGAGGTCCCGCTCGTGGCGAGGCCTGCGCCGCGGCACGGGCGGCAGGGACTGTCCGGGCTTGGGCGGTACGGGGAAGCCGCCCGCCATCGGGTCGAAGGACGGCTCCTCGGCGGGCCGGGCCGCGGACTCCTTCGCCTTCCGGTCGCGGAACGCGTCGAACAGGAAGGAGAGGAGGAGCAGGGCGAGGACGCCGCCGGCCACGTACAGCACGATGTTGGAGAAGGCGATGTTCTCGTTGCGCAGGGCGCGGACGGTGGCGACCAGCATCAGCCAGACCACGGCGACCGGGATGAGGACCTTCCAGCCGAGCTTCATCAGCTGGTCGTAGCGGACGCGGGGCAGGGTGCCGCGGAGCCAGATGAAGAAGAACAGCAGCAGCTGCACCTTGATGACGAACCAGAGCATCGGCCACCAGCCGTGGTTCGCGCCCTCCCAGAACGTGGAGATCGGGTACGGGGCCCGCCAGCCGCCCAGGAAGAGGGTCACCGACACGGCCGAGACCGTCACCATGTTCACGTACTCGGCGAGCATGAACATCGCGAACTTGATGGACGAGTACTCGGTGTTGAAGCCGCCGACGAGGTCGCCCTCGGACTCCGGCATGTCGAACGGGGCGCGGTTCGTCTCACCGACCATCGTGACGATGTAGATGATGAACGAGACCGGCAGCAGGATCACGAACCAGCGGTCCGCCTGCGCCTCGACGATCTTCGAGGTCGACATCGACCCGGAGTAGAGGAAGACGGAGGCGAAGGCCGCGCCCATGGCGATCTCGTACGAGATCATCTGCGCGCAGGACCGCAGGCCGCCGAGCAGCGGGTAGGTGGAGCCCGAGGACCAGCCGGCGAGGACGATGCCGTAGATGCCGACGGAGGCGACCGCGAGGACGTACAGCATCGCGATCGGCAGGTCGGTGAGCTGCATCGCCGTCCGCTGCCCGAAGATCGAGACCTCGTCGTCGGCCGGGCCGAACGGGATCACGGCGATCGCCATGAACGCGGGGATCGCGGCGATGATCGGAGCGAGGACGTAGACGACCTTGTCGGCCTTCTTGACGATCACGTCCTCCTTGAGCATCAGCTTGACGCCGTCCGCGAGGGACTGGAGGAGACCCCAGGGGCCGTGCCGGTTGGGGCCGATGCGCAGCTGCATCCAGGCGACGACCTTGCGCTCCCACACGATGGAGAAGAGCACGGTGACCATCAGGAAGGCGAAGCAGAAGACGGCCTTGACGAGCACGAGCCACCAGGGGTCCGTGCCGAACATGGACAGGTCTTCGGCGGCGAGAACACTGCGCTGAGCGTCCGCGAGTGAAGCGAGGGCGGTCATGCGCGCACCTCCGGAGCAGCTGCGGTCCGGGCTGCGCCCGACCGGACGAGGGGGATGCGGGGGTGTGGCCCGGTGGGGCCACTGCCCGCGGCGGCCAGGGCTTCGCCCGGCCGGACGGGGGTCGCGGTCATGCGCCCGCCTCCTCGCCCTTGCCGGCCGCAGGCCCGGCCGGGCCGATGCGGACCAGGTCGCCGGGGTGGGCGCCCGTGTCGGAGAGGACGCCTCGGCCCGTGGAGTTCAGGGGGAGCCAGACGACCCGGTCGGGCATGTCGGTGACCTGGAGCGGGAAGGTGACGGAGCCCGTGGGGCCGGTCACCTCCAGGACGTCGCCGTCCTTGACGCCGGTGTCGGCGGCGGTGGCGGCGGAGAGCCGGGCGACCGCCGCGTGCCGCGTGCCGGCGAGGGCGGTGTCGCCCTCCTGGAGCCGGCCGAGGTCGAGCAGGAGGCGGTGTCCGGCGAGGACGGCCTCGCCGTCGCCGGGCCGGGGCGCCGGCTGCGCGGGCGAGCTGGGCTCGGTGGCCCGCTCCTCGGTCCAGCCGCCGAGCCGGTCCAGCTCCCGGCGGGCCGACCGCAGGTCGGGCAGGCCGAGGTGGACGTCGAGGGCGTCGGCCAGCATGTGCAGGACGCGGGCGTCGCTCGGGGCGAGCGGCCTCGTCATCTGCTCGGGCTTGAGCGCGGCCTCGAAGAGCCGGGCCCTGCCCTCCCAGTTGAGGAAGGTGCCGGGCTTCTCGGCGACGGCCGCGACCGGCAGGATCACGTCGGCGCGCTCGGTGACCTCGCCGGGCCGCAGTTCCAGGGAGACCACGAACGCCGTGTCGAGGGCCTCACGCGCGCGTGCCGGGTCCGGCAGGTCGGCGACCTCGACGCCGGCGACGAGCAGCGCGGCGAGCTCTCCGCCGGCCGCCGCCTCCACGATCTGGCCGGTGTCGCGGCCGTAGCGGTGCGGGAGCTCACGGACGCCCCAGGCGGCGGCGACCTCCTCACGCGCGCGGGGATCGGTCGCGGGCCGCCCGCCGGGCAGCAGCGCCGGCAGCGCCCCCGCCTCGACGGCGCCGCGCTCGCCGGCGCGGCGCGGGATCCACACGAGGCGGGCGCCGGTGGCGGCCGAGGCCCGCAGGGCGGCGGTGAGCGCGCCGGGCACGCCCGCGAGCCGCTCGCCGACGGCGAGGACGGCACCCTCCTGGCGGAGGGCCTCGGCCGCGTCGGCGCCTTCGCCGGTGAGGCCGACGCGGGAGGTGAGGGCGTCGAGCCACTCGGTCTCGGTGCCGGGCGCGGCGGGCAGCAGCGTGCCGCCGGCCTTCGTCAGGCCCCGGGTCGCGAACGAGGCGATGGCGTACGTCCTCTGGCCGCGCTTGCGCCAGGCCTTGCGGAGCCGCAGGAAGACGCCGGGGGCCTCCTCCTCGGACTCCAGGCCGACCAGGAGTACGGCCGGGGCGGCTTCGAGCGAGGTGTACGTGACACCCGAGCCGTCCAGGTCGCGTCCACGCCCGGCGACGGTGGAGGCCAGGAAGTCGGCCTCCTCGCCGGAGTGGACCCGGGCCCGGAAGTCGATGTCGTTGGTGTCGAGGGCGACCCGCGCGAACTTGGCGTACGCGTAGGAGTCCTCGACGGTGAGGCGCCCGCCGGTCAGGACGCCGGTCCGGCCGCGGACGAGCCCGTTGGCCGCGGCCTCCAGGGCCTCGGGCCAGGACGTCGCCTCCAGCTCACCGGTGTCGGGGTTCCGGACGAGCGGCGTGGTCAGCCGGTCGCGCTGCTGGGCGTACCGGAAGCCGAAGCGGCCCTTGTCGCAGATCCACTCCTCGTTGACCTCCGGGTCCTCGGCGGCGAGCCGCCGCATGACCTTGCCGCGCCGGTGGTCGGTGCGGGTGGCGCAGCCGCCGGCGCAGTGCTCGCAGACGGACGGCGAGGAGACCAGGTCGAAGGGGCGGGAGCGGAAGCGGTAGGCGGCCGAGGTGAGGGCGCCGACGGGGCAGATCTGGATGGTGTTGCCGGAGAAGTACGACTCGAAGGGGTCGCCCTCGCCGGTGCCGACCTGCTGGAGCGCGCCGCGCTCGATGAGCTCGATCATCGGGTCGCCCGCGACCTGGTTGGAGAAGCGGGTGCAGCGGGCGCACAGGACGCACCGCTCGCGGTCGAGCAGCACCTGGGTGGAGATCGCGACCGGCTTCTCGTACGTCCGCTTGACGCCCTCGAAGCGGGACTCGGCCTGTCCGTGGGACATGGCCTGGTTCTGCAGGGGGCACTCGCCGCCCTTGTCGCAGACCGGGCAGTCCAGCGGGTGGTTGATGAGCAGCAGCTCCATCACCCCGTGCTGGGCCTTCTCGGCGACGGGGCTGGTGAGCTGCGACCTGACGACCATGCCGTCGGTGCAGGTGATGGTGCAGGAGGCCATCGGCTTGCGCTGGCCCTCGACCTCGACGATGCACTGGCGGCAGGCGCCGGCGGGGTCGAGGAGGGGGTGGTCGCAGAAGCGCGGGATCTCGATGCCGAGCTGTTCGGCGGCGCGGATGACGAGCGTCCCCTTGGGGACGGAGATCTCGGCGCCGTCGATGGTCAGCGTGACGATGTCTTGGCCGGCGGCCCCGGACGGCCCCGGCGCGCTGCCGCCGCCGCTGGGGGTGGACGCGATGACGGTCATGCGGTCACCTCCTTGTGGTTGTCCGCCCAGGCGGTCGACTTGGCCGGGTCGAAGGGGCAGCCCTTGCCCGTGATGTGCTGCTCGTACTCCTCGCGGAAGTACTTCAGCGAGGAGAAGATCGGCGAGGCGGCGCCGTCGCCGAGGGCGCAGAACGACTTGCCGTTGATGTTGTCGGCGATGTCGTTGAGCTTGTCGAGGTCGGACATGACGCCCTTGCCTGCCTCGATGTCGCGGAGCAGCTGGACGAGCCAGTACGTGCCCTCACGGCAGGGCGTGCACTTGCCGCAGGACTCGTGGGCGTAGAACTCGGTCCAGCGGGTGACGGCCCGGACGACGCAGGTGGTCTCGTCGAAGCACTGCAGCGCCTTGGTGCCGAGCATCGATCCGGCGGCGCCGACGCCCTCGTAGTCGAGGGGGACGTCGAGGTGCTCGTCGGTGAACATCGGCGTGGAGGAGCCGCCGGGCGTCCAGAACTTGAGCCGGTGGCCGGGCCGCATGCCGCCGCTCATGTCGAGGAGCTGGCGCAGGGTGATGCCGAGGGGGGCCTCGTACTGGCCGGGCGAGGCGACGTGCCCGCTGAGCGAGTAGAGGGTGAAGCCGGGGGACTTCTCCGTCCCCATGGACGTGAACCAGTCCTTGCCCTTGTTCAGGATCGCGGGAACCGACGCGATGGATTCGACGTTGTTCACCACAGTGGGGCAGGCGTACAGACCGGCGACCGCGGGGAAGGGGGGGCGCAGCCGGGGCTGGCCGCGGCGCCCTTCGAGCGAGTCGAGCAGCGCGGTCTCCTCGCCGCAGATGTACGCGCCGGCGCCGGCGTGCACGGTGAGGTCGAGGTCGAGTCCGCTGCCGAGGATGTTCGTGCCGAGGTAGCCGGCGGCGTAGGCCTCGCGGACGGCCTCGTGGAGGCGGCGGAGTACCGGGACGACCTCGCCGCGCAGGTAGATGAAGGCGTGGTTCGAGCGGATCGCGTAGCAGGCGATCACGATGCCCTCGATGAGGGAGTGCGGGTTGGCGAAGAGGAGGGGGATGTCCTTGCAGGTGCCGGGTTCGGACTCGTCGGCGTTGACGACGAGGTAGTGCGGCTTGCCGTCGCCCTGCGGGATGAACTGCCACTTCATGCCGGTGGGGAAGCCGGCGCCACCGCGTCCGCGGAGCCCGGATTCCTTGACGTACGCGATGAGGTCGTCGGGGCTCATCGCGAGGGCCTTCTTGAGGCCCTGGTAGCCCTCGTGTCGCTCGTAGGTCTCCAGGGTCCAGGAGTCGGGCTGGTCCCAGAAGGCCGACAGGACGGGCGCCAGGAGCTTCTCGGGGCTGCTGTTGTTGATCTCGGCGGCCAAGGTCATCACTCCCCCTCCTGTCCGGAGGTCTCACCACGCGGGTGGACGATTCGGTGCTGCGGCTTCTCGCCCTTGGCCAGGCGCAGGCCCACGAGAGAGGCGGGGCCGGCGCCGCCGGTGGCCTCGACGGCGCCGGGGCGCTCGTCGGGGAAGCCGGCGAGGATGCGGGCGGTCTCCTTGAAGGTGCAGAGCGGGGCGCCGCGGGTGGGTTCGACGGTGCGTCCGGCGCGGAGGTCGTCGACCATCTTCTTGGCGGACTCGGGCGTCTGGTTGTCGAAGAACTCCCAGTTGACCATCACGACGGGCGCGAAGTCGCAGGCCGCGTTGCACTCGATGTGCTCGAGCGTGATCTTGCCGTCCGCTGTGGTCTCGTCGTTGCCGACGCCGAGGTGGGCCTTGAGCTCCTCGAAGATGGCGTCGCCGCCCATGACCGCGCAGAGCGTGTTCGTACAGACGCCGACCTGGTAGTCGCCGGAGGGCTTGCGCCGGTACATCGTGTAGAAGGTGGCGACGGCGGTGACCTCGGCGGTGGTCAGGCCGAGGATCTCCGCGCAGAACGCCATGCCGGTACGGGTCACATGCCCCTCCTCCGACTGCACGAGGTGCAGCATCGGCAGGAGCGCGGAGCGGGAGTCCGGGTAGCGGTCGATGATCGCCTTCGCGTCCTCCGCCAGGCGGGCGTGGACGTCCGCCGGGTACGGGGGCGCGGGGAGCTGGGGCATCCCCAGGCTGACGTTGTCGGTCATCGGTCGACGCCTCCCATCACGGGGTCGATGGAGGCGACGGCGACGATGACGTCGGCGACCTGGCCGCCCTCGCACATCGCGGCCATGGCCTGGAGGTTGGTGAAGGACGGGTCGCGGAAGTGGACCCGGTACGGGCGGGTGCCGCCGTCCGAGACCACGTGCACGCCGAGCTCGCCCTTGGGGGACTCGACGGCCGCGTAGGCCTGCCCGGCGGGGACCCGGAAGCCCTCGGTGACCAGCTTGAAGTGGTGGATCAGGGCCTCCATGGAGGTGCCCATGATCTTCGCGATGTGGTCCATGGAGTTGCCGAGGCCGTCGGTGCCGAGGGCGAGCTGCGCGGGCCAGGCGATCTTCTTGTCGCCGACCATGACCGGGCCGGGCGCCAGGCGGTCGAGGCACTGCTCGACGATCCGCAGGGACTGCCGCATCTCCTCCAGGCGGACGAGGAAGCGTCCGTAGGAGTCGCAGGTGTCGGCGGTCGGGATGTCGAACTCGTAGTTCTCGTAGCCGCAGTACGGGTCGGACTTGCGCAGGTCGTGCGGGAGGCCCGCCGACCGGAGGATCGGTCCGGTCGCGCCGAGGGCCATGCAGCCGGTGAGGTCGAGGTAGCCGACGTCCTGCATGCGGGCCTTGAAGATGGGGTTGCCGGTGGCGAGCTTGTCGTACTCCGGCAGGTTCTTCTTCATGGTCTTCACGAACTCGCGCACGGCGTCGACGGCGCCGGGCGGCAGGTCCTGGGCGAGGCCGCCGGGGCGGATGAACGCGTGGTTCATGCGCAGGCCGGTGATCAGCTCGTACAGGTCCAGGATCATCTCGCGGTCCCGGAAGCCGTAGATCATGATCGTGGTGGCGCCGAGCTCCATGCCGCCGGTGGCGATGCACACCAGGTGCGAGGAGAGCCGGTTGAGCTCCATGAGCATGACCCGGATGACGCTGGCGCGGTCCGGGATCTGCTCGGTGATGCCGAGGAGCTTCTCCACGCCGAGGCAGTACGCCGTCTCGTTGTAGAACGAGGTGAGGTAGTCCATGCGCGTGACGAAGGTGGTGCCCTGCGTCCAGGTCCGGTACTCGAGGTTCTTCTCGATGCCGGTGTGGAGGTAGCCGATGCCGCAGCGGGCCTCGGTGACGGTCTCGCCGTCGATCTCCAGGATCAGGCGGAGCACGCCGTGGGTGGACGGGTGCTGGGGGCCCATGTTGACGATGATGCGCTCGTCGTCGGCCTTCGCGGCGGACTGGACGACCTCTTCCCAGTCGCCGCCGGTCACCGTGTAGACGGCGCCCTCTGTGGTCTCTCGCGGAGACGCGTGTTCGGTGGACATCAGCTGTACGACCTCCGCTGGTCCGGAGCCGGGATCTGGGCGCCCTTGTACTCGATGGCGATGCCGCCGAGGGGGTAGTCCTTGCGCTGCGGGTGGCCCTGCCAGTCGTCCGGCATCATGATCCGGGTGAGGGCGGGGTGGCCGTCGAAGACGATGCCGAAGAAGTCGTACGTCTCGCGCTCGTGCCAGTCGTTCGTCGGGTAGACGGCGACGAGGGACGGGATGCGCGGCTCGGCGTCCGGGGCCGAGACCTCCAGGCGGATCAGCCGGCCGTGGGTGATCGAGCGCAGGTGGTAGACGGCGTGCAGCTCGCGACCCTTGTCGCCCGGGTAGTGGACGCCGGAGACGCCCGTGCAGAGCTCGAAGCGGAGCGCCGGGTCGTCGCGCAGGGTGCGGGCCACGCGGACGAGGTGCTCGCGCTCGACGTGGAAGGTGAGCTCGCCGCGGTCGACGACCGTCTTCTCGATGGCGTTCTCGGGCAGGAGCCCCTGCTCCTCCAGAGCGCCCTCCAGCTCGTCGGCGACCTCGTCGAACCAGCCGCCGTACGGGCGGGCGGCGGGGCCGGGGAGCCGGACGGAGCGGACGAGGCCGCCGTAGCCGGAGGTGTCGCCGCCGTTGTTGGCGCCGAACATGCCGCGCTGGACGCGGACCTCCTCGCCGTGGTCCCCGCGCTGGCCGGGCAGGTTCTGCCCGCTCAGCTCCTTCTCGGGGTTCGGGGTTTCGTCACTCAACGGAGCAGACCCTTCAACTCGATCGTCGGCAGCGCCTTGAGCGCCGCCTCCTCCGCCTCGCGGGCCGCCTCCTCGGCGTTCACGCCGAGCTTGGAGGACTGGATCTTCTGGTGGAGCTTGAGGATCGCGTCCAGGAGCATCTCCGGACGCGGCGGGCAACCGGGCAGGTAGATGTCGACCGGCACGATGTGGTCGACGCCCTGCACGATCGCGTAGTTGTTGAACATGCCGCCCGAGGAGGCGCAGACGCCCATGGAGATGACCCACTTGGGGCTGGGCATCTGGTCGTAGACCTGCCTCAGGACGGGCGCCATCTTCTGGCTGACCCGGCCGGCCACGATCATCAGGTCGGCCTGGCGCGGCGAGCCGCGGAAGACCTCCATGCCGAAGCGGGCCAGGTCGTACCGGCCGGCTCCGGTGGTCATCATCTCGATGGCGCAGCAGGCGAGGCCGAAGGTCGCGGGGAAGACGGAGGCCTTCCGGACCCAGCCCGCGGCCTGCTCGACGGTCGTCAGCAGAAAGCCGCTCGGGAGTTTCTCTTCGAGTCCCATTGGGTGCTCCTCAGCCCCTCAGTCCCATTCCAGGCCGCCGCGCCGCCACACGTACGCGTAGGCGACGAAGACGGTGAGCACGAAGAGCAACATCTCCACGAGCCCGAAAAGCCCCAGGGCGTCGAAGGTGACGGCCCAGGGGTAGAGGAAGACGATCTCGATGTCGAAGACGATGAAGAGCATCGCCGTCAGGTAGTACTTGATCGGGAAGCGGCCGCCCCCGGCGGGAGTGGGCGTCGGCTCGATGCCGCACTCGTACGCCTCCAGTTTCGCCCTGTTGTACCGCTTTGGCCCGATAAGCGTGGCCATGACCACGGAGAAGATCGCAAACCCCGCACCCAGGGCACCGAGCACGAGGACGGGCGCGTACGCATTCACGCTCCTCGCTCCTTCCAGTCGTCCTTGACCGTTGGACCGCACCGCCGGACCGTGAAAGATCGCCCCCATGTGAGGCAGTTCACAAGCCCGGCTGCCCCGCATCTTATGCCTGCCCCTCTGTGATCTGCGACACGGGATACAGGGCGGACTTTGTGATCTCCACCACCTGACGAAGGATCATGAAGTCGGATGAGCGGTGATCTTGTTGCAGGAAGCGCCCAGGTGATCACCAGATGTGACATCCGTACCGGAAATCGCTGCTCGGAGGGGGTGTCGCACTATCAAGTGTTGGTCCATGCAGGCAAATTGGCACTGGACGCATCCGGGTGATAAAGGAACCGACCGTCGCCCGGTCGGGGGGTTCGGCGTACCGAGGTGGACGCGTGCACGGATTCACGAATGGTCACGGGGCGATAACGTGATCTGCGTCACGTCCCAAGAGCCCCGAAAAGAAGAGGGCTTGGCCATCGGCGTCAAGAGGTGGTAAGCGTCGGGCAATTCGGGCTTTTCATTGAAAACCCGTGATCAAGGGCCGGATGACCCGTGCCCGATTTGCCCGTTACGGCGTCAATAAGGGCGCCAGCGAAGCGGATTCGGCGCCTCCAAACCCAACTGTGGCGCAACCCACGTTTCTTGAAGGGAACCGTGAAGCCCTGATAGCGGTTGTTCCCATGTCCCACACCGCTCACATACCCAGCCACCGGAAGCCCCGCCGCAGCGCCTCGAAGATGGCGCTCCGCGCCGGAGTTGCCGGTGGCGTCCTCGGCACCATCGCGGTGGCCGGTGCTGCCGGGCCGGCGAATGCCGAGCCGGTGACCGAGACCATCGAAATGCCCACCCTGGGCTCCCTCGACGCCGCCGGCGGCCTCGCCAGCGCCGTCGCCGCCTCTGCCGAGGCCTCCCAGCAGGAGGCCCTCGACCAGAGCCTCCAGACCCAGGAGGACGCGGCCCTGCAGAAGGCCGCCAAGGAGGCCAAGAAGGCCAAGGCCGAGGCCGAGCGCAAGGCCGCGGCCGAGCGCGCCGAAGAGGCCCGCCTCAAGGCCGAGAAGGAGCGCCAGGAGGCCGCGGCGCGCGCCTCGCGCGACAGCGCCCGCACCCAGCTCACCTCCACGAGCGCCTCCAACGACGGCGGCTCCACCGCCTCCGACAGCGGCAGCCAGACGCAGGCCCCCACCGGCTCCGCCGCCGCGATCGTGGCCTTCGCCAAGGCCCAGATCGGCGACGCCTACGTCTCCGGTGGCACCGGCCCCAACTCCTGGGACTGCTCCGGCCTCGTCCAGGCCGCCTACCGCGCGGCCGGCATCGACCTGCCCCGCATCTCGTACGAGCAGTCGAGCATGGGCACGTCCGTCTCCCTGAGCAACCTGCAGCCGGGCGACATCCTGTACTGGGGCAGCCGCAGCGGCTCGTACCACGTCGCCATCTACGTCGGCGGCGGCAAGTACGTCGGCGCGCAGAACCCGTCCTCCGGCGTGGTCGAGCACACCATGGACTGGGACACCCCCTCGGGCGCCGTCCGCATCCTCTGATCGTCCTGCTCATGTCGAAGGGCCGTCACTCCTCGGGGGAGCGACGGCCCTTCGGCGTACCGGAGGCTCAGCGGCGCAGCGCCTCCGCCGGCTCGATCCGCGAGGCCCGCCAGGCCGGGTAGAGGCCGGCGACGACGCCCGTGACCAGGCCGACGGCCGGGGCCGCGACGACCGTCCCCGTGTGCATCACCGGCGTCCAGTCCCGTACGAGCGCGACCGCGATCACCGTGGACACCCCGAGGGCCGTGCCGACGAGTCCGCCCACCGCACCCAAAGCGCCCGATTCCGTGAGGAACTGGACGGTGATGTGGCGGCCCCGGGCGCCGAGGGCCCGTCTCAGGCCGATCTCACCGGTCCGTTCGAGCACCGCCACCAGCGTCGTGTTGGCGATCCCGACCGCGCCGATCACCAGCGAGACCGCCGCGAGGAGCAGGAACAGCTGGTCGAGATCGTTCGTCACGCCCGCACGCAGGCTCCTGGGGTCCGGCGGCGGGACCGCCTTCAGGTACTCCGGATGGTCCGGGCGCAGCGCGACCGGCGCCTCCCGCGCGATCTGGGCGGCCGCGCCCGTCGCGGTCGTGATCAGCATCTTCGCGTCGCCCTGCTGCGGCGGCCCCCACAGCTTCTCGGCGGTCGTCCGGGGCACGGTGACCGACATCAGGACGTCGGCCCTGCGCTTCACGTCGTCGATGATCCCGGCGACCGTGAACGGCTCGTCGCCGATGAACACCGCGGGGCTGGTCTCCAGGGTCGTGATGCCGAGCCGGTCCGCCACGGCCTTGCCGAGCACCGCGACCGGCTGGGCGGACCTGGACGCGAACTCGTCGTACAGGCGGCCCTGGGCGAGCGTCGGCGCCGCCGCCCGCAGCGCACCGGGGGACGCCGCGGCGACGTCGATCCGCTCGCTGCCCGCGCCGTCTCCGACCGGCGCGGAGCGGACGGCCGTGCCGGGCGCCAGGCGGACGTTCCAGTAGACGCCGGCGTCCTCGACGCCGGCGAGCCGTTCGATCCGGGCGTCCGCGTCGGCCGGGAAGGCGGGGTCGGCGAACTCGTTCTGGTCGCGGGCGACGTCCTCGACGGTCACCTCGGTGGCCGTGAGGATGTTGAACCGCGAGTCGATCTGCGAGGAGGTCGTCGCGGTCAGCCCGAGGATCGCCACGAACGTGCCGACGCCGAGGACCGTGCCGAGCGCGGTCAGGACCGAGCGCCCCGGCCGCTGGAGCATTCCGGCGACGGCCTCCGCGAGGACGTCGCGGGCCGCGAGCCGGGAGGGCTCGACCACCCGGCGCCGCTTCGGGGACTTCTCTCGGGGCTCCGTGCGGGGCTCTTCGCGGGGTGCCCCGTCCTTCGGGGATCGCTTCGGAGAACGCTTCGGGGATCGCGTCACGCTCGCGCCTCCCTCGACGACTCGCTCAGGATCCCGTCGCGGATCGTCACCGTGCGCTCCCCGCGCTCCGCCACCTCCGCGTCATGCGTGATCACGACGATCGTCATCCCGGACGCGTGCAGCTCGCCCAGGAGGTCGAGGACGGACCCGGCGTTGTCCGAGTCGAGGTTGCCGGTCGGTTCGTCGCACAGCAGCAGCGACGGGCGGCCGGCCAGGGCCCTCGCGATGGCCACCCGCTGGCGTTCGCCGCCGGACAGCCGGCCCGGCAGCGCGTCGGCCCGGTGGCCGAGTCCCACCCGTTCGAGGGCGGTACGGGCACGGGCGCGGCGCTCGGCGCGGGGCACCGCCGAGTACACCATCGAGAGCGTGACGTTCTCGGTGGCGCTGCGGTGCGGCAGGAGGTGGAAGGACTGGAAGACGAAGCCGATCCGCCGGCCGCGCAGGGCCGTCCGTTCTCCGTCGCGCAGCGCCGCCGTGTCGATGCCGTCCAGGAGGTACGTGCCCCCGGTGGGCGCGTCGAGGAGTCCCGCGACGTTCAGGAAGGTCGACTTGCCCGAGCCCGACGGGCCGACGACGGTGATGAACTCACCGCGGTGGACGGTGAGTTCGCACGGCCTCAGGGCGGCGACGGGCGGCGGGCCCGGGTAGGTCAGGCTCACCCCCCGGAACTCGATGACGGGGACGTCCTCGCTCGTACCGGTCACGGCGACCCCTGGGGGTTCCCCGAAGCCGCGCCCGGGTTCACCCCGGTGACCACCTCGTCGCCCTCCTCGAGGGCGCCGCGGGTGAGCGGCACGACCTCCACGAAGCCGTCGCCGGTCGTGCCGGTCCGTACCTCGATCCGCTGCTGCCGGCCGGTGCCGTCGACGGTGGTGACGACCGTCTTGCCGTCCACGCCCGCGGAGACGGCGGTGACCGGGACGACCAGGGCCTTGCCGTCGGTGGAGGCGGCCTCGACGGTGAGGCGGACCTCCTGTCCGGCGAGGCCGGACGGCAGTTCGCGGGCCGGGTCGACGGTGACGAGGTAGCCGACGGCTCCGTTGCCCTGCGCGCCGTCCCCTCCCCCGCCGTTGGTGTCCCCGCCGGAGCCGGAACCCTGCGTGCCGGACTGCTGGTCCTGCTGCTGCGACGGGGTGTCGGAGACGGACACGACCTTGCCGGCCGTCTCCCGTCCCGTCCCCTCGTCGAGGATCCGCACCTTCTGCCCGGCGCGGATCATCCCCTTCTGGTGCTCCTGGAGATAGCCCTGGGCCATGAGCTTGCCGGAGGAGAGGGTCATCGCGGTGCCCGAGGCCTGCGCCCCCGGCCGGGCCGTGACGGTGGCGACCCGGGCGGGGAAGGCCCGTACGAACACGACCTCGGCCGCCGGCACCATCGGGCCGGCCGCCGCCTCCGCCTTCACGAGCGCCTCGCGCGCGGTGTCCAGGTCCTCGGCGGCCCGGTCGCGCGCCTTCTTCAGCGTCTTCTTCTGCTTGTCGTCGGTGTTGGCCGCGAGCGCGTCGCGGGCGTCCACGAGGGCCCGCTCGGCACCGGTGACGGCGTTCTTCGCGCCGTCCACGGCCGCGCCGTCGTCGTCGACGGCGGGCTTCGGGTCGTAACCGATGGAGGAGTAGAACTCCTCGACCGCGTTCTTCGTGCCCGGCCCGAAGGTGCCCCTCTCGTCGCCGCCGCGGCCGTGGCCGAGCGCGTCGAGCGCGTCCTGGAGCTGCTTCACGTCGTCGCCGGTGGCGCCGGGCTTGAGGTCCCGGTAGACGGGCAGGCTCCCGCGGAGCACGAAGACGGGCCGGCCGGATATCTCCAGGAGCACCTTCCCCGGGCGCACCGCGTCCCCGCTCTTCACGGACACCTTGGTGATCACGGGGGCGGCGGCGCCCTCACCGCCCGCCGAGACGGGCGCGACCTGGATGCTCTGGCCGGCCGCGACGGTACCGCGCAGGACGACCGTCTCCGCGAGGACCCGGTTCTCGACCCGGGCGATCAGCACGTCCTGCGGCGGCGGCTCGGCGTCGGCCGCGACCTGCGCGGGCGACCTGATGAAGGCGGTGGCCGCCACGCCGGCGCCGGTCAGGGCCACCGCCCCCGCGACGAGGGCGGCGATCCAGAACCGGCGCCGGTTCATCCGGGCGCCCCCGGCGTCGCCGCCGGGGGTCCTGGAGCTGTCCGCGACCTCGGCCGGCGGCTCCGCGCCGGCCGGGGTCGTACCCGCCGGGGTGTCGTCAGCCACCGACGACCGTCCCGCCGTCTCCGCCGGCGGCCTTGGGGCTGCAGGCCTTCAGCGCCTCGACCACCTTCGGGTCGCCCTTCATCTTCGCGCCGAGGTCGCCGTCGAGCGCCACCTCGCCGGTCGCCGGGTCGGGGTCCGGGTAGTCGGCGATGCCTTCCTTGCGCATGCAGGCGGAGAGCTTCTTCGCCGCCTCGAGGCGTGCCGGGTCGACCTGGCCCCTCGCGGGCAGCTTCGCGGCGCAGGTCCTCTCCGCCGCGGCGATCGCGTCGGGCTTGTTGGCGTCCTTGTCGACGCGCTTCTCCCCGCCCCCGGTGTCCTGGAGCTTCAGCCCCTGGGCGCCGAGGCAGTCGTAGTAGGCGGCCCAGGCGGCGGAGCCCTGCGAGGCTCCGGCGGAGGGGGCCGCGGACGAGGGGGCGGCGGGGGCGGACGAGGATCCGGTGCTCGGTTCCGACCGGGTCGCGCCGTCCCCGTCACTCGAGCACCCCCCGAGCCCGAGGGCGAGGATGAGTACGGGCAGAGCCATGAGGCGTCTCATCAGAAACGGTCCTTCCGACGGGGATCTCCCCGTCTACGGGGCGTCTTGGGAACGCGCAGGAGGGGGCCGACGCGGCGTTGCGCTCCGCCACGTACAAGGCCCCTGCGCGGTAGGTCGCCGGCGCCCGGCGGGCACCTCGACACGATGAGCATAGCCGGGGCCCGCCCGGCCGGTAACTGTCTCAACGGACAGTGGACGCAGATGAGTTGGCGATGCTCGTATGGACCCCGGCCCACTCCGGGCCACAGAGAACCCACCAGCAACAGCTACGTGAAAGGCAACGACATGCAGCGCACTGCACTCCGTCGCGTCGCCGCCACGGCCGTCGCGCTCGCCGCCCTCGGCGCCGGCGCGCTCGCCACGGCCGGCTCGGCCTCCGCGGCCACCGGCAAGAACGGCTACCTGGAGAGCGGCGAGTTCGGCCTGTACTACAACTCCAACACGTCCGGTGCGGTCTTCGACCTCTACCTCGCGGACGAGGACTTCAGCGACGACTGGTTCCCGGGTCCGGGCAACGGCACCGGCCAGCCGGTGAACGACAACACCGCGTCGTACTACAACCACGACTCGATGACCTGGTGGGTCTACACCGACGCCTACCACGGTGGCGACGAGGGCAGCCTGCCGGCCGGTTACGTCGGCAACGCGACCGCCCGGTTCAAGAACCTGATCTCCTCCGCGTACCACTACAAGGCCCGTTGATCCTGACGGTCTTCGCACCACCGGCTGAACCGCCGGAGTAGCTTCCCGACCCCGGCACACGCACGAACGAGGCAGCCGTTGCTCCGCCCGAATGAGGCGGGCAGAGCAACGGCTGCTCCCATGGTAGACACGCACCCGCCTCTGGAGCAGCCCCATGCGTCCACTCGCCGCCCGCGCGACCGTTCTCCTGCTGAGCGCCGCGCTCCTCACCGCCTGTTCCTCCGAGTCCGGCGGCGGTGGCGGCGATTCCGCGAAGGAACCGGAGATCGGCACGGTTCCCCGGATGCTGTCGACGGCCGGCCTCTCCTACCCCCTCGACGGCTACGCGACCACCGAGGACCAGCGGCGCAAACTGGAGAAGGCGCAGTCCCGGGTGACCGGCGACTGCATGAAGCGCTTCGGCTTCGACTACGAGCTGCCCCTGTCCCCCGCCCCGATCAGCCGGTCCGGGGACTCCCGCCGCTACGGCCTCACCGACCCCGCGATCGCGGCCCGCTACGGCTACGTCCCCAACAGGGGCGCCCAGCCGCCGGCGAAGCCGGCCGTCCAGACCCTCAGCGCGAACGGCAAGCTCGCGCTCGACGGCCCCGACGGGTACAAGGGCCCCCAGCCGATGAGCCTGGAGGAGGCCAGGGCCAAGGACAGCGGCAAGACCCTCAACGGGCAGAAGGTGCCCATCGGCGGCTGCCTCCGCGAGGGCTTCCTCACGATCTACGCGCCGAAGAAGGGCGCGGTGGACGCCATGTTCGTCACCAACGTGCGGATGGACGCGTTCTCCCGGTCCCGCGAGGACTCCCGCGTCGTCGCCGCCGTGAAGGCCTGGTCCGCCTGCATGGCGGAGAAGGGCTACAAGGTCGACGAGCCGGTCAGCCCGCAGAGCGACCTGGGGCTCAACCCGAACACGTTCGGCAGCCCCAAGGCGATCGCCGCCGCCCAGCAGGACGTCGCCTGTAAGGAAAAGGCCAACCTCGTCGGCATCTGGTACACCGTCGAAACCGCCTACCAGAAGCGGAACATCGAGCAGAACGCCGAGACCCTGAACCAGGCGAAGACCGAGCTCAACGAGCGGTTGAAGCTGGCGGCCGGCCTGGCCGGCTGAGTCGTCGCGCCGAGGACGACGGGGCGGCGGGCAGGGCGTTTTCCGGCCGCCGGACCGTCCCGGGGACATCCCGTGACACCCACAAAGCTGAGGTTTCGCCCCTCACCCCGGTTACGGTTCACCCTGCCAGCGAATGCCGTCTCAGGGGGGAGACTCATGCTTCGTCAGTGCCCGTACTGCAGAACCGAACCAGCCGAGAACAACGGAACGCGAGCCGCCAGAATCAACCCGGTCACCACCGCGTTACGCCACCTGGACACCCTGACGGGCCGCGAGATCGAGGTCCTGTGGGCGATGCCCGGCGGGGAGTCCAACACGGATCTGGCCGAGTACCTCGGCATCACCGAGCGCACCGTCAAGTTCCACGTCCACAACATGCGCGAGAAGCTGGGCGGCCTGTCGCGCGCCCAGCTCCATCTGCTCGCCCTGCTCGCCGAGGCGGTCTGGCCCTGCCGTCTCTGTCGCCACGACGGGCCCGGCCGGAGCGCGGAGCTGCGTGCTCGCGTGCCCCGGCCCCCGATGACCCGGCAGTTCGCCGGAGCCGTCAAGCGCTGCGCCTGACGGGGCCCAGGCCGCTCAGGCCTTCGGCGCCACCTTCGAAAGCCCGTTGATGATGCGGTCCATGGCGTCGCCGCCCGTCGGGTCCGTGAGGTTCGCCAGCATCTTGAGGGTGAACTTCATCAGCAGCGGGTGGGTCAGGCCACGCTGGGTCGCGATCTTCATGACCTTCGGGTTCCCGATGAGCTTCACGAAGGCACGGCCCAGCGTGTAGTACCCGCCGTAGGTGTCCTTGAGGACCTGCGGGTAGTTCCGCAGGGCCAGTTCACGCTGGGCGGGGGTGGCGCGCGCGTGCGCCTGGACGATGACGTCGGCCGCGATCTGGCCGGACTCCATGGCGTACGCGATGCCCTCGCCGTTGAACGGGTTGACCAGACCGCCCGCGTCGCCGACGAGCAGCAGGCCCTTGGTGTAGTGCGGCTGGCGGTTGAAGGCCATCGGGAGAGCGGCGCCGCGGATCGGCTGCGTCATGTTCTCCGGGGTGTAGCCCCAGTCCTCCGGCATCGAGGCGCACCAGGCCTTGAGGACCTCGCGCCAGTCCAGCTCGCGGAAGGCCTTCGAGGAGTTGAGGATGCCGAGGCCGACGTTGGACGTGCCGTCGCCCATGGGGAAGATCCAGCCGTAGCCGGGCAGGAGCCGGTCCTGCGGCCCGCGCCGGTCCCACAGCTCCAGCCAGGACTCCAGGTACTCGTCCTCGTGGCGGGGCGAGGTGAAGTACGTGCGGACGGCGACGCCCATCGGCCGGTCCTCCCGCCGGTGCAGGCCCATGGCGAGGGAGAGCCGGGTGGAGTTGCCGTCGGCGGCGACGACGAGCGGCGCGTGGAAGGTGACCTCGCGCTTCTCCTCGCCGAGCTTGGCGTGCACGCCGGTGATCCGGCCCGTACGGTCGTCGATGATCGGGGCGCCGACGTTGCAGCGCTCGTACAGCCGGGCGCCGGCCTTCTGCGCCTGCCGGGCGAGCTGCTCGTCGAAGTCGTCGCGCTTGCGGACGAGCCCGTAGTCCGGGTACGAGGCGAGCTCCGGCCAGTCGAGCTCCAGGCGGACGCCGCCGCCGATGATCCGCAGGCCCTTGTTCCGCAGCCAGCCGGCCTCTTCGGAGATGTCGATGCCCATGGCGACGAGCTGCTTGGTGGCGCGGGGGGTGAGGCCGTCGCCGCAGACCTTCTCGCGCGGGAACGCGGTCTTCTCCAGGAGCAGGACGTCGAGTCCGGCCTTGGCCAGGTAGTACGCGGTGGTGGAGCCGGCCGGGCCCGCCCCGACGACGATCACATCAGCGCTGTGCTCGGAGAGGGGCTGCTCGGTCACGGCGGATCTCCCGGAGGGGTCGAGGGAAGGACGGGGAAAGTCTATGAGCGGCGTGGTCACGCCTTGAAGCCGCGGTCGCGGCCGGTCACGCCGGTGGAGGTCAGGCCTTGAAGCCGCGGTGCAGGGCGACGATGCCGCCCGACAGGTTGCGGTAGGCCACCTTCGACCAGCCGGCCTTCTGCAGCAGGCCCGCCAGGGTCGGCTGGTCCGGCCAGGACCGGATGGACTCGGCGAGGTACACGTACGCGTCGGGGTTGGAGGACACCGCTCGGGCCACCGGCGGCAGCGCGCGCATCAGGTACTCCTCGTACACGACCCTGAAGGGCGCCCAGGTGGCGTGCGAGAACTCGCAGATCACGACGCGGCCGCCGGGCTTCGTCACCCGGTACAGCTCGCGCAGCGCCTGGTCGGTGTCCTGGATGTTCCGCAGCCCGAAGGAGATGGTGACGGCGTCGAAGACGTCATCCTGGAACGGCAGCTTCGTGCCGTCGCCCGCCGTGAACGGCATCCACGGGTGGTTCTTCTTGCCGACCCGCAGCATGCCGAGGGAGAAGTCGCACGGGACAACATACGCACCCGCCTTCACGAACGGCTGCGAGGAGGTCGCGGTCCCGGCGGCCAGGTCGAGGATCTTCTGCGCGGGCCGCGCGTCGACCGCCTTCGCGACCTCCTTGCGCCAGCGCCGGTCCTGTCCCAGGGACAGCACGTCGTTGGTGAGGTCGTAGTTCGCCGCCACGTCGTCGAACATCGAGGCGACTTCGTGCGGCTGCTTGTCCAGGGATGCTCGGCTCACCCGGCCATTGTGGCAGCCACCCCCCGGACGGCCGGGGACCGGCCCCGGCCCTCTGGAGATTTCCAGAAATCGGCTTCAACCTTTTCCGGCCGTGGGCGCTCAAGGATGGGTGACAGTGCTGACGAAGGGAGCGAGATGCCGTCACCGCTTGGCTCGGACGTCGGGTTCGAGGAGTTCGCCCGATCCGCGCAGACGCGGCTGTACCGCACCGCGTACCTCCTGTGCGGGGACGCGGAGACCGCCCGCGACCTCACACAGACCACGCTCGCCAAGCTCTTCCAGCACTGGCGGCGGGCCGGGGCGGCGGAACATCCGCACGCCTACGCCAAGACCGTGCTCACCCGCACGTTCCTGGCCGAACGGCGCCGCCGGCTGCGCGACCTGCTCGCCTTCACCAGGACCGGCGGGCTCGTCCCCGCGCGGAACACCGAGCAGCCCGACCTCCGGGTCACGCTGCTCTCCGCGCTGGCCGAGCTGCCGCCCAGAGCCCGCGCCATGGTCGTCCTTCGCTACTGGGAGGACCTGAGTGTGGAGACCGTCGCCTCGCTGATGCGCTGCAGCGAGGCGACGGTCAAAAGCCAGTGCTCGCGCTCACTGGCCCGGCTCCGGGACCGCCTCGGCGAGGCGCACCTCTACACCGCCGATCCCCACCTCCACCCTTACGCCATCGGAAGCTGAGGCCCCGCGTGGACGACGAAACGATGCTCCGGCGTGCCATGGACCGGACGACCCAGGACCTGCCACCCCTGCCCGACCTCGCGCCCGTCGCCGTACGCCTGGGCCGCAGGCGCCGCGCACGGGCCCGGCTCACCGTCGCCGGAGGCGTCTTCGGCACGGTGACCGCGGCCGCGCTCGGACTCTCCCTGCTGTCCGGTGCCGACCCCGGCGTCGCGATGCCCGCCGCTCCCCCTGCCGCCTTCCCCTCGGCGTACCACACACCGGTGCAGGTCCAGCCGACTCCGGGCCAGCAGCCGCCGGAGAAGCTCTCCGACGCCGAGAGCGCACGCCACGCCCAGTTCCAGCAGCAGGTCTCGGCCCTCCTCGACGAACTGCTCCCGGCGTCCGTCGAGGACATCCGGCCGGTCGCGGACGAGGTGTCCTCGTACCGGATCACCGCCGGCGGGAAGACCTTCCCCGTCACGCTGTCCATCCGGCCCGCGGAGGGCGAGCGCCTCCAGGAGTGCCGGAACCAGCCGCCGAAGCTGCGCTGCGAGAAGACCGACCTGGGCGGGGGCCGTACCGCGCAGGTGTACGAGATGGCCGTGAACAGGACCGACACCCTGGGAGCCATGGTCGTCACGCGGTACGGCAGGAGCAACGTGCTGCTCTCCGTCGACCCGTCGGACACCGCCTCGGCACCCGTGACGGGGGCCCAGCTGCTCACCGTCGTCCGCGACGCCCGCTTCACCGATCTGCTGAAGTACGCGGACGCCTACCCGGTCCAGAAGAAGGACGCCCCGGTCAAGGGCGGGTGAGGGGCTAGCGGCGCCGGTGGACCAGTCGGCCGCCCAGGACCGTCGCGACGCACGTCGACGCGCCCAGGCGGACCAGGGACGCCCGGTCGGGGACGTCGAAGACGGCGAACCGGGCGGGGCCGCCCGGCACCAGGGCGGGCAGCAGCACCAGCGGCACCGGCGAGAACGACGGCGGGCCCGGCAGCCGCTCAGGGCGGCGACCGACGGCGAGACCGGCCCGGCGCACGGCGTCCACGGCGGCCCGGCCGCGCAGTTCGCCGGCGACGGCGACCGTCCCGTGCGCCAGCAGCCGCTGCACACCACGCCGAGCGGAGGCACCGCGACGGGCGGGATCGGCCCGGAAGATCTCCCGCGCCCGCTCCCCCGTGATCGGCTCGGTGCCGAACTCCGCGGCCTCCCGGGGGTCCGGGTGGTACGTCTCCTCGAGGAGCTCGGGCGCGTACGGGTTGAGGAGCCCGGGCGTGAGGATGCCGGGCCACCGCCGCACCCGCGCCTCCATGGGGGTCCCCCCTGCTCGAGCGGAGCCGAGAGCTTGGGGGCGTACGGCGGCCAGGTCCTCGTACGGGCCGACGGCGGCGACGAGGGCGCCGTCGACCAGGACGGCGCTCTCGGGTGTCGCCTCG
This sequence comes from Streptomyces sp. NPDC002463, assembly GCF_042889835.1. NCBI lineage: Bacteria > Bacillati > Actinomycetota > Actinomycetes > Kitasatosporales > Streptomycetaceae > Streptomyces > Streptomyces sp. NPDC002463. The sequence goes on from NZ_JBIARL010000001.1 coordinate 851,356, forward strand.
GCGACGTGCAGGGTCAGCACGGGCGCGTCAGTTGGCGTCGAGGAGCTTCAGCTCGGGGTGCGCCGTGCCGCCCTCGATCGCGATCGACGAGATGTGGGAGGCGACGCGCTCGTCGACCGGGTCGTTCGCCGGGTCCTCGTGGACGACGAGGTGCTCGTACGTCGTGGCGCGCTGCGCCGGGACGCGGCCCGCCTTGCGGATCAGGTCGATGATCTCCAGGCGGTTGGAGCGGTGCTTGGCACCGGCGGAGGAGACGACGTTCTCCTCCAGCATGATCGAGCCCAGGTCGTCGGCGCCGTAGTGCAGGGAGAGCTGGCCGACCTCCTTGCCGGTGGTCAGCCACGAGCCCTGGATGTGGGCGACGTTGTCGAGGAAGAGCCGGGCGATCGCGATCATCCGCAGGTACTCGAAGAGCGTGGCCTGCGTCTGGCCCTTGAGGTGGTTGTTCTCCGGCTGGTACGTGTACGGGATGAAGGCCCGGAAGCCGCCCGTCCGGTCCTGCACGTCACGGATCATCCGCAGGTGCTCGATCCGCTCGGCGTTGGTCTCGCCGGTGCCCATCAGCATGGTGGAGGTGGACTCGACGCCCAGCTTGTGGGCGATCTCCATGATCTCCAGCCAGCGCTCGCCGCTCTCCTTGAGCGGGGCGATGGCCTTGCGGGGCCGCTCGGGGAGCAGCTCGGCGCCGGCGCCCGCGAAGGAGTCGAGACCGGCGGCGTGGATGCGGGTGATCGCCTCCTCGACGGAGACGCCGGAGATGCGGGCCATGTGCTCGACCTCGGAGGCGCCGAGGGAGTGGATGACCAGCTGCGGGAAGTCCTTCTTGATGGCGGCGAAGTGCTTCTCGTAGTACTCGACGCCGTAGTCCGGGTGGTGGCCGCCCTGGAACATGATCTGGGTGCCGCCGAGCTCCACGGTCTCCGCGCAGCGGCGCAGGATGTCGTCGAGGTCCCGGGTCCAGCCCTTCTTGGTGTCCTTCGGGGCGGCGTAGAACGCGCAGAACTTGCACGCCGTCACACAGACGTTCGTGTAGTTGATGTTGCGCTCGATGATGTACGTCGCGATGTGCTCGGTCCCGGCGTACCGGCGGCGGCGCACCGCGTCGGCGGCGGCGCCCAGCGCGTGCAGGGGCGCCGAGCGGTAGAGGTCGAGCGCCTCCTCGGGAGTGATCCGGCCACCCGCGGCGGCGCGGTCGAGAACAGACTGGAGTTCGGCCTTCTCGGTCACCGGGTGCGTCCCTTTCGGAGGGGTTATGACAGACCGAACCAGCGTACGCCAGCGTTCCTCGCGGCTTCCGCAGGGTGCGGGTTGGGCTCCGCCGGAGTCCGGGGAGGGTGTGCGGCGGGTGAGAGAACGACGAGCGCCGGGCGGGCGTCCGGCGAATATCCGGTGAATTCCGGGCGCATCGCGGGTGCGGCCATTACCGGGAGTCCGGGTGATGACCGGGACGCGCCCCCGGGAGGCGGTACGGGGGCCGGTACGGGGAGAGTCACCGCATTCCCGGAGGCGCCCGGAAAGGCCCGCCCGGCACGCGGACGGACCGACCGGTATTTCTTTCCCGCACCATTCCCGGCGGCTCCGCCGCTTATCGCACCGGGGGCGGCAGGAGTTCCACCGCGACGTCCGCCGGGAAACCGGTCGTGGGGCCGGTGCGGCGGGCGAACTCCCGTACACCCGCGAGCTGCTCGGGACCGAAACGGAAGTCGAGCGTGCGGAAGTACCGCTCCAGGAGTTCGGCGTCGAAGGTCTCCCAGCGGGCGGCCTGCTCGGCCACCTTGGCGACCTCTTCGAGGGAGAGGTCGCGCGAGGCCAGGAACGCCTGGTGCACCTCGTGGACGGTCTCCGGCTCGCGCGCCAGGAAGTCCTTGCGGGCCGCCCACACGGCGAAGACGAACGGCAGGCCCGTCCACTCCTTCCACATGAGCCCCAGGTCGTGGACCTGGAGGCCGAGCCGGGGAGCGTCGTGCAGGGAGGCCCGCAGCGCGGCGTCCCCGATCAGCACGGCGGCCTCGGCCTCCTGCATCATCAGGCCGAGGTCCGGCGGGCAGGTGTAGTAGTCGGGCCGGACGCCGTACTGCTCGGCCAGGATGAGCTGGGCGAGGCGTACGGAGGTGCGGGAGGTGGACCCGAGGGCCACGCGCGCGCCGTCCAGCTCCGCCAGGGGCCGCTGGGACACGATCACGCAGGACATGACGGGGCCGTCGCAGCCGACGGCGATGTCGGGGAGCGCGACCAGGTCGCCCGCGTTGCGGAGGTATTCGACGAGGGTGATGGGGCCGATGTCGAGATCGCCGCGGACGAGCCGCTCGCTGAGCTTCTCCGGCGTGTCCTTGGTGAGCTCCAGATCGAGGAGCGTCCCGGTCCTGGCGAGGCCCCAGTAGAGGGGCAGACAGTTCAGGAACTGGATGTGCCCGACGCGGGGCCGGCTGCGGTGCTGGTCGTCGGTTGCTTTGTCCACATCGCGAGGCTAGACCCGTCTCGGAGTGTGGGCATCGCCGGGGCACGCGCGTCAGCACACGGAGAGGAATCAAACATGCGGGTGACGTGATCTTTCCCTCTACCGCCCCGAGCTCCCTGCGTGCTACGCTCAACGCAAGTTGCAGTTTGGTTTCCCTTGCAGTACAGAGCCTGCGGAGCATGTGACCCGCAGGCTTTTGTAGTTTTCAGACTTGTTTGCAGGTTCTGGAGCAGGGCGACCCTTTGGCCCATAGGAGGGCTCATGGCTACCGGAACCGTGAAGTGGTTCAACGCTGAAAAGGGCTTCGGCTTCATCGCCCAGGACGGCGGCGGCCCGGATGTCTTCGTCCACTACTCCGCGATCAACGCGAACGGCTTCCGCTCGCTCGAGGAGAACCAGCTCGTGACCTTCGACGTCACGCAGGGCCCGAAGGGCCCGCAGGCGGAGAACGTCACCCCGGCCTAAGTTGCCCGGGTCGGCGAGCGCGCACGACTAGAGCAGTACCCAAGGAGCCCCGCTCCGTGCCGCCAGGCACGAGCGGGGCTCCTGCCTTTTCCCGTTGCGGGGTCCCGGCGGGGAGGTGACCGTGGAGGCATGAACAGTGCCGGGCTGCTGGTCGATGCGTTCGGGCGGATCCGTGAGGTCGTCCATGAGGCCGTGGAGGGAATGACGGACGACGAGCTCGCCGTACGGGTCGATCCCGACGCGAATTCCGTCGCCTGGCTCGTCTGGCACCTCACCCGCGTCCAGGACGATCACCTCGCCGACGCCTTCGACACGGACCAGTTGTGGACCTCCGACGGCTGGGCGGACCGCTTCGGGCTGCCGTTCCCGAAGGCCGCCACCGGCTACGGGATGACCAGGGCACAGGTGGACGCGGTCCGCGCCCCGGCGGAGCTGTTGCTCGGCTACCACGACGCCGTGCACGCCCGTACCGAGGAACTGATCCGTACGGTCACGAACGCGGACCTGGACCGCATCGTCGACACCCGCTGGGACCCTCCGGTCACCCTCGGCGTCCGGCTCGTGTCGGTGATCGCCGACGACCTCCAGCACGCGGGGCAGGCGGCGTACGTCCGGGGCATGGTGGAGCGGCGATGACGTCGGACGGCGGCGGCTGATAGCCTCCCGCCGATCTTGACGAGAGGCGATGTCCCGGTTGGGGGGGGCACCACCGGCCGCCTCAGCTCCAGGGGGAGGCCTTTCATGGACCACCGCATCCGCATACCCGTTTCCCGCCGGCGCCGCCGTCTCGGCGCTGCGGCCCTCGTCGCACTCGCCGTCACGGCCGGTGCGCTCGCCACACCCGCCGTCGCCGCGCCGCCCACGGGCGTCACCGCCGGCACGGCCACCACCACCGCCCCGTACCCGCAGCAGGCAGGTCTGTGGAGCCTGGGCCGCACCGGCTTCCTCACCTGGCCGGCGGAGGCACCCGGCCCCGCTCGCTGGACGCGGCTCTCGGACGGCACCGCGACCGGCTTCCCGACCGGTCACACGGTCCTCGGCTCCCGTGACTCCGACATCGTGATCGACGAGGCGGGCAGCACCGTCACGCTCAGGGACATGGCGGCGGGCACGGAGCTGTTCCGGGTCGACCTCGCGCGGTACGGCACGGACAGCCAGGTGGCGGGCGCCGTGCGCTCGACCCTCTTCGTCTCCTCCTCCAACGGGGCCGGCGGCAGGAGCCTGCGCCTCCACACCCCCGCCGACGGCGGCCTGCCGGCGTCCCGGTCGGTGACCGGGCTGCCCGCGGACGCCACCGGGCTGTGGGCCGTGGGCGTCGCCGGTGACAGCGCCCTGATCACCTACCGGACCGGTTCGGGCGCCGCGTGGGCGCTCCTCGACCTCACGACCGGCGCCGTGACCTCCCACCACGCGGCCCCGAACCTCCGGGACGCGGCCGTGTCCGCCACGTACGTCGCCTGGACGGAGCAGCCCGCCGGCGGGAGCGCCACCGTGGTGGCCCTGAACCGCGCCACGGGCACGGTCCAGCGGATCCCGCTCGCCGCGCAGGACCGCGTGGCGCTCGGCCTGGTGGGCAACTGGGTCACGTACGGCCAGGTCGACGGGTTGCGGGCCTACGAGCCCGGCCCGCTCTTCGCGCTCACCGCCCGCGACCTGAACACCGGCACGACCCGCAAGCTCCTCGACCACGTCGTCTCGGACGTCGACGGGCCCGACGGCACGAACGCCGTCCACGGCGGCACCGTCGCCCAGGGTCAGGGCCTGTACCGGATCGCCCCGGGGACCGGCGGCGTGCCGGTCGCCACCCTCCTGGCGCCCAGCGGCGAGCCGACCAAGGTCGACCTGCTCGGCCACAGCATTCCGGCGACGATCGACCTGAGCCGCAACCGGACCTTCGACCTGGAGTGGCGGCTCTCGCGCATCAACGTCGAGATGACCCTCACCCTGCGCAACACCCGCACCGGCGACACCAAGGTCGAACGCATCAATCCGCTCGCGGAGCAGGCCTCGGACTTCACCTACGCCCACTACGTCTGGGCGGGGGACGTCGCCTGGCCGGGCGAACCGGACCGGTCGACGGGCGCTCCGGCCGGCCCGTACACCTGGCGGATCGACGCCAAGCCGCTCAACGGCATCGGCCCGACGATGACGAAGTCGGGCTCCTTCACGGTGGTCCGCAGCAAGCCGCAGCCGCACGACTTCGACAGCGACGGCTCGCCCGACCTGCTCATGCGGGACACCACGGGCCGGCTGCTGCTCGCGGACACCTTCCGCAGCAGGGACGCGGGCAGCGGCTACGAGGTCCTCCAGGAGCACCACTTCAAGGTCGTCGGGCAGGGCTACGGGATCTACGACAAGATCGAGGCCACCGGGGACCTCGGCGGCTCGGGCGTCGGCGACTTCGTCGCCCGCGACAAGGCCGGGGTGCTGTGGCTGTACAAGGGGCGCGGCGACGACACCTTCAGCGCCCGCATGCGGATCGGCGGCGGCTGGGGCGTCTACACCCGGCTCACCGGTGGCAGCGACCTGACCGGCGACGGACGCGCCGACCTCGTCGCCGTCGACACGGCCGGTGTGCTCTGGATGTACCCGGGCACCGGCAGGGACACCGCGCCTTTCGCCGCCCGGAAGAGGATCGGCGGCGGCTGGAGTGGCTACGACCAGCTCACCGCGGTCGGAAACCTGGCCGGGGGACCTGCCGGGGATCTCCTCGCCCGCGACCGGTACGGCGTCCTCTGGCTCTACCTCGGCAAGGGCGACGGCACGTTCACGCCCCGGAGCCGGAGCGGCGAGGGGTGGGGCGGCTTCGGCCGGCTGGTCGGGATCGGGGACGCCGACCGGGACGGCCGCCCGGACCTGTACACCGAAGGGTCCCTGTTCCGGGGGACGGGCGACTGGGCGGCGCCGCTGCGGCCGCGCGAGGAGACCTCTCCGTACCGCTTCTGGACCACGGCCGTCACCTACAACCACTTGGCCTGACATACGACTTGACCGCGCACCCCGGGCGATCTCCGGCCGGGGCGCGCACAACCTCCCATGGGCCGTACGGGAGTTCACTCCTTCCGCACAACATCCCGAAAATTCCTTCGACTTGCGTACAACCCCACTAGTCGATCAAGAGTCTGAAAACGGGTACGGCGTGCGCCGTGCCCGTTTTCACTGGGGGTTTTCTTGCAGCACCGTCTGTCCGGGCGCCGACTGGCCGCCGCGCTGCTCACGCTGTCCACGGTCACCGCGGTGACCGGCACGCTCGTCACCGTCCCGGCCGTCGCGGCCGCCCCGGCCGCCGTCACCGGGGCGCAGGCGGCCACCGAGGCGAACCTGGCCGTCGACGCCGACGTGGTGAGCGTCGGCACCACCGGCTACCTCACGACCCGCAAGGACGAGGGCGGCAACCCGCTCCTGGAGTGGCACAAGTACGCCGACGGCTCGGTGCTGCCGATCCACACGGGCTCGGTCGCCTACGACACCGGCTCGGACACCGTCGTGACGAGCGACGGCGGCAGCTACTTCGTGCTGATCGACATGAAGGCCGCCCAGCCCGCGTACTCGTCGATCAACATCGGGACCGTCGGCGCCGGGGCGAAGCTCGTGGGCGTGGTCGGCCGGACCCTCTTCGTGAGCGTCCCGACCACCGAGGACTACAACGACCTGTACCAGGTCACGTACACCAACGGGATGGTCCAGAAGACCAAGATCTCCTCCCGCCCCAAGAACGTCGACTACAAGGTCGTCGCCTCTCGCGGCGGCGACTTCGTCGTCCTGGGCAGCGTCCGGGAGCCGTACGTCCCCACCGACCGCATCGTGTACTGGACGGCCACGTCCAACGTGGGCAGCGGCTCCGTCGTCGACTGGGGCGGCAGCTCCGGCACCGGCCAGTGGGACCAGTCGTCGACCGGCGCCCTCACCAGCAGCTGGAAGGGATGGATCCACGCGGCGCAGGAAGGCGGCCTGGAGTTCAGCGCGCAGAAGCTCGGCACCACCACGACGGCGCGCTTCCCCCTGACCGGCGACCTGGCCCGTGCCGTCATCGCGGGCATCGTCGGGGACACCGTCCTCTACGGCGTCCCGGGCACCGCCACCGGCGAGTCCCCGAGCCCGCTGTACGCGCGGAGCCTCACCGACGCGAACGCCCAGCCGTACAAGGTCCTGGACAACTTCTCCACCGCGGCCCACGCCCCCGACGGCACCCTGCTCGTGCGCGGCTTCGGCCAGGACGGCGACGGCCTCTTCCGGATCTCCGGCGGCGCCGGCACGGCCCCGACGGTCACCCTGGAGAACAGCACCGGCCGGGCCATGAGCGTGCAGTTCACCGACTCCTCGGTCCCCTCGGTCATCGACCTGGAGAAGGCCGGCTCCACGCCGTCCCTGTCCTGGACCCTGTCGCGCGGCAACGCCGCCGTCGATGTCACGCTCACGCACGTCGGCACCGGCAAGAAGCTCACCAAGCGCCTGACCGCGACCGCCCCGGGCGAGCGCCTCACCTTCGTCTGGGACGGCCTCCTCGACGGCGTCAGCGCCCCCAACGGCACCTACGCCTGGAAGGCCACCGCCGTCCCCACCGACGGCATCGGCGGCTCGACGAGCCTCTCGGGCACCTTCCAGGTCCAGCGCCAGGCCAACGCGCACGACCTCAACAACAACGGCTCGACCGACGTCATCGCCCGGGACGCCACGGGCAACCTGTGGCGCGACGACCTCTTCGACTGGCCGGTCGGCGGCCAGGCCAAGACCGCCCGCCGGACGAAGATCGGCACGGGCTGGCAGATCTACAAGCAGATCGAGGCCGTCGGCGACATCGCGGGCTCCGCCCACGGCGACTACATCGCCCTGGACGGCTCCGGCTACCTCTACCACTACCTCGGCAAGGGCGACGGCACCCTCGCCCCGCGCGTGAAGATCGGCGGCGGCTGGGGCGGCTACAAGCAGCTCGCCGGCGGCTCCGACCTCAACAACGACGGCCGCTCCGACCTCCTCGCCACCGACGTCTCCGGCGTCCTGTGGTTCTACAAGGGCACCGGCTCCGCCACCGCCCCCTTCGCCGCGCGCGTCCGCGTCGGCGGCGGCTGGGGCGCCTACAACCAGATCACCGCCACCGGCAACATCGCCGGCGGCACCGCCGGCGACCTCGTCGCCCGCGACACCGCGGGCGTCCTCTGGCTGTACCTCGGCCGGGGCGACGGCACCTTCGCCGCCCGGACGAAGATCGGTTCCGGCTGGGGGTCCTTCTCGCAGCTCGTCGGCGCCGGTGACGTCACCAACGACGGCCGCCCCGACCTGATCGCGTACGGGGCGGGCGGCACGTACGTCTACCGCTCCACGGGCTCGTACTCGGCGCCGTTCAGCCGCCAGACGACCAACCTGTACGCGGGCGAGGGCACGAAGTTCAACAGCGTCTCCTGACCCGTACGACCCGCTCACCCGCGTACCCGTACGACCTGCTGCACCGGGGCGCGCCGCCGACGGCGCGCCCCGTTCCTTCCCCCTCCTCACGAAGGACCGATCACGTGCACACCCGTACCTCCCCGCGCCGGCTCGCCGCCGCCGTGACCGCCGTCCTCGCCGTCACGGCGGGCGCGGCCCTCACCGTCACCACCCCGGCCACGGCGGCCCCCGCGGCCATCCAGGCCCCGGTCGAGGCCGCCGACACCGTCGGCGTCATCGCCGACGACGCCCACCTCGTCAGCGCGGGCAGCACCGGCTACCTCACCCGCCGGACCAGCTCCAACTTCGTGAACACGTACTACTGGACGAGCTTCGCGGACGGCACGACCAAGGCCCTGGACCCCGCCTACGTGTACGACGGCGGGCGCTCGGACTTCGTCGTGGCGCACAAGCCGACCGAGACCCGCTACCGCCTGCTCGACATGGCCCACCCGGACGCCGCGCCGATCGGTCTGACGTACGGCGACGGGAACTACGCCCTCGCGGGCGTGGCCGGCGAGACCCTGGTCATGGCGTACTACGACCGCAGCCGCGTGAACGCGCTCGACGCGTTCCTCATGACCCGTCCGGCCGGCGGGTCCACCTCGCCGGTCACCCGCGACCTGGCGCTGCCGGTCCTGGCGCACAACCTGCGGGTCGCGGCCACCACCCCGGACACGGCACTGATCCAGTACCAGACGGGCCTCAACGAAGAGACCGAGTACTTCCTCGCCACCGTCGAGCTCGCCACCGGCACGATCACGCAGACCGTCCCCGTCGGCACGCGGCCGCCGCGGAACGGCATCTACCTGACGGCCACCCAGGTCGCCTGGGTGTCCAAGCCGACCGACACCACCGCCGAGCTCGTGACCGTGCCGCGCGGCGAGGGGGGACAGCGGACGACGGTCCCGCTGGGCGCCACCTACCCCGGCACCCGGCTCGACGCCGCGATCGTGGGCGGCTGGGCCGTGACGACCGAGGAGGGCGGCGGCACCGCCACGTACACCTCCTCCCAGTTCCCGCTGGTCGCCCGCTCCCTGAGCAACCCGTCCATCACGGTCACGCTCCTCGACCACGTCGACAGCATGACCTCGGCCCCCAATGGTTCGCAGCTCGTGCGCGGCGGCTCGGTGGCGGGCGGCGGCGAGGGCGTCTACCGGATCGCGATCGGCGTGGACGGCATCCCGGAGGCCACCCTCGTCTCGACGGCCGGCAAGAAGACGGAGCTCGCCTTCGCCTCGACGCCGAACGTCCCGGCCACGGTCGACCTCGACGCGAACGGCGGCAACGCCGCCTTCTCCTGGGCCCTGAACCGGTCCAACGCCCAGGGCACGGTGACCCTGCGGCACACCGCCACCGGCAAGACCACCCAGCTGACCTGGTCCGGCTACGACGGCGCGGTCCGCGACACCGGCGTCGTCACCTTCAACTGGAACGGCCTGCTCGCCCCGGCCCCCGGCGGCATGGCCGGCTTCGCGCCGAGCGGCGACTACACCTGGGAGTTCAAGGCCAAGCCGCTCAACGGCGTAGGCCCCGACCTGGTGAAGACGGGCACGTTCAAGGTGCTGCGCAAGGCCGGCCTGCACGACTACACGAACAACGGCAGCGCGGACCTCCTGGCCCGCGACTCCTCCGGCCGCCTCTTCCGCGACGACACCGTCAAGGTGACGTCCTCGCAGGAGGTCTACTCGAACGAGCGCGTGCAGATCGGCACCGGCTGGCAGATCTACAACCAGCTGGAGGCCGTCGGCAACATCGCGGGCGCCTCCGCCGCCGACCTCGTCGCCCGCGACGCCTCCGGCGTCCTCTGGGAGTACCTCGGCAAGGGCGACGGCACGTTCGCGACGCGTACGAAGATCGGCTCCGGCTGGAACGCGTACAACAAGATCACCGGCGGCAGCGACCTGAACGGCGACGGCCGCCCCGACCTCCTCGCCACCGACACCTCCGGCGTCCTCTGGCTCTACAAGGGCACCGGCAACTGGGCGGCGCCCTACGCGACCCGCGTCCGGGTCGGCGGCGGCTGGGGCGTCTACAACCAGATCACCGCCACCGGCAACATCGCCGGCGGCACCGCCGGCGACCTCGTCGCCCGCGACACCGCGGGCGTCCTCTGGCTGTACCAGGGCACGGGCGCGGGCACCTTCTCCGCCCGGACCAGGATCGGCTCCGGCTGGGGCGCGTACACCTCCCTCGTCGGCGCCGGCGACTTCGACCGCGACGGCCTCAACGACCTGTACGCGGTCGGCGCCGCCGGCTCCCGCCTGTACGCGGGCACGGGCAACGCGACGGCCCCGTTCCAGCCGGCGTCCTTCACGGGCGTCCACTCGGACGCGGCCCGGTTCAACGCGATCTTCTGATCATCTTCTGATCGCGTACAACCTTTCGATCTCCTCGTGAGTCGGGTACGGGCGTGGCGGATTCCGCCGCGCCCGTACCCTTGGAGAGAGAGCCTCCCGTGCCCCACGCCCGTCCCCCGCGCCGCCGGCTCGCCTTGGCCGTCACCGCCGCCCTCGCCGTCACGACGGGCACCCTGACGGCCGCCCCGGCCGTGGCGGCTCCGCCGGCCGTCCAGGCGGCCGAGCAGCAGGAAGTGCTCACGCTGCAGCCCGGCTCCCGGGTGGGCGGCAACGGCCCGTCGGGCTTCCTGACGCGCGTGTACGAGGCATCGGGCATGGTCCACCGCTGGACGCGGTACGCGGACGGGGTGACGACGACGCTGCCGGCGGGCGAGTACTGGGGCGGCGTCCAGACGGACATCGTGATGAAGACGGAGGGAAGCGTCCGGAAGCTGTACGACATGGCGACCGGCGCCGACCCCGTCGTGATCGACACGAGCGCTCTCGGCTCCTCCGCCACCTTCCACCGGCTCGCCGGAAGCACCCTGGTGATGTCGGCCCCGCGCACCGGCGGTGGCACCGACCTCCACCTCCTCGGCAAGCCCGAAGGCACGCTCGTGGACCGGACAGTCCCCGGTCTGCCCGCCGACGCGGTCTTCCACTGGGTCAACATGACCTCGCCCGACACCGTCATCGTCCTTTACAGCGGAACGGTGGACGGAGTGTCCGGCCGCCGAGTGGCCCTCGTCGACACCGCGACCGCGAAGGTCGTGGAGGACCGCCCCACTCCGGCGGCCCAGGCCGACGCCGACGCCACCGCGTCCGCCACCCACCTGGCCTGGACCGAGCGGAACCCGACCACCGGCGCGATCACCCTCGCGGTGGCGCGACGGGGGGAGCCCGAGGTCTCGCGGACCTTCCTGGGCTACGGAGCCTCGCTCGCGCTCGAATCGGTGGGCGACGACTGGGTGACGTACGCAGTGCCGGGGGGCGCCAAGGCCGACAGCCCCAACCCCCTGTACTCCCTCACCGCCCGCTCGCTGAAGGACGGACGGACGGTCAAGCTGCTCGACAGCGTGGACTCCCTGCGCGGCGGCGCCGGCGGCGAGCAGCTGGCTCTGGGCGGCACGATCGAGAAGGGCGAGGGCCTCTACCGGATCGCCCCCGACCCGGACGGCACCCCGGCCGCCACGCTCGTCGCGAGCACCGGCGTGCCCACCGCGCTCGACATCGTGGAGCAGCGGGTCCCCGCCACCATCGACTTCAGCACGGAGAGCGGCGACACGAGCCTGCTGTGGAAGCTCAACCGGGGCGGCCTCGTCAAGTCGTACGTCGAGCTGACCCACCCCGCGTCGGGGAAGCGGTGGACCTCGTACCAGTACGGGGAGTCGTGGTACGCCGGAGCGACCTGGAAGGGCCTGCTCAGCGACTTCACCGCCGCCCCCAACGGCGTGTACATCTGGAAGGTGACGGCGACGCCCGCCAACGGCATCGGCCCCGCCGTGGTCCGGACCGGCACGCTCACCGTCGCGAGCAAGCCTCACCCGCACGACTTCTCGGACAGCGGCTCCCCCGACCTGCTCTACCGGAGCGGCGGCACGCTGTTCGCCGTCGACGGGCGCCGGACGCTGTGGTTCGGCGGCTTCTCGACCCCCCTGGAGAAGACGGTCCTCGGCACCGGCTGGGACGCGTACGACCAGATCGTCACGCCCGGGAACGTCGCCGGGGCCACGCACGCCGACGTCGTCGCCCGCGACAGGAGCGGCGCCCTGTGGCTGCACAGCGGCACCGGAAAGGGCTTCTCGCCGCGCACGAAGATCGGCGGCGGCTGGCAGATCTACAACCGGCTCACGGGCGGCAGCGACCTCACCAGCGACGGCCGCCCCGACCTGGTCGCCACGGACAAGGCCGGCGACCTGTGGCTCTACAAGGGCACGGGCAACACGTCGGCGCCCTTCGCCCCGCGCGTCAGGATCGGTCACGGCTGGGGCGTCTACAACAAGATCACCGCCACCGGCGACATCGCCGGCGGCAGGGCCGGTGACCTCGTCGCCCGCGACACGGCCGGCGTCCTCTGGCTCTACCTCGGCAAGGGCGACGGCACCTTCGCCGCCCGCACACGGATCGGCGGCGGCTGGGACCGGTACGGCGAGATCGTCGGCATCGGTGACGCCGACCGCGACGGCCGCGCCGACGTGGTCGTCAACGGGGTCATGGGCGGCCGCCGCGAGAGCCTCGCGCTCTACCGGGGCACCGGGGACTGGCAGGCGCCGCTCTCGGGCCGGATCGGGCTCGAAACGCCGGACGCCCTCACCACGGTGCCGGCGACCCTCTTCTGACCGGTCCCGGGGAACCACAAAGTTTCCGGAACGGCCGTACAACCATTCGGTGTTGTCGGGGGTCCTGCGGGCGTGGGGAGACATCCCCACGCCCGCACCTCTGGGGGAGGACCACCGCTTTGTCCCGAGCACGCACATCCCGGCCCCACCTCGCGACGGCCGTCGCGATCGCCCTCGCCGTCACGGCGGGCGCCACGGCCACGGCCGCCGCCGCGTCGGCGACGACGACCGGGGCCGTGGCGGCCGCCGCCGGGCAGTCGGCGGAGCAGGACGTCCTGCCGTTCCCGGACGGGGCGTTCATCGCCGGAGCGGGCCGTACCGGCTTCCTCGCCGGCCGAACCGTCGACGGCAGGACGACGTACGAGTGGACGCGGTACGCGGACGGCTCCACCACCGCCCTGCCCTCCGGGACCTTCGCGCCGCCCGGGCGGACCGACGTCCTCACGACGGTCGACGGGTCCGTCCACACCCTTCGCGACATGGCGTCCGAAGCCGCGCCCGTGACGATCGACGTCGGTCTCGTCGGTGACGGCTACCGCGCGGGGAGGGCCATCGGGCCGTCCACCCTCGTCACCACGAAGGCCACCGCGGCCGGAGGCAGCGAAGTCCACCTCATCGGCAGAGCCAACGGCACCCTCGTCGACGACAAGGTGACCGGTCTGCCCGAGACCGCCGTCATCAGGCGTCTCACCGTGGACCAGCCCGGCATCCTCCTCGTCCGGTACGCGGACGTGTACGACGGATCGCCGGGCACCCACATCGCCGTGGTCGACGTCGAGAAGCACGCGGTCGTGGAGCAGTACGAGACGCAGCCGGCCGGGAACTACGACGGCGACGTCGCCCTGTCCGCCACCCACATCGCCTGGATCGAGCGGCCCACCTACAACACGACGGACGTGGTCGTGGTCCGCCGCGACACCAACGAGACGAAGCGCGTCCACCTGGGTCAGTCCGGCAACCTGTCCATCGAGCTGGCCGGTGACTGGCTGCTGTACGGACAGCCTGGCGGCTACCAGGCGCTCCAGCCGAAGCCCCTGTACGCCCTGACCGCCCAGTCCTTGACGTCCGGTGAGACGGTCAAGCTCCTGGACCACCTGACGAGCGCCGTCCCGGGCCCCGACGGCACCCAGCTGGTGCGGGGCGGAACCGTCGCCGAGGGCGAGGGCCTGTACCGGATCACGCTCGGGCAGGACGGCCGTCCGGTCACCGAGCTCGTGGCGAGCACGGGCAGGCCGACCTCGCTCGAACTGCTGGGCCAGAACGTCCCCGAGGCGATCGACCTCGACCACGCCCCCGACCCCGTACCGCTGACCTGGACCTTCAGCAGAAGCAGCGCGAGCGTGCAGGTCGAACTCGTCCACACCGCGACCGGGAAGGTGCTGTGGAAGGACTGGGGCTACCCCTCCAACGGCACCTACACCGCGCGCTGGAACGGGCTGTTCCCCGACGGCATCGCCGCCTACAACGGCACGTACACCTGGCGCATGACGGCGGAGCCGTCCAACGGCATCGGCCCCGCCCTCACTCGGACCGGCACGCTCCGGATCGACCGGAAGACCGTCCAGCACGACTTCAACGACAACGGGGTGCCGGACCCGCTGGTCGAGGAGCGGGGGCAGCTGTTCCACCTGGACGGCAGCCAGTTCTTCGGGGAGACGGTCCGCCACCCCGCCAAGTCACCCCTGGGCACCCCCTGGGGCGTCTACGACCGTCTCGTCAGCCCCGGAGACGTCGCCGGATCCCCTCACTCCGACCTCGTCACCCGCGACGCGGACGGCGTCCTCTGGCTCCACCAGGGCGCCGGCCACGCCCTGGCGCCCCGCGTCCGCATCGGCGGCGGCTGGCAGGTCTACCGCCAGATCACGGGCGGCAGCGACCTGGACGGCGACGGCCGTACGGACCTCGTCGCCGCCGATACGGCCGGCACCCTGTGGTTCTACAAGTCCACCGGTGACGCGACGAAGCCCTTCGCCCCGCGCAAGCGCATCGGCGGCGGCTGGACCGTCTACAACAACCTCACCGCCACCGGCGACATCGGCGGAGGGCCCGCCGGAGACCTCGTCGCCCGCGACACCGCCGGCGTCCTCTGGCTCTACCTCGGCAAGGGCGACGGCACCTTCGCACCCCGCACCCGCATCGGAGGCGGTTGGGGCTCGTACGCGAACATCGTCGGCATCGGCGACATCGACCGGGACGGCCGCCCCGACCTCCTCGTCACCACCAGAGTCGGCGGCTATGCCTACCGCTACCAGGGCACCGGCAACTGGAGGGCCCCGTTCGGGCCTTACCAGCTGATCCAGAACGGCAGTGGATTCACCACCGTTTTCTGACCGGTCCGCGGACCAGCAGAGAAAGCAGACCCTTGAACCTCATCAACCACGCCCGGCACCGGCTCGCCGTAGCGGTAGCCCTCGCCGTCACCGCCGGCGTCCTCGCCTCGCCCGCCGTCGCGGCGACCGCCCCGCGCCCGGCGACGGCGTCCGTCGCGGCGGCCGCCCCCGCGCCCACCCTGCCGCCGGACTCCCAGCTGGTCGGCAACGGCCCGTCCGGGTTCCTCACCCGCCACAACGACGGCGGCTTCTCCTGGACCCGGTACGCGGACGGCGTCACGACCGCGCTGCCCGCGGGCTCCAGGGGCACCGTCCGCGCGGACACCGTCGTGGCCTCCGCCGGAACCACCCACACCGTGTACGACATGTCCGGGGCCTCCTCCCCCGTGACCATCGACATCGGCTACCTCGGCGCGGGCGCCACCCTCATGGACCTCGTCGGCAGCACCCTCGTCGTGAGCGTCCCCAGGGACGACGGCGGCGACGGCCGGGACGTCCACCTCGTCGGCAAGCCGGACGGCACGATCGTCGACCGGCCGATATCCGGCCTGCCCGCGGACGTGGTCGCCCGTTCCCTCTCCAGCCAGGTGGACTCGCCCGGCACCCTGTCCCTCCTGTACTACGTGCCCGAGGGCAACGCGGCCGACTGGCGCACGGCCGTCGTGGACGTCGCCACCGCCGAGGTCGTGGAGGAGCGTCACGCAGCACGAGCCGGCTGGGGGACCGATGTCACCCTGTCCGCCACGCACCTGGCCTGGGTCGAGGACCCGGACGTCACCGGGGCGGTGGCCCTGGAGGTGGCCCGGCGGGGCGAGTCCGGTTCCACACGCATTCCCATCGGCTACGGGCAGTTCCTCCAGGCCGAGTTGATGGGCGACGACTGGCTGGCATACGCCGAGACGACAAGGGCTGATTTCCTGCAGCGCCACCCCAACCCTCTCTACGGGCTGACGCTCCGCTCGCTGACGACCGGGCAGACGGTCAAGGTCCTCGACGTCGTCGACACCATCCGCAGCCAGTCGGACACCGAGCTCCTCGTGCAGGGCGGCACGATCGAGCAGGGCGAGGGCATCTACCGGATCGACACAGGGCCGGACGGCCTCCCCGCCGCCACACTCGTGGCGAGCCTGGGCAGGCCCACCGCGCTCACTCTGGTGGATGAGGAGACCCCCACATCCGTCGACTTCGGCACGGCCGGCTCCAAGGCGCGGTTCTCCTGGCAGTTCGGGAGGTGGGGCGCGGATGTGCGGCTCGTGCTCACCCACGAAGCGTCCGGCAGGCGTTGGACCGCCTTCGCCGACGACCTCTACTCGCTCGACCATGTCGCCATGGACTGGACCGGCCAGTTCGACAACGCCGTCGCCGCCTACCACGGCACGTACACCTGGAAGATGACGGCGACTCCCTGGAACGGCATCGGTCCGGCGGTGGAACGATCCGGCACCCTCAAGGTCGTCGGCAAGCCGCATCCCCACGACTACTCCGACAGCGGCTCCCCCGACCTTCTCCTCACGAACAGCGCGGGACGGCTCTCCTCCCTCGACGTCCGGCAGATGTTCGACAATCGCCATCAAGGCCCGTGGGAGCGGACCGACCGTGGCGGCGGCTGGAACACGTACGACCGGATCGTCGCCCCGGGAAACCTGGCCGGCTCCGCCTACGCCGACCTGCTCGGCCGGGACCGGACGGGCGTCCTCTGGTACTACCGGGGCACCGGACAGGCCCTCGCGCCCCGGACCAAGGTGGGCGGCGGCTGGCAGATCTACGACAAGCTCACCGCCGGCAGCGACCTCACGGGCGACGGCCGCCCCGACCTCCTGGCCACCGACAAGTCCGGCGTCCTCTGGCTCTACCGGGCCACCGGCAACGAGCAGGCGCCCTTCGCCCCGCGCACGAAGATCGGCGGTGGCTGGGGCGTCTACAACCAGCTCACCGCCACCGGCAACCTCGCCGGCGGCCCGGCCGGCGACCTCGTCGCCCGCGACAACGCCGGCGTCCTCTGGCTCTACCTCGGCAAGGGCGACGGCACCTTCGCACCCCGCACCCGCGTCAGCGCGGGCTGGAACCAGTACACCGACCTCGTCGGCATCGGCGACGCCGACAAGGACGGGCGTGCCGACCTGATCGCGGTGAACCACAAGGGCACCACCGACGACATCGTGGAGATCTACAGGGGCACGGGGGACTACCGAGCCCCCTTCGCGAACAACAACCCGGGCATGGGCTTGATCTACGTCAGGGACTTCGTCAAGGTCTTCTGACGCGCCGGCTCCGCGTAGGTGGCACGGGCCCCCGGTCCCCGTCGCGGAGCTGCTGCGCAGCGAACAACCGTGCCAGGCCTGGACGTAGCATCCTGGGCGTGACCTCCCTCAAGTTCGTTCTCTTCGACGTCGACGGCACCCTCATGGACGCCGTCGAGAACCAGCGGCGCGTCTGGCACGCGTGGGCCGCGCGGTACGGGCTCGACGGTGCCGAGGTGTACGCCACGGCGCTGCGGACCCGCCCGGTGGAGACCTTCGCGGCCGTCGTCCCCGGCGCCGACCCGGACGAGTGCCTCGCCCTCCTGCACGCGCTGGAGGACGAGGACGTCCGTACGGGTACGTACGCGGCCTTCGAGGGGGCGGCGGAGCTGCTCGCCGGCCTCCCGGCGGACCGGTGGGCGCTCGTGACGTCGAACTACGAGCACCGGGTGCGGGGCCGGTTCGAGCGGACCGGCCTCCGCTTCCCGGGGCTCATCGTCGACGCGGCCTCGGTCGCGGAGGGGAAGCCGTCGCCCGTCCCGTACCTCACCGCCGCCGAGAAGCTGGGCGCGGACCCGGCGGAGTGCCTCGTGATCGAGGACGCGCCGTCGGGCGTGCGGTCGGGGCTGGACGCCGGGATGACGGTCTGGACCGTCAACACCCCGGCGCCGCACCCGGACGCCCACCGCCACTTCCCGACCCTCGCGGAGGCCGCGCCGCACATCGTGGCGGCTCTGGGTCAGATGATCACGTCGTAGATGTCCCAGCCGTGGCCGATCCGGCGGCGCGCGGCGGTCGGGGCGTCCTTGTAGAGCCAGAGGTAGCCGGCCTTGTCACGGGCGATGCCGTCGCTGTCGCTCCAGCCGTCGATGTCGCCGGTGCGCCTGACCGTGTCGTACGTGTTCCACCCGCCGCCGACCCGCACGCGCGGCTTGAACGGGGCACTCTCCGACCACTCGTTCGGGTCCTTGGACGCGTACGACCAGAGCACTCCGGCACCATCGCGCGCCACGACCTCGTAGCCGATGGCACTGATCAGGTTGTAGGCGTTCCAGCCGCCGCCGACGCGTACGCGCGGCTTGAACGGGCCGTTGGTGTGCCAGTAGTCGTCGGCGTAGTGCCAGAGGACTCCGTCGCGGTCACGGGCGATCAGCCCCCGGCCACCGGAGGAGATCGAGGTGTACACGTTCCAGCCGCCGCCCACCCGCACGCGCGGCTCGAACGGGCGGGCCGGGTCGCCGGAGCCCTCGTAGTACCAGAGCACGCCGTCCTTGTCCCGGGCCACCAGGTCGCCCTCGCCCGCCGCGTTCGTGGTGCCGATCTTGGTGATCGCGGTGTACACGTTCCAGCCGCCGCCGACCCGCGTGCGCGGCTTGAACGGGCGGGCCGGGTCGGCGGTGCTCTCGTACTGCCAGAGCACACCGGCCTTGTCACGGGCGTGCACCGTCGTGCGCCGGTACGCCTCGGGAGTGCCCAGGACGAAGTTCACGGCGGCGGCACCGGTCGCCACCACCTTCCCGCTCGCGTCCTTCATCTCCAGGATGCCGGAGTGCTTGCCCATCGGCGCAGGATCAGCGGGGTCGATCCTGACGTCGAAGGTGAGGGTCCGTGCCGCCTCGGTGGGCGGCAGGGACAGGACATAGCCGTCGCCGTAGCTGTCCGGGTACTCGGGGGTGTCGTAGTCCCAGCCGCAGAGTCGGTAGGCGTCGCCGTTCACCGAGCATTCGGCACCGGGCAGTCCGTCGCCTCCGGCGAGGGGGCCCGGCAGGTCCCCGAGCACCAGGCCGGCGGTCAGCCGGCCGGTCACGGAAGCGGGCAGGGTGACGGTGAAGCGGGTCGTCACAGGTGCCCCCTCGCCGAGCCTCACGACCAGGGGGCCGCCTTCCTGGACGGCGGTGCCCATCTCCGCGGCCCGGGTCGCCTCTGCCCGAGCGGTCACGGCCGTGGCCGGAGCGGCGGCGGCCGCCACGGTGGCAGGGGCGACTCCGGCAACGAGTGCGGTCGCGATGACCAGGGTCGAACGGATGTGGGCCACGGATCCCCCAGGGGTTCTCGGGTGGTGCCGGAGGCGGCCTCGCCTCCGGCACGGACACCTGTGTGACCAGCGAGAGCGGGTGTGGGTTGCCCCCGCTTCACGCGAATGTCGCGACCGGTTCAGGCTCAGAGGATCACGTCGTAGATGCCCCAGCCGTGGCCGATCTGTCTGCGGGTCGAGCCGGGGCCGGCGGCGGCCTCGCGGCCTGCGTAGAACCACAGGCCGCCGTCCTTGTCGCGGGCGAGGAAGTCGTCGCTCGTTCCGGAGTCGAGGATGCTGCCGTCGAGGTCCCCCGTCGACACGACGGAGTCGTAGACGTTCCAGCCGCCGCCGACGCGCGTGCGCGGCGCGTACACCTCGTAGTAGCCGCCTCCGCCGCTGCGGTAGGTGTACGACCAGAGCACGCCGCTCGCGTCTCGCGCCACGGCTTCGTAGTCGCCCCTGCTCGCGATCAGGTTGTAGGTGTTCCAGCCGGTGCCCACGAGTCCGCGCGTCATGAACATCCGGGTGGGGTCGTTCGAGCCGCTCCTCATGTAGACCCAGAGCCTGCCGTCCTTGTCCCTGGCCACGAGACCTCCGTCCCTGCCGGCGAGGGCGGTGTACTGGTTCCAGCCGCCGCCGATCCGCACGCGCGGCTTGAACAGCTGGTCCGGGTTTCCGGAGCCCTCGTAGTACCAGAGCACCCCGTCCCGGTCGCGGGCCACGAGAGCACCCTGACCGGCCGCCGACCGGGGCAGGAGGGACGTGATCGAGGTGTAGACGTTCCAGCCGCCGCCGATGCGCTCACGGGCCTTCAAGGGCTTGTCGGCGCGGCCGGAACTCTCGTACTGCCAGAGCACACCGGCCTTGTCACGGGCGAGGACCGTCGTCCTGTACTGCGCCTCCGGGGTGCCCTTGACGAACCGGAAGGCGACGGGGCCGCGGTCGGTGACGGTCCCGGTCTCGTCGCTCACTTCGAGGTAGGCCGGGACGTCCCCGAGATAGGCGGCGATGCTGGTGGCGTCGACGCGGATGTCGTACGTCAGGGTCGTCTGGCCGGCGTTTGTGGAGACCTCCGGGAGCGTGGCCACGTTGTCCCAGTTGTCCCAGCCGCAGGCCTTGAAGGCACCGCCGTTGACGGCGCAGGTGGCGGTCACCCATCGATACGCGGGATTCTCGTTGCCGGCCTCGTACGGCTTCGTCGGCAGGAGCAGCCGCGCCTTGATCGTGCCGCCCGAGTAATGCGACAGCTGGACCGTGACCCGCGTGGTCACCGGCCCTTCCTCGCCCGAGGGCACGACCAGCGGGCCGCCCTGCTGGGTGACCGTGCCGGTCGAGGCGGTCGAGGCGGTGACCGGGGCCGGCGCGGCGACGGCCGTGGCCCCACCCAGTAGGGCAGGGGCCACACCGACGGCAAGAGCCGTCGCGATCACCAGGGCCATGCGAGTGTGCCTACGTGCCACGAATCCCCCCAGGAATTCTTCTGATCTGCTTCGGTGGTTCACGCCTTTGACGGTCGGCGGTGCCGGATGGTTGTGCGGGAGGGGCCACGAGCCGGGCATTGGAATAGGCCTGTGCGGTGGCCGGTTGGAGCGGGACATGCAACGTGATCGGGAAGCGTCGGGCGGTATACATCCCCTGCTTGCGGGACGGTTCAGCCCCTACCGGTTCGACGCGTCGGCCGCCGTCGACGACGAGTCGCTGCGGCTGCTGCTCGAAGCCGCGCGGTGGGCTCCGTCCGCCGGGAACTCCCAGCCGTGGGGCTTCTTCGCGAGCAGGCCGGGCGAGCCGGACCACGAGCGGGTGGTGCGCCACCTCGCGCCGAGCTCGGCACGGTGGGCGACGGACGCGGGGCTGCTGGTGGTCACGCTGACGCGGCGGTACGTGGACGACACGGAGCTGCAGTACTCGGAGTTCGCGGACTACGACCTCGGCCAGGCCATCGCGCACATGACCCTCCAGGCGGAGGCGCTGGGCCTGGCGTCGCACCAGTTCCGGGCCTTCGACATGGAGGGCCTGACGAAGGAACTGGATCCGAAGCCGGGATGGGCGATCGTGTCGATGGTCGCGCTGGGGAAGGCGGCCGGGGAGGCGCCGGAGGGTCGGGACCGGCGCAGCGTGACCGACCTGCTGTCGGCGCCCTGGGCCCTGTGACGGGAGCCGTCGCTCCGGCTCTCGGGGCGGACGTGCTTCGTGGGCTTCTGGTGGGACCGCCCTCTTTCCGAGAGTCGCTCCTTCCGGCGGCGCGTCAAGGGCGCTCCTTCGTCGCGTCGGCTCCGCCGACTCCGCTGCGCTCCACCCTTGACCTGCCACCTCCAGGAGCGAAAGACCTCTCGGAGGGCGGTCCGGGGGACGGGTCCACGAAGCCGGCCCACCCCGAGCACCCGCCCCGCCCTCGCACCCCGCCGCCCGGGGCGCGAACCGGCGTGCGAGGGAGGTGCAGTGGAGCATGACGGTTGCGAAGTGTTGCACGGACGACGGCACCCCACACCGAGAACGTGTTCACCGGGCGCGTGGCGGAGTTCGAGGAGAAGCGTGACATCGAGGGGTGGACACAGGACGTCTACCGGGTCGGGGTCACCTCCACCCTGCGGGGCGACCTGCACGGGACGGTCCGGGTCGCGTACGGACTGGACGAAGGCGGCCCCGACCGGCCGGCGGACGGAAGCACGTACATCTTCGCCGCCCACGCCTGGGCCGACACCACGAACGACGGTCACGCGCAGCTCTACCAGGGCGAGATGAAGCCCGTGGACGACGTCCGGCTTGCCGCGCGGAAGAAGGCGGTCGTGCTCCCGATGGAGCCGGACCGGTAGCCGATGCGTTCCGCCAACCACAGTTACACAACAAGAACTTGAGCCCCATTCAGGTTACAAACCCGCTCGGCTACTGTGTGGCCCATGCAGGGGGAATCGGAAGGCCGGTCCGGTCAGGACAGTTTGCGCGGCAGCGGGGCAATGCCCCTCGAGCCGGGCGACCCGCGGCAGATCGGGGCGTTCAGGCTGCTCGGCGTGCTCGGGTCCGGCGGGATGGGGCGGGTCTACCTCGGCGCCGTGCCGGGGAAGTTCGCGGCGGTGAAGCGGGTCCTTCCCGTGCTCGCCGAGGACGCCGACTTCCTCAGCCACTTCGGGCACGAGCTCGACAACCTGGCCCGGCTGCCCGCCGGCGCCAACACCAAGCTCCTCGCGAGCGACCGCACGGCCAAGCCGCCGTGGTTCGCGACCGAGTTCATCCCCGGCATCACCCTCAACGAGGCCATCCGCCTCAACGGCGGCCCGCTGTCCGGCGGCGCCCTGTGGCGGCTCCTGCGGGAGGCGGCGGCCGGGCTGCGCGTCGTGCACGGCGCGGACATGGTGCACCGCGACCTCAAGCCGTCCAACGTCATGCTGACCGGAGGCGGCCTCTCGCTCATCGACTTCGGCGTGGCCCGCGCGGCCGACCAGAGCCGGCTGACCAAGACCGGCATGGTCATCGGCACCCCCGCCTACATGGCCCCCGAGCAGGCCGTCGCCGACCGGCGACTGACCGGTGCCGCCGATGTGTTCGCGCTCGGCAGCCTGCTTCTGTACGCCGCGAACGGGCGGCCCCCGTTCGGTGACGGTTCCGGGCCCGACCTCCTCTACCGCGTCGTCCACGGCGAGCCCGACTTCGGGCGCCTCACCGAGGGCGATCCCGCGCTTGCGGAGCTCGTACAGAAGTGTCTCGCGAAGGATCCGGCGGACCGGCCGACGGCCGACGAGCTGGTCGCGCTCACCGAGGAGGGCGCGGCGGGCGCCGTCTGGCCGGCGGCCGTCGCCGAGCGGATCGCCGAGCGG
This sequence comes from Streptomyces sp. NPDC002463, assembly GCF_042889835.1. Classification (NCBI taxonomy): domain Bacteria; kingdom Bacillati; phylum Actinomycetota; class Actinomycetes; order Kitasatosporales; family Streptomycetaceae; genus Streptomyces; species Streptomyces sp. NPDC002463. The sequence goes on from NZ_JBIARL010000001.1 coordinate 874,780, forward strand.
GCGGTCTTCGCCGCCGGTGCTCCCACCGCCGAGCAGCTCGCGGAGCTGGAACGGACCGATCCGACGCAGGACGTGGCCACGGCCTCGCTGACCCCGCAGGCCCGGCCGGAGCCCGCGACCGCCTCGCCCGATCCCCTGGCCGTCACCGGTCAGGCCGCCTCCGACACGCCTCGGTGGCGGCGGAACCGGTTCGTCATGTTCGCCGTGCCCGTGGTCGTCGCGACCGGCACCACCCTGACCGTCGCACTCGGTCCGTACGAGATCGGCAAGCTGGGCGCGTCTCCGGAGGCGTCGCCGTCCTCGGTGGCCTCGCAGCCCGCTTCCGTACCGCCGTCGAGCGGGACGGGGAGCCCTTCCGCCAACCCGTCCGCCAAGCCTTCGGGGAAGCCGTCGGGGAAGCCCTCCGCCAAGACGCCGGCCGGGTCCGCGGCCCCACCGGCGGGCTCCTCCGGTGGTGGCGGCGGGTCCGGCGACGGTGCCGCCGGGGGCGGGTCCGCGACGGGCGGCGGGTCCGGCGGCGGGTCCGTGACGGGCGGCGGGTCGAGCACCTCCACGTCGTCGGGCGGCTCAAGCTCCGGCTCCGGCTCCGGCTCCTCCGGTGGCTCGACGACGCGCCCCGCCCCGAAGCCGACGACGAACGCGCCCGCGCCCCCGCCGCCCACCAGCTCGACGCCCTCGGGGACGTACTCCCTGAAGAACGCGTCCGACGGCAGTTGCCTGGGCGAGTACAACGCGGGCTACGGCGTCTTCGCCAACACCTACGACTGCGGTTCGGCGCAAGGCACCAGGCCCGTCTGGTACGGCTGGACGTACCAGGCCGGCGCGAACGGCACCTTCCGGCTGGTCAACCGACAGAGCGGTCACTGTCTCGACCCGAACGGGACGGTAGGCGCCACCGCGGTCCCCTGCGACGGCTCCAGCAACCAGTCGTGGCGCATCCAGGCCACGACCGCCAACGGGCGGACGTTCAAGAACGTGGGTTCCGGCCAGTGCATCATGGCCGGGCCCCCGTTCATGATGTCGGCCGCCTGCGACCCGGGCGACCTCCGTCAGCTCTGGCGGAACGTCTCGCCCGTCTGACCGATGCCGAAGACGGGGACGGTCACGTCCCCGTCCGGGCCCTCCTGCCGGAACGCGACCTCCAGCTCCATCCCGATCCTGAGGTCCTCCTCCGCCACGCCCACGACCTCCGTCATCATGCGCGGGCCCTCGGCGAGGTCGACGACGGCCGCGACGTACGGGACGCGGTCGCCGAAGGGCGGGAGGTCGTTCCGGTGGACGACCGACCAGGTGTAGAGGGTGGCGCGGCCGCTCGCCCGCTCCCAGCGGACGTCCTCGCTCCAGCAGTACGGGCAGAACTCGCGCGGGTAGTGGTGGGCGCGGTCGCAGGCGGCGCAGTGGCGAAGCAGCAGCCGCCCTTCGGCGGCGGCGTCCCAGTAGGGGCGGGTGAACGGATCGATGTCCGGTGTGGCCGTCATCAGAAGAGTCCGATCGCGTGGTCGAGGGACCAGGCCTGCCAGGAGACGGCGAAGAGCGCGACGACGGAGATGAGCGCCATCATCGCGTTCTGCCCCTGCTCGGCCCAGTCGTGGATCATGAGGACGAGGTAGAGGAGGTTGAGGAGGAGGCCGCCGACCAGGGCGACCGGGGTGAGGAAGCCGCCGATCAGGCCGAGGCCCAGGGCGAGTTCGGCGTAGACGACGACGTACGCCATGAGCTTGGGGCGCGGGGCGACGACGGTGTCGAAGCCGCTCTTCACGGCCGCCCACCTGTGCTTGTCGGCCACGTCCGCCGCCCAGGCGATGCCGGTGCCGCGCTCGAACCAGCCCTTCTTGTCCTTGTGGCGCCAGCTCTCCAGCCACCACAGGCCGAGGCCTATGCGGAGGACGGCGAGCCATTCGGCGCCGGTGAGCCAGACGGTCTGCATGCGCGTCCTCTCGACGAGTGGATCCGGGATCTGACGGTACGTCAGTTCAGCGCAGACCGAGGCCCTGCCGCAAGGGGCAGGTGCACGTGACCGTTTCGCAACCGAAATCCCTCTTGGACCGAGACCCACTGCGTGTACACGTCATTACGCTCAGCATTCATGGTCACCACCCCCCCTGCACCTCCCCTCCACCCCGTGTACGTCATCGGCGGCGGACCCGGCGGGCTCGCCGTCGCCGCCGCGCTGCACGCGCGGGGCGTCCGGGCCGTCGTCCTGGAGAAGTCCGACGCCGTCGGCGCCTCCTGGCGCGCGCACTACGACCGGCTGCGGCTGCACACCACCCGGCGGCTCTCCGCGCTCCCCGGTCTGAAGATGCCCCGCTCCTTCGGCCGCTGGGTCGCCCGCGCCGACGTCGTCCGCTACCTGGAGACCTACGCGGAGAAGCACGAGCTGGAGGTCGTCACCGGGGTCGAGGTCCACCGGATCGAGCGCTCCGGCGCGGACTGGGTCCTGCACGCCACCGGCGGGCGCCTGCTCACCGGGCGCGCGGTCGTGGTGGCCACCGGCTACAACCACACCCCGCACCTGCCCGAGTGGCCCGGCCTCCACGAGTACGGCGGCCGGCTCACGCACGCGCGCGCGTACCGGGCGCCGGGGCCGTACGAGGGGAAGGACGTCCTCGTCGTGGGCGTCGGCAACACCGGCGCCGAGATAGCCGCCGACCTCGCCGGGGGCGGGGCCGCCCGGGTGCGGCTCGCGGTGCGGACCGTCCCGCACATCGTGCGCCGCACGACCCTCGGGTGGCCCGCCCAGCGCTCCGGCATCCTGGTGCGGCGGCTGCCGGTGTTCCTGGTCGACCGGATGGGAGCGCTGCTCGCCCGGTTCGCCGCGCCGGACCTCTCGGCGTACGGGCTGCCCCGGCCGGACAAGGGACTCGCCACCCGGCAGCGGGAGGGCGCGATCCCGGTGCAGGACGTCGGCCTGATCGACGCCGTACGCGCGGGGAAGGTCGAGATCGTCGCCGCCGTGGAGGGCTTCGAGGACGGCGAGGTGGTCCTCGCGGACGGCAGCCGGATCGCCCCGGACGCGGTGATCGCGGCGACCGGCTACCGGCGCGCCCTCGAAGCCCTCCTCGGACACCTGGACGTGCTCGACGAGCGCGGGCTGCCGGTGACGCACGGGGCGCGGAGCCCGCGGGAGGCGCCCGGGCTGTACTTCACGGGGTTCACGAACCCGATCAGCGGGATGTTCCGCGAGCTGGCGAGGGACGCGGAGCGGATCGCGCGTCGGATCGCGCGGTCGCACGGCACAGCACGGCGCAACGGCCGGGAGCTCGTATGACGGTGCCCCGCCCCCCACGGGGAGGGGACGGGGCACCGGCTGATCCCGACGGGGTGCGGGATCAGATCGTGGGCCGGGTCAGAAGGCGTTGAGGCCGTTCCAGCCCCAGCCGATCTTGACCCGGCTCTTGAGGCCGCCCTTGCCGTCGCCGTCGTAGCGCCACAGGACTCCGGCGGTGTCGCGGGCGAGGACGTCGGGGATCCCGTCGTTGCCCAGGTCCCCCACACCGGTCAGGGTCAGGTTCTTCCAACCCCAGCCGATCTTGTAGCGGCCGCCCCGCTCGTAGCGGTAGAGGTCGCCGTTCGGGGCCTGGCCGAGGTAGTTCTGGTAGCCGTTCGCCGTGAGCGCGCCGACGCCCGTCAGGCGGTAGCCCTCGTAGCCCCACCCGGCCTTCACGCGGGCCCGGAGGCCGCCGTGGCCATCTCCCTCGTACCTCCAGAGGATGCCGGCGGGGTCGATGGCGAGGACGTCCGGGAAGCCGTCGTTGGTCAGGTCGCCGACGCCGGTGAGCCTGAGGTCCTTCCAGCCGACGCCGATCCTCACCTTGTTCACGAGGTCGCCGTAGTAGTCGCTCCCGTCGAGCCGCCAGAGGCCGCCGTCGGGGTCCTGGACGATCGCGTCGGGCCGGCCGTCGGCGTTGAGGTCGCCGGCGGCGGTGAAGCGGTGGCCCTTCCAGCCCCAGCCGAACTTGCGGCCGGGTTCGAGGACGCCCATGCCGGTGCCCTCGTAGCGGTAGAGCTCGCCCGCGGCGTTGAAGGCGAGGACGTCGGAGTGTCCGTCGCCGGTGTAGTCGTGGCGGAAGGTGCCGTGGGGGTTCCAGCCGCGCGGGGGGACCCAGGAGACCTCGGAGGCGGTGGTGTCGGGGGCCGAGAGCACCCGGGGAGTGGTGCCGGGCGCGGTGGCGCCGCTGACGGTGGCCGCCTGGTTCGTACCGCCGGAGAGGTACGCGACCTGGGAGCCTTCGGGGGACCACTCGGGGAACAGGACGCCCCGGCCCTTGGTGAGCGCGTACTCGGTCCCGCCGTCCAGGACGCGGGCGCGCACGTCGTACGAGCCGTCGACGAAGGCCGCGAAGGCGATCCGCGAGCCGTCCGGCGAGAACGTCGGGTGCAGTCCCTGGGTGACGGGCTGCGGGGCCTCGCCCGTGCGCGGGTCCCAGAGGTGGACGGTGCTGCCGCGCAGGAAGGTGATGCGCCCGTCCCAGGCCACGTCGACCTGGGTGTCCCAGGTCTGCTCGGGGGTGGGGAAGACGTAGCCGAGGTCGGTGCCGTCGACGTCGATCCGCATGATGCGCAGGCGGTCGTGGCCCGGCTTGGCGCGGAAGCTCAGGTAGAGCTGCTTGCCGTCGGGCGTCCAGTCGAGGCTGTCGAGCCAGCCGTCGGCCTCGTTGACATCCATGCGGACCGGGCGGGCGTTCTTGCCGTCGGCGTCCGCGACCCAGATGTCGGCGTAGCCGTCGTTGCTGATGAAGGCCATGCGCAGACCGTCGGGCGAGTACGTGACGCCGGTGATCTCCGCCTGGGGAAGGCTCGTGCCGGTGGGCACCAGGACGCGGCGGTCGCTGCCGTCGGTGTTGACCGTGACGATGCTGCTGTGGCGGACGCCGTCGACGTCCTTGTACTCCGTGAAGACCACCCGCGGCTTCGGCGTGCCCTCGGCGGCCTGGGCGGGCGCCGTCGTGACCGCGGTGAGCGCGGCGGAGGAGGCGAGGACGGCCAGGGCGGTGCCGAGGGCGCGGCGGCTGCCCCGGGTGCGGGTGGAGCGGGTCAAGTGATCTCCCATGGCAGTAGTCGTACGACGTCCCACGCGTGTCGTCTGGGGGGTGAGACCCGCGTCCCCGCCGAAGGGTTGTACGACTTTGAAGAACCGGTTCCGCGACGGACCGTCGGCCGCCGGAGGCCCCGATCCGCCCCGCCCCTCCACCCGCCGGAGACCCCGGTCCGCCCGCCCCCTCCACCCGCCGGAGGCCCCGATCCACCACAGACCTCCGCACACCCATTCCTGACAGGCCGTCAGTTCTGTAATCTGACTAAGTGTCAGGTGTATACGGACGGGTGAAGGGCGGGCGACACACACATGCTTGGATCGACACACGGCACCTTCACCACCGATCTCCGCGCCCGCGTGGTCGCCTGCGGCGAAGCGCCGCCGGTCGTCGTGCACGGCGTCACCGTCGCCCCCGGCGACGTCGACGTCAGCGGGCGGCCGCTGCACGCGCCCGTGCCCGACCTCGACCGGTTCTTCCGGCCCGAGTCCGTCGCGGTGATCGGCGCCTCCGACGCCGAGGGACGGCCCAACACCGGCATCACCCGGCAGCTGCTCGCCTGGGCCGAGCGGGTCGGTGCCCGGCTCGTGCCCGTGCACCCGACCCGTACGAGCGTGTTCGGGATCGACTGCGTGCCGTCCGTCTCCGCGCTCGCCGAACCCGTCGACCTCGCCGTCCTCCTCGTCGCCGACCCGCTGCCCGTGATCGAGGAACTCGCCGAGACGAAGGTGAGGTTCGCGGTCGCCTTCGCCTCCGGCTTCGCCGAGACCGGCGAGGCCGGCGCCGCCGCGCAGGAACGCCTCGCCGCCGCCGTACGCCGCTCCGGGCTCCGCCTCCTCGGCCCCAACACCAACCTCAACGCCTTCGAGCGTTTCCGCGACGACCTCGAAGGCCCCGCCGTCGCCCTCATCACCCAGTCCGGGCACCAGGGGCGGCCCGTCTTCACCCTCCAGGAGCTCGGCGTCCGCCTCTCCCACTGGGCGCCCACCGGCAACGAGGCCGACCTGGAGACCGCCGACTTCCTCTCGTACTTCGCCGGGCGGCCCGAGGTCGGGGCCATCGCCTGCTACGTGGAGGGGCTGAAGGACGGCCGTTCGTTCCTGCTCGCCGCGGACCGGGCCGCGCGCCAGGGCGTGCCCGTCGTCGCCGTGAAGGTGGGGAGGACCGAGACCGGGGCCCGTACCGCCGCCTCCCACACCGGGAAGCTGACCGGCGCCGACCGGGTCGTCGACGCGGCCATGCGGCAGTACGGGGTGATCCGGGTCGACGGGCTCGACGAGCTCCAGGACACCTCCGCCCTCCTCGCCCGCGCGCGCCGGCCGCTCGCCGACGGGGTCGTCGTCTACTCGATCTCCGGCGGTACGGGGGCCCACTTCGCCGACCTGGCGACGGCGGCGGGCCTCGAACTCCCCACGCTCGGCCAGACCAAGCAGGACGAGCTGCACCGGTGGATCCCGGAGTACCTGAACGTCGCCAACCCCGTCGACAACGGCGGCCACCCGGTGGGCGACTGGCGCGGCCGGAAGATCATCGACGCGATCCTCGCCGACCCGTCCGTCGGCGTCCTGATCTGTCCCATCACCGGCCCCTTCCCCCCGATGAGCGACAAGCTCGCCCAGGACCTCGTCGACGCCGCCGAGGCCACCGACAAGCTGGTGTGCGTGGTCTGGGGCTCCCCCGTCGGCACGGAGGCGGCCTACCGCGAGACCCTCCTCGGCTCCTCGCGCGTGGCCACGTTCCGCACCTTCTCCAACTGCATCGGGGCCGTGAAGGCCTACCTCGACCACCACCGCTTCACCGCCGCCTACCGTTCCCCCTTCGACGAGGCCCCGCGCACCCCCTCCCCGTCCCTGCGCAAGGCGCAGGCCCTCATGCGGCCCGGCCGGCGGCTCAGCGAGCACGCGGCGAAGCAGCTGCTGCGGGCGTACGGGATACGGGTGCCGCGCGAGCAGCTCGTCACCAGCGCGGCGGCCGCCGTCCGGGCCGCCGGGCTCGTCGGCTACCCGGTCGTGATGAAGGCCTCGGGGGCGCAGCTCGCCCACAAGACGGAACTGGGCCTGGTGAAGGTCGGGTTGACCTCGGCGAGCCAGGTGAGGGACGCGTACCGCGAGCTGACGGACATCGCCCGCTTCGAGGACATCGACCTCGACGGCATCCTCGTCTGCCAGATGGTCGGGCGCGGGGTCGAGATGGTGGTGGGCGTGACCCGCGACGAACTCTTCGGCCCGACGGTCACGGTGGGCCTCGGCGGGGTGCTGGTGGAGGTCCTGAACGACACGGCCGTGCGCGTCCCGCCGTTCGGGGAGCGCGAGGCCCGCTCGATGCTCGACGAACTGCGGGGCAGGGCCCTGCTGGACGGCGTACGGGGAGCCCCGCCGGCCGACGTCGACGCGCTCGTCGAGGTCGTGCTCCGCGTCCAGCGGATGGCCCTCGAACTCGACGGCGACCTCGCCGAACTGGACATCAACCCGCTGATGGTGCTGCCGCGCGGGCAGGGGGCGGTGGCCCTGGACGCGCTGGCGGTCTGCCGATAGGAGCCTTTTCGATGCCCGACGTCCTCCATGCCCTCGAGAACGGCGTCTCCTGGATCACCCTCAACCGCCCCGAGGCGATGAACGCGGTCACCTGGGACCAGCGGGAGCGGATCATCGCCCTCCTCGCGGAGGCCTCCGCCGACCCGGAGGTGCGCTGTGTCGTGGTGACCGCCACCGGGCGCGGCTTCTGCGCGGGCGCGGACCTGCGGGGTGCGCCGTCGTCCGCCGAGCGTGTCGCGGGGGACGTGGCGAGGATGATCCGCGGCGGTGCGCAGCGCTTCGTATCCGCCGTGCTGGACTGCGAGAAGCCGGTGATCGCGGCGGTGAACGGCACGGCGGCGGGGATCGGGGCGCACCTCGCGTTCGCGTGCGACCTGGTGCTCGCGGCGGACTCGGCGCGCTTCATCGAGGTGTTCGTCCGGCGGGGGCTGGTGCCGGACGGGGGCGGGGCGTACCTCCTGCCCCGGCTGGTCGGGCCGCAGCGGGCGAAGGAGTTGATGTTCTTCGGCGACGCGGTGCCGGCGACGGAGGCGCTCGGTCTGGGCCTGGTGAACCGGGTGGTCCCCGCGGAGGAGCTGTCGAAGACGGCGAGGGAATGGGCCGAACGCCTCGCCCAGGGCCCGACCCGCGCCCTCACCCTGACGAAACAGCTGGTCAACGCATCACTGGACGTGGACCGCTCGGTGGCCTTCACGGCGGAGGCGACGGCACAGGAGATCAACATGACGACACGGGACGCACAGGAGGGGGTGGCGAGCTTCGTGGAGCGGAGGGAGGCGCGGTACGAGGGGCGATAGCGGAGGCTGTCGCACCGGAGCCCTAGGGTGTGCCGTGCACATGCCGCGTACCGCTCCGGGGGGACGGCATCACGCCCCACACCGCGCGCTCGCGCACAAGACCCCGAAGATCCGGAAGATCGCTCTTCCTGATCCCCACCCTGCTGACGGCCCTCCTGGGCCCCCTGCTCCCGACGGGCACGGCGCTCGCGGCCTCGGCGGCGCCCCCGTCGGCGTCCGAGCCCACGACGGCCCCGGCGCCGGAACCCACGACGGACCCGACACCCGCGCCGACCCCGCCGGCCGAGCCGACGCCGAACCCGACGGCCGATCCCTGCCCCGCCCTGCCTCTCGCCCCACTGAGCGGCCCCGGCCGACCACCCTCGCGATCGGGCTGCCGTCGGTTCCCGCGCAGGCCCCGGCCGACGTACGGGCGACGGCGTACTGCCCGTACGACTGCGGCACCGTGACCCGCACGGTCACCGCCGTGAGCCCCGGCACGTCGGCGCCGGGAAGATCACGATGAAGGTGACCGGAACCGCGCTGCACGAGAAGGACGTGGTCGAGGCCTCCGGCGGCACCTACCGCGCCCGGTCGACGACGGCCTCCGTCGCACCCGACCGGCGGAGCATGGACGTCTCCCTGGATCTGACGAGCACCCCGCGCACCGCGCTGAGCCTGAGCGTGCTCAGGCACGACGGCGTGCGGCACTCCCGCGGCACCGTCACGGTCGTCGCACCCCTCCAGGCCACCGCCGCCCCCGCCGTGAGCGGCACCGCCGTCGTCGCAGGGAAGGTGACGGCGCAGGTCGGCACGTGGACGCCGGCGCCGACCTCGTTCGCGTACCAGTGGTACGCGAACGGGCGGGCGGTCAGCGGGGAGACGAAGACGACGTTCGTCCTGACGAAGGCCCAGCGCGGACTGAGGATCACCGTCCGGGTGACGGCCTACCGGACCGGGCACACGGCGGGCGTGGCCTGGAGCCGCTCGACGGTGGCGGTCGCCGGATAGGCCGGTGGCCGCCGTCCCCGAGGGCTTCCCATCTGACGTACCGTCAGTTTCAATGGACGGTGTGATGGGACACGCGGGGATGGCGGCCACCGTCGTCCGACACCTGAGAGCGGCCGGTTCGCCGACGGCCGTCGAACCACTGCCCCGGCCGGACCTGCGCGCGGTACGGGAGGACGAGCGCCCGCCCGTCGACCCGGCCGAATTCCGCCGCGTCCTCGGCCACTTCGCGAGCGGCGTCACCATCGTGACGGCCCTCGACGCGGACGGACCGGCCGGCTTCGCCTGCCAGTCCTTCGCCTCGCTCTCCCTCGACCCGCCCCTCGTGGCCTTCATGGTCGCCCGGACGTCGACCACCTGGCCCCGGATCGCGGCGGCCGGGACCTTCTGCGTGAACGTCCTCGGCGCGGAGCAGGGCGAACTGTGCCGGTCGTTCGCGGTCTCCGGCGCCGACAAGTTCGCCGGAGTCCCCTGGGACCCGTCCCCGTCCACCGGCTCCCCCCGCCTGACCGGCGCGCCCGCCTGGATCGACTGCACGATCACGACGGTCCACACGGGGGGCGACCACCTGATCGTGGTGGGGAGGGTGGAGGCGCTGGGCGCGGAGCACGAGGGCGAACCGCTGCTCTTCCACCGGGGGCGGTTCGGGCGCTTCAGCGCGTAGCCCTCGGGCGGGCGCGGGCCGGTCGTCCCGTGCGGGCGGCGCTTCCGCGCCTGAACCCGCACGTACGGTGCGGCGCGCCCGTGGTGCGGGTCCAGGCACGGAACGCGGAGGCGCCGCCGAGCGCGCCGTCCCGTGCCCCCAAGCTCTCGGCTTCGTCCGAGCAGGGGCCCCGTCGCCCACACGGCGGTGTGACCATCACGCTCCCGCCGGCGACACCGTCCCCCTCCGGGGGCGGCTGATCACCAGGGCCATCAGTGCCGCCGCCGCGCACAGCGCGCCCGAGGCGTACCAGACGACGTCGTACGTGCCGAAGACGTCGCGGGCCACGCCGCCCGCGAAGGCGATGACCGCCGCGCCGACCTGGTGGGAGGCGAGGACCCAGCCGAAGACGATCGCCGAGTCCTCGCCGTAGTGCTCACGGCACAGGGCGATCGTCGGCGGGACCGTCGCCACCCAGTCCAGGCCGTAGAAGACGATGAAGAACAGCATCGGGGGGTGGACGGACGGGGCCAGGAGCATGGGCAGGAAGAGGAGCGAGATGCCTCGGAGGGCGTAGTAGACCGCCAGGAGCCGCCTCGCCTCGAAGCGGTCCGTGAACCAGCCCGACGCGATCGTGCCCACGACGTCGAAGACGCCGATCACCGCCAGGAGACCCGCCGCCGCCGTGACCGGCATGCCATGGTCGTGGGCCGCCGGTACGAAGTGGGTCTTGACCAGGCCGTTCGTCGACGCGCCGCAGATCGCGAAGGAGCCGGCCAGGAGCCAGAAGGGGCCCGTGCGGGCGGCCCGGAAGAGGACGGTGACCGCGCGGCGGGCCGCGCCCGTCACGGGGGCGGGCTTCTCGGCGTACTCCCCGCCGTACGGGGCGAGCCGGACGTCCGCCGGGTGGTCACGAAGCAGCAGCCAGACGAACGGGACCACGGCCAGGGCCGCCAGGGCCACCGTCACCGCCGCCGGGCGCCAGCCGTGGTGCTCCACCAGCCAGCTCAGCAGCGGCAGGAAGATCAGCTGGCCCGAGGCGCCCGCCGCCGTGAGGATGCCCGTCACCAGGCCCCGCCGCGCCACGAACCAGCGGTTCGTGACCGTCGCCGCGAAGGCGAGGGCCATGGAGCCGCTGCCGAGGCCGACCAGGACGCCCCAGAAGAGGATCAGCTGCCAGGCCGCCGTCATCCATACGGTGAGCAGGGAGCCCAGCGCGATCACGCTCAGCGCCACCGCCACCACCTTGCGGATGCCGAAGCGGTCCATCAGCGCCGCCGCGAACGGCGCCGTCAGGCCGTACAGCGCGAGGTTCACCGAGACGGCGAAGCCGATCGTCCCCCGCGACCAGTGGAACTCCTCGTGCAGCGGCTCGATCAGCAGGCCCGGCAGGGAGGCGAAGGCCGCGGCGCCGATGATCGTGACGAAGGTGACCGCCGCGACGAACCAGGCGCGGTGGACGCGGCGGGGGCGGGGTGACTTCTCGGGCGTACGGACGTGGGTCTCGGTTGTCTGGGGCATGCCATCGAGCATTCCGGGGACGGCCCCTCCCCCGCCATTGGCCCGAACGACAGGTTTCCAACGGATCGGGCCACGTACTCCTACAAACGCGGCAGCGTCCTGATCGGGCGCACCACCAGCAGCGCCGTCACCACGAGCACCGCGATCCCCGCCCCCGTCAGCAGCACCTCCTCCGTGCCGACCGCCGCCGCCACCGGGCCCGACAGGGTGCGGCCGACGCCCATCATCAGGAGCGAGCCGGCCACGTCGTAGGCGTGCATCCGGTTCAGCGCCTCCTGCGGCACGTGCGTCTGGACCGAGGTGGACCACATGACCAGCCAGAAGGCGAACGCCGCCCCGCCGATGAACTGGCCCGCGCCGAGCAGCGCCACGGGCGCGCCGAGGCCGAGCAGGGTGAGGTTCACGGGGAGGCCGGTCAGCGCCACCGCGCCCGCCGCGAGGGGGCGGCGCGGGCGCAGCCGGATCGCGAGGAGGCCGCCGACGGCGCTGCCGGCGCCGTTGACGGCCATCAGCACGCCGTACGCGGCCGAGCCGTGCTCCTCGGTGACGAGGCTCGCCGTGAGCGGGACCATCGGCCCGGCGACGGTCAGCCCGTACACCGTCCAGATGGAGATGACGCCCCAGAGCCAGCTCCGAGAGCGGAACTCCCTCCACCCGCCCGCCAGTTCGGCGCCGAGCGAGTCGCGCCGTGCCGTGTCGGAGGGGATCGGGGCGAGGCGCATCAGGGTGAAGCAGACGGCGCTCACCGCGAACGTGACGCCGTTGACGGCGAACGCGGCGCCCGCGTTCCAGACGGCGACCAGCAGGCCCGCGGCGGCCGGTCCCGCCATGGTCATGAGGGCCTCGACGACCCGCAGGACGGCGTTGGCGCGCTGCACGTCGGGGGCGATGCGGGGGATCGTGGAGGCGACGCCCGGCTGGAAGAGGGCGGCGCCGACGCCGCTGAGCGCGGAGAGGGTGTAGACCGCCCAGAGCGGCGGGCTGCCGAGGGTGAAGGTCACGGCGAGGACGGCCGCGCCCGGCAGTCGCAGGAGGTCGGCGAGGATCATCATGCGGCGGGCGGTGAAGCGGTCGGCGAGGACGCCGCCGAAGAGCACGAAGAGCGCGAAGGCGGCGGTCCAGCCGCCCAGCGCGTAGCCGACGGTGGAGCCGGGGTGGCCGGCGCCGAGGAGTCCGGCGGCGAAGGCGACCGGGACCATGCCCTCGCCGAAGACGGCGACGCCCCGGGCGACGAAGAAGAGCCGGAAGTTACGGTTCCACAGCGTGGGAGGGGTGACCGGGGCGGGAATCCGCTCCGTGGCCTCAGACTTGTACGTGTTGTCCGTCACGGACACGTACTCGTACCAGCCATGTGGTCTGGACCACCACCCATTTACGGAGGGAGCACCGCCCGTGCCGTCGCCGCACCGCATCGCCGTCCTCGCCCTGCCCGGTCTCCTCCCCTTCGAGCTGGGCATCCCGCACCGCATCTTCGGCCGCGCGAAGGACGCCACGGGCCGGGCGCTGTACGAGATCGTGACCTGCGCCCCTGCGGCCGGACCCGTGCCGACGGACGCCGACTTCTCGATCCACGTCGAGCACGGCCCGGAGGCCCTCGCGACCGCCGACACGGTCGTCGTGCCCGCCTCGTACGAGCTCGGACCGGTCTACGACGAGGGCCGGCTCCCCGAGGAGCTGGCCGCCGCGCTCGCGCACATCCGGCCCGGCACGCGCCTCGTCTCCATCTGCACCGGCGGGTACGTGCTCGCCGCCGCCGGCTTCCTCGACGGGCGCCCGGCCACCACCCACTGGTCGTCCGCCGAGCACTTCCAGCGCCTCTTCCCGAGCGTGCGGGTCGACGCGGACGTCCTCTTCATCGACGACGGCGACGTCCTGACCTCCGCCGGCGTCGCCGCCGGGATCGACCTGTGCCTGCACATCGTGCGCCGCGACCACGGCACGGCCGTCGCCAACGACGTCGCCCGCAGGACCGTCGTACCGCCCCACCGGGACGGCGGCCAGGCCCAGTACATCGAGCGGCCCCTGCCGGAGACCGGCTCCCACACCACGACCACGGCGCGGGCCTGGGCGCTGGCCCACCTCCACGAGCCGATCCAGCTGCGGGACCTGGCGGAGAAGGAGGCGATGAGCGTACGGACGTTCACCCGCCGCTTCCGCGACGAGGTCGGCATCAGCCCCGGCCAGTGGCTCACCCAGCAGCGCGTCGAACGCGCCCGGCACCTCCTGGAGTCCACCGGCCTGCCCGTCGACCGGGTCGCCCAGGACGCCGGCTTCGGCACGGCCCAGTCGCTGCGCGTGCACCTGATGAGCGCGATCGGGGTGACCCCGACGTCCTACCGCCGCACCTTCCGCACGGGGGCGACGACCTCGGCCTGAGCCTCCGCGTCGACCGCCGCGGGAGCACCCCGCGTCAGCCGCCGCTCCCCCGCCCCGCCCACCGCCGTCAGCAGCACCGTCAGGAGCACCCCCCACAGGATCGCCGTCGACGGGGACACCACCTTGAGCAGCCCGCCCGCGAGCGTGCCACTGGCCGCGTAACCCGCGCCCACCGCCGCGTACATCACCGAGTACCCCGCGGCGAGCGCGCCCGGCGGCAGGACCTGCCGGAGCGCCAGGTTGCGGGTGAGGCTCGCGGGGGCCTGGAGCAGCCCGGCGGCCACCAGGGCGACCGCGATCGCCGCCGTCCACGGCAGTACGGCGACCAGCGCGACGCCCGCGGCGACCGCGATGACCAGGACGAGGGACTGGACGGCCAGCGGGCCGGGCCAGCTGCCCCGGAGGCCGTACACGAACGCGCCGACCGCCGAGCCGATCGAGAACCCGGCGAGCAGCGGGCCCGCCCAGCCGATGCCGATCCCGCGCTGTTCGAGGAGGGCGGGCAGGATCAGCTCGGCGAGCGCGAGGAGGGTGAGGCCGGCGGCCCCCAGGACGTACACGGGCCAGGCCCGCAGCAGCGCCCGCCGCATCGACGCCCCCTTCTCCTGCGCCCCTGCCGACCAGCCGGCCGGCAGCAGCCACAGCCCGGCCACCGACACCGCCATCAGGACGCCCTGGAGCAGCAGCGGCACCGCCGGGTCGACGCCGAGGGCGAGACCGGTGGTGAGCGCGGGCGCGGCCGCCCAGAGGGCGAAGGTCAGCATCGACTCCATGCTCATCGCCTGGGTCACGGCCCGCTCCGCGACGAGGCTGGTGAGCAGGGCCCGCAGCGCGCCGGGCACGGCGGCGGGGCCGGTGCCCGCGAGCAGCGCGAGGGCGGCGAGGACGACGGGGTGGGCGCCGGGCGCGAGCCCGAGCCCGGTGAACCCGACGGCGCCGACCGCGAGCCCGGCGACGAGCTGCGGCCGGGCCCGTTCGGCGTTCAGCCGCATGCCGAGGGCGGGCGCGGCGAGGATCTCCCCGAGGACGTACGCGGCGGCGAGGACCGCCCCGAGCGTGTAGCCGCCGGGCCGCTCCCGTACGAGGAAGACGAGCGCGAGCGGCGCCATGGCGACGGGCAGCCGGCCGGTGACCATGACGGCGGACCAGGCGAGGACGGGGCGGGTGGCGAGCTCGCGGTAGGACATGGACACGACCGTAGCCCGCCCCCGCACCGCACTCGGAGGGTCAGAAGGTCAGGACACCCCGCGCCACCTTTCCCCGTTCCGCGTCCTCGGCGGCCCGTGCGAAGTCCTCCACGGGGTAGGTCCGCGTCACGAGTTCGTCGAGGAGCAGGGCCCCGGAGCGGTACAGCTCCGCGTACAGGGCGATGTCCTTCTGCGGCCGTGAGGAGCCGTACCGGCAGCCGAGGATCGACTTGTCCAGGAACATCGCGGCCGGCAGGAAGCTCGCCTCCGCCTTCGGCGCGGTCATGCCGAGCAGGATCGCCTGGCCGTGCCGGTCGAGGAGGTCGATCGCGGTCCTGACGAGCCCGGTGTGGCCGACGCATTCGAAGACGTGGTCGGCGCCGGTGGGCAGGACGTCCCGTACGCCGTCGGTGGAGGCGAGGAAGTGCGTCGCCCCGAACTGTCGGGCCACCGCCTCCTTATCCGGGTTCGTGTCGACGGCGACGATCGTCAGTGCGCCCGCGATCCGGGCGCCCTGGAGGACGTTGAGGCCGATGCCGCCGGTGCCGATGACGACGACGGTGTCGCCGCGGTCGACCTTCGCGCGGTTCAGTACGGCTCCGACGCCGGTGAGGA
Organism: Streptomyces sp. NPDC002463; assembly: GCF_042889835.1. NCBI lineage: Bacteria > Bacillati > Actinomycetota > Actinomycetes > Kitasatosporales > Streptomycetaceae > Streptomyces > Streptomyces sp. NPDC002463. The sequence goes on from NZ_JBIARL010000001.1 coordinate 890,473, forward strand.
CGCCACAGCCCATGAGGGCGGCGGAGGTCAGCGGGATGTCCTGCGGGATCTTCACGGCCTGGACGGCCTTGACGACGGTCCGCTCCGCGAAGGACGAGTTCGACGCGAACTGGAAGAGCGGCTGCCCGGTCGAGGTCCGCGAGAACGGCTGCCCCGGCATCCCGATGGCCTTCCGGCACATGGTCGGCCGGCCCCGGTCGCAGTCGGCGCAGGCGCCGCAGTTCGCGAGGGTGGACAGGGCGACGTGGTCGCCGGGGGCGACGTGGACGACGCCGGGGCCGACGGCCTCGACGACACCGGCGCCCTCGTGTCCGAGGACGACGGGCGGCGGGAACGGGATGGTCCCGTCGATGACGGACAGGTCGCTGTGGCAGAGCCCGGCGGCGGCGATGGCGACGAGCACCTCGCCGGGGCCGGGGTCCCGCACCTCCAGGTCGTCGACGACCCGGACCTGCTTCCCGTCGAAGACGACGCCTCTCATGATCCGTTCTCCTCACGGGAGTTCGGGCGGTCGCCGGCGGCCGCCGCGCGGGCCATCTCCTCCAGCTGCCGGAGCATCGGCATCGGGTCCGTCCCCACCGTCCCCGGCAGGAAGTCCGCGATGCGTTCGGGCGTCCAGGCGCCGCCCTCGGCGTAGCCCGCGCGCAGTTCCCGGGGCTGGGCCCAGACCGCGATCTTGGGTCCGGCGATCGTGTACACCTGCCCGGTGATCCGCTCCGCCTTGGCGCGGTCGGAGAGCAGATAGACGACGAGCGCGGCCACGTCCTCCGGCTCGCCGATCTCCTTGAGCTCCATGGGCACGTTCGCGGACATGCGGGTGCGGGCCACGGGCGCGACGGCGTTCGCGGTGACCCCGTACTTGTGGAGGCCGAGGGCGGCGCTGCGTACGAGCGAGATGATCCCGCCCTTCGCCGCGGAGTAGTTGGCCTGGGCGACGGACCCCTGGTGGTTGCCGCTGGTGAAGCCGATGAGCGTGCCGGCGCCCTGCTTGCGCATGACCGCCGAGGCCGCCCGGAACACGGTGAAGGTGCCCTTGAGATGGGTGGCGACGACCGGGTCCCACTCCTCCTCGGACATGTTGAAGAGCATCCGCTCGCGCAGGATGCCGGCGACGCACACGACCCCGTCGATGCGTCCGTACGCACTGAGCGCGGTCTCGACGACCCTCGCCCCGCCGGCCATCGTGGAGATGTCGTCCGCGACGGCGACCGCGGTCCCGCCCGCCGCCTCGATCTCCTTCACGACGGAGGCCGCGACCTCCGAGGTCGGCTCGCCGCCCTCGATCGACACCCCGTAGTCGTTGACGACGACCTTCGCGCCCTCCGCCGCGCAGGCGAGGGCGACGGCGCGGCCGATGCCGCGCCCCGCTCCCGTCACGGCGACGACCTTGCCAGCCAAGAAGTTCCCCACGCCCGGCCCCTTCCCGCACTTTCTGACGGTCCGTTAGATTCGTTCGTCGTCAGGATTCTACGGTCCGTCAGATACCGGAAAACAAGACCCCGGAGGCCCCGATGTCTCTCCCCGCCGCCTTCCACGAGATCGCCAAGCGCGTCAACAACTGGGGCCGCTGGGGCCAGGACGACGAGATCGGCACGCTCAACCTCGTCACCGACGAGGTCGTGCGGGAGGCCGTCGCCACCGTCCGCACCGGCCACCGCATCCCGCTCGCCGTGGACCTGAAGCAGGACGGCGTGCAGACCGGCATGATCCCGGGCCGGGTGAACCCGCTCCACGTCATGGTCCAGATCAACCAGGAGCTCTTCGGCCCCGGCACGGTCGCCACCAGCGACGACGCCGTGACCCTCGGCCTCCAGGCCGGCACCCACTGGGACGCCCTGACGCACGTCTCCCACTCGGGCCGCATCTACAACGGCCGCCCCGCCGCCTCGATCACCCCGCACGGCCGCTCCGAGTTCAGCGGCATCCACACGGCCCGCCACCTCGTCTCGCGCGGGGTCCTCCTGGACGTCGCCGCCGCGAAAGGGGTGGACCGACTGCCGGGCGACCACGCCGTGACTCCCGAGGACCTGGACGAGGCGGCCGAGTTCGGCGGGGTGACGGTACGGAGCGGGGACGTGGTCCTCGTACGGACGGGGCAGATCCAGGCGTACCTCGCCGGGGACAAGCACGGGTACGCGTTCCCGTCACCGGGCCTCTCGGTCCGTACGCCGGAGTGGTTCCACGCGCGCGATGTCGCGGCCGTCGCCAACGACACGCTCACCTTCGAGATCTTCCCGCCCGAGATCGAGGACCTCTGGCTGCCCGTACACGCCCTCGACCTGGTCGAGATGGGCATGCTCCAGGGGCAGAACTGGAATCTGGAGGCGCTGTCCACAGCCTGTGCAGAAGAACGGCGCTACGCCTTCCTGCTCTCCGCGATGCCGGAACCCTTCGTCGGCGGCACGGGCACACCGGTGGCCCCGGTGGCCATCCTCTGACCCCCCTCGGCACCCCCGCGGGCGGCGGCGCGCTCGCACGCGCCCCGAGCACGGCACGGGCCCGCCGCCACCCGACCACGACCCGCACATGCCGAGGACGCACGGCCCTCGGCTCCCCTCGCTCGCCACGAATCGCTCACCCCAGGGTGGGCAAAACGGAACGAATCGTCAACAGTGCACCCGTCCGGGCGCCAGTGACACCCCGGAAGGCGATCCGGCGGGCACCGGCGACACCCGGTCCACCTCGCACCAGATGCTCTTGCCGGCACCCTCCGGCTGCCAGCCCCACCGGTCCGCGAGCCCGTCCACCAGCTCCAGGCCGCGCCCGTTGGTGTCGTCGCCCTGCGCGTGCCGGGGCTGCGGCGGGCGGTCGCTCGTGTCGGCCACCTCGACCCGCACCCCGCCCTCCGCGGCGAACAGCATCCGCAGGACGGCCGGACAGCCCGTGTGCACCACGGCGTTGGTCACGAGCTCGGAGATGAGCAGCACCAGCGTCTCGGCGAGCGGCTCGTCATCCCCTATGCCCGACCGGGCGATCCGCGACCGGGCCCACCTCCGGGCTCGCCCCACCTCGGCCGGGTCCGGCCCGACCACCAACTGAACCTGAAGCACCTGCACAGCTCACACCATCCGAACCGGCGGACAACACACCTTCACGGAACGTGATTCCCTTGTGGGACAGCATGGTTGACGTACAGTCACCGCAACAAGCGCTTCGGGCATATTCCAGCGCGAAGGAGTACGCATGGTCCATACTGTGCGACGCACGCTGCGGGTAGTCGAACGCCGGGCGCGAGCGGCGGGCATTCCCGGCCGCGGAGCCGCCGCAGGGGCGACACCGGGACGATCCGGGCCAACGTGCACTCGCATCCCACGGAGCGTACCGGAGCCGGAGGCCGACTCCGGGCCGTGACGGCCCCGCCGAAGGACACAACCCGATATCAACATTCCGTGACGCGGCGGACGCTCAGCGCTACAGACCCGCCGCCACCGCCTCCTCCGCCCGCGCGGCGGGCATCCGCAGCTCGGCCCGCACCCAGGCCCGCTTCAGATGCAGGTGCACGTCCGCCTCCCAGGTGAAGCCCATCCCGCCGTGCACCTGAAGGCAGTCCCGCGCGTTCCGGACGGCGGCGTCGTCGGCGAGCAGCTTGGCCCCGGCGATCTCGACGGCATCCCCGGTGACGGAAGCGGCCCACACGGCGGCCCTCGCGAGCTCGGTCCGCACGAGCATCCCGGCACAGAGGTGCTTCACGGCCTGGAACCCTCCGACGACCTGCCCGAACTGCGTACGCGTACGGGCGTAGGAGACGGCGAGATCGGTGGTGGCGGCAGCACTGCCGACCTGCTCGGCGGCGGTGAGCAGGGCATCCGTCAGCCCCGTTGCGGGCAGGCGTTCCGCAGGGCGGAACGGGTGGGCACAACCCCCGGTGCCGGGCGCGCGATGGAGGGGCGTGAGCGGATCAACCGACCGCACCGGCACGGCGCCCGTGACATCGCCCAGCACCACATCGGCTTCGTCCAGCCAAGGGACAAGGCCCTCCGAGGCATCGGTCACCACGACAGACCCGTCCGCCGCCCCCGGCACGGACCCCGCAGCCAGGTGCGTGGAGACCAACGGCCCCGGCAGCAGCACCCTCCCCGCCTCCTCGAACACCAACACCGCCTCGGGAAGCCCTAGCCCGACACCCCCCTCCGGCTCCGGAAGGCACAGCGCGAAGAACCCGGCGTCGCCGAGCTCCCGCCACAGGCCCCGGTCCAACACAGGCGTGTCGACGGCCCCCCGCAGCGCCTCCCGGTCGAAGAGCCGCCCGAGCAGCTCCCGTACACCTCGCCGCAGCGCCCGCTGGTCCTCCGTGAGTCGAAAGTCCATGGAGGAGAGTCACCGCCCCTTCGGCAGGCCGAGGATGCGCTCGGCGACGATGTTGCGCTGGATCTGGGAGGTGCCGGCCGCGATCGTGTACGAGAGCGAGGACAGCCGGTCGAGGTTCCACTCGCGGCCGAGGTCGAGCGCGTCGGGCCCCAGGACGGCGGCGGCCGCGTCGTACAGCTCCTGGCGGGCGTGCGAGTAGTGCAGCTTGAAGACGGAACCGCCCGCCCCTGGCACTCCCCCCGTCGCCTGGGCCTCGCTGACGTTGGCCTGGACGATGCGCCAGAGGGCCTGGAACTCGGCGGAGAGCCTGCCGAGGCGCCTGCGCAGGACGGGGTCGTCCCAGGTCCCGTTCTTCCTGGCCGTGCGGGCGAGTTCGCCGAGGAGGCGGCGGCAGGCGACGACCTCGCCGACGAAGGCGGTGCCGCGTTCGAAGGAGAGCGTGACCATGGTGACGCGCCAGCCGTCGTTCTCCTCCCCCACCCGGTTGGCCACCGGCACCCGCACCTCGTCGAGGAAGACCTCGGCGAACTCGGTGGATCCGGCGAGGGTGCGCAGCGGCCGTACGGTGATGCCGGGCGCGTCCATGGGCATGGCGAGCCAGGTGATGCCCTTGTGCTTGGGGGCCTCCGGGTCCGTCCGCACCAACAGCTCGCACCAGTCGGCGACCTCGGCGTGCGAGGTCCAGATCTTCTGTCCGGTGACGACGTACGCGTCCCCGTCCCGTACCGCGCGCGTACGGAGCGAGGCGAGGTCCGACCCGGCGTCGGGTTCGCTGAAGCCCTGGCACCAGACCTCGTCGCCGCGCAGGACCGGCGGCAGCCACCGCTCGCGCTGGGCGTCGGTGCCCTCGGCGGCGATGGTGGGTCCGGCGTGGAGGAGACCGACGAAGTTGGCGCCGACGTAGGGCGCGCCGGCGAGTTCGGTCTCCTCCAGGAAGATGAGGCGCTGGGTCGGGGAGGCGTCCCAGTGGGTGTCGGCGTACCCGGCGTCGTGGAGGCGCCGCTGCCAGCCGCAGTCGTAGGCGCGGCGGGCCGGCCAGTCGAGCGGGTCGGGCCGTTCGGGGAGGCCCGGCAGGGTGGCGGCGAGCCATTCCCGCAGGCGGGCGCGGTAGGCCTCTTCCTCTTCGGTGCAGGAGAGGTCCATCAGACGATCCCGAGATCCAGCATCCGGATCGCGTTGCCCCGCATCAGCTTGTAGACCGTCTCGTCGTCGAGGCCCTGGACGTGGTCGAGGGCGACCTCCTTGGTGTGCGGGAAGGTCGAGTCGACGTGCGGGTAGTCGGTCTCGAAGGTGGCGTTGTCCCGGCCGACGACGTCCAGCGAGGCGATCCCGTGCTTGTCGCGGAAGAAGCAGCAGAAGATCTGCCGGTAGTAGTACGTGGACGGGGGCTCGGGGATCAGGTCGCGCACTCCGCCCCACGCCCGGTGCTCCTCCCAGACGTCGTCGGCGCGTTCGAGGGCGTACGGGATCCAGCCCATCTGCCCTTCGCTGTACGCCAGCTTCAGCCGGGGGAACTTCACGAGGACCCCGCTGAAGAGGAAGTCCATCATCGAGGCCATCGCGTTGTTGAAGCTCAGCGAGGCCTGGACGGCGGGCGGGGCGTCGGGGGACGCGGCCGGCATCTGGCTGCTGGAGCCGATGTGCATGTTCACCACCGTCCCGGTCTCCTGGCAGACGGCGAAGAACGGGTCCCAGTAACCGGAGTGGATCGACGGAAGCCCGAGGTGGGTGGGGATCTCGGAGAAGGTCACGGCCTTCACCCCACGGGCCGCGTTGCGCCGGATCTCGGCGACGGCGAGGTCGACGTCCCACAGCGGGATGATGCACAGCGGGATCAGCCGCCCCCCGCTGTCCCCGCACCACTCCTCGACCATCCAGTCGTTGTAGGCGCGGACACAGGCGAGGGCGACCTCCTTGTCGTGGGCCTCGGCGAAGGTCTGCCCGCAGAAGCGGGGGAAGGTGGGGAAGCAGAGGGAGGCCTCGACGTGGTTGAGGTCCATGTCCTTGAGCCGGGCGGCGGGATCCCAGCAGCCGCGCCGCATCTCCTCCCTGGTGATCCCCTCCAGGGTCATGTCGTCCCGGTCGAAGCCGACGGCGGCGATGTTCCGCTTGTACGGGAACTTGAGGTCCTCGTAGATCCACCAGTCGGTGGGCGGGCCCTCGGGGTCCATCGTGATCTGGTACTTGCCGCCGACGTAGGCGAGCTCGCCGATGCCGGCCGTGAGGGGGCGGGGCCCGCGGTCGCGGTACCTCTTCGGGAGCCATGTCTCGAAGAGGTGGGCGGGCTCGATCACGTGGTCGTCGACGCTGATGATGCGGGGCAGTTCCGTCATGGAGCCTTCTCCCGTTTCTGATGACCCGTCAGATCTGACGGCATCAGGCTAGCCCCGCACCCCTGGACCGACAAGCGCCGGACCTCTACGCTCACCGCAACATCTGACGGAACGTCAGCCAAGAGGAGTACGGGATGAACGAGACCGCACACGCCCTGGGCGAGTCCCGCACGCTCTGGGAGCTCGTCGAGCGCCGCGCCGCCCTCACCCCCGACCGGCCCGTCCTCCTCCAGGACGACCGCGTCCTCACCTTCGGCGCCCTGCGCGAGCGCGCCGAGCGCTGCGCCGCCGGGCTCCACGGGATGGGCGTGCGGCCCGGCACCGTCGTCGCCTGGCAGCTGCCCACCCGTATCGAGACCGCCGTGCTCTCCTTCGCGCTCGCCCGCATCGGTGCCGTGCAGTCCCCGGTGATCCCCTTCTACCGCGACAAGGAGGTCGGCTTCGCGCTGCGCGAGTCCGAGGCCGAGTTCTTCGCGGTCCCCGGAACTTGGCGTGGATTCGACCATGCGGAGATGGCGAGGCGGCTCGGCGCGCGCGGGATCTTCGAGGCCTACGAGGACCTTCCGGACGGCGACCCGGCCGTCCTGCCCCCGCCGCCCGCCTCCGGCACCGACGTCCGCTGGATCTACTGGACCTCCGGCACCACCTCCGACCCCAAGGGCGTCCTGCACACCGACCGCTCGCTCCTCGCCGGCGGCGCCTGCCTCGCCCACGCCCTGCACCTGACCGCCGAGGACGTCGGCTCGATGGCCTTCCCGTACGCGCACATCGCCGGGCCCGACTACACGGTGATGCTCCTGCTGTACGGGTTCCCGGCCGTGATGTTCGAGCAGTTCGCGCTGCCCGAGGCGCTCGACGCGTACAACCGGCACGGCGTGACCGTCGCCGGCGGCTCCACCGCCTTCTACTCGATGTTCCTCACCGAGCAGCGCAAACGGCCCGGCAAGCCCGTCATCCCCACCCTCCGCCTGCTCGCCGGCGGAGGGGCGCCCAAGCCGCCGGAGATCTATCACGCGGTACGGAAGGAGCTCGGCTGCCGGCTCACCCACGGGTACGGCATGACCGAGGTCCCCATGATCACGATGGGCGCCCCCGACGACACCGACGAGAACCTCGCCGGCACCGAGGGCCGCCCGCCCGCCGGCATGGAGATACGGATCACCGGCGACGGCGAGGTCCGGCTCCGCGGCGAGGCCGTCTGCCGGGGCTACCTCGACCCGGCGCAGACGGCCGCCGCCTTCGACGAGGACGGCTTCCTCATCACCGGCGACGTCGGGCACCTCACGCCGAGCGGCCACCTCGTCCTCACGGGCCGCATCAAGGACATCATCATCCGCAAGGGAGAGAACATCTCGGCCAAGGAGATCGAGGACCTCCTCCACCGGCACCCGGACGTCGGCGACGCCGCCGTCATCGGCCTGCCGGACGCCGAGCGCGGCGAACGCGTCTGCGCCGTCGTCGAACAGCCCCCGGGCGCCGCCCCGCTCGGTCTTCCGCAGGTCACGGCCTTCCTGCGGGAGGCCGGGCTGTCCGTCCACAAGCTGCCGGAGCAGCTGGAGGTGGTGGACGCGCTCCCCCGCAACGAGACCCTGCGCAAGGTGCTCAAGTACAAGCTCAGGGAGCGGTTCGGCCCGGCACCCCGGTGACTCCGCCGACCGCCCCCGGCACGTCCTCGTACACGTCGAAGAGGCGGCGCACGCCGAGCGCGGAGAGCACCCGCCCGACGTGACCGTCCCTGTCCTCCTCGGGAAGGATCAGGCGGAGCCGGCCGCCGCAGGAGCGCAGCAGACGGCGGGAGGCGATCAGCACGCCGACGCCGCTGGAGTCGCAGAACCGCACGGCGGACAGGTCGACCACCAGGTCGTGGCGGCCGCCCGCGACGGCGTCGTGGACGCGGCGGCGTATCCGGGGGGAGGTGACCAGGTCCAGTTCCCCCCGGACACAAAGAACCGTCCAGGAGCCGTATTCGTCCTCGTCGACCTCGATCGTCGTCACGGTCGCCGCCTGCCCCACCGGCGGGCTCCGAAACCCCCGATCCCGGGGATGACGCTTTCCTTACCATCGCCATCCGCGTCAAGGGCGCACTTGCGGCAAACAGTCGTGCGTTGTCGGAGCGGCGCACTACCTTGGGAAGAACCTGAAGGGGCGGAGGCCGCATGGCGATGGACACACCACCGCGCTGGGACCGCAGGATGCAGCAGCGGCTGGCGCGCGGGGAGGCCGCTGCCCTCGGCGAGTTCTACGACCGGTTCGCCGCCCTGGTGCACTCCCTCGCCCACCGGGTCCTCGACGACGACGCGGCGGCCGACCAGGTCACCCGCGAGGTCTTCGGCTACATCTGGGAGAACCCCGACTCGTACGACCCGAAGCAGGGCAACATGCGCTCGTGGGTCGCCAAGCTGACCCAGCGGCAGGCCGTGCACCGGCTGCGGCAGGCCGAGGCCCTGGCGTACGCGGAGACCGGGGTGGGCTCCGCCGAGGAGCTGGAGCAGAAGGTCCACCGGGCCACGGTCGCCGCCCGCGCCGACTACATCGTGACGTCCATGCCGGCGCCGCTGCGCAAGGCGCTGGAACTGGCGTACTTCCAGCGCCGCGACTACCGCCAGACCGCCGCCGACCTCGGCGTCACCGAGGACGAGGCGCGCCGGCGCCTCCGGCTCGGACTCCAGCTGCTCTCCTCCGCGAACACCCGGCTGCTCGAAGGGTCCTCGCCGCCCGGCTACGGACGACCGCGGTGACCGGGGCGAACGGCGACGCGGACGACGTCGCACGCGCCCCGTGGATACCGGGACCGCGCCGGTCGGCGGACGACCACGCCGACCTGACGGCGCCGCTGCCGGAGGTGTCGGACGAGCCGGACGGGGAGGTGGACGAACCGGACATGGAGGAACCGGAGGTACAGGTACCGGACCTCTCGCACAACGTGCTCAAGTCCCTCCTCGGGGCCTGGGCGCTCTCGGCGTGCTCCGCGGGCGAGACCCAGGCCGTCGAGATCCACCTCACCGGCTGCGCACCCTGCGCCGACGAGGCCCTGCGGCTCCGCGACGCGGTCACGCTCCTCCACGAGGACCGGGACCTGGACCTCGACCCGCTGCTGCGCTCCCGGGTCCTGGAGAACTGCCTGGGCCGCCGCCCGGCCCGCATCCCCGTGCCCGACTGGGTCACGCCGTACGACGCGGAGACCGCGCGGCTCGACGCGCTCCTCAGGGACATCGGCGAGTCCGAGTGGCACGCGCCGGTACGGCTCAAGTGGTACGAGGAGGACCGCGTGGTGCGCCGCAAGGCGACCGTCGCGGCGGTCATCGGCCACCTCCTCGCGGTGGACGGCCTGGTGTCCTCGGCGCTCGGCCTGGACGACCCGCTGGGCGCGGGCGTGCCGGAGCTGTCGCCGACGGAGCGGACGGAGGCGTTCTGGGCGGCGCTCGACCGGCCGCCGAACCGGTCCCTGCGCGACCCGTGGCGCGACCAGTCGCACACCCTGATCCGCACGGTCGCGTTCGCGGGCCGGGGCGTGGCGGACCTGACGGTGGGCTACAAGGACTTCGCCCTGCCCCTCCGGGACTCCCTCCTGGAGCGGGCCTTCGAGTGCTGGCTGCACGCGGACGACATCGCGACGGCGGTGGCCTACCCGTACGGGCCGCCCAGCGCGCCGCACCTCCACGACATGATCGACCTCGCGGCCCGGCAGCTCCCCGCGGCCCTCGCGAACCGCCGCCGCACGGGCCTCGCCGGCCCCGCGAGGGAACTCGTCGCGGCGGGCGCGGCGGGCCGCTCGCTCCACCTGGAGGTCGAGGGCGCGGGCGGCGGCCACTGGTACATCCCCCTGGACTCCCCGGCGGCCCTCGGCTCCCCGGACCGCGCGGTGGCCCAGGTGGCCCTGGACGGCGTCGAGTTCTGCCAACTGGTGGCGGGCCACATCACCCCGGAGGAGGCGGCAGCGGGCCAGGACGGCGACCGCGAGGCGATCCGCGACGTCCTGGCGGCAACGGCGTCACTGAGCCGGCTGTAGCGGGGCCCCGGCGGGCGAGGCCCCCTACGGCTACGCGAAGACCACCGTGCGGCGGCCGTTCAGGAGGATTCGGCGTTCCGCGTGCCACTTGACCGCCCGGGCCAGGGCCTGGCATTCGACGTCGCGGCCGATCGCCACCAGCTGGTCCGGGGTCACCTCGTGGCCGACGCGTTCGACCTCCTGCTCGATGATCGGGCCCTCGTCGAGGTCGGCCGTCACGTAGTGCGCGGTCGCGCCGATGAGCTTGACGCCGCGGGCGTGCGCCTGGTGGTAGGGCTTGGCGCCCTTGAAGCTGGGGAGGAAGGAGTGGTGGATGTTGATGATCCGCCCGGAGAGCTGCTTGCAGAGGTCGTCCGACAGGACCTGCATGTAGCGGGCCAGGACGACCAGCTCCACGTTCTCGGACCGCACGAGCTCCAGGAGCTCCGCCTCCGCCTCGGGCTTGTTCTCCTTGGTGACCGGGATGTGCCGGAACGGGATCCCGTACGAGCCCACCAGCTCCTGGAACTCCGTGTGGTTGGAGACGACCGCGACGATCTCCACCGGCAGCGCCCCGATCCGCGACCGGAAGAGCAGGTCGTTGAGGCAGTGCCCGAACTTGGAGACCATGAGCACGACCCGCATGGGCTGGTCGGCGCGGTTGATCTGCCAGTCCATGGCGAAGGAGTCGCCGACGGCGGCGAAGCTGGCCCGGAGCTTGTCGACCGTCACCGGGCTCTCGGCCGAGAAGTGGACCCGCATGAAGAAGAGACCCGTGTCGCGGTCTCCGAACTGCTGGCTGTCCTCGATGTTGCACCCGGTGATGAACAGGTAGCTCGACACGGCGTGCACGATGCCCTGCTTGTCCGGGCACGAGAGCGTGAGGACGTACTGGTCGGTCATCCCGTCAGCCTGCCACACCGCGCCCGGCCGGGAGACGGCCGTCCGTCAGGCGGAACGCCTCAGGACCGGGTCATGATACGGAGCACGTCGAGGGAGCGCGGGGGCGTGTCGGGATCCTCGCCGTCGGCCTGGGCCAGCCGTACGTGTGCGTCGCGGGCGGCGCGTACGGCCTCGGGCCAGCCGGGGTGGGCGAGGTAGGCGGAGACGGGGGCGTCGGGTCCGACCTGGTGCATGATGCGCAGCACCCGCAGGACGGCGACGTCGACGAGGGCGGCCTCGCCGGAGTCGCGGAAGATCGAGCCGACGTACTTCTCGGCGGACCAGTTGTCGAGCCAGGTGTCCTCGACGAGGCGGTAGACGGCGTCGGTGACGTCGCCGTACCCCTCCTGGCCGGTCAGCCAGGTCGTCTCGTGGAATCCGGGGTCGGAGAGCATGTGCAGCGCCGAGCGCACGTTGCTGCGCCAGCGCCACCACGGCATGTCGTTGAGCGGCATGCCGCCCATGGTGGAGGAGCGACGGCCGCGACGGGAAGAGTTAACCGAACCGGAGACCGAACCGGGGACTGCACTGGACATCGTTCGATCGTACGTTCCCTTGTCCGGTAAGCGGACTCGCCCCCTCCCCTCCTCGGTCACCCACCCCCGTAATTCACCTTCACGTCACCCACCGTTGAACGGAGCACACTCCCGCGTTACCCGTGAGGCGGAAATGTGCATGCCCATGACCGGTAGGCGACTTTCCTCACTCCTCGCGTACGTCACGACCGCGGCGACGGGAGCGTCGCTGCTCACCGGGTGCGGCGTGCTCCCTGGGGCCACGGGGGGCTCCAGGGAGCCCGTCACGGTGATGACCTGGGCTCCCGACCAGACCCGGGCGACCAACATGCCCGGAATGCCCGCCATGGCGCAGACCTACGCCCGCTGGGTCAACTCCCAGGGCGGCGTCGACGGGCACGAACTGCGCGTCCTCACCTGCAACGAGCAGAACACCATCGCCGGCGCCGCCGCCTGCGCCCGCCGGGCCGTGCGCGAGGGCGCGGTCGCCGTCGTCGGCTCGTACAGCCAGAACGGCCGCGCCTTCATGGCCCCGCTGGAGGCCGCGGGCATCCCGTACATCGGCGGCTACGGCATCGCGGAGGACGAGTTCACCAGCCCGCTCTCCTACCCCGTCAACGGCGGAGTGGCCTCCCTCGTCGCCGGGCACGGCATGCAGCTCGCGGGCTCCTGCGACAGGGTCTCGCTCGTCCGCCCCGACACCACCGCGGGGGACAAGCTCCCCGAGCTCCTCGACTCCGGCCTGCACAAGGCCAGTCACCGGGGCGCCGTCGACATCCCGGCCCTGGAGGACGCCGCCGAGTACACCGAGCAGGCGGACCGGGCCCGCACCCGCGCCGGCGACGAGAAGGGCTGCGTCACCGCCGTCCTCGGCGAGCGCACCCAGACCTTCTTCGACTCCTTCCGCCGTCTCCCCCAGGAGGAGAAGAAGCAGAAGGCCGGCGTCCGCATCTCCTCGATCCTCGGCAGCGTCGACCAGCCCGTCATCGACCGCACCGGCGGCCCCCACAGCCCCTTCGAGGGCGCGTACGTCACCGGCTGGTACCCGGAGGCCGGCGACAAGAGCTGGGCGCCGATGCGCAAGGTCATCCAGGAGTTCGCCTTCGCCGACAACCGGGTCGACCCGGCCGACGCCGGCGTCCAGACCACCTGGATCGCCTACACGGTCCTCAAGGAGGTCGTCGAGAACCTCCACCAGGACGAGATCACGGCCGCGGAGATCAGCCACGCCCTCGACCGCGGCGAGCGGATCGACACCGGCGGCCTCACCCCCAGCCTGCGCTGGAAGTACGAGGACCTGCTCGGCGCCCCCGGCTTCACCCGGATCGTCAACCACGAGGTGACGTTCCAGGTGGTCCGCCAGGGGCGGCTCGTGGCGCAGAAGCCCGGCTTCGTCGACGTCGGCGAGACCGTGCTCAGCGCCCCGTAGCCCCGCTCAGAGCTGGGTCCAGCTCCGCTTGTCGAGGCCGTACTTCTCGGCGGTCGGGTTCCACAGCCCGGCCGCCGTCTTCTTGGCGTTGGTGGCCTCGCCGCTCTTCGCGTCCCCCGCGGCCTTCTGGCTGGTCCCGCGGGCGTGGCCGCCCTTGCAGGCCTTCTTGCCCTTCATCTGGTCGGCCCAGGCCGCGTAGTGGTCGTCGGCGGCGGCCGAGGCCTGCCAGGCCTTGGTGAGCGCCGCCGTCAGCGCCGCGCTGTTCGGCAGCTTGTCGACCTTCAGCGACTGGAGCTTGGTGATCAGCCCCCGGCGCTGCTCGGCGGCGCCGCGCAGGTCGTTCGCCGCCTGGTCGAGGTCGTTGCACCGGCCGATGGCCGCCACCGAGTCGATGACCGTCTGACGGCTGCTGCTGCTGGTCGCGAGGAGCGTGCTGAGCTCCTTCGCCTGGGGCTCCGCCGGGTCGGCCGGCTTCTCGGAGGGCTCGGGCGCCCCGGTGGAGGCGGAGGGCGCGGCGGAGCTCGCCGCCACGTTCTGCCCGGGGTTCTTGGAGTCGTTCTCGTCCCCGCCGCTGAGCAGCGCGCCGGCGCCGAGGCCGACGACCGCGCAGCCGACGACGACGGCGGCGATCAGCGCGAGCGGCGACTTGCGGCGCGGCTCGGGCTCGTCGTCGTAGTACGCGTCGTCGTAGCCGTACTGCTGCGGGGGCGGCGGCTGCTGCAGGTGCTGGGTCTGCTGCTGGTACGCGGCCGGGCCCGGCTGCTGGTGGCCCTGGGGCGCCGGCGGCGTCTCGGGGCGGAACAGGTTGTCGAAGTCGGCGGGCGGCTGCCGCTCACCGGGCATCTGCCCCGGTACGGGGGCGATGAACTGGGTCGCGTCCGAGGCACCGGCCGGCTGCCCGGGCCCCTGGTGCGCGAGCGGGCCCGTGCCGAGGAACTGGGTGTCGGAGCCCCCGCCCTGCTGCGACGGCGCCGGGGCGATGTACTGGGTCGCGTCCGAGGCGCCGGCCGGCGGCGGGTAGCCGTACCCGGGCTGCGGGGCGGCGGGCGCGCCGGGGCCGGGGTAGCCGTAGCCGGGCTGGGGAGCCTGCTGGGCGGCCGGGGGCATTCCGCCCTGCACCGGCGGCATCCCGCCCGGGACCGGCGGGATGTGCTGGGTCGCCTGCAGGTCGGCGGCGGCCGGGGCACCCGGGCCCGGGTAGCCGTAGCCGGGCTGCGGCGGGGCCTGCTGCGGGGGTATCGGCGGCAGGTACTGGGTGGACTGCATGTCGGCGGCGCCCTGCGGGGCCTCCGGAGGCAGCGGCTGCGCGGGCGGCAGCGGCTGCCCGCCCGGCTGTGCACCGGCGGGACCCCAGGCGCCGCCCCACGGCTGACCGCCGCCATGCTCCGGACCCTGTCCGTTCTGCGTCACCGGGACTCCCACTGATGGACCAACCTACGGAATCGTCGGCTCACGCTACCGGGTGCCGACAGGGCTCCGCACATACGTGTGAGACCCATTACACGGTTGACACAGTCACGCGGCGTACAACTCCATCCGCGCGCCGAACTCCCGCACCACCGCCTCCCCCGCGTACGGCTCCAGGCGCTCCCGCAGGTCCTCCAGGTACTCCACGCCCCGCGACGACCGCAGCGTGCCGAGCAGTTCGAGCGCCTGCGTGCCCGTGCGGCAGGCCAGCTCCACCTCCCGCTGCTGGACCTGCGCGGAGGCGAGGAGCGCCAGGCCGATCGCGCGACGCCGCGCCCGCGTCTCCGGGTGCCCGGCGATCGACTCCTGCGCCGCCCGCGCCGCCGCCTCGGCCTGCCCCAGGTCCCGGTGGCAGTGCGCCAGCTCGTCCGCGAGGTAGGCCGCGTCGAAGTGGGCGATCCACGCCGGGTCATCGCCCGCCTCCGGATCGGCCTGCTCAAGCGCTCGTACGGCACGGCCCGCCGCCGCCTCGAAGGCGCGCACGTCGCCCATCAGCGCGTGCCCGCGCGCCTCCGCCGCGAGGAACATCGCCTCCGCGCGCGGCGGCACCTTCCCCCGCGCGCCCTCCTGCGCCGCCCGCGCCAGCTGGGCGATCTCCCGGGGGTTGCCGAGCTGCGCGGCGAGGTGGCTCATCGAGGCGGCGAGGACATAGCCGCCGTACCCCCGGTCCCCCGCGGCCTGCGCGAGCCGCAGCGCCTGGATGTAGTACCGCTGCGCGAGGCCCGGTTCGCCGGTGTCCACCGCCATGTACCCGGCGAGCTCGGTGAGTCGGGCGACCGCCGCGAACAGCTGCCGGCCGATCGCCTCCCGGTACGAGCCCGACAGCATCCCCGACACCACGCTGTTGAGGTAGTGCACGACCACCGGGCGCACATGACCGCTGCCGAAGCGCCGGTCGAGGTCGACGAGCGCGGCCGTCATCTCCCGCACCGCCGCCACGTCCGCGACCCCGACCCGGGCCCCGGCCGTCCGCGCCACGTGCGTGTCGGGGCCCGTGATCAGCCAGTCCCTGCTGGGCTCGACGAGGGCGGAGGCCGCGACCGTCGAGCCGTTCAGGAAGTCCCGGCGGCCCACGTCGCTGCGCCACAGCTCGCAGACCTGCTCGATCGCCCCGGGCACGGTCGGCGCGAACTGGAGCCCCACCCCGGCGGCGAGGTTCCGGCCGTTGGCCATGCCGACCTCGTCGATCGTGACCGTGCGGCCCAGCTTGCGGCCGAGCGCCTCCGCGATGATCCCCGGCGCCCGGCCGCGCGGCTGCTGCCCGCGCAGCCAGCGCGCCACCGAGGTCTTGTCGTAGCGCAGGTCGAGGCCGCGCTCCGCGCCGACCATGTTGACCCTGCGGGCGAGGCCGGCGTTGGAGCAGCCCGCCTCCTGGATGAGCGCCTGGAGCCGTTCGTTGAGCTGACGCGGAACGAGTGGCCTGGCTGCCATGAAGTACCCCCTGAGGCCGTGCGGTGATCACCGGAGAAGGGATCACTGCCCGGTTGATATCCGGTCAATGCCGATGTGAACACGCGAAACCGGACACGTCGGCGGCGCGAAGAAAGCCCCCCGCCGCCGTCGCCCCCACCTCTGCGTACCCACGCCCGCTCCCCGGCCCTCCGCGCGCCCCCGCCAGTGCACCCATGCGCCCCGCGTGCAGGATCGATGCGTCAACACGCCCGCCACCGCGCCCGTAACCCCAGGTGACGGGGGAAGTTGTGCTGTCCGTGGAAGAGACCATGGGAGTCACGGAAGCCGCACAGATCCCCAAGCAGCGGGGCGAGCAGCTGCTGGACAGCGCCGTGCGGTACGCGGAAGAGCGGCACTGGGACGTGTTTCCCGGGACCTGGCTGGAAGCCGTCGAAGGCAGGGAGCGCTGCTCCTGCGGCGCGGACGAGTGCGCCGTGCCCGGCGCCCACGCGGTCAGGCCCGACTGGTCGACCCAGGCGACCGGGAGCGCGGTCGGGGCGCGGCGGATGTGGTCGAAGACACCGAAGGCGTCGATCCTGCTGCCGACCGGCCGCACCTTCGACGCGATCGAGGTGTCCGAGTCGGCCGGTTTCCTGGCGCTCGCCCGCATGGAGCGCATGGAGCTGACGCTCGGCCCCGTGACCTGCACCCCGGACCGCCGCATGTACTTCTTCGTGCTGCCGGGCGCCGCGAACAAGGTCCCGGACCTCGTCCGCAAGCTCGGCTGGGCCCCGGCCGCCATCGACCTCACCACGCGCGGCGAGGGCCACTACGTGGCGGCCCCGCCCACCCGGATCGGCGGCTGCGGCGCGGTGCAGTGGGCGCGGCGCCCCACCCCGGCGAACCGCTGGCTGCCGGACGCGGAGGAGCTGATCAGCGCCCTCGCGTATGCGTGTGGCCGGGAAGCGGCGGAGGCCAGGAGCCGTACGCAGTGACCTGGAGGCCCGGCCGGTCGCGCCCGTAGGGTGGCCCCGTAAGGATTACGGGGACCATCGAAGGGTTGACGGACCATGCCTGACCAGGCATTTGACGGGGCGTTCGACGGAGCGTCCGACACGGCGGGCACCGCACCGGGGGAAGGTGCGGTGCCCGCCGTACGCGTCGAGGGGCTGTGGAAGCGTTTCGGCCAGCAGATCGCGGTGAACGGGGTCGACCTCGTCCTGCCCGCGGGGAAGTTCATCGGGCTCGTCGGGCCCAACGGCGCCGGCAAGACCACCACGCTCTCCATGATCACCGGCCTGCTCCGGCCCGACCAGGGGCGGATCCTCGTCGCCGGGCACGACGTGTGGGCCGACCCGGAGTCGGTCGCCCAGGTCAAGGCCCGCATCGGCATCCTGCCGGAGGGCCTGCGGCTCTTCGAGCGCCTCTCGGGCCGCGAACTCCTCGCCTACAGCGGCCGGCTGCGCGGACTGCCGGGCGCGGAGGTCGACAAGCGGGCGGCGCAGCTCCTCGACGTCCTCGACCTCGCGGGCTCGCAGAACAAGCTGGTCGTCGACTACTCGACCGGCATGCGGAAGAAGATCGGCCTCGCCGCCGCGCTCCTCCACAACCCCGAGGTCCTCTTCCTCGACGAGCCCTTCGAGGGCGTCGACCCGGTCTCCGCGCAGACCATCCGCGGCGTCCTGGAGCGGTACACCTCCTCCGGCGCGACCGTCGTCTTCTCCAGCCACGTCATGGAGCTCGTCGAGTCGCTCTGCGACTGGGTCGCCGTCATGGCCGCCGGCCGGATCCGGGCCCAGGGCCCGCTGGCCGAGGTCCGGGGCTCCGCGCCCTCGCTCCAGGCGGCGTTCCTGGAGCTCGTCGGCGCGAACGGCCGCGCGGCGGCCGGGGACTCGCTGGACTGGCTGGGCGGTCCGGGTACGGGCAAGGGCGGTCCGGGTACGAACGGGGCTCAGCGATGAGCGCGACCGCCACGACCGCCACCTCCCCCGTACCGTCCCTCACGTCCGTCTTCGTACGGCTCAAGCTGTCGCTGCTGAAGAACGGGCTGCGGCAGTCCGGCGGGCGGACCGCCGCGTACCTCGCCTCGATCGTCTTCGGCACCTTCCTGGCCGTCGTCGCCGTGCTCGGCTTCGTCCTCCTGCGGGGGCACGCGGACGCCGTCACCGTCGCCGTCCTCCTCACCGGGGTCCTCTCGCTGTCCTGGACGGTGATGCCGCTGTTCATCCCGAGCGGGGACGAGACCCTCGACCCCTCGCGGCTCGTGATGCTGCCCCTGCAGCCCCGGCCGCTGGTCCGGGCGCTGCTCGTCGCCTCCCTCGTGGGCGTCGGCCCCGTCCTCACCTTCGTCGTGGTCCTCGGCGCCTCTGTAGCCGTCGCGCACGGCGCGGCCGGCACCGTCATCGCCGTCCTCGCCGTCCCGCTCGCTGCGGTGACGTGCGTGGCGCTGTCCCGCTCGGTGGCCGCCGCGAACGTCCGGCTGCTCACCTCCCGCAAGGGCCGGGACCTGGCCCTGCTGAGCGGTCTGGTCATCGCCGTCGGCATGCAGCTCGTCAACTTCGGCGCCCAGCGGCTCGGCCGCGCCGGCGGCCTGGAGGCCCTGGAACCGGCGACGGCCGTCGTCGGCTGGCTGCCGCCGGCCGCCGCGATCGGCGCGGTCGACTCCGCGAGCCGCGGCGACTACGCGGTGGCGGCGGCCCGGCTGCTGCTCACGGCGGCGGCCCTCGTGGGCCTCCTGTACTGGTGGCAGCGGAGCCTGGTGCGGCTGATGGTCGAGCCGGACGGCTCCACGATCGGCGCGGCCGCCGACGCGGGAGCCGACGAGAAGAGCGGTACGGGGCGGCTCGCCCGGATGCTGCCGGGCGGCCGCACCGGCGCCGTCATGGAGCGGAGCCTGCGGTACATCTGGCGCGACCCGAAGACGAAGGCGGCGTGGGTGACCTCGCTCGCCGTCGGTCTGATCGTCCCCCTCTTCAACGCCTTCCAGGGCACGGGCTCGATCTACTTCGCCTGCTTCGCCTCCGGCATGCTCGGCATCCAGATGTACAACCAGTTCGGCCAGGACACCTCGGCGTTCTGGATGGTCGCGCAGACCATCTCGACGACGCCCGACGCGTACGCCGAACTCCGGGCGCGGGCCCTGGCCCTGCTGTCGATCACGCTGCCGTACACGACGGTCGTCACCGCTCTGACCGCCGGTGTCCTCGGCGACTGGTCGGCGTTCCCCGAGGCCCTCGGCCTGGCGTTCGCCCTGCTCGGCGCGATGATGGCGACGGGCGCGGTGACCTCGGCGGTCTTCCCGTACTCGATCCCCCAGGACAGCGGCTACAAGAACGTCGCGCCGGGGCAGGGCGGCCTCGCCTGGATGTCGATCATGGGCGGCATGATCCTGGGCGGCCTCCTCTGCGCCCCGCTCATCGCCGCGACGGTCTACCTCCACGTCTCCGACCAGCAGTCCCTGCTGTGGCTCCTCCTCCCGGCGGGCGCGCTCTACGGCGGACTGCTCGTCCTGGCGGGCCTCAAGCTGGCGGCCCCGCGCACGGCGGGCCGGCTGCCGGAGATCCTGGCGGCGGTCAGCAAGGGCTGACGCCTGCCCGTACGCGCGCGGCCGGGCGCCGGCCCCCGCTCACGCCAGTACCCGGGCGAGGGCGGCGCGGCCGGCCGGGCCCCAGGTCGGCTTCCCACCCGGGAGGCCCCGGTCGCCCGCGCGGCCGACGGCGATGAGCCCGGCCGCGCGGAGCAGGGCCCAGCCCCGGGCCCGGCGGACGGTGGCGTCGTCCACGCGCGCGTACGCCTCGAAGAAGCGCGGGGCCGCGCCCTCCGGCAGCAGCAGCCACGCCGCACAGAGGTCCGTCGCCGGGTCACCCGCGCAGACCTCGCCGAAGTCCACGACTCCGGCGAGAGTGCCGTCGGCGACGACGACGTTCGCCGGGTGCAGGTCCCCGTGCAGCCACATCGGCGGGCCCTGCCACACGGGAGCCGCGAGAGCGTCCTCCCACACGTCTCGTACGGCCCCGGGGTCGGCGTGCTCGGCGAGGAGCGGGAACCCCTCCTCGAACCCCGCCGCGAAGTCCGCGAGGGGCACGCCCCGGTCCGGGTTGGCGGGGGCGTCCTCGGGCGCCTCGCGGTGCAGGGCCCGCAGGAAGCCGGCCAGGGCCTCGGCCGCGTGGTCGCCCCGCGTGACGGGCGTGGCGTCGCTCGGCTCGCCCGGGACCCAGCGGGCGACCGTCCAGGTCCGGGGGAAGCGCGCGGACGGCTCCCCTGTGCGTACGGGGACGGGTACGGGCAGCGGGAGCAGCGGCGCGAGGGCCGGCAGCCAGCGGTGCTCCTTGCGCAGCAGCTCCGGTCCCCGTTCGCTGCGGGGCATCCGTACGGCCAACTCGTCGCCGAGCCGCCACATCTGGTTGTCCCAGCCGCCGGGGACCCGCTGGATCGGCAGGTCGGCGAGGTCGGGGTGCTGGTCCCGGAGCAGCGCGCGGATCAGGCTCTCGTCGATGTCCATGCGCCCGATCATCCACGGGCGTCCCGCTGAAATCCCTTGCTCCACAAGACCCGTACGACCGATCCTCCCCGCATGGACCTCTCCCAGCACACCCCTCCGCCCCGCATCGAGCTCGACGGCGGGCTCACCCTGCGCGCGTTCGAGGCCGAGGCGGACCTTCCGGAGTTCTTCCAGGTCATCGAGGAGTCGCTGGAGCACCTGCGGCCGTGGATGCCGTGGGTCGCCGAGCACAGCCTCGAAAGCACCGCGCGCTTCCTGGCCGGGCGGGCGGAGCAGTGGGCGAGCGGCGAGGCGTACAGCTACGCGGTCGTGCTCGACGGGGCCATCGTCGGCTCCTGCGGGCTGCACCGGCACGAGGACACCCCGGACGACAGCGTCGAGCTCGGCTACTGGCTGCACCCGTCCACCACCGGCCGGGGCGTCGCCACGCGCGCGGGCCACGCGCTCGTCGAGGAGGCGTTCCGCCTGCCGGGCGTCACGGGCGTCGAGGTCGTCCACGACGTCGCCAACCACGCGAGCGGCGCCGTCCCCGCCCGCCTCGGCTTCACCGCCCACCTCCGCCGCCCCCACGAGCCCACGGCCCCGGCGGAGACGGGCGAGGACCAGGTCTGGCGCCTGAGCAAGTGAACGACGGTCCGTTCACGGCAGTCATCAGGGAGGGCCGGCACCGTGGTGGTGTCGGCCCTCTGTTGTGTCAGGCGAGGACTTGCTTGACGAAGGTGATGACGGCTTCCGTGGTGTTGCGCAGGAAGCCGAGGGCTCCGGTGCCGGTAGTGGTATCGGCGAGGGTCGCGGCGTGAGCAGCGGTAGCGGCGTTGGTCAGGAGGATGAGGGCGGTGGCGGCCAGGGTGCCGACGGCCCGCTTGATGGGGTTCATGCCCGGGCAACTGTCTGGGCGGATGGACGTTGCCGATGAGGTGGCCGGTTCACCGGTACGGGCGGCTCTACTTGGGCTATCGGCCTGGATCTCCTCTCCTTCGGCGACTTCGGAGCGGTCCAGCAAGGCCCGCAAGCCGCGTCGCTGACGGAACTCGGGGCCTACGGCAGGAACGGGAGCAGCGCCTCCGCCGCCCCGGGGTCCCCGGCGAGCCGGCCGGCCTCGCGGATGCCCGCCTCGTCCAGGGCGCCCGCCTTCACGAGCTGGATGGACTCGTGGACGCCGTCCCCGTTCCCGTACGCCGACATCACGAGGAACCAGCGCACCGCCTGCATTGGGTCCGGCGCGGTGCCGAAGCCGTCGCGGTACCAGCAGGCGGCGGCGTTCATGCAGCCGACGTGGCCGCGCTCGGCGGCCCACAGGTACCAGCGGAGGGCCTCCTCGTCCCGGTCCACCGACGACAGCCGGTCGGCGAGGACCGCGCCCGCGACCTCGATGCCGCCGTCGGCGGCCGTGCGCAGCAGGGCGAGCGACTCGTCGAAGTCGTCCGTCACCTGGCCGAGGTTGAACGCCGCGAACGCGTCGCCCGCCTCCGCCGCCGCCCGGAACAGCCCCTCGGCCGCGAGCGGGTCCTCCTCGACCCCGATGCCGCTCTGCAGCAGATAGCCGTATGTACGCTGCCCCGCCGGGTGACCCGCCCCGGCCGACGCGCGCGCGTACGCCACGGCCCTC
The DNA here is from genome assembly GCF_042889835.1 of Streptomyces sp. NPDC002463. Lineage (NCBI taxonomy): Bacteria > Bacillati > Actinomycetota > Actinomycetes > Kitasatosporales > Streptomycetaceae > Streptomyces > Streptomyces sp. NPDC002463. The sequence goes on from NZ_JBIARL010000001.1 coordinate 912,957, forward strand.
GGCAGCTCCGACTCGTCCGCGTACTCCAGGAGGATCCCGGCGAGCAGCGCCGCCGCGTCCGCCGAGCCCGCGTCGGCGAGCGGTACGAGCCTGTCGGTGACGCCCACGGCCAGTTCGGCGCCCTCGGTGCTGCCGTCCATCGCCGCCCGCACGAAGGCGTGTCCGGCGGCCGTCCAGTCGCCCGCGTCGGCGGCCCTCCGGCCCGTTTCCACGTGATCCATGCGCAGCAGGGTACGGCGCGTGACCTGCGGCTACCGGATCGCGCTCTGCACCGGCCTTCGTCTCGGCCGTGTGAACGGCGAGGGCCTCCACCCCGTCCGGGTGGAGGCCCTCACTCGCTACTTCAGGTGCCGGACGAAGAACCGGGCGCCCGCGTCGAGTTCGTACTGCGGGACGCCCGTGTGGCCGCCCATGTTCGCGTGGAGGGTCTTCTCCTTGGAGCCGAACGCGTCGTACAGGTTCAGGGACGCCTGGCGGTCGTTGCCCTCGTCGTCCCACTGCAGGAGGACCTGGAGGGGGATGGTCACCTGTCGGGCGTCCTCGTAGATCGCGGCGGGGATGAAGCTGCCCGCGAAGAGGCCGGCGGCCTTGACGCGCGGGTCGGTCACCGCGAGGCGGACGCCGATGGAGATCACGCCGCCCTCGTAGCCGACGGGCCCGTCGATCTCGGGCAGGGCCAGGAGCGCGTCCATGGCGGCCTGCCATTCGGGGACCGCCTGGTCGACGAGCGGGAGGATGAGCGCGTCGACGATCTCGTCGGTGAGCGGCTCGCCGGCCTGCAGCACCCGGCGCATGTCGGCGCGGGCCTGTTCGACCCCGGGCAGGCGGGGCCGGTCGCCCATCCCGGGCAGCTCGATGGTCGCCGAGGCGAAGCCGTACTCCGCCGCGTAGTAGCGGGCCCGGCCCGCGACACGGGCGTACGTCTTCTGGAGCCCGAGCGGCGGGAGGCCGATCAGGATCAGCGGGACCGGCGCGGATGCGGCCGCGGATTCGGGGGTCCACAGGATGCCGGGGATGCCGTCGAGGGTGAACTCGCGCTCGACGACGCCGTCGTCGAAGCGCTGCTCGGAAGTGAATCGCATGGTCGTGCCTTTCGGGAATGCGCGTGAATACGGCGCTCCCGGACGACGACCTATCGCCCGACCGTGACCCCAGAGGGGAGCACCCATGTCGTCAGGTTCACGGGTACCACCTCCTCGGTCTGTTGCACGGCTTCCGTGAACGCAGCAGCGGGCTTCCGGGGCCGCCAACCGTTTTAAAGGGCGAGGGCCTCCACCCCGTCGGGGTGGAGGCCCTCACACACTCATCCGGTACGGATCAGAACGCGCCGTTCAGACCCCACCAGTTGCCGTCCTCCGGGACACCCGCGTTGTACGCGCCCGTGCCCTTGCCCGTGTAGAGCAGGAGGCAGCCCACGCCACGGCACTCCGCGGAGACGTAGTTGGAGTTCGTGATCGTCGCGAGGTCGTTGCGGCCGTCGGCGTTGTAGTCGCCGACCGAGAGGAACGTCGCCATGACGTTCCAGCCGCCGCTGCCGATCAGGACGCGCGAGCCGACGCCGCCGGCCGCGGTGCCCGGGTAGAACCAGAGCTTGCCCGTGGAGGCCTCGCGGGCGACCAGGTCGGCGCGGTCGTCGCCGTTGAGGTCACCGGCGCCGACGAGGGCGTTCATGGCGTTCCAGCCGCCGGAGCCGATGAGCTTGCGGGCGCCGAGGGTGCCCGTCGACGTGCTCGGGTACAGCCACAGCTTGCCGGTGGACTTCTCGACGGCGAGCAGGTCGGAGCGGCCGTCGGAGGTCAGGTCACCGAAGGCGGTGAGCTTGTCCATGGCGTTCCAGCCGCCGGAGCCGATGAGCTTGCGGGTGCCGACGGCGCCCGTGCCCGTGCCCGGGTAGAGCCACAGCTTGCCGGTGGCCGACTCGCGGGCGATGACGTCCTCGCGGCCGTCGGCGGAGAAGTCGCCGTGCCGGGTGAGGGCGTTCATGGCGTTCCAGCCGCCGCTGCCGACGAGCTTGCCCGTACCGTCGCCGGGCAGGAACCACAGGCGGCCGGCCTTGTCGCGGACGACGACGTCGGACTTCCTGTCGGCGTTCATGTCGCCGAAGCCCGCCGCCTTGGGAGCCGTGTAGGCGTTCCACTCGGGGTAGGCGGGCAGGACGCACTCGCGCTCGGTGGGGACGAACTTCACCGAGCTGACCGAGTTGGTGCCGGGGCCGCCCCACTCGGTGCCCGCGGGGTCCGCGGGCATCGAGTAGACGGCGCCGTTGGTGCCGTAGTCGGCGTCCTCGTGCAGGCAGACGAACTTGTTGGTGCGGTTGACGACCGAGCGGAACGTGTTGTCCCAGGTCCCGAGCGTCGCCGTGTTCACGTTGGTCTTGTACATCGTGCCGGTGCCGTTGTCGGTCTTCCAGGCACAGAAATAGCCGGACGGGCAGTCGCTGACAGCGGCCTGCGCCGGCGCCGCGCCCGCGCCGAAGAGGCCGAGCGAGGTGAGCCCCAGCGTCGTGGCCACCGTGGCCACGCGCCGCAGCATGGAAATGCGCATCGAGTTCCCTCCAAACGGCGCGGAGTCTCACTGCTCGACGCGCCGTGTGGGGACCGTACCGTGCCCGGATTCCGGCGTCACCGGAGGGGCCGCCCGTTTCCGGAATGTTCGCTTCCCGTACGGCGGGGCCCTCACGGGGTCAGGACGCCGTTCAGGAAGGGCTCCACCGCCTCGCTCCAGGCCTCCGGGTGGGTGTAGTGGAGGAGGTGGCCAGCGTCGGGAATCTCCGCGTACGCCCCGTGGGGCAGGACCCGGACCATCTCCTGGGCCTCCGCCCGGCCCAGCTCGCCGTCCAGGCCGCGCACGACGAGGGTGGGGCAGCGGACCTGGGCGAGGGAGTCCCAGTGGGCGTCGTGGACCCAGGTCTCACGGGAGGTCAGCATCTGCTCCGGGTCGAACACCGGGCGCCAGCCGTCCGGGTGCTCGGCCATCACCTCGGCGAAGAACGCGCCCCGCGCCGGATTCGGCGTCTCCACCCACGGGTCCTCGTCGCCGAACCAGCGGTGGACGGCCTCCAGGGACGGGAAGGGCGCCGGCCAGCCGTGGAACCAGTCCTGCCAGGCCCGCTGCGAGGCCGCGCCGAGCGCCGAGGCCCGCATGTCGCAGATGACGAGCGCGCGGACGAGGTCGGGGCGCTCGGCGGCCAGCTGCCAGGCCGTCAGGGCGCCCATGGAGTGGCCGACGAGGGTGACCGGGCCGAGACCGAGCTGCTCGACGACGGCCGCCGCGTCCGCCACGTACGCCTCGCGCGTGAAGGGCCCGCCGGCGGGCTTCTCGCTCGCGCCGTGACCGCGCTGGTCGAGGGCGACGATCCGGTGGCCCCCGGTGAGCCGGCGGACGGCGCGGGCCCAGTGGCCCGCGTGCCCCATCAGACCGTGGAGGAGTAACACGCCGGGGGCTGAGGCGTGGGCGTGCGGGGCCTGCGGCCCTGGTGCGGCGTTCGGGGCCTGCGGGGCTCGGGCGGGGCGGGGGACGGGACGGCCGCCGGGGCGGCCGGCGGTGTCGGGGCCGAGCCGCGCGGCGCCGCCCGGGCCGGGCTGCGGGACGATCCCGGGCCCGCCGGGCTCCGCCGTGTATTCCCAGGCCGCCAGCCGGACGCCGTCCGCCCCGGTGACGTCGAGTCGTCGCGCCATGGATCCGGCACCCCCTCTTTTCCGTCGAACCTCGCCAGACTATCGAACTCGCATTCGAAAATGCGCTCCTGCCACACAACACCCCTCGTTCGAGTGACAGGGCTCAAGGGTTGACGCGCACTGTCGAGGGGAGATCTTGAGCGGGAGGCGGACCGCTCGGGGAAAAACGGTCCGAGGGGACTGACCTTGAGAGCTCGGGGCTCCAGGTCAGCACAGGGGAGGACAGGCCCCGGCGCCGGAAGGCGCCGGGGCCCTCTGTCGTCCGCAGCCCTCATGGCCCCACCCCCGCACCCGCTCATCGCCCCGCTCGTACCAGCGTGGCACGACGAGGGCGCGGGCGTGGCGATTCCGGCGTAAAACGGGGCGCACGACGGACCATTGACCCGGATACGGAACGGGGGCGCCCCGCCGGCCTCCGAGAGACCGGCGGGGCGCCCCCACTCACGTACGGAACGGGCTCAGCGCTTGGCGACGAACACGTGCGCCGCGATGTCCGCGTCCAGCTCGGCGGCCTCGCCGCTGCTGCCGACCAGGACACCGCCCGGCGACTCCGACACCGACACCACCGAGCCAGGCTGCACGCCCGCCCTCCGCAGCGTGTACATCAGCTGGGCGTCCGTCTGGATCGGCTCGCCGATCCTGCGGACGATCACCGTCTTGCCCTCGCTCGCGTCCAGGTCGGCGAGCGACACCATCGAGTCGTCGAGGAAGGCCTCGGGCTCCGCCTTCTCGCCCAGCTCGTCCAGGCCCGGGATCGGGTTCCCGTACGGCGACTCCGTCGGGTGGCGCAGCAGCTCCATGACCCGCCGCTCCACGGCCTCGCTCATCACGTGCTCCCAGCGGCAGGCCTCGGCGTGGACCTGCTCCCACTCCAGGCCGATCACGTCGACGAGCAGGCACTCGGCCAGGCGGTGCTTGCGCATCACCCGGGTGGCGAGGCGACGGCCCTCGTCCGTGAGCTCGAGATGGCGGTCACTCGCCACGGCCACCAGGCCGTCGCGCTCCATCCGGGCCACCGTCTGGCTCACGGTCGGACCGCTCTGGTCGAGCCGCTCGGCGATCCGGGCACGCATGGGGACCACACCTTCCTCCTCGAGCTCGAGGATGGTGCGGAGGTACATCTCCGTTGTGTCGATCAGTCCGGACATACGTGCCCCTCGATGAGTCGTGCGCTGGCCCTGCCGCAATTGTTGCGCATCGGACCGACAACCGGGCCGCGCCGGGTGAGGAGGGGTGGTGCGGTATTGACAGAGCAATGGTCCAGACCGCACCGTGATCGGCGACCTCGGCGAGAGCGCGGGACGCGAGCCGACGAGAGCCACGACGACAAGGAGCCGCCGCGATGGGCGAGAGCAAGCTGGCCGGACAGTTCTTCGACGCGGCGATCGGCCTGCTCAAGGAGGTGCGCGACGGGGACTCCGCCGAGATCGCCGCCGCCGGAGCCGCGATCGCCGCCGCCGTCGCGAACGGCAACCGGCTCTTCGCCTTCGGCGCCGGACACTCCTCCCTCGCCGCCCAGGACGTCGTCTACCGGGCCGGCGGCTTCGCCCTGATGAACCTGCTCGCCGTCCCCGGCGTCGTCGGCGTCGACGTCATGCCCGCCACCCTCGGCTCCGCCCTGGAGCGCGTCGACGGCCTCGCCGGGGCGGTCCTCGACTGCTCCCCCGCCAAGGCCGGCGACGTCCTGATCGTCATCTCCCTCTCCGGGCGCAACGCCCTGCCCGTGGAGATGGCCATGAACGCCCGCGCGCTCGGCCTCACCGTCATCGGCGTCACGTCCGTGGCGTACGCCACGGAGACGAAGTCGCGGCACGTGTCGGGGACGTACCTCAAGGACCACTGCGACATCGTCCTCGACTCGAGGATCGCCGTCGGGGACGCGGAACTCACCCACGAGGGCATCGAGGCACCCTTCGCGCCCGCCTCCACCGTCGTCACCAGCGCCCTCATGCAGGCCACGATGGCCGCCGCCGCCGAGGAGCTCGTACGCCTCGGCATCGAGCCACCGCTGCTGCGCTCCGGCAACGTCGACGGCGGGCACGAGTGGAACGGGCGCGTGATGGACGAGTACGGCGACCGGATCTTCTACCGGCGCTGACCGGGCCTAGACCGTCGGGTGCGGGGGCTTGCCGTGCGGGGGCGCGGTGCGCAGCAGCGGAAGGACCTGGCTCGCGCCGATCAGCAGGACGCCGGCCCAGATGACGCCGTTGCCCACGAAGAAGCGGACCTCCCAGCTGACCTCCGGCAGGACACCGAAGTACTCCAGACCCATCAGAACGTTGCCCAGGCTCGCCATCAGGATCCCGGCACCGAAGAGCCAGGGCCTGGTGACGTGCCGCCGATTCCAGGGCGGTACCCAACCCGTCCGGAGCACCACCCCGGCCAGCACCGTCCCCAGTAGCCCCAGGAGCAGCCCCGCTCCCACCACCCACGCCACCATGGCGCCCCCCACGTTTCCCGAACCTGGGCCCATCGTCGTCCCGCCGTGCCGGGTCCGGCCATGCCGGAACCCGGCAGTCTCCGGCGCCCCTCATTGCCGGTCAGCCGCGCTCCATCACCTGCGTCATCCGCGTGAAGCCGTCCGCCCCGTGCCCCCGGTCCACCGCCCGGCGCGCCAGCGCCTCCGCCGCGCGCATGACGCTCGCGTCGACGCCGTGCGCCTCGGCCGCGTGCACGACGTGGACCAGCGTCGACAGGGCCGAGGTCAGCCGGCTGCCCTCGCCCGAGTACGAACCGCCGTCCACGTCCTCGGCCCACTCCTGGAACAGCGGCGGCAGGATCGCCCCGATGCCCTGGGCGAACGGCGCCAGCTCCCGCGCCGTGATCCCCTCCGCGCGGGCCAGCGCGAGCGCGTGCACGTACCCCGTCATCGACGTCCAGAAGATGTCGAGCAGCGCGACGTCGTACGCGGCGGCCCGGCCGATGTCCTCGCCGAGGTGCGTGTGGGTGCCGCCGAGCGCGTCGAGCACCGCCCGGTGCGCGGCGTACAGCGGCTCGGGTCCGCTGTGCAGGAACACCCCGGCGGGCGTCCCGATCGTCGGCGTCGGGGTCATGATCGCGCCGTCCAGGTAGCCGACGCCGTGCTCGGCCGCCCAGCGGCCGGTGTCGCGGGCGCGCTCCGGGATGTCGGCGCTCAGGTTGACCACGGTCCGGCCCTTGAGCGCGTCCGTGACGGCCGGCTGCCGCAGGACCGCGTCGGTGGCGTCGTAGTCGACGAGGCAGATCACCGTGAGCGGGCTCGCGGCGACCGCCTCCTCGGCGCTCGCCGCCAGGACCGCGCCCCGCTCGGCGAGGTCGCCCTCACGGCCCGGGGTGCGGTTCCACACGGTGGTCCGGACACCGGCGTCGAGGAACGCGCCGGCCAGCGCACGCCCCATGGGCCCGAGACCGAGAACGGTGACGCGGGAAGAAGACATGGCGGAACTCCCTTGCACATACGTGGGTTGGAAAGAGATGACGGACGACGGAGAGGGACGCGCATGACACGCCTCCGGGCCCAGGACACGAACCTCTGCGGCGTGTCCGCCGCGATCGCCGTGATCGACGGCAAGTGGAAGACGTGGCTGCTGTGGCTGCTGGAGTCAGGCCCGCACCGGCCCGGCGAACTGCGCCGCAAGATCCCCGGGATCAGCGAGAAGATGCTGACGCAGGCGCTGCGGGAGATGGAGACGGACGGCCTCGTGCACCGCGAGGTGCACGACGTGGTGCCGCCGAAGACCGTCTACTCGCTGACGGAGTTCGGGCGCGAACTCTCCGACGTGCTCGGCCCGCTGTCGGACTGGGGCCATCGCCGGCTCGACCGGCTGACGGAGGCGCGGTCCGCCTCCTGAGGCCCGTCGCTCCCCTCTCCCTCCGGGCCGCCACCAGGTTCTCCCGGGGCGCCGAACCCCGACAAGTACCCACAAAAAAGTGGGTGTACGGGGGAGCTAGTCCTTGCCTCCGAGGTCCCCGAGGTCGATCAGCGTCGACACCCGGGCCGCCACCGACTCCCCGAACACCACGTCCTCGCGCTCGAACGGCGCGCGGCAGGAGGCCCGCAGGAACGTCAGGACGCCGAGGGTCCGACCCCGGGAGCGCAGGACCACGCACAGGGCGTGCGCCGCGTCCCCCGGCCACTGGTGGGCCTCCGCCCACACCTCGGCGGTCCGGCCCGCGCTCGCCCGCACCGTGCCGATCCGGTCCCAGGCCTGGAGCGCCGGGTGCCGGGGCCCGTACCGCAGCGGGATGCCGCCGCCCACGACGGGCGAGGACGGGCCGGGGGCGCCGCCCGCCGGGGTGGCCAGGGCCCGGGTGAGACGCCGCTCCCCCGCCGGCCGGTCCACCAGGGCGTGGTCGGCGAACCCGGCCAGGGCGAAGTCCAGCAGGACCGTCGCCGCCTCCGCCGGGTCCTCGCACTCCGCGGCCGCCGCGCCCGCCCGGTGCAGCTGGCTCCACCGGAACCGCAGCCGGTCGGCCCCGCGGGCCGCGAGCCGCTCCTCGGTGACGTCCTGGAACAGCCAGGCCACACCCAGCGGCACGGGCTCCTCCGCCATCGGCGACGACAGCAGCAGGAAGCCGCTGCGCCAGCACCGGCGCCGCTCCCCCGAGGCCGTCTCCAGCGTCACCCACACCTCGGCGGGCGCCGGCGGTGTGCCCTCGGCGAGGACGTGCTGGAAGGCGGCCTCCAGCTCCTCCGCGCCGTGCGTGACGACGTCGCCGAGGGGCCGGCCGAGCAGGGCCGTGCGCCCGGTGCCGAAGGCGCGGGCCGCGTGGGCGTTGACCATGGCCGGGCGCAGGTCGGCGTCGACGAGCACGACGCCCCAGGAGGCGTCGTCGAACAGCGCCTCGCTCAGCGCGACCGACCGCTCCAGATCGAGCTGTACGTGGACCTCGCTGAACGCGCAGTACACCCCGGCGGGAGTGCCGTCGGCGCCCCGCACCCCGGCGGCCTGGCTCCGCACGAGCACCCGCCCGCCGTCCTTGCGGAGCAGCACGAACTCGTGGACCTGGCGGCCTGGGCCCTTCATGGCCCCCATCAGCCGGCCCAGGGTCTCCTCGGCGTCCGCGCTGCGCGCCGCCCACCCCTCGAACCCGCGCCGCCCGACGGCCTCCGCGGCGGACCAGCCGAGGATCCGCTCGGCCTCCCGGTTCCAGTGCGTGACCGTCCCGTCGGCGTCGAACGCGCAGAGCGCGGCGTCCATCCCGTCGAGCAGCGCGGCCAACAGATCGGCCCCCGCCCCCGGGACGGACACGGCGTCGCTCGTGGCCCCCGTGAATGCACTCATCCAGGCACCCCCCATGCTGCGGACCATTCAACTGGAACGTGACCCAGAGCACACCATGTTCGTCGAAAACGCTTCCCCTGCGAAAACGCTTCCTTCGGCACCGCCGAGCCGTGCGGGCTCACGCGGGGGAGACGAAGCCGGACTCGTAGGCGGCGATCACCGCCTGGGTGCGGTCCCGGGCGCCCAGTTTGGCCAGCACGGAGCTCACATGGGACTTGACCGTCTCCGTGCCCACCACCAGGCGGGCGGCGATCTCCGCGTTGGACAGGCCCCGGGCCATCAGGCGCAGGACGTCCTCCTCCCGGTCCGTCAGGCCCGCGCGGGCCAGGGTCTCCCGGGCCTCCGTGCTGCCCCGCTCCTGCCCGTAGGCGGCCGCCAACTCCCGTACCGCCGCCGGGAAGAGGAGGGAGTCCCCTTCCGCCACCAGGCGGACCGCGTGGACGATCTCCGCGGGGCGGGCCCGCTTGAGGAGGAAGCCGTCGGCACCGGCGCGGAGGGCTCCGTACACGTACTCGTCGTTCTCGAAGGTCGTCACGACGAGGATCTTCGGCGGGGCGTCGACCGTGCGGAGGACCGCCGACGTCGCCTCGATGCCGTCCATGAGGGGCATCCGGACGTCCATCGCCACCACGTCGGGCCGGAGGCTGCGGACGAGGGGGACGACCGCCGCCCCGTCCGCCGCCTCCCCCACCACCTCGATGTCGGGCTGGGCCTCCAGGACCGCGCGCAGGCCTGCCCGCACCAGGGGTTCGTCGTCTACGAGGAGGACCTTGATCACCATTCCGCCAGCGTAGAGGGAGAGCCGATACGGCGGCGCCGTTCCGTCAGCGGAGAGGGAGCGTGACGTCCACCCGCCAAGTGCCCTCCTTCATGCCCGTCTTCGCCTCGCCGCCCAGCAGCGCCGCCCGTTCGCGGATGCCGCGCAGTCCGCTGCCCGTGCCGGGGGCCACGGGCGGACGGCCCGGCGGAAGGGGGTTGGTGACCCGGAGGCGGAGCCTGGATCTGTCCGCCGTCACACGGACGTCGACCGGGACCGGGCCGGCGTGCCGCAGCGCGTTCGTCAGGGCCTCCTGGAGCATGCGGTAGGCCTCCCGGGAGACGGGGCCCGGCAGGTCCTCCACGGGGCCCGTCACCTCGGCGTCCACCCGCGCCCCGGAGGAGCGGGCCGATTCCAGGAGGCGGGCGGCCTCGTCGAGGCCGGGGCTCGCGCCGCGCGGGCGGCCGGTCTCCCGGAGCAGCAGCAGGACCCGCTCCAGGTCCTCCAGGGCCGCCCGGCCGGTCTCCTCGATGGCCGCGAGCGCCCGGTCGGTGAACTCGGGGTCCTTTGCCGCCCGCGCGGCGCCCGCCTGCACCACGGCCAGGGTGAGGGCGTGGCCCAGGGAGTCGTGGAGTTCGCGGGCGATCCGGTTGCGTTCGAGGAGGCGCTCCGTGCGCTCCTCCAGGGCCGTCATGCGCTCCTTCACCGACGGGCCGAGGAGCCGGTGGGCGACCCGCGTGTCCAGCCGGCCGACCGCGACGATCACGGCGCAGAGGGCGAGGAGCGGGAGCGGGGCCAGAACCACCGAGCCCAGGCCCGGCGGCGGCGTCAGGGACCCGATGACGGGCTCCTCCACCGACGTGTCGAGCAGCACCAGCGTGCACTGGAGCAGCCAGATCGACAGGAGCCAGGCCACGAGGCCCGCCTCCATCCGGAACACCAGCCACAGGGCCGTCCTGCCCCGGTCCGTCCACGAGGCCGACGGGGTCGCCGAGATGCCCGCGGCCGCGTCGTCGGCGTACGCCTCCCCGCCCGGCCCGCGCGCGTGCTTGCCGGGGAAGAGCATCAGGCGCGCCTGGAGGCCCTCGGCGCGGCGGGCGGCGGGAACGAGGGCGAGCGCCGCCATCAGCGGTATGGGCAGGGCCGCCACGGTCAGCCAGTCGACGAAGGTCGGGGAGTTCAGACCGGGATAGATCAGTCCGGTGGCGAGCGGCACGATGGCGCCGATCACCAGATGCAGCCAACGGGTGTACGTGACCGCCCGGATCAGGGGTCGCAGGAGCATTCCGCCATCCTCCCAACGGCGGCCCGCGTGCGGCTCCCCCGCACGGGGGAGACGATCCCCTCGGGCGGGGGAAGGCACGCGGCCGTCCGACGGCCAGGCTTGAGCCATGACCAGCATCGACGTCAAGAACCTCACCAAGGAGTACGGCGGCAGGCGCCCGGCCCGGGCCGTGGACGGACTGACGTTCCGGGTCGAGCCGGGGCGCGTCACCGGCTTCCTCGGCCCCAACGGGGCGGGGAAGTCGACCACCATGCGGCTCGTCCTCGGTCTCGACCGGCCGACCTCGGGCACCGCCACCATCGGCGGCCGGCCGTACGTGACGCTGGACGATCCGCTGCGCACGGTCGGCGCGCTCCTCGACGCGCAGGCCGCGCACCCCGCCCGGACCGGCCGCGACCACCTCCGCTTCCTCGCCGCGAGCAACGGCCTGCCGGACCGCCGGGTCGACGAGGTACTGGAGGAGACGGGCCTGACGTCCGCCGCCCGCCGCCGGATCCGCCGCTACTCGCTGGGCATGCGGCAGCGGCTCGGGATCGCCGCCGCGCTGCTGGGCGACCCGGGGGTGCTGATGCTGGACGAGCCCGCGAACGGCCTGGATCCCGAGGGCATCGTCTGGATCCGCGGGCTGCTGCGCCGGCTGGCCGCCGAGGGGCGGACGGTCCTGGTCTCCAGCCACCTCATGAACGAGACGGCGACCTTCGCCGACCACCTCGTGGTCCTGGGTCGTGGCCGGCTCCTCGCGGACGTGCCGATGCGGGAGTTCATCGACGCCCACAGCCACGCGCGGGTGCGGGTGCGCACCGGCGATCCGGTACGGCTGCGGGCCACGCTCCTGGCGAAGGGGTGGACGGTCGGGGACGCCGCCGACGGCGACGGTCGGTGGGTGGTGGAGGGCGCCTCCGCCGAGGAGATCGGGGCGGTCACCGCCCGCGAGGGCATCCCCGTCTTCGAACTCGCCGACGAGCGCGCCTCGCTGGAGCAGGCGTATCTGGCCCTCACCTCGGAGGCCGCCGAGTTCACCGCCCGTACCGCCCGTTCCCCCCAGGAGGTCTGACCGTGTCCGCCGTCACCGTCCCCGCCGTGCTCCGCTCCGAGTGGATCAAGATCCGGTCGATCCGGTCGAGCTTCGGCTCGCTGCTCGCCGTCCTCGTCGCCGCCCTGGGGATCGCCCTGGCGGTCTTCCCCTCCATCGGGCAGCCGGAGGCGGAGACCGGCGACATCGATCCGCTCTTCTGGATCTACTACCCGATGAACTTCGTGCAGATCGCCGCGATCTCCTTCGGCGCGACCGCCGCCTCGTCCGAGTACCTGAACGGGGCGCTGCGGAACTCCCTTGCGGCCGTGCCGAACAGAACCCTGCTCTACGGGGCGAAGGCGGCGGTCGTGGGGGCGGGCGCGCTGATCGTGGGCGTGGTGGCCGGTTTCATCATGTTCTTCACGGCGAACGCGTTCCTCGGGAAGTACGCCGTCGGGATCGGCGAGCCGGGCGCGCTGCGGTCCTGCTTCGGCGCCGGGCTCTACCTCGCGCTGATCACGCTGTTCTCGATGGGGCTGACGTTCCTGCTGCGCAGCGCGGTGGCGGTGCTGAGCACCCTGATCCCGTTCATCCTCATCGTGTCCTTCGTCATCGGCGGGGTCTCCGAGGGCGCCGCGACCTGGCTGCCGGACCGGGCCGGGCAGCAGATCCTCTTCCAGGAGCCGCTGGGGACCCTCGGGGCCTGGACCGGGATCGGGGTGACCGCCCTGTGGACGGCGGCGGCGCTCCTCGCGGGCTGGTGGGCGGTGCGGCGACGGGACGCCTGAGCCGCCTGGAGAACCGGGGGATTAAATCGCTTGTCGCGGTCCTGAGGGGTTCGTAAGGTGTGGGTACACGCGAAAGGAGGTGATCCGAAAAAATGGTTTCTTTTCGGACTCGTGAGGTGACTGCGGGCTAAGGCCTGCCAGTCGCACTCTGTGCACCTCGGCAGGCCTTCTGCCGAAACACCAGCAGTCACCCGACCCGTGAGTCGCCGGCAGTCCGGTCGGCAGGCGTCCGCCCGAACCTAGGCGGGCGGCGCCAAGACTCACGGGTCGCCTGCGTTTCCCTTCCCCCGAAAAAGGCCTCAGGGCGCCAGGCGCTCCACCCGCCAGGTGCCGTCCGGCTCGTGGACGTAGCGGAGGCGGTCGTGGAGGCGGTTCTCGTGGCCCTGCCAGAACTCGACCGTCTCGGGGATCACGCGGATGCCGCCCCAGGACGGGGGGACCGGGACCTGTTCGCGGTCGGGGTAGCGGGCGGCCAGTTCGGCGTAGCGGGCGAGGAGGTCCTCGCGGGACGGGATCACCGTGGACTGGGGGCTGGCCCAGGCGCCGAGCTGGGAGCCGTGGGGGCGGGTGCGGAAGTAGGCGACCGTCTCGTCGCGGCCGACGCGGACCGCGCGGCCGGTGACGATGACCTGGCGGGCCAGCGGGTGCCAGGGGAAGAGCAGGGAGGCGTACGGGTTGGCCGCCAGCTCCTGGCCCTTGCGGGACTCGTAGTTGGTGAAGAAGACGAAGCCGGCCTCGTCGTAGTGCTTGAGGAGGACCGTCCGGGAGGACGGGCGGCCGTCGGGGGTGGCGGTGGACACGATCATCGCGTTGGGTTCGTGGATCGCCGGGTTCTCGGCGGTCTCCTTGAACCAGCGGGCGAACTGGCCGACCGGTTCGGGGGCGAGGTCCGCCACGGTCAGCTCCGTGGTGCGGTACTGCTCGCGCATGTCTGCGGGATCCAGGGCGTCGGTCACAGGGGCCATCCTGCCGCAGCGGCCCAGTCTGCCCGGCACCGGCGGGCGCTAATCCTCTCTCGCCGGATCGGCGCAGTGTGCCGGATGTCACGCTTCCCCGCATCATCGGAACCGTACAGACTCTTCCGCTGGATGACTGTTGATTCCCCACGATCGCCCTGAACGGTTGATCGATCATCGATAGAGGAGCCGCCTGATGTCCGACTTCGTACCCGGGCTCGAGGGAGTCGTCGCGTTCGAGACGGAGATCGCCGAACCCGACAAGGAGGGCGGCGCCCTCCGCTACCGCGGGGTCGACATCGAGGACCTCGTCGGCCACGTCTCCTTCGGGAACGTCTGGGGCCTGCTCGTCGACGGCGCCTTCAACCCGGGCCTGCCGGCCGCCGAGCCCTTCCCGATCCCCGTGCACTCCGGCGACATCCGCGTCGACGTGCAGTCCGCGCTCGCGATGCTCGCGCCCGTGTGGGGCCTCAAGCCGCTCCTCGACATCTCCGCCGAGCAGGCCCGCGACGACCTCGCCCGCGCGGCCGTCATGGCCCTCTCGTACGTCGCGCAGTCCGCGCGCGGCCAGGGCCTCCCGATGGTCCCGCAGAGCGAGATCGACAAGGCCGAGTCCGTCGTCGAGCGCTTCATGGTCCGCTGGCGCGGCGAGCCCGACCCGAAGCACGTCAAGGCCGTCGACGCCTACTGGACCTCCGCCGCCGAGCACGGCATGAACGCCTCCACGTTCACCGCGCGCGTCATCGCGTCGACCGGCGCGGACGTCGCCGCCTCCCTCTCCGGTGCCGTCGGCGCCATGTCCGGACCGCTGCACGGCGGCGCGCCCTCCCGCGTCCTCGGCATGATCGAGGAGATCGAGCGGACCGGCGACGCCACCGCGTACGTGAAGCAGGCCCTCGACAAGGGCGAGCGCCTCATGGGCTTCGGCCACCGCGTCTACCGCGCCGAGGACCCCCGCGCCCGCGTCCTCCGCCGCACGGCCAAGGAGCTGGCGGCCCCGCGCTTCGAGGTCGCCGAGGCCCTGGAGAAGGCCGCCCTGGAGGAGCTGCACAACCGCCGCCCGGACCGCGTCCTGGCGACGAACGTGGAGTTCTGGGCGGCGATCGTCCTCGACTTCGCCGAGGTCCCGGCGCACATGTTCACGTCGATGTTCACGTGCGCGCGTACGGCCGGCTGGTCGGCGCACATCCTGGAGCAGAAGCGCACCGGCCGCCTCGTGCGCCCCTCGGCCCGCTACACGGGCCCCGGCCAGCGGGACCCGCGCGAGATCGAGGGCTACGAGGACATCGCCGGTCGGTGAGCCCCGTGAGGAGCCGGTGGGGCTCGGCGGGCCCGCACAGCCCCGCCGGGCCCTTCGGGCCCTCCGTGCCTGCTAGACCAGCTGGGCCTGCTGTTCCTGGGCGAGCAGCAGGTCCGCGTGGTGGCGGGCCGTCGTCAGCGGATGGGCGCGGAGCTTGCCCTTCAGCTCGTTGCGGCCGTACTCGGCGAACAGCGGGTTCGCCGGGTCGGTGGTGACGCCGGGCGCGCGGTCCGCGAAGGGGAACTGGAGCGGGGCGATCCGGGCGTCCAGGCGCGGGTTGTAGAAGAACGGCACGGAGAATCGTTCCGTCGCCCCGGGCGGCGACACCACCCGGTGGTTCGTGGCGATCAGGTAGCCGTTCGTGGCGACCTCGAGGAGCTCGCCCAGGTTGACGACGAACGCGCCCGGCAGCGGAGGCACGTCGTGGAAGTTCCCGTCCTCCCGCTGCACCTGCAGCCCGCCCACCTGGTCCTGGAGCAGCAGGGTGAGGAAGCCGTAGTCCTTGTGCGCGCCGACGCCCTGGTCGTCGCCCTCGCCGCTGCTGCCCGGGTAGCGCACCAGCTTGAGGTGCGGGTGGGCGCGCGGGCCGAAGATGTCGTCGTAGAAGTCCGCGGGCGCGCCGATGGAGGCGAGCAGCTCGTGGAGGAGCCGCTCGGCGACGCCGCTGAGGCGGTCGATCCAGTGCAGTGCGGCCGTGCGGAGCTCGGGGAGGGCGGCGGGCCACTGGTTGGGGCCTTCGAGCCACCAGTACGGGGGCTCCCAGGGTCCGGGGTCGCGCGCGGGGCGCTCGGCGCCGATGTCGAGCTGGTCGCGCCAGTCGCGGGCGCCGGCGGTGCGCTCGTCGCCGATGCGCGTATAGCCGCGGAAGTGCGGCGAGTTGATGTTGTCGAGGGCGAGCCGGTCGGCCTCGGGCAGCGCGAAGAAGGCGTGCATGGCGTCGGTCAGGGCCCTGGTCTCGGCCTCGGAGATGCCGTGCCCGATGAGCTGGAAGAAGCCCACGTCGTGGGCGGCCGAGTGGAGCTGCGCATGGAGCAGCTTCCGTGCCTGTGGGTCGCGGTCGGCGGCCGAGAGGTCGACGATCGGGAGCTGCGAGGAGTACGAGCTGTTCGTCATGTATGCATCCGCGGGGTATACGGGTGCCCGCGGCAGCCGCCAAGGGTGGGGCGGGGGCCACGGGTGCCGGTCGGCTGGGGCTCTGTACGAGGGACCGAAGGGGTGTGGAGTGGTACCCCGGTGGGTCAGGCGGAGCGGCGACAGCCCATGCTCGTGACGCGGACGTAGTCCACGTGGCGACGGCGTACGAGCAGAGGCATGAAGTCAGCGTACTGCGGTGGGGAGCGGGCCACTGTGGCCCCCGTCACGTCCCGGGCGGTGATGGCTCAAAGTCTGTTCAAAGTGGCGGGCTTGCGCGAAGATCGCCGCCATTGCGTGTTCGGTACACGCCAAGCTTCCCGTCGCCGCATCCCATCGCAGGAGGATGTCCATGACCCGCCGCACCTCTCGTGGCCTGGCCGCCGCGGCCGCCGTCACCGTGGCCACGGCCACCGCGGCGCTGCTCCCGTCCGCGGGAGCCTCCGCCGCCACCGCGCCGCAGGCCCGCGTCTTCATGGTGAACCCGGTCCAGTCCTCGGGCGACCAGACCCTCGCCGACCACAAGGACGCGGCGGGCGACGTCCCCGCCTCCGCGTACGCCACCGTCGCCCTGCGCAACCTCGACGCGAGCGGCGCCCTGTCCGGCAAGTGGGCCGCCGTCCGCTCCGAGACCGGCGCCCCCGCCAGGACCTCGGACCTCGCCGGCCTCGACCGGTCCGACGACCGGTTCGAGCAGGTCATGGCGTACTTCTGGGTCAACGAGGCGCAGGAGTACCTGCAGAGCCTCGGCTTCGGCTCCGAGCTGCCCGGGGCGAACGACCGGGTCCAGCCGGTCCGTCTCAACCAGTGGGGCGCCGACAACTCCTTCTTCACCGACAAGAAGGACGAGATCCGCTTCGGCAAGGGCGGCGTGGACGACGCCGAGGACGCCGAGGTGATCGTCCACGAGTACGGCCACGCCGTGCACGAGGCCCAGGTCCACGGCTTCGGCAGCTCCCCGGAGGCCGGCGCGATCGGCGAGGCCTTCGGCGACTACCTGGGCATGGAGGTCGGCTCGAACGCGGACGCCAAGTACGGCTGGCCGATGAAGACCGACCTCGCCTGTGTCGGCGACTGGGACTCCACCGGCTACAGCGCGGCCCCGCACTGCCTGCGCCGCCTCGACGGCACCAAGACCTACAAGGACCGCGTGGGCGAG
This sequence comes from Streptomyces sp. NPDC002463, assembly GCF_042889835.1. Taxonomy (NCBI): domain Bacteria; kingdom Bacillati; phylum Actinomycetota; class Actinomycetes; order Kitasatosporales; family Streptomycetaceae; genus Streptomyces; species Streptomyces sp. NPDC002463. The sequence goes on from NZ_JBIARL010000001.1 coordinate 930,289, forward strand.
GTCCACGCGGACGGGGAGATCTGGTCCCGCGCCCTCTTCGACATCCGGGGCAAGCTCGGCGCCCGCACGGCCGACCGGATCATCGTGAACGCGCAGTTCGGCTTCGCTCCCGACACCAGCTTCAAGGACGCGGCCCTGACGACGGTCGCGACCGCGCAGAAGATGTACGGGACGCAGGCCGCGGCGGCGGTACGGGACGCCTTCCGGGCGCGGGAGATCCCGGGCGTCTAGGCCTGTCCGGCGGACCGGGGCCGGGCGGGCCCTAGGGCCCGCCCTTCGGACCAGGCCCCGCGAGCCCGGCACGATCCGAAAGACGGGCCCTAGTCCTTCAGCGCTTCGCTGACGAGCCGCGCCCACTGGGACACCACCCGTTCCCGGCGGGCGCGGTCGTCCGTCAGGAGGGTGGCGAGGCCCAGGCCGCGGGCCATGTCCAGGAGGCCCTGGACGGTCTCGCGGACGCCGGGCCGGGACTCGTCGGCGCCCAGGACCTCGACGGCGATGCGGTGGGACTCGCGCCCGACGCGGGCCTCCAGCTCGGTGACCCGCTCGCGGAGCTGCTCCTCGCCCGAGGCGGCGACCCACAGGTGGAGCGCGGCTCGGAAGAGGGGCCCGGTGTAGAGGCCGACGAGGGCGGCGACGGCCTGTTCGCGGTCGTCCGTGGGGACGGCGCGCAGGGCCTGCGAGCGTTCCTCGGCGACGTACTCGACGGCGGCCGTGAAGAGGTCCTCGCGGGTGGGGAAGTGGTGCTGGGCGGCGCCCCGGGAGACGCCGGCCCGTTCGGCGACGACGGAGACCGTCGAGCCCGCCCAGCCGTGTTCGGCCAGGCAGGACACGGCTGCCTCCAGGAGCCGCTGCCGGGTGGCGCGGCTCCGGTCCTGCTTGGGGTTCCGGTCGGGCCTGTCCGGCCGGTCCGGCTTGGGCGCGGTCAGAGCCGCCATGCGGGGTCCCGTCGTTCGAGGAAGGCCGTCATCCCTTCGCGCGCCTCGGCGGAGGCGAAGAGCGTGGCCGATCTCTGCACCAGGTCCTCCGCGTCGCGTTCGAAGGTTTCCAGGACTCTAGCGGTGACCAGCCGTTTCGCCTCGCGCAGGCCCTGCGGGGAGGCGGCGCGGAGGGAGTCGAGGATGCCGGGGAGTTCCTGGTCGCCGGCGGTGACGAGGCCCATGCCGACGGCCTCGGGGACGCCGAACCGCTCGCCCGTGAGGTAGTACCGGGCGGCCGCGCGCGGTTCGAGGCGCGGCAGGAGGGTGAGGGAGATGACGGCGGGCGCGACCCCGATGCGCACCTCGGTGAGCGCGAAGTCGGCCCCCTCCCCCGCGAGGACGATGTCGGCCGCGCCGAGCAGGCCGAGCCCGCCGGCGCGGGTGTGGCTGCCGGCGGTGACGTGGGCGACGACCGGTTTGGGCAGCTCGACCATCTGCCGGAGCAGGTCCACGAAGGCGTACGGGCTGGGCGGGGCCTTCAGGTCGGCGCCCGCGCTGAACGTGGAGCCGGTGTGGGTGAGGACGACCGCCCGTACGGCGGGGTCCTTGCCGGCGGCGGTGAGCGCGTCGGCGAGCTCGGTGACGAGCGGGGCGGAGAGGGCGTTGCGGCCGGCCGGGGAGTCGAGGGCGAGGGTGGTGACGCCCCGCTCCTCGGAGACGCGGATCAGGTTCACGTACGGTCCCTCAGCTCTCTGCGAAGAATCTTTCCGGAGGCGGCCCGGGGCACGGCGTCGACGAACTCGACGGCGCGGACCTTCTTGTACGGGGAGACGCGGGCGGCGACGTGGGCCATGACGTCCTCGGCGGTGAGGCCGGGCGCGGCGGGCTGGCGGACGACGAAGGCCTTGGGGATCTCGGTGCCGTCCGGGTCGGTGACGCCGATGACGGCGGCGTCGGCGACGCCGTCGTGGGTGAGGAGGAGCGCTTCGAGCTCGGCGGGGGCGACCTGGAAGCCCTTGTACTTGATGAGCTCCTTGACCCGGTCGACGACGAACAGCCAGCCGTCGGAGTCGACGCGGCCGATGTCGCCGGTGTGCACCCACCCGTCGGCGTCGATCATGGCGGCGGTGGCGTCGGGCCGGCCGAGATACCCCTTCATGACCTGGGGGCCGCGGATCGCGATCTCGCCCTCCTCGCCCGGATCGGCGTCCTTCTCCGGATCGTCCAGGGAGAGGATCCGCATCTCGGTGGAGGGCAGCAGCCGGCCGACGGTGCCGGGCGGGGGCGTGGCGACGTCGAGCGGGGTGACGTGGGTGCCCGGGGACAGCTCGGTCATGCCGTACGCCTGCCGGACGGGCGGCAGGCCGAGCCGGGCGGAGCAGGCCTCGGCGAGGGCGGCGTCGAGCGGGGCGGCGGCGCTGACGAGGTACTCCAGGGACGACAGGTCGTAGTCGGCGACGGCCGGGTGCTTGGCGAGGGCGAGCACGATCGGCGGGGCCACGTACAGGCCGTTGATGCGGTGCTTCTGGACGGCGCCGAGGAAGGTGTCGAGCTCGAAGCGGGGCAGGACGACGACGGTGGCGCCCTGGCGGAGGGGCGCGTTCATGAGCGCGGTGAGCCCGTAGATGTGGAAGAACGGCAGTACGGCGAGGATCCGGTCGCCCGGGCCCATGGGGATCAGCGGTTCCAGCTGCGCGAGGTTGGTGGCGACGGAGGTGTGGGTGAGCATGACGCCCTTGGGGACGCCGGTCGTGCCCGAGGAGTACGGAAGGGCGGCGACGTCCTCGTCCGGGTCGATGCCGACCTCGGGGACGGGCGCGGTGGAGCCGAGGAACTCCTGGAGGGACCGCACGCCCTCACCTTCCGGCGCCGCGTCGCAGACGAATATCTCCTCGATCCCGCCCGCGAGTTCGGCCGCCGCGCGGGCGGCGGGGAGCAGCGGGGAGACGGTCACGATCCAGCGCGCGGAGGAGTCGCGGAGCTGCTTGGCGAACTCCTCGGGCGTCGCGAGCGGGTGCACGGTCGTGACGGACGCGCCCGCGCGCGTGGCGGCGTAGAACGCGACCGGGAACAGCACGGTGTTGGGGCTGTGCAGCGCGAGCACGTCCCCCTTCCGCACCCCGGCCTCGGCGAGCCCGGCGGCGACCCTGCGATGGAACCCGTCGACCTGCCCGTACGTGAGCGTCAGCTCCCCGGCCCCGTCGATGAGGGCCGGGGTGTCCCCGTACGCGGCGGCGCGGCCGAGGACGGCGTCGTGGATGGGGAGGGAGACGGCGGGAACGGGCTCGTACGCGCTGTGGAACACCATGCGTTGCCTCCTGGGGAGGTGGGAAGGTGACCTGGCCATGACCCTCTCAGTACCCCGGGAAACAATCAAGCATGCTTGCATGATTATGACGGCCGGTCAGGCGCCCGGGCTGGTCAGACGCCCGGGCCGGTCAAAGGTTGTACGCGACCGATCTTCCTTTCCGTCCTTCCCTTCCCTTAGTCTCCGGACGCCTCCAGGGCCCCGGCCCTCGCATGCCCACCACCACGTCCCGGGAGGGACCCTTTGCACCACACGCACCACCGGCGCCACCTGCGCCGCCTGGCGGCCTGCACGACCTTCGCGCTCGGCATGGGCCTGGTGTCCGCCGGCCAGGTCCCCACGGCCGCCGCCGCCCCCGCCGCGGTCAGTGCCACGGCCTCCGCCAAGCCCCGGTTCGACCGGGACGGCGACGGCCGGAGCGACCGGGTCTACCGGTCCGCCGCCACCGGCAAGCTGACGATCATCCTCTCGAAGACGGGCGGCACGCCGTTCACGATCGGCGCCGACGACCTCGACGGCGCCGTCAGCGAGGAGATCCTGCCCGCCGACGACGTGTGGCGCGCCGACGGCATCCAGGAGCTGCTGACGCTCCGCTCCGACGGCACGCTCCGGCTGCACGCCGGCGTGAGCCCCACGGAGACCGACAGGGGGCTCGTCTGGCAGGGCGGCGGCTGGCAGATCTACAACAAGGTCATCGCCCCCGGCGACCTCACCAAGGACGGCCGCCAGGACCTGCTGGCCCGCACCCAGTCCGGCACCCTCTACCTGTTCCCGGGGAAGGGCAGCGTGGACTACCGGGGTCCGTTCGCGTCGCGCGTCGCGATCGGCGGGGGCTGGCAGATCTACGACCAGATCGTCGGCACCAACGACCTCGACGGCGACGCGGTCGCCGACATCGTGGCCCGGACACCGGCCGGCGACCTCTACTTCTACAAGGGCACCGGCTCCGCCACCGCCCCGTTCAAGTCCCGCGTCAGGATCGGCGGCGGCTGGAACACGTACAACCAGGTCATCGGCGTCGACGACCTGAACGGCGACGGCAGGGGCGACCTGCTGGCCCGCACGTACAGCGGCACGTACTACCAGTACCTGTCCATCGGCGGCGGGAAGTTCGGGGCGCGCACGTACTTCGGCGGCGGCGGCCAGAACCTCTCGTACTACCTCGGCCAGGGCGGTGTGCCGGCGTACGGCAAGCACAACCTGTTCGCCGTGAACTGGGCGGGCACGGCCTACACCTACGGGACCCAGGCCGACGGCAGGTTCGGCCCGGCCAAGCCGTACGGCTTGGCCGGGGAGAACGCCCACCACGGGCGGATGACCAACGGCTACGGCCTGGACGAGGCCGACCGGGCCATGGTGCTGACCGCCAACAACCCCGGCCTGATGAGCGACCGCGGCGGCGAGGTCTCCAGCAGCGCGGCCTTCTACAACTACGCCGAGACGGTCTCCCCCGGCGACGTCACCTTCGACGGCGAGGGCGACGTCCTCGGCCTGGACCCGTGGGGCAACCTCTTCCTCCACCCGGGCCTGAAGGACTACCCGCAGCGCGTCGGCGCGGGCGTGAAGGTCGCCACGGGCCTGCGGGGGGTGGACCAGCTGGTCGCCACCGGCGACGTCACCGGCGACGGCCGCCCCGACCTGATCTCCCGCGAGGGCGACCGCCTCTACGTCCACCGCGGCACCGGATCGGCCACGGCCCCGTTCGCGGCACGCGCCCTGATCGGCGCCGGCTGGAGCGCGTACGAGCACCTCGCCGCGCCCGGCGACATGGACGGCGACGGCCGCGCCGACCTGATCGCCGTCACCCCCGGCGGCGACGTCTACCGCTACAAGGCCACCGGCCTCCCCGGCGGGCCCGTCTTCGCGCCCCGCGTCAAGATCGCCGGCGGCTGGCTGTACGTGCACCTCAGCTGACCCGACCCCGGCGGGCCCGCCACCTCGGCGGCCCCGCCGACGGGCTCAGTACGACTTGGGCAGGCCCAGGGTCTGGTGGGACACGTAGTTCAGGATCATCTCCCGGCTGACCGGGGCGATCCGGGCCACCCGGGCGGCCGTGACCAGGCGGGCGAGGCCGAACTCCTTGGTGAGTCCGTTGCCGCCGAGGGTGTGGACGGCGGTGTCGACCGCCTTCACGCAGGCCTCGGCCGCCGCGTACTTCGCCATGTTCGCGGCCTCGCCCGCGCCCATGTCGTCGCCCGCGTCGTAGAGGTGCGCGGCCTTCGCCATCATCAGCCGCGCCAGCTCCAGCTCGATGTGCGCCTGCGCGAGCGGGTGCGCGATGGCCTGGTGCGCGCCGATCGGGGCCTTCCAGACCTGGCGCTCCTTCGCGTACTTCACCGCCTGCGCGAGGGCGTACCGACCCATGCCGATCGCGAACGCCGCCGTCATGATCCGCTCGGGGTTGAGGCCCGCGAAGAGCTGGAGCAGACCCGCGTCCTCGTCTCCCACCAGGGCCTCGAAGGGCAGGTGGACGTCGTCGAGCGTCAGCTCGAACTGCTTCTCGTTCGCGTCCAGTTCCATCTCGATGTGGCGGCGCCCGAAGCCCGGCGCGTCACGCGGGACGATGAACAGACAGGGCTTCAGGTTCCCCGTACGGGCGTCCGACGTGCGGCCCACGATCAGGGTCGCGTCGGCGATGTCCACGCCCGACACGAAGACCTTCCGGCCGTTGAGGACCCAGCCCTCCTCCGTGCGGGTCGCCGTCGTCGTGATGCGGTGCGAGTTCGAGCCCGCGTCGGGCTCGGTGATGCCGAACGCCATCGTCTTCGACCCGTCCGCCAGGCCCGGCAGCCACGCCCGCTTCTGTTCCTCGGTGCCGAAGCGGGCGATGACCGTGCCGCAGATCGCGGGCGAGACGACCATCATGAGCAGCGGCGCGCCCGCCGCGCCCGCCTCCTCCAGGACGACCGACAGCTCGGCCATGCCGCCGCCCCCGCCGCCGTACTCCTCGGGCAGGTTCACGCCCAGGTAGCCGAGCTTGCCCGCCTCGGCCCAGAGCTCGGCCCGGTCGAAGCCGGGGCCGTGGCGGTGCCCGAGGGCGGAGACGGCGGAGCGGAGGGCGGTGAGCTCTTCGGTCTCGATCATGCTGCTCATGCGGGGTCTTCCTCCTGTGCTTCGGTCTGTACGACGGCGAGCAGGGCGCCGACCTCGACCTGGCGGCCGGGGGCTGCGTGGAGCGCGGTGAGCGTGCCGGAGGCGGGGGCGATGACGCGGTGCTCCATCTTCATCGCCTCCAGCCAGAGGAGCGGCTGCCCGGCGGTGACCCGGTCGCCGACGGCGAGGCCGTCCGCGACCCGGACGACGGTGCCGGGCATCGGGGCGAGCAGGGAGCCGGGGGCGGTCTGCTCGCGGGGGTCGGTGAAGCGGGGGCGGGCGGTGAGGCGGTGGCCTCCGGAGTGGACGGTGTCGCCGTACGCGGTGACCTCGAAGTTCCGTACCACTCCCGCCACTTCGAGGCGTACGGCCTCCGGCGTCGCCTCCACCACCCGTACGCCCTCCGGGGACGTGACCTCGTAGCCGCCGTCCCGGGTCGGCCGGTAGCGGACCTCGTGGCCGCCGTACGTCCGAGCCTCCTCCTGGGAGCGGACGTTGCGCCAACCGCCGCCGAACCGGCCCTTGTCGGAGGAGGCCGAGGCGAGGGCCGCCGCGACCGCCGCGTACTCCCCGCCCCTGGGCTGCTCCGTCAGCGCGGGCAGGTTCCGCTCGTAGAAGCCCGTGTCGAGGGCCTCCTCGTTCACGTACTCCGGGTGACGGAGGGACGCCACGAGCAGGTCCCGGTTCGTGACCGGGCCGTGCAGCACGGTCCGCTCCAGGGTGTGGGCGAGCTTGCGGAGGGCCGCCTCCCGGGTCGGGGCGTGGACGGTCACCTTCGCGAGCATCGGGTCGTAGTGGACGCCGATCGGGTCCCCCGAGACGTATCCGGTGTCGACCCGGACTCCGCCCGGCACCTCGAAGCGGTGCAGGACGCCCGTCTGCGGGGCCCACTCCCGCGCCGGGTCCTCGGCATACAGCCGGGCCTCGACCGCGTGGCCCTGCGGGGCCGGGGGCTCGGGCGGCAGGGCGCGGCCCTCGGCGACGGCGAGCTGGAGCGCGACCAGGTCGACGCCGTACACCTCCTCGGTGACCGGGTGCTCGACCTGGAGGCGGGTGTTCATCTCCAGGAAGTGCGCCTTGGGGGTCCCCCCTGCTCGAGCGAAGCCGAGAGCCTGGGGGACGTCGGCGACGAGGAACTCGACCGTGCCCGCGCCGACGTACCCGACGGCCTTCGCGGCGGCCGCCGACCGCTCGTACAACTCGTCGAGGAGCGGCGCGGGCAGGCCGGGCGCCGGGGCCTCCTCGATGACCTTCTGGTGCCGCCGCTGGAGGGAGCAGTCGCGGGTGCCGAGCGCCCAGACGGTGCCGTGGGTGTCGCAGAGGAGCTGCACCTCGACGTGCCTGCCGTTCTCCACGTACGGCTCGACGAACACCTCGCCGTCACCGAACGCGCTCGCCGCCTCCGCCGACGCCGCCCTCAACTCCCCTTCCAGAGCGTCGATTTCTCGTACGACACGCATGCCGCGGCCGCCGCCGCCCGCCGCGGCCTTCACCAGGACGGGCAGGTCGGCCTCGGTGACGTCCTCCGGGCGCAGGGGCGCGATCCCCAGGAGCTCCTTCGCGCGGGTCTTCGACGCCATCGCCTCGATCGCCTCGGGCGGCGGCCCGATCCACACCAGGCCGGCGTCGGTCACGGCCCGCGCGAAGTCGGCGTTCTCCGAGAGGAAGCCGTAGCCCGGGTGGACGGCGTCCGCGCCCGCCGCGAGCGCCGCCGCCACGATCAGGTCGCCGCGCAGGTACGTCTCCGAGGGCGCGGCCCCCGGCAGCCGTACCGCCGCGTCGGCCTCCCGGACGTGCAGCGCGCCGGCGTCCGCGTCGGAGTACACGGCGACGGTGGAGATGCCCAGGTCACGGCAGGTGCGGAAGACCCGGCAGGCGATCTCGCCCCGGTTCGCGACCAGTACGGTCTGAATCATCAGTGCCTCACATTCGGAAGACGCCGAAGCCGCCGCGCGCGCCCTCGACCGGTGCCGTGTGGATCGCGGAGAGGCACAGCCCGAGGACCGTGCGGGTGTCGCGGGGGTCGATGACCCCGTCGTCGTAGAGCCGGCCGGACAGGAACATCGGCAGCGACTCGGACTCGATCTGCGCCTCGACGAGCGCTCGCAGCCCGGCGTCGGCCTCGTCGTCGTACGGCTGCCCCTTCGCGGCGGCGCTCGCCCTCGCCACGATGGACAGCACCCCGGCGAGCTGCTGCGGGCCCATGACGGCGGACTTCGCGCTGGGCCAGGCGAAGAGGAAGCGCGGGTCGTAGGCCCTGCCGCACATGCCGTAGTGCCCGGCGCCGTACGAGGCCCCCATGAGGACGGAGAGGTGGGGGACCTTCGAGTTCGACACCGCGTTGATCATCATGGCGCCGTGCTTGATGATGCCGCCCTGCTCGTACTCCTTGCCGACCATGTAGCCGGTGGTGTTGTGGAGGAAGACGAGCGGGATGTCGCGCTGGTTGGCGAGCTGGATGAACTGGGCGGCCTTCTGCGACTCGGCCGAGAAGAGCACGCCCTGCGCGTTGGCGAGGATGCCGACCGGGTAGCCGTGCAGCCGGGCCCAGCCCGTGGTGAGCGAGGTCCCGTACAGCGGCTTGAACTCGTCGAAGTCCGAGCCGTCGACGATCCGGGCGATCACCTCGCGCGGGTCGAAGGGGGTCTTGAGGTCGCCGGGGACGATCCCGAGGAGCTCCTCCGGGTCGTACTTCGGGGGCTCGGCGAACGCCGGGTCGGGGTGGGCCTTGCGGTGGTTGAGGCGGGCGACGATCCGGCGGGCCTGGCGGATCGCGTCGGCCTCGTCGACGGCGTAGTGGTCGGCGAGACCGCTCGTGCGCGCGTGCATCTCGGCGCCGCCGAGGGACTCGTCGTCGCTCTCCTCGCCCGTCGCCATCTTCACCAGCGGCGGTCCGCCGAGGAACACCTTCGACCGTTCCCTGATCATCACGGCGTGGTCGGACATGCCGGGGACGTACGCGCCGCCGGCCGTCGAGTTGCCGAAGACGACCGCGACCGTCGGGATGCCGGCGGCGGAGAGGCGGGTGAGGTCGCGGAAGAGCGCCCCGCCCGGGATGAAGATCTCCTTCTGGGAGGGCAGGTCGGCGCCGCCGGACTCGACGAGCGAGATGACGGGCAGCCGGTTGGCGTACGCGATCTCGTTGGCCCGCAGGGCCTTCTTCAGCGTCCACGGGTTGGAGGCGCCGCCGCGGACGGTCGGGTCGTTGGCGGTGATCAGGCACTCCACGCCCTCGACGACCCCGATGCCGGTCACCAGGGAGGCCCCCACGGTGTAGTCGCTGCCCCAGGCGGCGAGCGGCGACAGCTCCAGGAAGGGGCTGTCGGGGTCGACGAGCAGCTCGATCCGCTCGCGGGCGAGCAGCTTGCCGCGCTTCTTGTGGCGGGCGGTGTACTTCTCGCCGCCGCCCGCGAGGGCCTTGGCGTGCTCGGCGTCGAGGGCGGCGAGCTTGTCGAGCATGGCGGCGCGGTGGGCCGCGTAGTCGGGTCCGCCCGTGTCGAGGGCGGAGGCGAGGACGGTCACAGCAGTTCCTCCGGTACGTCTACGTGGCGCGAGCGGAGCCATTCGCCGAGGGCCTTGGCCTGGGGGTCGAAGCGGGCCTGGGAGGCGACGCCCTCGCCGAGGATCCCGGCGACCGTGAAGTTCACGGCGCGGAGGTGCGGGAGGAGGTGCCGGGTGACGGCCAGGTCGACGGTCTCCGGGAGGAGTTCGCGAATCTTGGCGACCGTCAGGGCGTGGGCGAGCCAGCGCCACTCCTCGTCCGTGCGGACCCACACGCCGACGTTCGCGTCGCCGCCCTTGTCGCCGCTGCGGGCCCCCGCGATCCGGCCGAGGGGCACTCTCCGGGTCGGTCCCTCGGGGAGGGGCGGCGGAAGCTCGGGGTCGGGTACGGGTTCGAGGTCCAGGGTCTTCGGGGGTACGGGGATCTCCCGGCGGGTCCCGTCGGGGAGCACCGCCGTGTGCGGGACCTCGGCGGCCGGCGCGTACGCGGTCTCGAAGACCCCGTAGGGGGCGCCCTTGCCGGGCGGGGCGGTGACGTGGAAGCCGGGGTAGCTGGCGAGGGCGAGTTCGATGGCGGCGCCGGTGACGGTGCGGCCGACCTTCTCCGGGTCCCGGTCGCGGACGACGAGGCGGAGCAGGGCGCTCGCGGTCTCCTCGGTGGGGGCGTCGGGGCGGTCGGTGCGGGCCAGCTCCCAGCGGACCTCGGCGGGCGGGTTCTCGGCCAGGGCGTCGGCGATCTGCTCCTGGAGGAGGGCTGCCTTGTCCTCGACGTCGAGGCCGGTGAGGACGAAGACGACCTCGTTGCGGAAGCCGCCGAGCCTGCTGAGCCCGACCTTGAGCGTCGGGGGCGGGGCCTCGCCCCGCACGCCCGTGATCCTGACCCTGTCGGGGCCCTCCCGGGTGAGCCGGACGGTGTCGAGGCGGGCGGTCACGTCGGGGCCGGGGTAGCGGGCGCCGGCCGTCTCGTAGAGGAGCTGGGCGGTGACCGTGCCGGTGTCGACGAGGCCGCCGGTGCCGGGGTGCTTGGTGATGACCGCGCTCCCGTCGGCGTGGAGTTCGGCGACCGGGAAGCCGGGGCGGCGCACGTCGTGGCCCCGGAAGAAGGCGTAGTTGCCGCCGGTGGCCTGGGTGCCGCACTCCAGGACGTGCCCGGCCACGACCGCGCCCGCCAGCTCGTCGTACGCCTCCGGGCCCCAGCCGAAGTGCCACTGCGCGGGGCCGGTGACGAGGGCGGCGTCGGTGACCCGGCCGGTGACGACGACGTCGGCGCCGGCGGCGAGGCAGGCGGCGATGCCGGCGCCGCCGAGGTAGGCGTTGGCGGTCAGCGCGCCGCCGGGCGGCGGCAGCCGGTCGCCCTCGACGTGGGCGACACGGGTCGGCAGGCCGAGCTTCGCGGCGAGGGCGCGCAGGGCGTCGGCGAGCCCTGCGGGGTTGAGGCCGCCCGCGTTGGCGACGATCCGGACGCCGCGCTCGTGGGCGAGGCCGAGACCCTCCTCCATCTGGCGCAGGAAGGTCTTCGCGTACCCGGCGGCAGGGTCCTTCAGCTGGTCGCGGCCGAGGATGAGCATGGTCAGCTCGGCGAGGTAGTCGCCGGTGAGGACGTCGAGTTCACCGCCGGTGAGCATCTCGCGGACGGCGTCGAAGCGGTCGCCGTAGAAGCCGGAGGCGTTGCCGATGCGGAGTGCCATCAGGCCCCCTTGGGGGTACGGCCGCCGCCCGCCGGGCCGGCGAAGGCCTGGGCGATGCCGAGCCAGCGCTCGGCGTCCTCGCCCTCGGCGACCAGCGCGGTGTCGTCGCGGTGGAGGCGCTGGGTGACGAGGAGGCAGAAGTCGAGGGCGGGTCCGGTGACGCGCTGGACGGCACCCTCGGGCCCGTACGTCCACAACGACCCTTCGGGCGCCTGGAGTTCGACCCGGAACGGCTCGGCGGGCGCCGGGATGCCCCGTACGAGGTAGGCGTAGTCGCGGGCGCGGTGGCCGATCCAGGCGACGTGCCGGAGCCGGGCGGTGGGCGTGCGGACCACGCCGAGGGCGTCGGCGACGTCCTGGCCGTGCGCCCAGGTCTCCATCAGCCGGGCGGTGGCCATGGCGGGGGCGCTCATCGGGGGCCCGTACCAGGGGAACCTGACGCCGGGCGGGACCGCGCGCAGCACCTCCTGGAGCTGCGCGCGTCCGGTGCGCCAGCGGGCGAGGAGTTCCTCGGCGGGCAGTGCCGCGCCCTCCTCCGCGCCCTCGTCGACGAAGCGGTCGGGGGCTTCGACCGCCTTCTCGGCCTCGGCGGCGAAGGCGTCGGCGTCGGTGGCGGCGAGGAGGGCGGCGCGGTCGGTCCAGGCGAGGTGGGCGATCTGATGGGCGATCGTCCAGCCGGGGGCGGGGGTCGGGGCCCTCCACTGCTCCTCGCTCAACTCTCCGACGAGACGGTCGAGTTCGTCACTCTCGTCACGCAGGTCGTCGAGGACTTCGACGGGGTCGGACACGGGGCGCTCCCCTCGGGGGACGGACGGGTCACGGGCCTTCGCGGAGGAGCATGCCAGCGCGACCAGAAACAATCAAGCGTGCTTGCTTGCTTCAATGCCGGAGCGGCTGTGCGCCGAGATCCCCCGCTCACCGGAGGCCGAGGCACTGCCTGCGGAACGCCGCGGGAGGCATGCCGTACGCATCTCGGAACGCCCTGCTGAAAGCAGACGCGTGACTGAAGCCGCGCCGGGCGGCGATGGCCTGCACGGGCAGCCCCTGACACAGGGGGTCGGTCAGGTCCAGGCGGGCTCGCGAGAGCCGCTGACGCTGCAGGAAGCCCGCAGCGGTCGCTCCGCCGCCCTCCCGCTGGAACAGACGGTGGAGGTAGCTGACGGAGATGTGGTGCGCGGCGGCGATCGCGGGGATGTCCAGCCGCGGGTCGTCGGCATTGCTCCGGATGAAGGCCATGATGCGCAGCGTCAGGGCGCGTCGGTGCGTCTCCGGGGGCAAGGACCGGTCGGCGTCGAGGACGCCGGCGAAGAGCGAGGCGACGAGGTCGGCGAGGACGCCGCTCAGGCGCGGCCCGTCCGCCGGTTGATAGGTGTGGCTGGATCTCGTCACCTGGTCGAGGAACGTGGCGAGGAGCGCCCCCATGCCGTCCCGGGACGAGAGGCGCCGACCGATGACCTGACCGGCGATACGCGGGGGCAGCGGGAGAAGGGCCTTCGGCATCTCGACTCCGATGAGCTCGAACGACTCGCGCACGGAACTGATTTCGAACGGGCGCGAGGTGTCGCTGGTGTGGTAGTCGAAGGCACTGTGCGCGCGCACCTCCCCGCCCATGGCGACCACACCGGTCCCGCGCTTGATAAGCGACAGGTGATAAGCATCGGGGTCCGACTTCCTTATCAGCTTCGGCGTGCGCCGGAAGGCGAGGGGATTACATTCCAGTGGATAGACGGTTACCTCACCCAGTGAGATGTTTCGCTGATTGACCCAGAAATCGTCGGCGTTCTCGGTCCGCAGGTCCATGGGCGCATGCGTCTCCGCCATGACGGTCCGCCAGCATTCGAAGCGGTCGGCAGGCGATAATGCGGAACTGCGAAATGTCCTCTCAGGAAGCATGCTCAGGGTCTACACGGGCGGGCGGATCCGCTGCAAGGATTTCCGTGCGCGATGGCCGTCGACGGACCATCGGGGGACTGCGATCCGGACATTTCTCCCCGCTCGACCCGTCATCACGATCCGGAATTCAACCTTCCTGCGCGGCCGGGCGTCGGCAGCCCGGAGTCGACTGTCCGTCAAGAAACCGTGCACCGCTCGCCAATGCCTCGGCCGCCCGGAATTGGAAGAGTCGGCGCACCGGTCCGAACCGACGACGAGGACAGCCTTGAGAACGCACATGAAAATCCTCCGCAATGCCGGCGCGGCCCTGGGCGTGGGCGCCCTGGCATGGCTCGCGGTCGGCGGCGGCAACTCCCCCGCACCCGCCCGGGCGTCCGCGTCCGCTTCCGCGATGGTGGCGGTCGCCGACGAGGGGCCCGGCTACGCGATCGAGGACTTCGGTTACCCGAACGCCGACAGGATCCTCGCCGACCGGGGCATCGAGCTGAAGCGCGGCGACGGGCACATCACGCTCGCCGACTGCGGGAGCGCGACCGATCTGCTGGAGGTCTGGTCCCGCGCGAACGACAAGATCTGCTTCCGCGTCACCGGCACCACCGGCTGGCTGACCCTGGAGATACCCGCTGTCTTCGCGGTCAAGGGCAACAGCTACACGACGCAGGTCGACATGACCGCGGGTACCGAAGAGAAGACCTTCGACGTGAACAAGAACGCCTGGACGCCGGTCGGCGAGAGCGCCGACGAGCTGGGCCGCGACTTCATGCTCCTGGAGATCCGCACGTCCGGATGACACCGCCGGGCGCCCGTACGACGCCCCCCGCACCACTCCTTGAACCCGTCGGCCCACGAGCCGACCCGCGCGACGGCGCTCGCCAGGCCATGACCCCGCGCCCGCGCCCTGCCATCGAAGGAACCCACGTGTCTGCACTCCGCCCGCGCGCCGCGCGGATCTCCGGCCTGCTGGCCACCACCGCCCTGCTGTCGACGGCCCTGATGTCCACCACCCCCGCCGTCGCGGTCTCCGGACCCGAGGCCGCCGCCGGCACGCACCCGTACGCCGTCCGGCTCGCCCTCGGCGGCGAGGCCGACTCCCGCGCCTGCACGGGCACCCTCGTCGACCGCTTCTGGGTGCTGACCGCCGCGAGCTGCTTCGCCGCCACTCCGGGGACCACGGTCGCGGCCGGCAAGCCGTTCCTCAGGACCACCGCGACGCTCAGCGACGGCAAGGCGGTCGAGGTCACCGAGGTCGCACCGCGCGCGGACCGGGACGCCGCGCTCGTACGCCTCGCCACCCCGGTCACCGGAATCGCGCCCGCCCCTCTCGCCACCAAGGCCCCGGCGACCGGTGCCGAGCTGACCGCCGCCGGGTTCGGCCGCACGAAGACCGAGTGGGTGCCGAACAAGCTCCACACCGGCACCTTCATCCTCGACTCCGCCACGTCCACCGCCCTCGCCGTCACCGGCAAGGGCGGCGACGCGATCTGCAAGGGCGACACCGGCTCCCCGCTCCTGAACGCCTCCGGTCAGATCGTCGCGGTCAACTCCCGCTCCTGGCAGGGCGGCTGCCTCGGCGCCCCCGCGACCGAGACCCGTACGGGCGCCCTCTCCACCCGCACCGACGACCTCGCCGACTGGCTGCGGCAAATCCGCTTCACGACCGCCTCGATCCGCAACGCACAGAGCGACCGCTGCGCGTACGTCGACTGGCGCACCCCCGAGAACGGGGCCCCGGCGCAGCAGGTGGACTGCGACCCGCAGTACGCCGACCAGCTCTGGAAGCTGGAGCCGGTCCAGGGCGGCTACCAGATCCGCAACCGCCTCGACGACCGCTGCCTCGTGGTCTCGTGGGCCACCCCGCAGGACGGCGCCCCCGTCACCCAGTACGACTGCCACCCGGAGTACGCCGACCAGGTGTGGAAGCTGGAGCCGGCCCCCGGCGGCGGCTACTCCATCCGGAACTCGGTCACCGACAAGTGCATGTACGTCCCGTGGAACACACCGGAGTGGGGGGCGCCCCTCCTCCAGATCGGCTGCGACGCGCGGTACGCCGACCAGGTCTGGAAGATCTGAGCGTCCTGACACACCGGAAGAGGCCTCAGACCGCCCTCGGCGGGTGCCGAGGGCGGCGGCCTCCCTTCCCCCAACTCTCCGTCCGGCCGGGCGCCGTCGCGTCGTCGCGCGGCCTGCCGGGCGCTGACCCCGAAGGACTGTTTTGGACACCACTTACTGGAGTCGGCGTCGTGTGCTGGAGGCCATCGCGGCCACCACGGTCGTCGCCGCCACCTCCAGCCTCGTACTCAACCCGCTGTCCGCCCGGGCCGACGACGTCCCGCCGGCCGACGGCGATCCGTTCCTGCTTCCGGACACCGAGCGGGCGAAGGTCGTCAGGGCCTGGCTGCTGGGCGGCAGGGCCGTCCGCGCCGCCGCAGCGGCCGCGCTCACCGGAACCGACGCCGACGTGCAGTACTTCCTCGGAACACGGCTGGCCGGCGAGACGGCACAGGACAACCGCGTCGCGCTCGTGCGCGGCCTGGTGGGGGCCGGCCGGGGCACCCGCCGTGACACCAACACCGCGCTGAACGACGGGGACCCGGCCATCGCCGCGTTCCTCGGCGGCGGCTTCCAGGCCTCCGTCATGGAGGACCTGCGGGTGGCCACGGCCACCGTGATGAGCGTGGGCGGCAAGGCCGTGAACCGGGCCGGCAACGCCGCGCTGACCGACGGCACCCAGCCGGCCCTTGAGGCCTTCCTGCTGGACGGCCAGTACACGGCACGCCTTGAGGACCTGCGCGTCGAGACCTCCAAGATGCTGGTCCAGGCGGGCCCGGAAGTGCAGAAGTACGCCGAACGGGCCCTGTCCGGCACCGGCGACGACATCGTGTGGTTCCTGGAGACCGGGCAGCACATCGCCCGCGCACGCGACCAGGAGCGCGTGAAGATCGAGGAACTCGTCGCAGTCGTCCAGCGCGAGGGCAGGAACGCCGAGGCGAAGACGCAGCAGGCGGAGGAGTCCGCGGCCCGCGCCGTGGCCGCGGCGGCCAACGCCAAGGAAGCGGCGGAGAAGGCCGCGGCCGAGGCGCAGGCGGCCCAGGACGACGTGGCCGCCGCCGGCCGCGCGGCCCGCAAGGCCGGCGACGCCGCGAAGGGCGCGGCCGACGCCTCGCGCGTCGCGATGAACGCCTCCCACGCGGCCGTCGAGGCGTCCCGCCGCGCCTCCTACGCCGCCGCGGCCGCGAGCCAGGCGGCGGCCAGCGCGGGCTCGGCCGCGGCGGTGGCGTACAGGGCCGCGATCTCCGCGTCCAAGGACGCCTCCCAGGCGTCCGCCGCCAAGGACGCCGCCGTCGCCGCCCGCAACGCCGCGGCGAAGGCCCGGAGCGCGGCGGAGGCCGCCGACCACGCCTCCAACGCCTCCGCCCAGGCCGCGAGCGCCGGTGCCTCCGCCGCGTCCGCGGCGCGCAACGCCTCCGCCGCCGCGAGCGCCTCCGCCCAGGCCGCGAACGCGGCCGGTGTGGCGAAGGCCGACGCCGCCGAGGCCCAGCGCCAGGCCCAGATCGCCGGCGCCAACGCCACGATGGCCACCAACGCCGCCGGGACCGCGCAGGCACTGGCGGACGCCTCCGCGGCGGCCGCGCGCACCGCCCGGGACGCCGCCAACAGCGCCGCCGGGCACGCGGACAAGGCCGCCGAGGCCGCGGAATGGGCCGTCCAGTACGCCGGCCAGGCGGTGGAGTACGCGAGCAAGTCCACCGAGTTCGCCAACGAGGCCACCAACGCCGCGAACAACGCCACCGACGCGGTCGCCCGGGCCGTCGAGGTGGAAAGGGCGGCCCGCGAGGCGGAGTGGCAGCGCCTGGACGAGGACACGCAGCGGGCGGTCGCCGAGATGCGCCTGCTCGCGCAGGTCGAGGCGGAGGAACGGGCCGAGTACGACCGCAAGCGGACCCAGGCCGAGCAGACCGCCGAGGCCACGAAGCAGCTCATCGCCCAGGCCGAATCGGCCCTCAGGGCGGGGGACACGGCGAGTGCCACCGAGCTCGGCCGCAAGGCGGCCCTCGCCCTGATGGAGTCCACGGGCGGCTGGTCCCACCAGGCCGCCCGGTACGCCCTGGCCGGGGCCGAGTCCGAGATCCACACGTGGATCGACGTCGACCGGCAGATCGCCCAGCGCCAGGACGACCGGGAGTCCGCCCTCCATCTCGCCCGCATCACCACCCCCGCCGTCGCCGCCGCGGCGGCCGCGGCCCTCGACAGCGCCGACCCGGACGCGGCCGGCACGTTCCTCGGCACCGGTGCCATCCAGGCCGCCGCCGCGGACAACCGCGTCGCGGTCGCCCGCGTACTCGACGAGAACCCCGGCCCCGCGGTGCGGCAGGCGGCGAACGCGGCCCTGGACGCCGGGACCGCCGAGGCGGTGTACGAGTTCCTCACCACCGGCTTCCAGAAGGCACTGAAGGAGGACGACGCGGTGGCCACCGCGACCCTCCTCAGGACCGGAGGACCCTACGCGAGGGCTCACGCCCAGGTCGCGATGGAGGCTCCCACGCAGATCCGCCGCAACTTCATCGCCGCGGTGCAGTACAAGAGCGCGCAGCTCGACTTCGACTCGGCCACCCACATCGCCGCCATGCAGGGCGCGATCGCCGCGGCCGCGAAGATCGCCCACAAGGCGCAGGAGGACGCCGCCCGTGCCCAGGAGGCCGCGGCCCACGCGCGCGACGCGGCCGCCGAGGCACTCCAGTGGGCGGACAGGGCGACGGCGTCGGCCCAGCAGGCCGCCACATCCGCCCAGCAGGCGAACACCCTGGCGGCCGGCGCCGAGCAGTCGGCCAAGGACGCGCAGGCCTCCGCCGACCAGGCCGCCGCGGCCGCCGCCAACGCCCGCCTCGCCCAGCGGTCGGCGAACTACTCGGCCACCCGCGCCCTCCAGTCGGCACAGAGCGCGGTCGCCTCGGCCAACGCCGCGCAGAACTCCGCCACTTCCGCCCGGGCCTCGGCGCTGCAGGCCAACCAGAGCAAGAACGCCGCCGCTGCCGCCGCCAGCCAGGCGTGGCAGATCGAGGGCGAGAAGCGGCGCGCCGAGGTCGCGGCAGCGGCCAAGCAGGCGGCCGCGGAAGCCGAGGCGGCCAAGGCGGCCGGCACCAACCAGTGCGACACGCCGGCCCACGACACCGTCCCGAGCGACGAGCCCGCGATCGGGTCCGTGAAGTGGTGGGCCGAGTACCTGCACAAGGCCGCCACGGTCGCCAAGCTCGTGGGGGCCGGCCTCACCGGCGCCGGATTCGTCGCACTCGGTGTCGGTGTCTTCTTCCCGCCCGCCGCTGGAGTCGGGGGGTTCCTCCTGGCCGCGGGTCTCGGGGTCGGTATCGGCGGCGCCGTGCTCGACTCGGCCAGTGCGGTCCTCTACGGGATCGGTTACGGCTGGACGAGCCGCCCGTTCATCAAGCAGTTGGGAAACGCGGCGCTGAGCGTCGCCTCGGTCTCCGGGCCCGGGGTGACCCGCTACGCCGCGAAGGCGATCACGGTGGGATCCCATCTCGCCGACAAGGCCTCGGATTTGGCGCACGACACCTTCTCACCGCTCGTCAACTTCATCAGCAACCCGATCGGCTTCCTTCGCTGAGGGACGGACCTGGCCCGGGGCCGGGGGCACCTGCCCGTCATCCCCGAGAGGTACGCGGGCCCGCCCCGTGCCCCTCCGGTATGACCCCGGATCATGCCTGGCGGGGCCGCGTCCTGCCGGTTCTCGCTCCTAGCGTGGACGTCATGTCTCCGTCGCTGTTCACCTTCACCCTCAAGGACTTCCGCGCCCAGTTGCGCCGGCTCGTGCTGACCGGGTCCGCCGTCGCCGTCGGGGTGGCGTTCCTCGTCCTCTCCGTCGGCGGCGCCGGGGCGCTCGTGCAGTCGTACGAGCAGTCCGCCGCCGCCGACGTCGGGGACGCCGCCGTCCAGGTCGTCCCGGACGGCACCGGCGGTTCGCTGCCGGCCGGCGCGGCGGCGCGGGCCGAGCGGGTGCCCGAGGTGACGTCGGTGGCGGAGCGGCTCGCCGGTCACGCCAATGTGCTGGCCCCGAACGGGCGCCCGCTCGACGACCGGGCCCTCGTCACCTCGATCGCCGCCGACCCGGCCCTCCGCTGGCAGCGTCTCGACGCCGGGCGCTGGCCCGGGGGTCCCGGCGAGGTCGTCCTCGACCGGGAGAGCGCGGAGCGCGTCGGCGCGGCACCCGGCGGAACCGTACGCCTGACGAAGGCCGACGGCGGCACGGCGGACGTGCGGCTCACCGGCCTGCTCGACACCTCCGCGTCGCAGGCGCTCGGCTCGCAGCCCGCGATCGGCGTGCCGTACGCGCAGGTGAGGACGTACGCGACGGGCGTACGGTCCACCCACCTCGACCTCGCCGTCGCACCGGGCGCGGACGCGCTCGCGGTGGCGAAGGCGGCGAAGAAGGCGCTGGGCGGCGAGGTGTCGGCGTACACGCACACCGGTGCCGTCGGCAACGCCGTCCAGAGCGCCGGCATGCTGCACGCGGTCGTCATGACCGCCGCCCTGTCCTTCGTCCTCATCGCGATGGCCGTCGCCCGCATGGTCGTCACGAACACCTTCTCCGTCGTCCTCGCCCAACGCGCCCGCCAGCTCGCCCTGTTGCGCTGCGTCGGCACCGACCGCGACCAGCTCCTCCGGATCATCCGCCGCCAGGGCCTCCTGCTCGGCGCGCTCGCCTCCGCCACCGGACTCGCGGCGGGCGCGGCGGCCTGCGCGCTCGGCACGACGGTGATCAACGGCTTCGCCGACCTCGGGCCGATCGAGGTCTCCCTCATGCCGGGCCCGTGGACGTTCGGCCTCGCCGGGGTGTTCGGGGTGCTGCTCACCCTGTGGGCCGTACGCAGGCCGGCCCGGGCCGCGGCGGCCGTGCCGCCGGTCGCCGCGCTCGCCGCGAGCGGGGCGGCGAAACTGCCGGAGCCGGGCAGCCGGGCCGTCCGCGAGGCGATCAGCGTGCTGATGCTCGTCGCCGGTACGGGACTGCTCGTGCTCGGGGCCTTCGGCGGGTCGCCGCTCTCCCTCCTCGCCGTGACGCTCGGCGCGATCCTCACGTTCTTCGCCGTCCTGCGGTACGCCCGGTACCTGCTGCCGCCGCTCGTCGGGCTGCTCGGGCTCGCGCTGCGCCGCCCGTTCGGGACGGTCGGCAGGCTGTCCGTGCAGCAGCTGCGGGCCAACGCCCGCCGTACCGCCGCCGCTTCCTCCGCGATGCTCGTCGGCGTGACCGTCGCCGTCTCCGCCGTCACCGCGATCGGCGCGGCGAAGGGCGGCCTGGACGGCATGCTCTCCAGCCGCATGCCCGCCGTCTTCGCCCTCGACTCGGACACCGCCCGGGTGCCCGCCGACGCGATCGCCGCGCTGCGCGCCGAGCACGGTCTCACCGTCACCCCGGTCCGTACCGCGACCCTCACCGTCGACGGACGGAAGACGGTCGTCGCCGCGGCCGATCCGGCCGGGCTCAACCCGGACGCCGAGGGCGTCGGCGCGGCCCGCGCGCTGAAGGACGGCGAGGCGATCGCGCTGACCGGGCGACCCGCGCTGACCGTCGCCGGCACCCGGCTCACGGCCGTGTCCGGGGCGGCCGCGCTGCCCCTCTCCCTCTACCCGGAGGCCACGGTGTACGTCACCGGGGCCACGCTCGACCGGCTCGCGGCGGGCGCGGCGACGGTCTCCACCGTCCTGCTCAACCCCGCCGGCGACACCGGTCACGACGCGGCCCGCGCGGCCGTGGACCGGGCGCTCGCCACGCACCCGGAGATCCGGATCGCGGACACCGGGTCCGACGCCGACCTCATCCGCTCCATGCTCGACCGGATGATGCTGGTGGTCACCGTCCTGCTCGGCTTCTCGATCGCGATCGCCGCGCTCGGCGTCGCCGCGACCCTGATGCTGACGGTGGAGGAGCGCACCCGCGAGTTCGGGATGCTCCGCGCGATCGGTCTCGCGGGCGAGCAGCTGCGGCGGATGCTGACCCTGGAGTCGGTCCTGCTCGCGCTGACCGGCGCGGTCGCCGGAACGCTCCTCGGCCTGGTGTACGGGACGCTGGCCGCCCGCTCGGTCCTGGCGGGCCACGTCTCCGCCCTGGAGGCGCTGGCCTCCTCTGGCGGCACGGCCCCGACGGTCCTCGCCATCCTCGCGGCCACGGTCCTCACGGGCGTCGCGGCCTCGGTCCTGCCGGCCCGCCGGGTCCGCCGCATGGTGGTGGTGGACGCGCTCCAGGCGGCTTAGGGCCTGTCTTTCGGATCAGGCCGGATCAGGGAGCGGGGCCTGACCCGAAAGACAGGCCCTAAGCGGTGGCCCTTCTCCGTACGAGGGAGGCCAGGGCCGTGACGGCGACGACGAGGAGCAGGGAGCGGAGGGGGAGGAGGGTGCCGGGGGCGTCGTCGATCACGTCGATGCCGTTGCCCACGGCGGTGATCCAGGCGATCTCCCCCACGAGCACCATCGGCCCGACCCGCCGCTCCCCCGTGATCAGCATCCCGATCCACAGGACCGCCGGCATGACCAGGAAGGTGTTGATGAGCGCCGTGGTGAACGCCTGGTCGGCGGAGTATCCCGGCCCGGCGCCGAGCGTCGCGGCCGCCTGACCGGCGAACGACAGGTCGAGCGTGTCGGACAGGATCAGGTGCGACGCGGCGACGCCGAGCGTCGAGACGATCACCGCCTTGAGGAGGCGGGGGGCGCGGGGGATGGGTGCGGACGGTGCCATGCGCCCTGACTATACGCACGGTCTATACATGGGGTGTATAGACCCCTCTCCGCCTCGGTTCGGCAGCCCTCGATCGGGCCTCAGACTCCCGGCGGGAAGACCGTCGCCGCGTAGGCCGCGGCCGCCGGGGCGGGCTGGAGGGCGGCGTGGGCGGCGATCGCGTGGATGTCGCGCCAGGCCCGCTCCAGGCCGCCGCCCGCAACGAGCCCGCGGGCTCCGCCGGTACGCATGAGGCGCTCCACCGCGCCGGTGAGGAGGTCGACGGCGAGGGCCGCGTCGCGCTGGTTGAGCGCGGCGGCCACGGCCGCGGCCGCGCCGGGAGTCGGCCTGTCGGCCCGGGCGGCGGCGGGGCTCGACGTCGACCCGTCGGGGCGGGCGGCGGAAAGACCCGCAGCCGGACCGTCGGCACGGGCGGCGACCGGACCTGCGGCCGCCCCGTCCGCGCGTGCCGCCGCCGTCTCCAGGAGCAGGCGGGCCGCGTCGATCTCGGCCGCGCAGCGGGCCAGGGTCTGCTGGACCGCCGGGTCGTCGGTGAGCGGCCGGCCGTCGGGGAGGCGGCGCCCTCCGACGAGCAGGGTCCAGGCCTCGAGGGCCCCGCGCGCCGCGCCCAGCGCGGGTACGGCGAAGAGGAGCGCGGCGACCAACTGGTACGGCACCCGGTGGCAGGGGGCCGCGTCGGCATCGGCCACGCCGGCCAGGGCCTCGCGGAGGAAGGTGCGGTGCTCCGGCACGAACACCCCGTCGACCGTGACGCCGTGGCTGCCGGTGGCGCGGAGCCCGACCGCGTCCCAGGTCTCCCGGATCCCGACCTGCTCGCGCGGCACCGCCAGGACCCGGTAGGCGGGGGCCCCGTCCCCCGAGTGGTCGAGGGAGGCGAGGAGCACCCAGTCGGCGTGCTCGACGCCACTGGCGAAGGCCCACTCCCCCGACAGGTTCCAGCCGCCGGGCACCCGGGCGAGCCGGCCGGCCGGGGGCACGATCGCCGCCGCGATCCGTACGTCGGGCGAGTCGCCCCACAGGTCGCGCTGTCCCTCGTCCGGCAGGTGGGCGGCGAGGCGGGCGTGGGCGGCGAGCAGCACCGCGCACCAGGCGGCGGAGGCGCAGGCCGTGCCGGCGTCGGCGACCGTGTCGAGCAGTTCGGCGAAGCGTCCGGCTCTGCCGCCCCAGCGGCGGGGCACGAAGTGCCGGGCGAGACCGGCGGCGGCCATCGCCTCGACGACCTCGGGGTGGAGCCGCCCGGTCCGCTCCGCCTCCTCGGTGTGCCGCGCGGCAGCGGCCCGGAGGTGCCCGGCGGCGAGGGCGGGGAGGGTCGCGGGGGCGTCGACGACTGTCATGGCACGTACTCCTTGGAAGTGGAGGTTCAGTGGTGGTGCTGATGCGAGTAGCAAAAGATTCGGTCCGGAAGGTATTTTCTGAGAGCCCGTCATGAGAGACATGGAGGGTGCTACATCGGAAGGGAGGCGGACGCCCGGTGAGGCAACAGGACAGGGCCCGCATGACCTATGACCTGGTGCTCGGCGCGGCAGCGGCCGAGTTCGCCCTGCACGGATTCGCGGGGACGAACCTGGCCGACATCACGGCCCGCACCGGCCTGACCAAGGGGGCTCTCTACGGACACTTCTCCTCGAAAGCCGACCTCGGCGGCGAACTGACCCGCTCCTTCGAGTCGGCCTGGGCCGACGCCCTCGCCACCGCCGCCGGCGAGGCGGAGGAGAGCGGCGCGGCACTGCCCGCCCTGCGGAGACTGCTCCTCGACCTCGCCCACAGGGTGCACGAGGACCTGCCCTTCGCCGCCGGGCTGCGTCTGGTCATGGACGCCGCCCGCGCCGAGGGGACCGTCCCCGGCGCCCTGGGCACGCTGTGCGAGGTCGTGGAGCGCCTGATCCGCAAGGGCCAGGGGGAGGGCACCGTCCGCACCACCCACCCGGCCGACCTGCTGGCCCGGCTCGTGGTGGCCCTTCTCGTCGGTGCGCCCGCCGTGGTGACGGCGGCGGACACGACGGGTCCCGCCGAGCTGGTGAGCGAGGTCTGGGACATCCTGGAGCCCGCGTTGTCGGGCTCCCGTGGCGGCTGAGCGAGGCCGGGCGGGGGCGGGTCCGCGCAGTCGGGGGCTGTGCGGGCGATGCCCCCTGCCCGTCCGGGTGCACGGACGTCACCTCTGTGCAGGTGAGGCTGCACAGACGGGACTTGCACGGGCGGGGCTTGCGCATGCGGGGCTGCGCGAGCGGGACTCGCACAGGTGGGACGTGCGCAGGTGGGACGTGCGCAGGTGGGGCTGCGCGAGCGGGACTTGCCCATGGGCGAACTTGCGCACGTGGGGACTGCGCGAGCAGGACTTGCGCACGTGGGGTCGTACGAGCCGGACTTGCCCATGCGGGGGCTGCGCATGTGGGGCCGCCGGGACCGCGGCTGCGCGAGGGGCGTCAGGCTCGGGGAAGTCGAACGGCCCTAGGAGCCGCCGTGGCGGCGGGGCTCTCGTGCGGGCGGGTGTTCGGCGGGGATCGGCGGGGCTTCCGTGACGGGCTGCGGCGGCGGGTGGGTCCGCGCCCAGGTCCGGAGCTTCAAGCCGCCTGTGGCGCCAGGGTGCGCGCGGCCACCGGGAGGCCGGCGGGGGACCCGGCGGGCAGGGCTGGTGGGCGTGGGGTGGCCGGCGCCGGGCCCGGCAGCCAGGACCAGGTGGCCGTCTCGGAGGGCGGGGCGGAGATCGGCCCGTCGCCCACGAGGACCGGATGGCCGACGGAGCGCAGCAGCGGCAGATCGCTCTCGTCGTCGGCGTAGACGTGGCAGTCCCCGGCGGAGAGGCCGAAGGCCGTCATGATCCGGCGGGCGGCCTCGGCCTTCGGCTCGCCGATCATGGGCGGGCCGGTCAGTTCCCCCGTGAGGACGCCCTCCGAGGTCACCTCGGGCACGGTGCACACCACGAGGTCGGCTCCGACCTCCCGGGCCAGCGGGTCGAGGCAGGCGGAGAAGGCTCCGGAGACGAGGACGATCAGGTCGCCGGCATCGCGGTGGCGGCGCAGTGCCTCGTACACGGGGCGGTGGAGCAGCCCTCCGGCCCGGGCCTTCTCGTACCACTCGCGGCCGCTGGTCTCGAGGTCGTCGAGGTGGCTGCCGGCGAGGAAGCGGAAGAAGGAGCGGTTCACCTCTTCGCGGGGGACGCCCTCGGCGATCTGGCGCTGGAGCGAGGCGCGGGCGGTGGCGAGCCTGCGGGCGGCCACCTCTCCCCGTCCCCAGTGGCGGGCGAGGACGCAGGCCATGCTCTTGCAGGTGATGAGGGTCTCGTCCACGTCGAAGAACGCGGCCCGGGCGGGGGCGATGCTCATGCTCTTCCCCCTCTGTCTCCGAGGCGGCTGCCGGTCGCGCGGCTCTGGCCCAGGCGGCTGGTACCGCGGCCCAGCGGGGTCATCCGCCGGTCCGGCGGGGTCATGCGCCGGTCGGCCGCCGTGCGGCCGTTCGCCGTGACGGGGGCGGGGTCGGCGATCTCGTACTGCGCCGTCTCGACGAGTTCGAGGATCTGCTCCGCCAGCGGGCGCAGCCGCGCACCGGCGGGGGTGAGTTCCACGGAGCGGTTGCCGCGCCGCTGGAACAGCGAGGCTCCCATGTCCTCTTCCAGGCCCTTGATCTGCGCGGTCACCGCGGGCTGGGAGTAGTGCAGGTTGTGGGCCGCGCGGGTGAAGCTGAGTTCGCGGGCCACTTCGCGGAAGGCCCGTAAGTGCTGGAGTTCCATCCTTCTGCCTTTCTACGCTCGTCCGTTCTTCCCTTGGAGGTGGAGCCGTACGGTCACGCGCAGCGGGCCACCGCGGTGGCGAGGACGCGGCCGCCCTGGGTCGCGGAGAGGCGCACCCGTCCGTCCTCCGTCGGCGCGGCCTCGACGGCCACGGCCTCGGCCAGCTCGCCGAAGACGGCGAAGTCGGCGTCGAGCGTGGTCAGCGCTGCGCCTCCCGCCGTCTTCCGGGCCGCCTGCCGGAAGGCCTCCAGGAGCAGCATCCCGGGCACGTGGTCCGAGGGGTGCTCGAAGTAGCCGGGGTGCGTGGGGTCGACGTGCAGCCGCCATTCCGCGGCGCCGAACGGCCGGTTCCGCTCCTCCGCGGCGGGTACGGGGCGCAGGACGCCGCGGTCGTCGGCGGATCCCACGCCCGTCCCGTACGCGGAAGCCCCCTGGTCCATGGCCACCGCCACGCCCGCGGTCTCGGCGACCCGGCCTCGCTGTCGCAGGCGCCCGTACCGTACGCCGTCGATGACGACGACCCCGGCGGAGGCGCGGGCGCATTCGCGGCCCCCGACCTCGATCACCATGTCGAAGCGGGCGTCGAAGCGGCGCGGGTTCCGTGCTCCGGCGGGCGTCACGACCTTCACGTCGAGGACCACCGCGAGCGGACCGCAGCCGACCCGGAGGGCGGCCGGGTCGCTGATGCGCAGCGACAGCGCCTTGAAGATGAAGTGGTGGCCGATCGGCACGTCGTGGTAGCGGTGGCTCAGGAAGATGCCGGCCTGGCGTACGGTCTCGACGAGCAGCATGAAGTCGCACTGCCCGGTCTCCTCCGGGCGGTACAGCGCGTGGTTCCGGGGCAGTTGCGCACCGACCAGGAAGCGGTCGGCCCCGGCGACGGCCGCGTCGGTGAGGAAGACCTCCGTCACCGAGGCGCGGTGCACGAACCGGCGGGAGATCGTGCGGTCGAAGCTCAGGCCGTCCTTGGCCTCCCGGATGAGCGACTCCAGGGACTCGACGGGCGTGAGCGCTTCGGCGGGTAACACGTTCTGCAGCACACCGATGGACATCCTTATCCCCCTCAAGGTGAATCATCGTGGCGACGAGGGACCTCGGTGGCCCCTCGGCAGCAAGAAATATACCTTCGAGAATGTATATTGCAAGGCGTAGGAACGAGAGAGGCGGACAGGCATGGCGACGACACCCCGAAGCGAACCCAAGCAACGCACCACCGATCCCAGGCAACGCGGCACCGACCCGAAGCCCCGCAGCGAACCCAAGCAGGAGCGGGCCCGGCGCACGAAGGTGCACATCCTCCAGTCGGCCGCCGAGCTCTTCGCCGAGCGCGGCTACGCCACCGTCACGCTCCAGGACGTGGCCGAACGCGCGGAGATGACCAAGGGCGCGGTGTACTTCCACTACACGAACAAGGAGGCCCTCGCGGTCGCGGTCGTGCAGGAGCACTACGCCCGCTGGCCCGAGATCCTCGACGGCGCCGAGGGCGACCACGAGGCGCCGTTCGACCGGCTCACCGCCGTCCTCGACACGGTCACCCGGGCGTTCGCGCGGGACATCGTCGTCCAGGCCGGCGCGCGGCTCCAGATCGAGCGGGCCCTCATCGACGCCGAGCTCCCCGAGCCGTACGTCGGCTGGGAGGACTACCTCAGCCGGCTGATCGGCGAGGCGAAGGACGCGGGGCAACTGCGGGCGGGAGTGGAACCCCGCGCGGCGGCCCGCGTCCTCGTCTCCGCCTTCTTCGGCATGCAGCACATCTCGGACGTCCTCAGCGGGCGCAAGGACCTCACCGAGCGGCACCAGGAACTGCAGACCGTCCTCGTCGAAGGGCTGCGCGGCTGACCGGCCGCGTGCCCGCCGTGAGAAGCAGGAGAACGGCGTGGCCTCCCACAGGTGTGGGAGGCCACGCCGTACGCGTGCAGCGGGTCGGGTCCGGTCAGGACCTGCTGCCCGAGGCGACCGGGGCCTGAGCGGAAGCGGAGTCCGTACCGGAAGCCGTACCGGAACCGGAAGCCACGACCGGCGTCGGGGCCGCGGCGGCCTTGGCGGCGACCTTGCGCAGGTACAGGTTGTTGAAGACCAGCGCCGCCGCCGTGAGCGAGGCACCGACGATCTGCATGCCGGCCGGGACGACACCCGTCAGGGCGGAGATCACGAAGGCCGTGATCGGCACGACGTCCATGAAGAGGACGCCGTTGAGCGGGCCGAGGTAGCGGTTGCCGAAGTTCCAGCCGAGGACACCGACGAAGCCGGCGATGACGCTCATGTAGGCGAGCTGCGGCAGGATCGAGCCCACGGCGCCCGCCGTCGGGACCGG
Organism: Streptomyces sp. NPDC002463; assembly: GCF_042889835.1. Lineage (NCBI taxonomy): Bacteria > Bacillati > Actinomycetota > Actinomycetes > Kitasatosporales > Streptomycetaceae > Streptomyces > Streptomyces sp. NPDC002463. The sequence goes on from NZ_JBIARL010000001.1 coordinate 958,476, forward strand.
GACGCCGCCGGCGGCCAGGATGATCGCCGTGATCACGGCGGCGCTGGCGAGGCCGAGGACCGTGGTGATGGCCGTGTACTTGATCGGGGACCAGGTCGGGAAGTAGCTCGCGCCCGAGGTGTAGACGACCCAGCACAGCGCGGCGAAGAGCAGCAGCGCGTCGGCGCCGGCGGTCTTCGGGTCGGCGATCAGGGAGCCGATGTCACCGTCGGAGACGACGAGGATGGTGCCGACGAAGGACATCGCGATGAAGACGAGCGAGAACTTCGGCGGAACGACCTTCTTCAGCACCCAGTTCACCAGGAAGCCCATCATGGGCATGGTCGCCATCATGATCGAGGCGTTGAGCGCGCCGCGCGCTCCGATGAGGTCCTGGCCGAAGAAGACGAGGAACTGGAAGCCCGCGAAGCCGGCCGTGCCGAACAGCCAGGCCAGACCGATGCGCTCACCCTTGAGGCGGAGCCCCGCCTTGCCCTCCCGCATCCGCAGGAAGACCAGGAACATCGCACCGGCGATGGTGTACCGCATCACGGTGAAGGTGAAGGGGTCGATGTGCTGGAGGGTGGAGTCCATGAGGGGGAACATCGCACCCCAGGACACCGTGGCCAGGAGGCAGAGGAGGACGCCTCGCGTGTACGTGTTCTGACTGTTCATGATTCTTCCTGTCGGGCCTGAGGCGGCTGGGAGTTGAGGGGAGTGCGGGGAGGGGGCGGCCGGGTCCCGGATCCGGAGGAGGGGGTACGGGCTCCGGGACCCGGCCACGCTTGCGGGGGGCTGTCGGGCGAACGGGCGGGGGTCAGACCCCGGCGGACTCCAGCTCGCGGTCCTCCGTCGGCCGGATGTCGAGCAGCGGCAGGACCGACTCCAGGAGCTGGGCGGCCCGGACCTTGCCGGTGGGGCTGTACGGGATGGCCTCGACGGGCACCACGTACGCCGGGAGGCACGGCACCCGGCGGGCGCAGGCGGCGCTGACCGCCCGGTAGCCGCTCTCCTGCCGCTCGGGCGCGACCGGGGTGAAGGGCACGACGAGCACTTCGCCGACGCCGGGGAGACTGGTGCGCAGGACGGCCGTCTCGCGGACGCAGGGCAGGTCCATCAGATCGGCTTCGAGGCCGAAGATGTTGACGTCGAGCGGCTTGCCCGCCTCCGCCTTCGCCACGCCGTCGTTGCGGCCGGTGAGTTCGAGCCGGCCCGCCTCGTCGACGAGCCCGCTGTCGCCGGTGAGCAGGAAGCGCTGCGTACGGCCGCCGTAGTCCAGGGTCATGAAGTCGGGCTCGCTCGTCGCGTAGCTGTCCATCAGCTGGTAGCTGGCTATCGCGACCCGGCCGCGGCTGCCCTTGGGGAGCGGCTTGTTGTCGGCGTCGAGGACGACGACGGTGTTGCCGGGCATGGGGCGGCCCGAGCGGCAGGGCGCCACGTGCAGCTCCTCGGGGCCGATCATGACGTTCACGCCGGTCTCGGTCGTCCCGTAGTAGAGGTGGAGCACCGGACCGAGGCGGTCCCAGGCGTTGTTGATGACCCATCGGTTGAGGTGCCGGCCGCCGGAGAGGACGAAGTGCAGGCGTGAGGTCTTGTGCAGGTGCTCGGAGTTCGGGTGGGCGACGACCCGGGCCAGGACCGGCGGCACCATCAGGGTGGTGGAGACGCCCTCGTCCTGGATGATGCGGATGAGCTCCTCGGCGTCGTCGTACGGGCCGAGGACGACCGTGCCGCCCAGGGTGAGGAAGATGCGCGCCCAGCCCGGCCCGGAGGCGTGGTAGAGCGGCACCGTGACGAGGTGGACGTCCTCTTCGTCGAAGGCGTACTGGTCGACGAGGTCGGCGAAGCGGCGGGCCTCGAAGGAGGTGCGGCGGACGACCATCTTCGGGACGCCGCTGGTGCCGGAGGTGAAGGAGAAGGCCTCGAAGGGCTGCTCCACCGGCTGCGGGTCGCCGGGCGCCGACACGAGGAGGTCGGCGAAGCTGACCGCGACGGTCTGCCCGTCGGGCAGGCCCACCGGCTCGCTGTCGATGAATATGTCGAGGATGTCTCTGCCGCCCGGCCAGCCGCACTCCTCGACGAGGGCCCGCTGCTCCTGCGAGGTGATGACGACGGTCGGCTGCAGCTGGTCGAGCGCGGCGGCGGTGGCGACGGGCCCGGCGCTGTAGTCGAGTCCGACGCAGGGGATGCCGAGGGAGCTGACGGCGGCCATGGAGACCACCAGCTCCCAGCTGTTCTCGGCGAGGAAGACCGCGCGGGCCGGCCGGGTCTCGGGCAGCAGGTCCTGGATGGCGCAGGCCACCCGGCTGACCTTGTCGGCGAAGCTCGCCCAGGTCATGCGGGTCTCGCCGTCGACGACGGCGACGCGCTGGGGCCAGCGGGCGGCGTGCTTACGGATGTCCGCGAGCTTGATCATGAGGTGCTCTCCTCGGAGTCGGGGGGTGGCGGATCAGCTGGTGACGACGGCGGTCGCGGCGGCCGAGACGGTGGCCGCGGTGGTGCCGGCGGCCGAGACGGCGGCAGCCGCACCGGCGAGCTGCTCGGTCGTGATGTTCTCGACGGTCAGGTGGTCGGCCGTGGCCGGCACGGAACCGGTGACGGCGGCCTGGACGGCGAGTTCGCGCGCGGAGACGGTCGGGTTCCGCAGCGTGTAGATCTCGCAGCCGCTGGAGCGCAGCTCGTCGATCTGACTGAGCGTCCGCTCGCAGAGCTTCTCGCCGGGCACCGTGATCGGGATGCCGGGCGGGTAGGCGATGATGAAGTGCTCGGAGGTGCCCGTGGCCAGGGCCGCGGAGGCGCTCCGGTAGGTGCGCTGGATGGTGCGCAGGGCGTCGAGCAGCCGCAGCAGCGTCGCCTCGTCCACACCGATGTGGATGTGGAAGAGGACGGCGTCCCCGCTCTCCCGGGCCACGTACAGCGCGTACTCGTCGAAGAGCATCCGCCGGAAGTCGGCCGCCGTGATGCCGAGGGCGCTGATGTCGACGAGGACCCGGGTGGGGTCGTCGCTGACGAGCTGCGCGGCGTCCGTGAGGTGGCCGTCGGGGCCGAGCGGGCGGTACGCGGAGAGCCGCGGGTCCGTGGCGAGCTCGACGCGCAGGGTGCGGGCGAGCCCGAGGGACCGGCCGAGGAGCGACTCGCCCTCGGTCTCGGCCTGGAGCCGGGCCAGGTCCAGGCTGGCGAGCACGGGCCAGCTGGGCGAGGTGGTGTGGTGCTGGAAGAGGGCCTGCGCGGTGCGCTCCTGGGCCTCTCCGTCGCCGATGAGGTGCAGGTAGGAGCCCTGACGGAGCGCGGACATCGACTTGTGCGCGGAGTGGGTGACGGCCACGTTCATGGCGAGGCGCGGGTCGGCGGCGCGGAGCGTCTCGACGGCGTGCAGCGCGGTGAGCGGGCGCAGCCGGGGGTGGAAGCGGTGCGCCGCGCCCCAGGCCTCGTCGACGAGGACGGAGACGGTGGGGTGGACGGCGGCGAGCTCGGCGAGGACGGTCGGCAGGTCGTACCGGACGCCGTCGTAGGAGACGGCGGAGAGGACGACGGTGTCGAAGGGCCGGCCCTCGGCGGCGGCGGTGCGGAACATCTCCAGGAGCCGGGGAAGGTCCGCGTACGTCCGGGGGCAGCCGTCGCAGCAGCGCTGCATCGGGGCGTACGCGACCTGGACGCCGAGCGAGTTGAGGGCGAAGTGCACCGACTGGTGGCAGGAGCGGTCCGCGAGGACGCGGGAGCCGGGCTGGGTCAGCGCGGTCAGGGCGACCCGGTTGGCGGTGCTCGTGCCGGCGGAGAGGAAGTAGGTGGCGTCGGCCCCGAAGCTGCGGGCCGCGAGGCGCTGGGCCTCGCGGAGCGGCCCCCGTGGCCGGAAGAAGGAGTCGAGCATCGTGCCGCTGTAGGACACGTCGGCCGCGAGCTGCGCGACGCCGAAGAGCGCCTCGTAGGTCTCCCGCATGTGGGAGTCGCGGATAGACCGGCCGTGCGAGAGCGGCAGCGCGTGGAACGTGGCGATGTCACGTCGGGCGACTGCGAGCACGGCGTCAGCGAGGGGGGTCCTGCCGTCCGGGTAGGCCCCGGAACGAGCCGGCAGTGTCGCCGGCTCCGGAGTGGAGCTGGTGGATGCGGTCATGGACCCATGAAATAAAAACCTTCGCGAAGGTATCAACTATCATCAGCGAGACTGATGGAGCCCGTCGGCCACACCCCCTCCGACCTGCGCGAGCGCCGGGACACCCGAAGAAGCGGATCCCGGCACTCCGACGCCTGTCCGGTCTCGCCTACTTCACGAGGGTCTCGAAACCGGCCCGGTCGCAGGAGGACACGACGCGCCCCTCGGCCATCAGATCCGCGCCCGTGACCGCGGCGACGGTGTCGTCGAGGACGCGGGCGCCGTCCTCGTCGTGCCCCTTCCCGTCGAGCACCTGGGCGGCGGAGATCACGGCCGGGGCGAGCTCCTCGGCGCCGCCGTCCGTGCCGCCGGCCTTCTTCGGGAAGGCGTCCACGGAGTTCCTCGCCTCCTGCCAGGCGCCCAGTCTGGTGCAGTAGTCCTGCCAGTACGCCTTCACCTCGTCGGCGTCGGACGACGAGCAGCCGCCCAGCAGGACGGCCGCGAACACCACGCTCAGCGCACGACTCCCCCTCCTCACGACGCGCCCCTGTCACCGCGGACGCGCCGCGGGCGCGCCACCAGCTCGCCGCCGCAGTTGGGACAGACGTCGTTCATCGCGTCGGCGCAGGGGACGCAGAAGCTGCACTCGTACGAACAGATCCGCGCGGGCCCGTCCGGCACCAGGGCCTCGGTCTCACAGCGCTCGCACCGGTCACGCATCTCCAGGGCCACGATCGGCTCCCCCTCCTCGTACGACTGAGAACCCCTCCATCGTCGACGCCGACGCGAGCGGCGGAAACAGGCCGGCGGCCAAAGACCGACAGGATCGGGTCAGCGGGGCCGAGGCCCGCGGATCAGTGCCTGACCAGGCAGAACGGGTGCCCCGCCGGGTCCGCGTAGACCCGCCAGCCGCGCGCGCCGGACCCGGCGTCGAGGAGCTTCGCCCCGGCCGCGAGGACCTGCTCCTCGGCCGCGTCCAGGTCGGGGACGCCGAAGTCGAGATGGGACTGCTGGGGGCGCTCCGGGTCCGGCCAGGTCGGCGGGCGGTGATCGGGCACGCCCTGGAAGCAGAGGACGAGACCGCCGGGCGTGTGCAGCGTGGACCAGGCCTCGTCGAGGGACCAGCGCGGATCGGGCCGATCGACGTCCCCGCCGAGCACGGCCCGGTAGAACACGGCGAGTTCACGGGGCGCGGAGCAGTCCAGGACGATGCACTGCAGGTCGGCGATCATGGCCGGATCATAGGCGGGCGGGGCGGGGCGGGCCAGGCCGGGCCGGAGCCGCGCCGGGATGCGCGGCACCGAGGTCACCCGGCCCGACGCCCCGCGCCCGCCCGGACGGCGGTCGCCCGCGCAATCCATCCCCTCCCCGCACACGTACCCATAGACAGGCACTCCGCGGAAGGAGGAGTGGTCATGCATCCGCTGAAGCGTGCGGCTCTCGCGGTGGCCTCTGTCGCCCTCGCGGCGGCGGGCGCCGCGGGCATCGCCGCGGGCCCCGCCTTCGCCGGACAGCCCAGCCAGTCCTGCGAAGAGCAGCCCGTCCGCCCGGGTCAGTCCCAGTCGGCCCCGGGCTCCGCGTTCAACCCCGACGGCGTCGCCGGGACCCACTACGCCGGCGAACAGCCGCAGAACTCCGTCAACCCCCACTCCGTGTCCCAGTACGACGTGGCCTGCTTCCAGGTCTCGACGCACTGACATCCCCTGCCCTGAAGCGGCCTCGGCCTGAACGAGGAGGCGGCCGGCCGCTTCTACTCCGCCCGGGCCCGGCGGGACTGCGTGCGCACCGCGCCCATGCTCGCCGCGATCACCAGGGCGATCGCGAGGGCGTCGGTCGGCGACAGGGCCTGACCGAGGACCAGGAAGCCGGCCGTCGCCGCGATGGCCGGTTCCAGGCTCATCAGGATCGCGAACGTCGGCGCGGGCAGCCGGCGCAGGGCGAGGAGTTCGAGGGTGTACGGGAGGACCGAGGACATCAGCGCGACGGCGAGGCCCAGGCCGATCGTCGACGGCACGAGGAGCTTGTCGCCCGCCTCCGCGATGCCGAACGGCAGGCTGAGGACCGCGCCGAAGGCCATGGCGAGCGCGAGCCCGTCCGCCTGCGGGAAACGGCGGCCCGTACGCGCGCTGAAGACGATGTACGTGGCCCACATGGCGCCCGCCGCCAGCGCGAAGGCCGCACCGGCCGGATCCAGGCGGTCGAAGCCGCCGCCCCCGAGGAGGACGACGCCGCCGAGGGCGAGCCCGGCCCACAGGAGGTTCACCAGCCGGCGCGAGGCGACCACGGAGAGGACGAGCGGGCCGAGGACCTCCAGGGTCACGGCGGCGCCCAGCGGGATCCGGTCGGCGGCCTGGTAGAAGAGGATGTTCATGCCGGCCATGGCGGTGCCGAAGGCGACGATCGTCCCCCAGTCGGCGCGGCCGTAGCCGCGGACCTTGGGCCGGCAGACGATCAGCAGGACGGCGGCGGCGAGCACGAGCCGCAGGGTGACGACCCCGAGCGCGCCCGCGCGGGGCATGAGCAGGACGGCGACGGCCGAGCCGAACTGCACGGAGAGCCCGCCGGCGACGACGAGCGCGACGGGCCCGAGCCGATGACCGGCCGCCTTCGGCGCCACCACGGGAGCCGCGGCCACTGCCGGGGCCGCCTCCTTGACCGGACTGTCCACCGACGACTCCTTCACCCACGCTGGTTCAATGAAATGGACCCCCAGTCCAGAATAATGCACCCCCGTCGGGTCCACACCCCGATACCCCCTCCCACGCTACGAGCCCCCGCGCGGCGCCGGAAATGCCGATTGTGCTGCGGTTATGCTCCGGACGCATGAGCATCGAGCTACGCCACCTCCGCTGCTTCCTCGCCATCGCCGAGGAGTCCAGCCTCACCAGGGCGGCAGCCCGGCTCCACCTCACCCAGCCCGCCGTCTCCCGTACGCTCGCCGCCCTGGAACAGCACCTCGGCGCCCGGCTCGTCGACCGCTCCACCCACCACCTCGCGCTCACCGCCGAAGGCCGCGCCTTCCAGGACCGGGCCGCCGCCGCACTCGCCGCCTTCGAGGCCGCCGTCGACCCGGCGCGCCTGCGCCACCGCCCCCTGCGCCTCGGACACGCCTGGTCGGCCTTCGGCCCGTACACCACTCCCCTGCTCCGGCGCTGGCAGCGCGCCCACCCCGAGACCCCGCTGGAACTCCTCCGCATCGACGACCGCACCGCCGGCCTCGCCCGCGGCGAGGTCGACGCGGCGCTGCTGCGCGGGGCCGTGGAGGCGCCCGGCCTCGTCACTGCGGAACTCACCACCGAGGAGCGGGTCGCCGCGCTCCCGGCCGACAGTCCGCTCGCCGACCTCCCCCGGATCACCCTCGACGACCTCGCGGCCGAGACGGTCGTCCTCAACACGGTCTCGGGCACGACGACCCTCGCGCTCTGGCCGGCGACCGCACGCCCCGCGGCCACCCTCACCGTCGCCAACACCGACGACTGGCTCACGGCGATCGCCGCCGGCCGGGGCATCGGCGTCTCCTCCGCCTCCACGGCCGCCCTCCACCCCCACCCGGGCGTCACCTACCGCCCCCTCCCGGACGCGCCCCCGCTCCCGGTGCTCCTCGCCTGGCGGGACGCCTTCCCGCACCCGGCGACGGAGGCGCTCGTGGCGATGGCGCGGGAGATCGTCAGCGGGGGGTGACCGGGGTCGGCGCGTCCCGCCGCAGCGAGCACCAGACGTGCAGGGCCCGGGTTCGCATCCCGCACGCAGCCGTCTCGAGGACCGAACCGTGCTACGTCGTGACCGACGACGAGGGGCGGGCGCACGGCCCGCCGTTCGGCGAGCACACGGGGCCTCGCCACGGCGGCCGACACCGTCAAGTCGCTTGCGCACACCCGGGCCCGCCACGGCAGGATGCCCCGATGGACATGAACGGCGAAGACATGGTGGCCGAGGTCATCGAGCGGGAGCTGCGGCTGCTGAGCCCGGCCGTGCGGTCGTCCGCGGCACTGTCGGACGCACTCCTCGATCCGGAGTTCACGGAGGTGGGCGCCTCGGGGCGCACGTGGGACCGGGAGTCGATGCTCTCGTCGCTGCCGGTCATGCAGGGCGCGGCCGACGAGGGCCCGCAGTACCTCCCCACGGAGATGACCGGCACCGTCCTCGCACCGGGGATCGTGCACCTGACGTTCGAGACCGTCCTCGACGGCAGGCGGGCCCGCAGGAGCTCGATCTGGCGGAAGCTGGACGATGCGTCCGGCTGGCGGATGTACTACCACCAGGCCACGCCCGTGCCCGACGCGTGAGGCCGTGATCAGCAGGTGAGCGACCGGGCGAGGCGCAGCAGGCCGGCGCGCATGCGCGCTTCGCCCAGCTCCGGCAGGAGCGCCGCGACGTGGTCGGCCGCCACGGCGGCGAGCAGGGCGTGGGCGGCGTGGTCGGGGTCGGGCGCGGAGGCGAGCAGGATCGCCACGTGCCGGTGCCAGAACCGGTACGCCCCGATCCTGTAGCGGGCGCCGGGAGTGGCGGTCTCGGACATCCGGACCAGCGCCAGGTGCTCGAGCAGGTAGTCGAAGTAGGCGTCGAGGAACGCGGCCAGGCGCTCCTCGTCCGGCGCCCCGGGGCCGAGCGGGGGCGGCCCGTGCAGGATCGCCTCCTGCAGGACGCGTTCACGGGCGTCGAGCAGCGCGGCGGCGAGCCCCGACTTGTCCCCGAACCGGCGGAACAGCGTGCCCTTGCCGACGCCGGCGGCGGCGGCGACCTGATCCATCGACACGGCCTCCACGCCCTGCTCGGCGAACAGCCTGGCGGCGGCCTCCAGCACCGCGACCCGGTTCCGGGCCGCGTCCGCGCGCTCCTTGGGCGGCGGCGTCCGCAGCAGCTCCAGGGGCATTGCAGAACCGGACTGCAGTCCGCTATCGTCGTGAGTCATAAGAGGACTGTAGTCCGATTCCTTGGAGGCAGTGGCATGACCGCACTCATCACCCGCGAGGACCTGGAAACGGCGATCAAGGCCGAGACCGTGACCGTCGTCGACGCGCTCGGCGGCGAGTACTACGCCCAGCAGCACCTCCCCGGCGCCCTCGCCCTCGTCCCGGCCGACGTCGACGCCCAGGCACCCACCCTGCTCCCCGACCTGGACGCCGCGATCGTCACGTACTGCTCGAACCCGGCGTGCCCCAACAGCGGACAGGTCGCCGACCGCCTCACCGCCCTCGGCTACACGAACGTCCGCAAGTACCGCGAGGGCATCCAGGACTGGGTCGAGGCGGGCCTCCCGGTCGAATCCGCCTGACCGTCGCCCGGGGGCGAAGACTCCACACCGGGCCTTCGCCCCTCGCGTCAAGGCATCGGCTGGCCCAGCCCCTCCTCCACCCCCTCCGCCAGCACCTCCGCCAGATGCCGTCCCCGCAAGTCCGTCAGGTCGCCGATCTGGGTCCTGCACGAGAAGCCGTCCGCCAGGATCGTCGCACCCTCGGACGTGCGGAGGGCCGGCAGGAGCTGGTCCTCCGCGATGGTGACCGAGACCTCGTAGTGGCCCGGTTCGAAGCCGAAGTCGCCCGCCAGGCCGCAGCAGCCGCCCGCCAGGTCGCCCCTCAGGCCCGCCCGTTCGCGGAGGCGGCGGTCCGCCGTGTCGCCCAGGACCGCGTGCTGGTGGCAGTGGGTCTGACCGGTGACCGGGCGGTCGAGGCGGGGCGGGGTCCAGTCGGGGGCCAGCTCCTCCAGGGCCTCCGCGAAGGTGCGGACCGCCCCCGCGAGACGCGCCGCACGGGGGTCGTCCGGCAGCAGCTCCGGCAGGTCCGTGCGGAGGGTCGCCGCACAGGAGGGCTCCAGGACGACCACCGGGCCCATCCCCTCCCCCATCACGTCCAGCGTCCGCCGCATCACCTTCCGCGCCGCCCCCAGCTGCCCCGTCGACACGTACGTCAGCCCGCAGCAGACCCGCCCCGGCGGCAGGTCCACCCCCAGGCCCGCGTCCTCCAGGACGCGGACCGCCGCCTCGCCCACCTCCGGCGCCAGGAAGTTCGTGAACGTGTCCGGCCACAGGGTGAGCGACGGCGGCCGGGTCGAGGCGCGTTGGGCGAACCAGTACGCGAAGGACCGTTCCGCGACCCTCGGCATCGTCCGCTCGGGCGTCACCCCCGCGAGCCGCGCCGCGAACGGCAGCCGCATCGCCGCGTTCAGCCCCCGCCCGAAGTGCGCCAGCCATCCCGGGAGCCGGCCCATCGTCCAGTGCGAGCGGGGCCGACGCCACAGACCCCCCGGGCCCGCGTAGTGCCGGTCGAGGAACTCCGCCTTGTACGCGGCCATGTCGACGCCCACCGGGCAGTCGCTCCGGCAGCCCTTGCACGACAGGCACAGGTCGAGCGCCTCCCGCACCTCCTCCGAGCGCCAGCCGTCCGTGATGACCTCACCGAGCGCCATCTCGTGCAGGAGCCGCGCCCGCCCCCGGGTGGAGTGCTTCTCCTCCCCCGTCGCCCGGTACGAGGGGCACATCACCCCCGGCCCCGAACTCGGGCCCTCCACCCGGCACTTGGCCACCCCCACGCACCTGGCGGCGGACCTCCCCACCCCCTCCACCGGCAGCAGCCCCTCGAACCGCAGCCCCTCGTCCAGCCGCCGCGGCCGCACCAGCATCCCCGGGTTGAGCCCCCCGTCCGGGTCCCACACGTCCTTCACCGCGCCGAAGAGGCCGACCAGCTCCTCCCCGTACATCCTCGGCAGCAGCTCGGCCCGCGCCTGCCCGTCGCCGTGCTCCCCCGACAGGGATCCCCCGTGGGCGACCACGAGGTCCGCGACCGCCTCCGAGAACCGCCGGAAGTCCCGTACGCCCTCCCCGCTCCACCAGTCGAAATCGATCCGCACGTGCACGCACCCGTCCCCGAAGTGCCCGTACGGGATCCCCCGGAGGCCGAACTCGGCCAGCAGCGACCGGAATTCACGGAGGTACGCGCCGAGCCGCGCCGGCGGCACCGCGCAGTCCTCCCACCCCGGCCAGGCGTCCCCGCCCCCCGGCATCCGGGTCGCCGTCCCCGCCGCGTCCTCCCGGATCCGCCACAGCGCCCGCTGCCCGGCCGCCTCCCGCACCACGGCCGCGTCGACCGCGTCCGCCGACCTGACCAGCTCACGCGCCGCGCCGTCACCGTCGACCTCGCAGAACAGCCACGCCCCACCCTTCGGCAACCCCTCCGTGCCGCCCCGCACCAAGTCCGCCGCCATGCCCTCCACGGTCAGCGGCCCGTACGGAAGGAGTCCCGCCGCGGCGTCCGCCGCCGCGCTCTCGTCCGCGTACCCGAGGACGACGAGCACCGGCTCGGCCGGCAGCGGGACGAGCGCGACCGTCGCCTCCGTCACCACCCCGAGCGTGCCCTCGCTGCCACAGAAGGAGCGGGCCACGTCGACGCCGCGCTCGGGGAGCAGCGCGTCGAGGGCGTACCCGGAGATCCGGCGCGGGAGCCCTGCCGGGTAGCCCGTACGGAGGAGGGCCAAATTCCGCTCGACGAGATCCAGCAGACCCGCCGGAGCGCCCTCCCCGCCCCTCCCCAACGTCAACCTCTCGCCCCGGTACGTCACCACGTCCAGCGAGCGCACGTTGTCCGCCGTGGTCCCCCACGCGACCGAGTGCGCCCCGCAGGCGTTGTTGCCGATCATGCCGCCGAGGGTGCAGCGGCTGTGCGTGGACGGGTCGGGGCCGAAGGTCAGCCCGTACGGCCGGGCGGCCTCCCGCAACCGGTCCAGAACGAGGCCCGGCCGGACGACGGCGGTGCGCGACGAGGGGTCCAGGGAGACGATCCCGCCCATGTGCCGTGTGAGGTCGAGCACGACGCCGGTGCCGGTCGCCTGGCCTCCGATCGAGGTCCCGGCACCTCTCGCGACCACCGGCGTGGTGTCGTGCGCGCGGCACACCTCGACCACGGCCGCGATGTCGTCGGCGTCGCGCGGCGCGACCGTACCGGCCGGTACACGGCGGTAGTTGGAGGCGTCCATCGTCGCGAGCGCCCTCGCGGTGACGGAGAAGTCGACGTCTCCGGCGACGGCCGCGCGCAGGTCGGAGGCGAGTCCGGACGGGTCTTCGTCGTGTGTTCCCACAACGCCAGGATGTCCCACGTTTCGTCTCATCGGGCGGACATCCGGCGACCGGCGCCTCCCCGACCCGATACTCTCCGCCTCGTGGCTGAGATCCAGATTCCCGCTGACATCAAGCCCGCCGACGGCCGTTTCGGCGCGGGCCCCTCCAAGGTGCGTACGGAGGCGCTGGACGCCCTGGCCGCCACCGGCACCTCCCTCCTCGGCACGTCCCACCGCCAGGCTCCGGTCAAGAACCTGGTCGGCGAGGTACGTACCGGCATCTCCGACCTCTTCTCGCTGCCCGAGGGCTACGAGGTGATCCTGGGCAACGGCGGCTCCACCGCCTTCTGGGACGTCGCGACCCACGGTCTCATCGAGAACAAGTCGCAGCACCTCACCTTCGGCGAGTTCTCCTCCAAGTTCGCGAAGGCCGCCAAGCTGGCTCCCTGGCTTGCCGAGCCGACCGTGATCTCCTCCGACCCGGGCACCCACCCGGAGCCGGTGGCCGAGGCGGGCGCCGACGTCTACGCGTACACGCACAACGAGACCTCCACCGGTGTCGCCGCCCCGATCAAGCGGGTCGCGGGCGCCGACGAGGGCGCGCTCGTCCTGGTCGACGCGACCTCCGGCGCGGGCGGCCTCCCGGTCGACATCACCGAGACGGACGTCTACTACTTCGCCCCGCAGAAGTCCTTCGCCGCCGAGGGCGGCCTGTGGCTCGCAGCCTTCTCCCCGGCCGCCCTGGAGCGCGCGCAGAAGATCCACGACTCGGGCCGTCACATCCCCGAGTTCTTCTCCCTCCCCACGGCGATCGACAACTCGCTGAAGAACCAGACGTACAACACCCCGGCGCTCTCGACCCTCTTCCTGCTCAACGAGCAGCTGAAGTGGATCAACGGCCAGGGTGGTCTGGACTGGGCCGTGGCCCGGACGAAGGAGTCCTCGGACGCCCTCTACACGTGGGCCGAGGAGTCGAAGTACGCGACCCCGTTCGTCACCGACGCGGCGAAGCGCTCGCAGGTCATCGGCACGATCGACTTCGCGGACGAGATCGACGCGGCGGCGGTCGCGAAGGTGCTGCGCGCCAACGGGATCGTGGACACCGAGCCGTACCGGAAGCTGGGCCGCAACCAGCTGCGGATCGCGATGTTCCCGGCGATCGACCCGGCGGACGTGCGGGCGCTCACGGCCTGCATCGACTACGTCATCGGCCAGCTGTAACCGGAAGCCGTACGAAGGGCCCGGCGTCGGACACGACCGACTCCGGGCCCTTCGGCGTCCCTCGGGTCACCCCTTGCGGAACAGCCGCTTCAGGCCGACCACGAGGACCGTGGCGCCCGCGAGGACGAGGAAGCCGGTGGTGGCGCTCCCCTGGCCGTCCCCCTGGTTCTGCGCCGCCGGGGTCTTCGGCGCGCCCGGCGTCCGCGCGGTCGGCGAGTCCGAGGGGTGCTCCGGGTCCCGGTCGACCCGCACCACCCGGCTGTTCTTCCCCTCCGAGCCGAACATGAAGGCCGAGCCGTCCGGCGTGTACGTCACGGACTCCGCCTGACCCTGGAAGGGGGCCCCGATCGCCGTGCCGTCGTCGCCCGGGCGGCCGTCCTTCCAGGCGTACTCCTTGGCCATGAAGTAGCCGCGCAGGACGAGCCGGTCGCCGTCCGGCGAGAACGCGCCGTCCGTCACCCAGGGGACCTCCCCCACACGCCGGAAGACGTTCGTGTCGGACGAGGAGAGCCGCTCGGGGCCCGCGTACAGGCCGCCGCCGTCCTCGTTCTTGCTCGCGATGTACACCCGGCCGGTCTTCGGATGGACCATCAGGGCCTCGGCGTTGCGGGCCCCGTCGGCGTACTTCACGACGTACTGCTTCGCCTTGACGGTCTGGTCCTTCAGGGTCTCCGGCTCGGGGAAGCGGTAGATCCAGACGTGGTCCCAGGAGCCGTCGAGGTTGTCGCCGATGTCGCCGACGTAGATGTCGCCGTCCGGGCCGACGGAGATCCCCTCCATGTCACGGGGGGTGCCGACGCCGGCCATGGTGAGGGTGGCGACGGTCTTTCCCGTACGGGAGTCGACGCCGTAGATCAGGGGTGCGTCCTGGTCGTTGTGCGTCCAGTAGATCCCGGGGTGGGCGCGGCTCGCGGCGAGGCCGCTGGACTCGGTGATCCGGGGGTCCTGGATCGTGAAGTCCCGGTCGGGTTCCTGCCCTTCGGCACGGGCATGGCCGGCCGGGAGCAGCACGAGGGCGGCGGCCGCGCCGAGGGCGCACAGAGCAGATCGCATGGATCAAGCGTGCCACGGCGGCACGGAAACCCGGCCGACCAGCGCCGGGGGCCGATCGGGGGCGGCCGGGGCCTCGCGGGCCGACCCCACGGACGGGCCGCGCAAGCCGGCCCCACGCGCTGCCGGAAACCCGTTTGACCTACCCCCGGGCCGCTGTCATGGTCGCGCCCATGCCTACCTTTCCCGCCCCCGACGGCACCCTCCTCGCCCACCACGCGTCCGGTTCCGGCGCCCCGCTGGTCTGTCTGCCCGGCGGTCCCATGCAGGACTCCGCCTATCTGGGCGACCTCGGCGGGCTCGACGCCCACCGCACCCTGATCCGCCTCGACCTGCGGGGCACCGGCGGGTCCGCGGTGCCGGAGGACCCGGCCTCGTACCGCTGCGACCGGCAGGTCGAGGACGTCGAGGCGCTGCGCGTGCACCTGGGGCTCGACACGATCGACCTCCTCGGGCACTCGGCGGGCGCCAACCTGGCCGCGCTGTACACGGCCCGGTACCCGGAGCGGGTGGCCCGTCTGGTCCTCCTCACCCCGGGCACGGCGGCCGTCGGGCTCGACACGAGCGGCGAGGAGCGGCTCGCGGCGGCCCGGCAGCCGTGGCGGGAGCGGGAGCCGTGGTTCGGTCCGGCGTACGCGGCGCTCGGGGAGCTGGCGGCGGGGCGCGGTTCGGCGGAGGCCTTCCAGGCGATCGCGCCGTTCTTCCACGGGACCTGGGACGAGGCGGCTCGGGAGCGGCACGCCGAGAGCCACCGGCAGCGGAACGGCGAGGCCGCGGGGGCCTACGCCGGCGAGGGCGCCTTCGAACCGGCGGCCACGCGCGCGGTGTTCGCGGAGTTCGGCCGTCCGGTGCTGGTCGTGGCCGGGGAGGGCGACGCGAACACGCCGGTGCCGACGGCAACGGCGTACGCGGAGCTGTTCCCGAAGGCCGAGCTCGCTGTCCTGGCGGGGGCGGGGCACTTCCCGTGGCACGACGACGCGGAGTGGCTCGCGACGACGGTGAACACCTTCCTGCGGTAGGCGCTGGTGTCCCGGATCACGTCGCAGCTCCGGGACACCGTCCGCAATGATGTGACCATGCGTTTTCTGTTCGTCGGCGACAGCATGACCATCGGACGCGCCGGCGACTGGACCTGGCGCTACCGCATGTGGGAGCACCTGGAGGCCACGCTTCCGAGCGGGTACGAGATCGTCGGCCCGCGCTCCGGCCTGTACGACCCCGCCACCGACGCGGCGTCGTCGGAGGCGTACCCCGACCCCGCGTTCCCCGCCGACGCCCGGCGGCATCTGGCCGGCTGGGGCGAGGGCTGGCTGCACATGGCGCCGTTGATCGGCGGGACCGTCACGGCGACGGGGGCGGACGTCCTGCTGATCTCCCTCGGCCTGATCGACCTGGGCTTCTACACGAACAGCGACCAGACCGAGGAGAACGTCCGGGCGTTCGTGGCGGCGGCCCGGGCCGCGAACCCGCACGTGAGGGCCGTCCTCCTGCCGGTCATCCCCAACGTCCGCGCCGGGTACGACGCCCCGTTCGCCGCCGAGTGCGCCCGCTTCAACGAGCTCCTCGCGAAGGCGGTCGCCGACCTGGACACGGCCGCCTCGCCGCTGCTGCTCGCGACGATCCCGGAGTCGTACGACCTCGGGACCGACACGTACGACGGCACGCACCCCGGCCCGAGCGGCGAGCACAAGCTGGCCGGCGCCTTCGCCGACGCGATGCACCAGGCGTGGGGCCTGGGCGGCCCCTACGGGGTGCACGGGGTGTACGGGGTCAGGCCGCTCGCGTGAGCCGGTTGGCGAACGTCGACAGCGTGTACGCCCCGATGCCGAGGACGACCTCCAGGGCGTTGCGGCGGGTGTGGCCGGCCTTCTCGAAGGCGGCGAGGTCCTCGTCGGTGACCGCGCCCGAGGAGGCGAGGACCTGGAGCGTGAACTTCCTTACCGCGGAGAGGCGTTCGGCGTCGGGTGCGGGCCCGAGGGCGGCCATCTTGGCCTCGTGCATGTCGACGCAGAGGTGACACTGGTTGCGCTCGGCGACGGTCAGGACGACGGTCTCGCGGGAGTGCGGGTCGAGGGTGGTGGACTCGAAGATCGCGCTGAGCTTGAGGAAGCCGTCGAGGGTCTCCGGGGAGGTCTCCTTGAGGAGGGCGACGGCGGCGGCGGTGCGGGCGGACATGTCGAGCGGTGCGGACAAGGCGGTTCCCCCAGGGTGGACGGACTAGAATAGACAACATGGTTGACCATGTCGCTGGAGAAAACGTAAACCAGGTTGTCGATATGGGCAAGGGGGTACCCGTGCGCGACACGCCCGGGTACGAACTCCCCCTGCTCCTCTTCGGCGGCTTCCGCACCCTCATCGACCGGCTCCACGCCCGCCTCGCCGACGAGGGCCACCCCGAGATGCGCCCCGCCCACGGCTTCGCCATGCAGGCCATCGGGGTGCACGGCGCCACCGCGAGCGACATCGGGCGGCGCCTCGGCGTCTCCAAGCAGGCCGCCGGCAAGACCGTCGACCGGCTGCTCGCCGTCGGCTACGCCGAGCGCGCCGACGACCCCGCCGACGCCCGCCGCAAACTCGTCCGGCTCACCCCGCGCGGATACGACGCCCTCGCCCGCTCCGCCGCGATCTTCGACGACCTGCGGGCGGAATGGATCGCCGCCCTCGGCCCGGACCGCGTCCGGGACATGGAGGCGGCCCTGCGGAACGTCGTCCCCGAGGAGACGGCGTTCCGCCTGGACGCCACGAGCTGGCTGGGCACGCCCTGAGTCATCCCCAAGGGATCACCAGGCGAAGGCCTCCGGAGACGGCCCCGGCCCCGGGAAGACCTCGTCGAGCCCGGCGAGGACCTCCTCGCTCAGCTCGAGCTCCAGCGCACGCAGCGCGCCCGCCAGCTGCTCGGGGGTGCGGGGCCCGACGATCGGACCGGTGACGCCGGGCCGGGTCAGCAGCCACGCCAGAGCCGTCTCACCGGGCTGGAGGCCGTGCTTGTCGAGCAGGTCCTCGTACGCCTGGAGCTGCGCCCGCACCACCGGGTCGGCGAGCGTCGCCGCCGCGCGCCCCTCCGTGCGCCGCTTGCCCTCGATCTCCTTCTTCAGGACGCCGCCGAGGAGGCCGCCGTGCAGCGGCGACCAGGGGATGACCCCGAGGCCGTACTCCTGCGCGGCCGGGATCACCTCCATCTCGGCGCGCCGCTCGAAGAGGTTGTAGAGGCACTGCTCGCTGACGAGCCCGACCGAGCCGCGCCGGGCGGCGACCTCGTTGGCCTGGGCGATCTTGTAGCCGGGGAAGTTGGAGGACCCGGCGTAGAGCACCTTGCCCTGCTGGATGAGAACGTCGACGGCCTGCCAGATCTCCTCGAAGGGAGTGGCACGGTCGACGTGGTGGAACTGGTAGACGTCGATGTAGTCGGTACCGAGCCGCTTGAGACTGGCCTCGACGGCCCGGCGGATGTTGAGCGCCGAGAGCTTGTCGTGGTTCGGCCAGGCCTCACCGTCGGGGCCCATGTTCCCGTACACCTTGGTGGCGAGGACCGTACGGTCACGGCGGCCGTCGCCCTTGGCGAACCAGGAGCCGATGATCGACTCCGTCCGCCCCTTGTTCTCCGCCCACCCGTAGACGTTCGCGGTGTCTACGAAGTTCAGACCTGCGTCGAGCGCGGCATCCAGGATGCCGTGGCTGGTCGGTTCGTCTGTCTGCGGACCGAAGTTCATCGTGCCGAGGACGAGTCGGCTGACCTTGAGTCCCGTGCGTCCGAGCTGCGTGTACTTCATGAGGCACAAGCCAACTGCTTCGAGCCCACTCCAAGCAAGAGCCGATCGCTCAGCCGCCCATTTATGCGACAACGCACATAGTCGCGTTTCCGCATAGACGGCGTATCGGCCCCGCTCGTACGGTCGTGACGACCGGCCCGCAGAGGGCTCGCAAGAGGGGGTTCAGCATGGCGCGCGAAGAACTCACACGGCTTACCGGCAACACCAACGGCGGCAACTGCGGACAGGGAGACTGCCCGAACGTCTACCGCACCGAATCCGGCTCGTTCGTCGTCCAGGGCGACGTCTCCACCGCCTTCACCCCGCCCGCCGGGGAAGGGCTCGTGGAGATCCCCGAAGAAGTCCTGAGGGAGGCCGTCCGTGCTCTTGGATGGTGAAGCCTGGTCGGACAAGTTCAAGACGTTCCAGACCGAAGCCTGGCGGCTGGAGACCCTGCCGCAGTACCTCGTACCGCAGGAAGCAGAGGAGTTCGCCGCATTCAAGGCGGGGGCCCGCTTCCCCGGCCCGTACGAGGACGCGTGGATGGCCATGGTCCGCACCCGCACCGTGGGCCGCGTCCACATCGTCACCCGGCCGCTCGCGGACTACCTGCGGTTCGAGTTCGAGCGGTACTACCGGCACCAGGCCCCGGCGGGGGAAGATATCCGCATTCTCGACATCACCGACCGGCCGAACCCGCTCCCCGACGTCCAGGACTTCTGGATGTTCGACCGCACCACGGTCGTCCTCATGCACTACCACCCGGACGGCAGACAGATCAGCCGCGAACTGCACGAGGGTGACCCTGCCCCGTTCGTCGAGTACCAACGGATCGCCGTAGAGGCGTCCGTGCCCTTCCTGGAGTACGTCCGCCGTTGAGT
The DNA here is from genome assembly GCF_042889835.1 of Streptomyces sp. NPDC002463. Classification (NCBI taxonomy): domain Bacteria; kingdom Bacillati; phylum Actinomycetota; class Actinomycetes; order Kitasatosporales; family Streptomycetaceae; genus Streptomyces; species Streptomyces sp. NPDC002463. Next base: position 977,495 of record NZ_JBIARL010000001.1, read on the forward strand.
GTCGAACCCGAGGAGCTGGGTCAGTCGGGTGAGGAACTGGCGGCCCTGCTGAAGGCGGTACGCAAGCGGTCCGGGCTCACAGGAACCCGGATCGCCGCCCGCTGCACCATGTCCCAGTCCAAGATCAGCCGTATCGAGAACGGCAAGGTCCGCCCGTCCCTGGTGGACGTGGAGCAGTTCCTCCGCGCCTGCGACGCGCCCCCGGCACTCGTCGCGCAGGTCATGGCAATGGCCAGGCTGGCGAACACGGAGTGGCAGGGCGCCCGGGGCATGCGCCGCAAGGGCCTGGACAAGAAGCAGTTCGAACTTGCCGGCCTCGAATCGACCTCGACCGAGTTTCGGTTCTTCTTGCTCTCGATGATCACGGGACTTCTCTCGACTCCCGAGTACATCCGGGCCAGCCTCGCCCACATCCCCGGCGACCACTCCAAGACGATCGCCAAGAAGCTGGAGCGGCAACAGGTCCTCTACGACCGCTCCAAGCGGTTCACTTTCCTCCTCACTGAGCAGGCCGTCCGCTGGCCCCTGGTCGACCCCGACGCTCACGCGGTTCAGACCGACCACCTGGCCTCGCTCACGCACCTCCCGAACGTTCGCCTCGGCGTCATCCCCATGACCGCGCCGACCGGCCCGGCACCGCTCAACACGTTCACCATCTACGACGACCGCATAGCCACCGTGGAGCTGTCGTCCGGGGTCATGGTCTTCCGTGACCCCCGCGACGTGATGGGCCACCTCGAAGAGTTCGGGCACCTGGAAGCGCGGGCCCTGTTCGGCCAGGACGCACGTACCTTCCTGGGGGATTGCGCCGACGCCCTGCGGTGATCTTTAGTCCAGGACGCGCATGATCCGCCTACAGCACCGCCGGCCCGTGAAGGATTCCGCACCGAACGCCAGGCGACAGCGAAAGGTGCGGACATGGCGACGGCACTGGACAAGGTGACGGACGAGTACGGGACCTACGCCCCGAAGGGCTCGACCTGCCTCGTCTGCAAGCAGGAGATCAAGAGGTCGGAGCGCGTCCGGCGCGGCTACCTGCGCCCCGAAGGCGACGAGTCGGGCGACATGACGGCGGTCTACCACCACAGCCCGCAGTGCCCGGCCTGATGGTCACACGTAAGGACATCGGACACCTCGTCCAGGACGGGCACGGTCGTACCGGAGTGCTGACTGACCTGATCCCGGACTACGAGGACCCGGCGAAGATGCCTGCCGACCGCAGGAAGCAGCGCATGGCGTTCGTACGGCCCGAGCGCGGCGGCGTGGAGTGGCTGGTTCCCTCAAAGGACGTCAGCCGCTTACAGCCCTGAGACTCCCACCCCCACCGTGCGGACACCGACGCGCGGCGGGGGTGGGTCACCAACACACCAGCGAAAGGACATCCACCATCCCTGATCTTGCGTGGGTATCCCCGGCTTCAGCCGGGGAGGGAAACGCATCCTCGCCCCGGAGCCGCGCGACGGCGGAGTTCGCTTCGGCTCCGGGGCGACGGTCAGGCGGGCCGTTTCCGGCCCCCGGTGTACTGCCGCGTCGCGGGCAGCGGCGCACGGCCGAAGGAGCGTGCGAAGCCGGGTGGGGCGATCTTCGGCGTGGCGACTTGTCGCCAGGGGGTCCGTTGCTGCCGGTGGACCGCATTATGGTGGCGGCGAGGGGGTGGGCTGGATGATCCGTGCGTACAAGTTCCTCATGCGGCCCACCGTGGGCCAGACGATCGCGCTCGGCGAGATGCTGCGCGATCACTGCTCCCTCTACAACGGGGCCTTGCAGGAACGCCGCGACGCCTACCGGCACGTCTCCAAGACGAGCGTCAAGTACGGGCAGCAGTCTGCGCAGCTCAAGGAGATCCGGGCCTTCGATCCGGAGCGCCAAGGGCGTTGGTCGTTCTCCAGCCAGCAGGCCACTTTGCGCCGCCTGGACAAGGCATTCCAAGCGTTCTTCCGCCGGGTCAAGGCCGGGGAGAAGTCGGGTTACCCCCGCTTCCGTGGGGTGAACTGGTTCGACACGGTGGACTTCCCGAAGGACGGGGACGGCTGCCGGTGGGACTCCACCCCGCACGACCCGGTCGCCCGGGTCCGCTTCCAGGGCGTCGGGCACGTCAAGGTCAACCAGCACCGGCCCGTGGTCGGCAAGGTCAAGACCGTCAGCATCAAGCGCGAAGGCCGACGCTGGTACGTCGTCCTGACCGCCGAACAGACCGAGCCCGAGCCGCTCCCCAGGACGGGCAGCGTGGTCGGCATCGACCTGGGCATAGCCGACTTCCTCGCCGACTCCAACGGCGCCTTCGTGCCCAACCCGCGCCACGGCCGGAAGGCCGCCGCGAAACTCGAATCCGCACAACGGGCATTGTCGAAGTTCCCTGTCCGCCGCGACCGCCGCACCAACAACCACCAGCGGGCCGTTCAGCGCGTCGCCGACCTGCACCGCAAGGTCCGGCGCCAGCGCCTCGACCACGCGCACAAGACCGCTCTTGACCTCGTACGCGAACACGACTTCATCGCGCACGAAGACCTCAAGATCCGCAACATGGTCAAGGCCCCCACACCGAAGCCCGACCCCGACCAGCCGGGCGCCTTTCTGCCCAACGGGGCGGCGGCCAAGGCCGGGCTCAACCACTCGATCTCGGATGCCGGATGGGGGGTGTTCCTGACGATCCTGCACGCCAAGGCTGAAAGCGCCGGACGGGAAGTGATCGCCGTGGACCCCCGCAACACCTCCCGGACCTGCCCCGAATGCGGGCACATCTCAGCGGAGAACCGGCCCACCCAGGAGAAGTTCCACTGCGTCTCGTGCGGCCACAGCGCGCACGCGGACACGGTGGGCGCCCTGAACGTCCTACGGGCCGGGCTGGTCCGTCGCGACGCCAACCCGGCATAGCGAGAAGCCCCCACGTTCACGTGGGGGAGGAGTCACGATGGCGTGACTGGTGGCTTCGTCCGTCTGCGGTCCGAAGTTCATCGTCCCGAGGACGAGTCGGCTGACCTTGAGTCCGGTGCGTCCGAGCTGCGTGTACTCCATGGCCGCCAAGCCAACTGCTTCGAGCGCACTCGAAGCAAGGTCTTTCCCACGGCGTGGCAGGGACGGACGTACGAGCGACCGACGGGGGGTACGAGAGGCCGCCGGGGGTACGAGGGGCTACTGACCGACCACCGACGCCACGGCGATGATCGCGAACATCAGGACGAGAGCGCCGGCCATGATCATGTTTCGAGTCTTCGGATCCACCCGTCGAGGTTAACCCGAGAGCCCCTCCCGCCCCTCAAGGGGCCAGGCGCCGACCGTCTCGTACCGGGGCTGCTCCCCCGGCACCCCGCGCACCGGCAGGTTCGACCGGACGAGCGCCAGCTCGGCCACCTGCCACCGCCGCCCCTCGAAGGACGCGAGCTCGTCCACGAACGGGCGAAGGGAAAGACCTCCCTCCCGCGCCCGGCCGACGGTCAGGTGCCCCTGGTAGCGCCGGTGCTCGTCCATCGCGACCCCGGCCCGGCGCGCGGCGGCGTCCGACCGCTCGGCGAGGAGCCGCAGCGTGTCCAGATCCCCGGCGACCCCGGCCCACAGGGCCCGCCGCCCGAAGTGCCCGCCGCCGTGCAGCCGCAGCGGGAACGGCGCCGTCCGGTGCGCGGCCCGCTCCATCCGCACCAGCAGCTCGGGCAGCAGCTCCTCCTCGACCTCCCCCATGAAGGCGAGCGTGAGGTGCCAGCCGGGCCGCGAGGTCCAGCGGATCCCGTCCGCACCGGGCAGCCGGCGCAGCCGGGCGACGACCCCGCCCAGCTGGTCCAGCTGCTCCGACGGCGGCACGACGGCGGCGAAGAGCCTCATGGGGAAAGTCTGACAGGAGAACGGGGTCGCCGGTCGGGTCAGGAGACCTGCTGGACGGCCCCGCCGCTCCAGGTCGTCCCCGTGCCGGCCTCGGTCGTCGTGCGGGGCTTGAACGGGGCCTTCCAGTCACCCGTACCGGCGTAGAAGTACGCGGCGCCCGCCGCCGTCCGGGCGTACACGTCGGGACGGCCGTCCTTGTTGCCGTCACCGATGCCGACGACGTCCGCGTACGCGTTCCAGCCGCCGCCGATCCGCGTGCGGGGCGCGAACGTGCCGTCGCCCTTGCCGAGGTACAGCCAGAGCACCCCGTCCTTGTCGCGGGCCACGAGATCACCGGCCGGTCCACCGCCGACGTTCCCCACGGCCGTGATCTGGTTGTAGATCCCCCAGCCGAAGCCGGTCTTCTTCCGCGGAGCGAACGGAGCCGTGGTGGAACCGGTCGCCTTGTAGAGGTACAGGTCCCCCGCCTTGTCGACGGCGACCAGATCGGCCCGCCCGTCACCCGTCAGATCGCTGCCGCCGGTGAACTGGGTGTACGTGTTCCACCCGCCGCCGATCCGCACCCGGGACTCGTAGCCCACACGGGTGTCGCTGCCGGTGCCGCGGTGGAGCCAGAGGACCCCGTCCCGGTCGCGGGTGACCAGGTCGGCGGCGTTCGAACCGGCGAGGTCACCCGCGGCCTCCACCCGGTCGTAGACGTTCCAGCCGCGCAACTCGTTGGTGTTGTACTTCCGGGGGACGAGCCGTCCCGCGGCGTCGTCCCAGCGCGTGCCGATCTGTTCGAGGTAGCCGTCCTTGTCCCGCGCGACCAGATCCGGCGCCCCGTCGTCGTCGAAGTCGTGCGCCTGGGGGGAGCGGGTGACGGTGAGGGTGCCGGACGTGGTGACCGACGGCATCCCGTTCCACGGCCGGGCGGTGACCGTCCAGTCGTACGCGCCGTTGGGGGCGGCCTTCGGGTCCCAGTCGTCCCCCACCTCGCCGGTCCAGTCGAACCCGAGGGTTCCGTCCGGGTACGCCCCGGTCCCGGACGCGGGCCGCACGACCGTCCGGAAACTCTCCGGCGACTCCTTGCGCCGCAGCTCGACGGTGAGGTCCGCCCGCGTCGTGGAGAACTTCCAGGACAGACGGGCCTTGGCGACTCCGTCCAGGTCGACGGTGACCGGGGCGCCCCCGACGTACGCCAGGGGGCCGGCCCCGTCGTTCGGTTCGCCGGTGGGGGCGATCAGCGAGGCGGTCGGCTTCCCGTCCGCGCCGAGCGCGACCCGGTAGACGCCCGCGCCGTGGGCGGCGGTGGTGCCGAGGACGAGGAGGGTGCCGTCGGGGCCCTGGGTGGCGCTCTCGGCGTGGTCGAGGAGCTTGACCGTCGACCCGTCCTTCAGGGAGCGGGCCGAGAAGGCGTGCCACGGGGTGGCGTTCCCGGTGGTGGCGCCCCACAGGAACCAGTCGCCCAGCAGTCCGCCGGTGATCTTCTGCGAGTCGTCGGGCCCGAGCGGGGTCCGCACGACCTCGTTCTGTCCCCGTACGGCCGCGGCGAGGACCAGCTCGCCGCCGGTGTGCTCCGTCCACGCCATGCGGGTCGGCGAGAGGAAGGAGGCGGACAGCCAACGGGAGTCCGGGTCCAGCCGGTAGCGGCCCGTCTCCCGCCCCTCGGCCACGTCGACGACCACGAGCGCGTCGTACTGGTAGTACTCGTTGAAGGTCAGCGCGACCGCCGTGCCGGGCAGGGTGCCGGGCATCCAATAGGGCTCCCTGTACCCGTCGCCCACCGTGCGGACGGTCGGCCGCCCGCCGTTCACGTCGACCAGCTTCAGCTTCTGACCGTCGCTGACCAGAAGCGTCGTCCCCACGGCGCCGCTGAGCATCCCGAAGGTCTCCCGGCTCGCCGCCAGGTCGAGGGTGACGGGAGCGGCGCCGGTCGCCATGTCGTACACCCGCACGGTCGAGGTGTAGATCACCTCGGCCCCTGCCTCGTTCACCTCGTGCCCGACCACGACGATGTCCGAGCCGGGCCCGCCACCGACGACGTAGTCGCCCGCGCGCTTGTCGATGACCTTCGACACCCCGTCCGCGTAGCGCGTCCAGCGGGCCCGGCCGTCGGCGTCCTCCGACAGGAAGCCGGTCTTCCCGGCGTTGACCAGCTCACCGCCCGAGGCCAGGAACGGCACCTGGATCGGCGCGGTGGCGGTCGCGGCGGCCGGAGCCACCGCCGCCTGCGCGGGAGCGGCCGTGGCCGTGGCCGTCGGCCCGACGAACGGCGTCACGGCGGCCACCGCCAGGACGACCCCCACCGACATCGAGACACGGCGCGACAAAGCAGTACGCAAGGTGTGTTCCCTCCCCAACCCCATGGATACGTCCGTTACGACTCCCCACCCCGCCGGAAGGTTGTACGACTACCCTCGGCCGGATGAAGATCCGGAAGGGCGGGGCGGAGGACCTCCCCGCGATACTCGCGATACTCGACAGCGCCGTGGTGTGGCTCAACGGCAAGGGGATCACCGCCCAGTGGGGCACGGAGTCGTTCTCCGGGCGGCCGAAGGCGGTGGAGCAGGTCGAGCGGACGATGTCCGAGGGCGACCCGTGGATCGTCGAGATCGACGGCGTCCCGGCGGGCACGATGACGCTGACCCCGCACCCCGGCCAGTACATCGAGCCCGCCGACGAGCCGGAGGTGTACGTCCGCCTCCTGGCGACCGACGCGCGCTTCCACGGCCACGGGGTGGGAGCGGCCCTCCTGAAACACGCGGAGGCGGAGACCCTGCGCCAGGGGGTGTCCCTCCTCCGGGTGGACTGCTTCGCCGGCAGCGAGGGCCGCCTGATCGCGTACTACGAGCGCCAGGGCTTCACCCGCACCGAGGAGTTCGTGGTCGGCGACTGGCCGGGGCAGGTCCTGGAGCGGCGGTTCCGATGAGTCGGAGGGTGCGGGGACGCCGGTCGGCGCCCCCGCACCACCCCGCCGTCAGGAGACCTGGTCGTACACCGTCCCGGCGGGCGCCTTCCCGGCCTCGATGGCGACGCGGGGCTTGAACGGGACCTTGTAGTCCCCCGTACCGGTGTAGAAGTACGCGGCGCCCGCCGCCGTCCGGGCGTACAGGTCGGGACGGCCGTCCTTGTTGCCGTCACCGATGCCGACGACGTCCGCGTACACGCCCCAGCCGCCGCCGATCCGCGTCCGCGGCGCGAACGTGCCGTCCCCCTTGCCGAGGTACAGCCACAGCACGCCGTCCTTGTCGCGGGCGACCAGGTCACCGGTCGGGTTGCCACCGATCTGGCCCGTGGCCGTGAGCTGGTTGTAGATCCCCCAGCCGAAGCCGATCTTCTTCCGGGGCTCGAAGGGAGCCGTCGCCGACCCGGTCGACTTGTAGAGGTACAGGTCGCCGGCCTTGTCGACGGCGACCAGGTCCGCGCGGCCGTCGCCGGTCAGGTCGCTGCCGCCGGTGAGCTGCGCGTACGTGTTCCACCCGCCGCCGATCCGGATGCGCGGCTCGAACGGGCGGGACGGGCCGCCCAGCACTCCCTGGTGCAGCCACAGCCCGCCGTCCCGGTCCCGGGTCACCGTGTCGGGCGCGCCCGAACCCGCGACGTCGCCGACGGACTCGATGCGGTCGTACATGTCCCAGCCGCCCCCGACTCCGTAGTCGACCGCGGCGACGAGCCGTCCCGACGTTCCGTCCCAGCGCGTGTCGAGCCGGGTGAGGGAACCGTTCGTGCTCCGCGCGAGCAGGTCGGGCGAGCCGTTGTCGCCGTAGTCGTGCGCCTGGGGCCTGCGCGTGACCGTGAACGTCCCGGTGGCCGTGGCCGTCGGCATCCCGTTCCACGGTGTCGCGGTCACCTTCCAGTCGTACGCGCCGTTGGGTGCGGCCTCGCGGGTGCGGGTCCACTCGTCCAGCACCACGCCCTCCCAGTCGAAACCGACGGAGCCGTCCGGGAAGACGCCGGAGCCGGAGGCAGGCCGGACGAACTCCGTCCAGGTCTCCCCCGTCGCCTTGCACGTGAGCTCGACGGCGAAGTCCGCCCGCGTGGTGGAGAACCGCCAGGCCATGCGGGGCCGGGGCGTGCGGTCCATGTCGAGGACGGCCGGGATGCCGGTGCCGACGTACGTGGCGGGGGCGGCGCCGTCGCCGGGCTCACCGGTGGAGGCGACCAGCTCGGCGGCGGGCTGCCCGTCCGCGCCGACCGCCACCCGGTAGACGCCCTCGCCGTGTGCGGCGGTGACGCCGAGGACGATCAGCGTGCCGTCGGGTCCCTGGGTGGCCTGCGAGGCGTGGTCGAGCAGTTTCACGGTCGCCCCGTCCTTCAGCGAGCGGGCCGAGAACGTGTGCCAGGGGGTCGCGTCTCCGGTCGTGGCCCCGAACGCGAACCAGTCGTCTCCCAGCAGGCCGCCGGCGAGCTCCGCCGTGGCGTCGGGGCCGAGCGGGGTCCGTACGACCTCGCCCTGCTGCCCCCGTACGGCGGTGGCGAGCACGGCCTTGCCGTCCGCCTGCTCGACCCAGGCGACCCGTCCGGGTGAGAGGGACGCGAGCCGGGGAAGGCCGTACGAGGGATTGTCGGTGGTCCCGGGGACCCGGTCGTAGAACTCGACGGCGCGGGCGGTGGCGAGGTCGACGACGGCCGTCCCGCCCTTGCCCGAGGCGTAGTCGTAGGAGCCCACGAGGGCGGCGCCGGGCAGGGAGGCGCCCGGCAGCCAGTCGCTCTCGAGGCCCGCGGGCACGCCGGCCACCGTACTGACCCGTGGGCTTCCCCCCGGGCTGATCAGCCGTAGAGCGGACCCGTCGTAGCTGCGTGAGAGGAGCCTCGAACCCGCCGCGCCGCTGATCTCGCCGTTCAGCTCGGGGACATCCGACGCGTTGACGGTGACCGGCGCGGCACCGGTCGCCATGTCGTACACCCGCGCCTCCTCGATCGAGGGACGGGTGGAGCTCTGCCGGATGGCCGTGACGGAGTCCGAGGCGGAGCCGTAGGCCCAGGTGTAGTGCTTGTCCGACTCGATGACCGTGGACACGCCGTCCGCGTAGCGGGTCCAGCGCGAGACGCCCTCGGGGTCCTCGGAGAGGAACCCGGTCTTCCCCGCGCCGAGCAGCGTGCCGCCCGAGGCCAGGAACGGCACCCGGATCGGTGCGGCGGCGTCCTGGACCGCCCCGGCCGAGACGGCGGCGGACGCGGACGGGACGGCGGCCGCGGCCGGGACGGCGAGGCCGGCGGCCGTCACCGCGGCGAGCACGACGCCCACCGAGATCGACAGACGCCGGTGAGACGGAGCGGCGGTACGCAAGGTGTGTTCCTCCCCCAAGCCGATGGATGCCCTCTCCGACCCACCGCCCCGTCGAAAGGTTGTACGAGTACGGGGACGGGGGTGCCGATCGGCACCCCCGTCCCCGTACTCGCGTACGACCGTTCCCGCCTACGCGGCCGTCGCCAGCCGCTCCCGCGCCACGAACCGCACCTGCGGGTGCCCGTGGCGCCAGCGCATCGCGACCTTGAGGCCGCCGACCCGGGCCAGGACCAGGCCCACGACGACCGCCGCGGCGAGCGAGATCGCACCGCCGGCGACGAAGCCGACGCGCGCGCCGTACGTGTCGGTGACCCAGCCGAGCAGCGGGGCGCCGATCGGCGTCCCGCCGGCGAAGACCATCATGTAGAGGCTCATGACCCGGCCCCGCATGGCGGGGTCGGTGGCCATCTGGACGGCCGAGTTCGCGGTGATGTTCACCGTGAGGCCGAGCAGGCCGATCGGCACGAGCAGCAGCGCGAACAGCCAGAACGCCGGCGACAGGGCCGCGGCGATCTCCAGGACGCCGAAGACGGCCGCCGTGATCACCAGCATCCGCAGCCGGGTCGAGCCGCGGCGCGCGGCGGCGAGGGCGCCGACGAGGGAGCCGGCCGCCATCAGGGTGTTGAGGAGGCCGTACGCGCCGGCGCCGACGTGGAAGACGTCGCCGGAGAAGGCGGTGAGCCAGATCGGGAAGTTGAACCCGAAGGTGCCGATGAAACCGACGAGGACGATCGGCCAGATCAGGTCCGGCCGCCCGGCGACGTACCGCAGCCCCTCCCTCAGCTGGCCCTTGCCGCGCGGGGCGCGCTCCACCTTGTGGAGCTCGCTCGTCCGCATCAGCAGGAGGCTCGCGAGCGGGGCGAGGAAGGACAGGCCGTTGAGGAGGAAGGCCCAGCCGCTGCCGACTCCGGCGATGAGGACACCGGCGACGGCGGGGCCGATGAGCCGCGCGGACTGGAAGTTCGCGGAGTTGAGCGAGACGGCGTTGCGGAGCTGCTTCGGGCCGACCATCTCGGAGACGAAGGTCTGCCGGGCCGGGTTGTCGACGACCGTCACCATGCCGAGGAGGAAGGCGATCAGGTAGACGTGCCAGACCTGGACGGAGCCGGAGAGGGTGAGGACGGCGAGCGCGAGGCCGCAGAGGCCGAGGGCGGCCTGGCTGACGAGGAGCAGGCGCCGCTTCGGGTAGCGGTCGGCGATGACACCGCCGTACAGCCCGAAGAGCAGCATCGGCAGGAACTGCAGGGCCGTCGTGATGCCGACGGCGGCGGCCGAGCCGGTGAGGCTCAGGACCAGCCAGTCCTGGGTGATCCGGGCCATCCACGTACCGGTGTTGGAGACGATCGCTCCGGTGAAGAACAGCCGGTAGTTCCGGATCCCGAGCGAGGAGAAGGTGTCTCCGAAGAGCCTTCCTCCCCGCCCGCGGGTGTCGAGGGTGGGTTGATGGACGGGTGCGGAGTCTGCTCCGGGTCCCGTACTCAAAGTGCGTCGCCTCCTTGGCGCATCGGTTCAGAGATGGGCGAGCTTCTCCAGGACCGGAGCGGCCGCGCGCAGCTTGGCCCACTCGTCCTCGTCCAGGCCCTCGGCGAGGGAGGCCAGCCAGGCGTTCCGCTTGCGGCGGGACTCCTCGAGCATGGCTTCGGCCTGCTCGGTCTGGCTGACCACCTTCTGCCGGCGGTCGTCGGGGTGCGGCTCCAGCCGGACCAGTCCCTTGGCTTCGAGCAGCGCGACGATGCGGGTCATCGACGGCGGCTGGACGTGCTCCTTGCGCGCCAGCTCGCCGGGGGTGGCGGAGCCGCAGAGCGACAGGGTGCCGAGCACCGACATCTCGGTGGGGCTCAGCGACTCGTCGACGCGCTGGTGCTTGAGGCGTCGGCCCAGTCGCATGACGGCGGAGCGGAGCTCGTTCACGGCGGCGGCGTCGTCGGCGGTGCCGTGGGACAGGTCAGGCATGGTCATTAGGCTAACTCATTACTCTGTCTAAATACCAACGGAGGCGCGCCAGCGTCGCACGGATCACACCCGTAAGGCCCATAGGGGGCATAGGGGGCGGCAACCGGGGTGCCCGCAGGTCACGCTTCGGCATCCATGTATCACCCAAATGAGTGAGTCGGATCCGGAAAGTGACGCAAAGAGGCCCCGGCTGCCCCGACCCTGAACGGCATGGGATCGACAGTGCTCAGCCTGCGCATCGACGGTGAGCTGCTCGACCGGCTCAGGAGTCACGCCGCGAAAAGAGGAATGAGCGTCCAGGACTACGTGGCCCGGACGCTCATTCGCGAGGATTTCGACGAGCGGTTCAAGACCGCCGTCGACGAGACGGAGAAGTTCTACGGCTCACGCGGAGCCGCGACCGACGATCACGTGAGGCCGAGCGCCGGCATCGCGTAGTAGAAGACGAAGACCGCCGACACGACGTACATGGCCACCGGGACCTCACGGCCCCGGCCGGCCGCCAGACGCAGCACGCTGAACGAGATGAAGCCGATGCCGATGCCGTTCGTGATCGAGTACGTGAACGGCATCATCAGCATGGCCAGGAACGCCGGCACCGCGATGGTGTAGTCGGCCCAGTCGATCTCCTTGATCGAACCGGCCAGGATCAGGAAGCCGACCGCGAGCAGCGCGGGCGTGGCCGCCTGCGACGGGACCATCGTGGCGAGCGGCGTGAGGAACAGCGCCACCGAGAACAGCGCGCCGGTCACGACCGAGGCGAGACCCGTACGGGCACCCTCGCCGACGCCCGCCGTGGACTCCACGAAGCAGGTGGTGGCCGAGGAGGAGGTCGCACCGCCGGAGGCGACGGCCAGGCCGTCGACGAGGAGGACCTTGTTGATGCCGGGGAAGTTGCCGTCCTTGTCGATCAGCTTGGCCTCGTCGCCGACGCCGAGGATCGTGCCCATCGCGTCGAAGAAGCAGGACAGCAGCACGGTGAAGACGAACAGGACGCCGGTGAGGACGCCGACCTTGTCGAAGCCGCCGAAGAGGCTGACCTTGCCGACCAGGCCGAAGTCGGGCGAGGCGACCGGGTTGCCCGGCCACTCCGGGGTGGTGAGGCCCCAGGACGGGACCTTCGCGACCGCGTTGATCACCATGGCCACGATCGTCATGACGACGATCGAGATCAGGATCGCGCCCGGCACCTTGCGGATGATCAGCGCGAGGGTGAGGAGCGTGCCCAGGATGAAGACGAGGACCGGCCAGCCGGTGAGGTGGCCGTCGCCGCCGAGCTGGAGCGGGACGGTGGTGTGCGCGGCGTCGGGGATGCGGGAGACGAAGCCCGAGTCGACGAGGCCGATCAGCATGATGAAGAGGCCGATGCCGATCGCGATGCCCTTGCGCAGGCCGACCGGGACGGCGTTCATGACGCGCTCGCGCAGACCGGTGGCGACGAGGAGCATCACGACGATGCCGGCGAGGACGACCATGCCCATGGCGTCCGGCCAGGACATCTTGGGCGCGAGCTGGAGCGCGACGACCGTGTTGACGCCGAGGCCGGCGGCGAGGGCGATCGGCACGTTGCCGATGACACCCATGAGGAGCGTCGTGAACGCCGCCGTGAGGACGGTGGCGGTGACGAGCTGGCCGCTGTCGAGCTGGTGCCCGTACATGTCCTTGGCGCTGCCGAGGATGATCGGGTTCAGCACGATGATGTAGGCCATCGCGAAGAAGGTGGCGAAACCGCCACGGATCTCGCGGGCGACGGTGGAGCCGCGCTCGGAGATCTTGAAGTAGCGGTCGAGGCCGGAGACGGGACCCTGGTCCTGGGGAGTCTCCTGGGGCGTGGCCTTGGCGGTGGCCGTCGAGCTCATGGGGTTCCTCTTCGGAGGTTCAGAGAAGTCCTTTTTTGGCGGTTCATACGAGTGGAACCCGCCAGAGGCAAACCGTTTCAGTATGAACACATGAACGAGCGGGCGTCTATCTCCGCGCGTAGACACGAAAACGGGCGGCCTAAACTGAGCCCATGGCGAAGTGGACACCGAAGCACGAGGCACCCGAGCCCCTCGAAGGGCCGGTCGTCGCCACCATCACCGGCGGAACGATCCTCTGGTTCGTCCTCTTCCTCGCACAGCTCCCCTTCTACGGCTGGTTCGACGACCGGGGCATCACCTCGTGGATCTGGACCTGCCTGGCCGGAGCGGGGCTCGGCCTGATCGGCATCTGGTACGTGCGCAAGCGGGACGCGGCGATCAAGCGGCACGCGGCGGCGCAGGCTGCGGGCGAAGAGCACGCACAGCCGTAGCCCCTCCCGGGGGAAGCCCCTCCGGCAGGCAGCCCCTCCTCGGCAGGTGAACGACCGAATCCGGTCGTACCGTCGAAACCATGACTCAGCGGGCGAAGATCGACACGGACGGCGGCGAGACCGGCCCACAGCCCGGGCCGGCGGAACCGCCGGTCGTCCATCACCCCGCCGGACTCACCGCCGCCCAGGTCGCCGAGCGCGTCGCGCGCGGGGAGGTCAACGACGTCCCCCTGCGCAGCTCCCGCTCGACCACGGACATCGTCCGGGCGAACGTCTTCACCCGCTTCAACGCGATCATCGGCGTGCTGTGGGTGATCATGCTGATCGTCGCGCCGATCCAGGACAGCCTCTTCGGCTTCGTGATCGTCGCCAACACCGGCATCGGCATCGTCCAGGAGCTCCGCGCCAAGAAGACCCTCGACGGGCTCGCCGTCATCGGCGAGGCGAAACCCACCGTCCGGCGGGACGGCGCGGCCGCCGAGATCTCCACCTCCGAGATCGTCCTGGGCGACCTGATCGAGCTGGGCCCGGGCGACAAGGTCGTCGTGGACGGCGAGGTGGCGGAGGCCGACAGCCTGGAGATCGACGAGTCGCTCCTCACGGGCGAGGCCGACCCGGTGGTGAAGAAACCCGGCGACCGGATGATGTCCGGCTCGTTCGTCGTCGCCGGCGGTGGCGCCTTCACCGCCACGAAGGTCGGACGCGAGGCGTACGCGGCGCAGCTCGCCGAGGAGGCGTCCCGCTTCACGCTGGTCCACTCGGAGCTGCGCACGGGCATCTCCACCATCCTCAAGTACGTGACGTGGATGATGGTCCCGACCGCGATCGGGCTCGTCATCAGCCAGCTCGTGGTCAAGAACAACGACTTCAAGGAAGCGGTCGCCCGTACGGTCGGCGGCATCGTCCCGATGATCCCCGAGGGCCTCGTCCTCCTCACCTCGGTCGCCTTCGCCGTCGGCGTCATCCGGCTCGGCCGCCGGCAGTGCCTCGTGCAGGAGCTGCCGGCGATCGAGGGCCTGGCCCGGGTCGACGTCGTCTGCCTGGACAAGACGGGCACGCTCACCGAGGGCGGCATGGACGTGACGGACCTCCACCCCCTCGACGGCAGCGACGAGGCGTACGTACGGAAGGTGCTCGGCGCCCTGGGCGAATCCGACCCGCGCCCGAACGCCTCCCTCCAGGCCATCATCGAGGCCTACCCGGAGACGGTGGAGTGGCGCTGCACGGAGAGCCTGCCGTTCTCGTCGGCCCGCAAGTACAGCGGGGCGTCGTTCAGCGAGGGGAACGGCGAGGACTCGACGTGGCTCCTGGGCGCGCCGGACGTCCTCCTGCCCCCCGGGGACCCGACCCTCCCGGAGATCGACCACCTCAACGAACAGGGCCTGCGCGTCCTCCTCCTCGCCCGTACGACCCACGAGCTCGACTCCCCTCAGGTCACCGCCGACACCCGCCCCACCGCACTCGTCGTCCTGGAACAGCGCCTGCGCCCCGACGCGGCCGACACCCTCGCCTACTTCGCCGACCAGAAGGTCGCCACCAAGGTCATCTCCGGCGACAACGCGGTCTCGGTGGGCGCGGTGGCGGGAAAGCTGGACATGCCGGGCGCGGAGAACACGATCGACGCCCGGCAGCTCCCCACCGACCGGGAGGAGATGGCGAAGGTACTGGACGAGAACGCGGTCTTCGGCCGGGTCACCCCGCAGCAGAAGCGGGACATGGTGGCGGCGCTCCAGTCCCACGGCCACACGGTCGCGATGACGGGCGACGGCGTCAACGACGTCCTGGCCCTGAAGGACGCGGACATCGGCGTCTCGATGGGCTCGGGCTCGGAGGCGACGAGGGCGGTGGCGCAGATCGTCCTCCTGAACAACAGCTTCGCGACGCTCCCCTCGGTGGTGGCGGAGGGCCGCCGCGTCATCGGCAACATCACCCGCGTCGCGACGCTCTTCCTCACGAAGACGGTCTACTCGGTGCTCCTGGCGATCCTGGTGGTCGTCTCCCAGGTGGAGTACCCCTTCCTCCCCCGCCACCTGACCCTGCTCTCCACCCTCACGATCGGCGTCCCGGCCTTCTTCCTCGCGCTGGCCCCCAACAAGGAACGCGCGCGGCCGAACTTCGTCCGCCGGGTGATGCGGTACGCGATCCCCGGCGGCGTCATCGCGGCGGCGGCCACCTTCACGACGTACCTCCTGGCCCGCCACCACTACACGGGCACGGACGCCCTGGGGGCCGAGACCAGCGCGGCCACCCTCACGCTCTTCCTGGTCTCCATGTGGGTCCTCGCGATCATCGCCCGCCCCTACACCTGGTGGCGCCTCGCCCTGGTCGCCGCCATGGGAGCCGCCTTCCTCCTGGTCCTCGCCGTCCCGTGGCTCCAGGACTTCTTCGCCCTGAAACTGGTGGGCGTGACGATGCCGTGGACGGCGGTGTTCATCGCGGCGGGCGGTTGCGTCCTGCTGGAGGTGGCATGGAGGTGGGTGGACCGGAGGTTCCCGGCGTAGGGAGGCTGCCCGGTGCGGCTCGCGATCGGGCCCGAAGCTCAAGGTTCGCGCTTCGAGCGGTGTTTGAGGGAATGGGGTCGGGCTCGGACTTCAACCCACCCGCCCACCCTGCGACTTGACGGAGAGTCGCCGACTTGCCACGCAGTGTCATATGCCTCTAGCGTGACGGGCACCGCTTGAAACAAGCGACCCCCACAAGGTGCTGGAACACCTGGAGGGGGTCTCACCATCAAGATCGAGAGAAGTCGGTCCTCATGGCTAACGCCGAGTTTAGTGATGCCTTCCACCCCCTGGCCAACCCGGGGTACGGGAAGCGTTCCGCGCCGCACCAGGAGCCGCGCGGGCCCCACGACTTCGCCCACCTTCCTGCCCGCGAAGCCGCCATCGCCGCGTACATCGACCGGTTGCCCGAGGGCAGCGACATCTCGGTGAAGACGCTGGCCAAGCAGACGCCGTACGGCCAGTGCGCCCTGCGCACCGCCCTCAACCGCATCCAGCGGGCCGGTCACCTACGACGCGGACGCGAGCGCCTCGACGGGCGCTGGATCACCCGAACGTGGTTCACCCGAACGCCACGCGACAGCGCCTGGTGGGCCGCGTTCCAGCAGGGCGACGTCCCCCGCGAGAAGACGGCGCCGAAACGGACGCGGGCCTACGTCCTGCTGGCCGCGCTCGGCCGTACGAACTCCGCCCTGTCCCTGTCCCACGCCGAATGCCGCGCGCTCACACCGCTCGTCGAGGAGTGGTTCGACCGCGACGCCACCGACGAATTCGTCCTGCGCGCACTCACCACCGGCCTGCCGCAGCCCGTCCACCACCCCGCCGGCCTCGTCCGCCGCCGCCTCACCGACAAGCTGCCACCGCTGCCCGTCCAGCGCACACCCGCGCCCCTCCGCATCCTCGAATGCGGCACCTGCGGCGCGCCGGGATACGCCGACACCCTCCGCGACGGCGACTGCGGCCCCTGCCGGGGCGAAACCGTCCCCCGACCGCGTACCCACCTCCCGGCCACCCAGGTCCACACGCGGGCCGCCACCATCCGGGAAGGGCTGGAAGCGGCGCGGAGGTGACGCGTCAGCTCAGGAAGGTCTTCCGCCACTCCAGCGGCGACATGGTGAGCGCGGCCTCGGCGAGAGCCTGCGCGGACGGTGTCTTGAGGCTGTTCAAGGACGTGTCGATCCAGTCCTGGACCAGGGTGTTGCCCTGGGCGCGGTACTCGACGGCCTGGACGAGGCACTCCAGCTTGTCCGCGTCCTTGGCCACGATCGCCTCGGGCGTGTCGTTGGCCTCGTACTCCTCGACGACCCGCTGCACCCCGGCCTTCACCGCCGGGTGCGCAGCGGACACCTGGTCGGCGGTGACCGTCTGATTCGTGGCGGCGTCGATGTAGCGACGCCCGATGTGCGGGATGTCCCCGATCCGGGTCTCCTGCGTGTCGTGGAACAGGCACATCAAGGCGACCTTGGCGGGATCCACCCCCTCCATCATGGCGAGGACGGCACCGATGACACCCACGCGGAACGAGTGCTCGGCGATCGACTCGGGGTTGTTGTTGCCGGTGAACCACCATCCGGTCCGCTTGGCGTTCTTGAGAACGCCCATCTCGAAGATGAACCCGGCCGTCCCCTGCGCGTTAGCCGTCTCGTCTGCCATGTGGTGACCTCCGGTTCTCAGGTGCGATCACGCAAAACGTAATGCACGGTGTCGAGTTCGTGACGGGCTCTTCCCGAAGCGGCGCCTTCGTCCAGCAGCCGGCCTGTGCGCTGTGCCAGGTCCGTTGCGAGTGAGGTCGACGCCTGCGGAAGCCACGGGTGGGCGGTCAGCAGGGCCTACAGAGTGTGCGCGTACAGATCGACGTATCCCGGAGCGTGGTGCATTCCGTACGTGAGTCCGCGTAAGAGCGTGACGGGATCCCAGCCGGTCAGTTCCCGGTCCTGCATGAACTGGTCGTCGGACTGGGGAAGCCTTACGCCGCCCAGCCAGTATGCCCAGTAGTTGAGGTTCGCGGCCTCGGCGGTGTCGTCGCCGGCCAGAGACCGCTCGATGAAGTCCAGCAGGGGCTGGGGGTCTCCGAGTCGGGCCAGCGCCGTCGCGGTCGACCGTGCTTCCGCCCAATGCTCCGACCACCCCCGGCGTGCGAGAACTCCCCGTCGGGCGTGCAGGGCGTACGCCGTCCACGCCGCCGCTTCCGGACCTCGGTCGTACGATGCGAGGTAGAGAGCCTGCCGGTGCAGGAGCGTGCCACCCCCAGGCCTTCGGGCATCCTCGGCAGTCCTGCGCAGCCGGTCGAAGAACAACGCCCGGTCGGCCGCTCCCAGCAGCGGGGCGGCAGTGACGGGTCCCCTGCGGGGGACCGGGATACGGCCGGCCAGTGCCGGGGGCGCCACTCCGGTCAGTGCCCAGGCCAGCATGTGGGCGGTATCTCTGGTGTGGACCCAGGACGCGAGCGGGTGCAACCCGATGTGGTCCGGGGGCTCCAAGGCAGCACCGATGATCTGGTCGGCGTCCATCGCAGCATCCAACAGCCCCACCACCGTCGGGTCCGCGCCAAGCGCCCCCAGCCGACGTCGCAGCGCCAGCAGCGCTCCGGCCTTCATGTTCGCAAGCGGTCTGCGGCCGGACTCCCACCCCTGCATCGTGCCCAGATCCACGCCGAGCGCTTCCGCCATGGACACCTGCGTGCGCGGGATGCTCTCCCGCGCTGTCCGCAGAACGAATCCCGCGACGGTTCCGGCGACCGCGCGTCCCCGCGCAGGCGGCTTCACCATGTCGGCTCCCGAGAGTGCTCCATCCCCAACACGTACTGCCAGTCAGTCCTACCGCGTCTGCGCCGACCGTACGTTCAAGAGGCGGAAACGACCAGCACCCGTACGGATCAAAGGCGTTGACATCCACGCCCCTGCCAGAGGAGTGACTTCATGACCACTTCCGAACTGCCTCGCAGGACTCCCGGCACCAACGGCCGGAGCCACGCCCACCTCGCCCCCACGCCGAGCGCCCCCAGTCGAGCACTGCGCCTCCGCGCAGCTGCCGGCTGGGTGCGGTTCATGCGGCGGGCCGAGGCCGAGGGCGGCCTGCGGGAGGTGAAGACGTGAGCGAGGTCGGTCACGACGGATACGAGCAACATCCCTTGCTGCACGCCCGAGTCCGTGACATCGCCAGCCAGGGAGAGGGAGAGCTGACGGCGGTGACACACGAGCTGCAGAGCGACGGCCGTGTGGTTCGCGTCGCCCACATCAGGCCCCCGAGCGGCATCGAGTGGACGACCTCGGCCGACAACCTCCAGATCGCGTTTCACCCCGACGAACACTGACTCGACAACTTCAGGAGGCCCCCTTGTTCCACCACATGGACCGACTCCCGACCGGATCTCCCCTGCCCATGGGCCACACCACCCCCGCCCCCTGGGGTATCCAGCGCATGGCCCCCTACCCGGCCATGGCCCCGTCCTGGTCGCGGGCCGAGGTCGACCCGGCCAGCCAGACGGCCCGCTACTTCGACAACGCGGGGCAGGTCATGGAGATGCCCGCACACGGCACCAGTACCGGGACCAACCCGGCCACCAACACCGGCAACCCGTCCGACGGGTCCAGCGGTGGTGGCTCCGGTGGCGGGGACAGCGACACCGGGAACGACTCCGACCAGTGACCGACCTCGGTCCGGTGCTGGTCGTCACCATGATCGACGACCCCACGGCCGACCTGGTGATCAGCGAGCTGCACGACCGGAACGTCCCGATCGTGCGGCTCGACTCCGGGGACTTCCCCGCCACCTTGTCGTTCGCGGCCACCCTCACGACGCCTCACGGCATCGAAGGAACCTTGTCCACCCCCACCCGTACCGCCGATCTCTCCCGCGTACGGTCGCTGTACTACCGGCGCCCGTCCGGCTTCACCTTCACCCACCTCGACGAGCAGGACACCCGCTTCGCCGTCACGCAGGCCCGGTACGGTCTCGGCGGCGTCCTCGCCTCGCTCCCCGACTGCCTGTACGTCAATCACCCCCACCGCATCGGGGACGCCGAATTCAAGCCCTCCGGCCTCGCGGCCGCCGTCCGGTGCGGCTTCCGGGTACCACCGACACTGGTCACCTCGGACCCCGTCGCCACCCGGTCGTTCATCCGGAGCCACGGGCCCGTTCTCTACAAACCACTGTCGACACCCCTCTACCGGATCGACGACGTGTCCTGCACGGTCGAGGTCGCCGAGGTCACCGAGGACCAGATCGACGAGCGGGTGGCCGGCACCGCACACCTCTTCCAGCAGCGTGTCGACAAGGCCGCCGACGTGCGCGTGACGGTCATGGGACGCCAGGTGTTCAGCGTACGGATCGACTCAGGGCTGCTCGACTGGCGCACGGACTACGACCGGCTCACGTACACGGTCGTCGAACCGCCGCCCGGAATCGCCGCGCCCTCCGGCGGTACCTGGACCACTTCGGATTGGTCTTCGGCGCATTCGACTTCGCCGTGGACCGCGCGGGGGCATGGTGGTTCCTGGAGTGCAACCCGTCCGGCCAGTGGGCGTGGTTGGAGCCGGAGACGGGGTTGCCCATGGTCGCGGCCATGGGCGACCTTCTGGAGAGGAAGGCCACGTGAACGACGACAGGATCCTGCGGCGGAACCTGGCCGACCGGCTCGCCACCACCGGTCACCTGCGTTCAACTCGCTGGCGTGAGGCTGTGGTCCGGACTCCCCGCCACGAGTTCCTTCGAGGTGGGTACTTCCGGCGGGTCGACGGCGTCGGCCCCACCGGCTGGGAGCCGGTCATGCCGGACGACCCGGCGTGGCTCCCCGCCGCGTACTCGGACGAATCGCTGGTGACCCAGATCGCCGGGACGATCGCCCCCGGCGACATCCGGGGCCGGATCTTCCGGGCTCCGACCAGCTCCAGCACCATGCCGAGTCTCGTCGTTCGCATGCTCGAAGAGCTCGATGTCGACGACGGCATGCGGGTCCTGGAGATCGGCACCGGAACCGGCTACTCGACCGCACTCCTCTGCCACCGCCTCGGCGACGACCTCGTGACCTCGGTCGAGGTCGACGAGGACGTGTCGATCCGGGCCCGAACCTCACTCGGTGCCACCGGCCATGTTCCCCGCCTGATCGTCGGGGACGGTCTCGCCGGGGACCCGGACGGCAGCCCGTACGACCGGATCGTGGCCACCTGCGGTGTCCTGGCCATCCCGCCGGCCTGGCTCGCCCGGAGCCGGCCCGGCGGCCAGATCCTGGCCACCGTCTGCGGCTGGATGTACTCCTCCGAACTCGCCCGCCTCACCGTCTCCGGCGACGGCACCGCCCACGGCCGGCTCCTGGACGGCCAGACCTCCTTCATGCTGGCCCGCCCTCATCTCCCGCCTTCCCTGGGTGTCCTCCCCGACCTTGCGGACGGTGAAGAGCGCGAGACCGCGATCGGCCCGGACGTCCTGGACGACTGGACCATCCGCTTCGTCGCCCAACTCGCCGCGCCTCGCGCCCAACTGGTCCGGGTCTCCGTCGACGGAGGCGAGGAACGCCCCGTACTCATCGACGTCGACGCGGGGGCCTGGGCCGCGCTTCACCGAGAAGGCAGCCACTGGATCGTCCGCCAGGGCGGGCCGGACCGGGTGTGGAACCGGATCGAGGAGCACGTGACCCGGTGGCGCCGGGACGGCTCTCCAAGCCTCGACCGCTTCCGAATCACGGTCACCCCGGAGGCCCAGACGATCACGTGGCTTTGAAGGTGACGGGCCCACAGGTCAGGCTCTTGAGGTGGGCGTGCTTCGTTGGTTTCTGGTGGGACCACCCTCTTTCCGAGAGTCGCTCCTTCCGGCGGCGCGTCAAGGGCAAGTCGGCTTCGCAGATAGCCTGCGGCCACCCTTGACCCGCCGCCTCCAGGAGCGAAAGACCTCTCGGAGGGCGGCCACACCCGCACCCTCGTTGCCGGATCACCCCTCGTCAGCTCTGCAGCGTGGTCTCCAGGCGGTCCAGGACGTGGGGCCAGCCGTGGCCCATGCCCTCGTACGCCTGGCGGCCCATGGGTGAGTCGAGGTCGAAGCCGGCGTGGGTGAGGACCAGGCGGGTGCCCTCGCCCTCCGGGTGGAGCGTCCAGGTGAGGGTGGTGTCGAGCGTGCCCTCGGCGAAGCGGTAGGCGAGCAGTCGTTCGTCGTCCACGGCGGTCACCTCGCAGGGCTGCTGCCCGAAGTTCCCCATGTCGAGGGTGAAGCGGTGCCCGACGACGGGCCGGACGTCGCCCGCCGCCCACCAGCGGGCGTGCAGGTCGGGGTCGGTCAGGGCCTTCCACACCGCCGCGGGTGCGTGGGGCAGGAACTTCTCGCAGGTGATCGTGGCGTCCTCGGTCATGACTCCGCTTCCTCGTCCAGGAGATCGGCCAGCGCGTCCAGACGCTGCTTCCAGTAGTGCTCGAACGGATGCAGCCACTCGCTCACCTCGGCCAGCCGGGCCGGTTCGAGGTGGTAGAAGCGGTGCCGCCCGCGGGGCTCCTCGCGTACGAGTCCCGCCGTACGGAGCACCGCGAGGTGCTCGGAGACCGCGGGCCTCCCGAGCGCGAACATCCCGGCCAGCTCGCCCGTGGAGCGAGGGCCCTCCCGCAGCGTTTCGAGCAGTTTGCGGCGTACCGGATTGGCCAGCACGCCGAAGACGTCGGTCGGCATGACCCTCACGATACGTCGGGATTTTCCGACGCGTCAAAGTCCTCCGACGCGTCCTGGAGGGTGATCCATCGGGTGAAATCACTCTCCGTACATCCATTCACCCCTTCACCTGGGGGAGAGATCACGCAACGCGACCGTCCTCCGGAAGGAACCCCCGTGACCCCCATGACCCTCAGACCAGCCATCGCCCTCCTCTGCGCCCCGGCACTCGTCGCCGCCGCCCTCACCGTCACCGCCGCGGGTCCCGCCACCGCCGCGGCCACCTGCTTCGAAGCCGCCGCCACCGTCACCGGCACCATCGGCACCCCGGGTGACGACGTCATCATCGGCACGCCCGGGAACGACGTCATCGACGGCAAGGGCGGCAACGACCGGATCTGCGGCCTGGGCGGCGACGACCGCATCCACGGCGGGGACGGCGACGACCGCATCGCGGGCGGCACCGGCGACGACCGGGTCTTCGGGGACGCCGGCAACGACGAGATGGTCGGCGACGAACGCGCGTACACCGGCGACGTCATCGGCTCCACCGGCCGGGACCACCTCGACGGCGGGACCGGGAACGACTTCCTGCTCGGGGACAACGCGGCGACGCAGGGCACCGCCTCCGGCGCCTCCCCCGACGTCCTCGTCGGCGGGGACGGCGACGACGTCCTCTACGGGGACGACTACGCCGACCACGCCGACGGCGGCGCCCCGGACCGGATCATCGCCGGCGACGGCGAGGACGTCATCGTCGGGGACTCCGTCGGCTACCTCTCGGCGTCCGGTGCCGGGGACGACGTCCTGCTCGAAGGCGCCGGCACCCTCGGCGACGTCACGGGCGACAGCTTCGCCGGGTTCGGCCCCGCGAGCGGGGCCGGCGGCGACGACCTGATCGACCTGGGACCGGACGGCGCGTTCGGCGCCGTCGGCGACCACACCGCCGGCGGCACCGCGGTCGGCTCCGGCAACGACCGGATCATCGGCGGCACCGCGGGCGAGATCATCCTCATCGGCGACAACTCCCTCGTCGACCCCACCGGCGCCACCGCGGGCGACGACCTGATCGAGGGCCGCGGCGGCGACGACCGGATCTTCGGCGACAACTCGGACTGGAGCCAGACGCTCGGCACCGCCGGCGGCCGGGACGTCCTGCGCGGCGGCGACGGCGACGACTTCCTGCGCGGCGGCCCCGCCGACGACGTCCTCGACGGCCAGGCGGGCGTCGACGACTGCGACGGCGAGGGCGGGACGGACATCGTGGTCCACTGCGAGACCACGCCCGCCGCACGGTCGGCGCGGAAGGCCGCGCCCGCCCGGACGGAGCGGCCGCTGTACGACCGCCTCGCCCGCCACGCCGTCTAGTCGAACCAGCGGTCCCTCGCCAGTTCCGCCGTCCTCGACGGGTCCTCCAGGAGCGCCGCCACCTCGAAGCGGCGGGGCCACTGGCCGGACGCCCATGCCAGACCCGCCGCCACGCCCTCCAGGGTGGCGGCGTGGACGACGCCGTCCGGGGTGCGGCGCCAGTCGAGTTCCACCCCGCCAGCGTGGAGCTCCTCGTGCTCGATGTACGAGGAGGGCGTCGACGGGCCCAGGAGGGCGTGGACCGACGGCGGGACCTCGTGCTCCTCGCCGACCGTCGTCACCTCGGCCTCGACGGCCTCGCTCAGCCGCCGGACCTGGAAGAGCTCGGCCAGGTCCGCGGCGCGGGTCGGGGAGACCGGGAGGAGGGGGAGGTCGCCGGCCAGCGGGAGCAGGTCGGGGGCGTCCGCCACCAGGGCCTCCGCGGCGTCGACGACGACGAGGGTGCCGTCCACGACCGCGCGCAGTTCGTCGGGGAGCGTCACCTGGTCGGGGTCCAGGTCCGCCAGGGCCGTGTACAGGGCGTGGAGTTGGACGCCCGTCACCTCCCGCGACGGGTCCGCGAGCCGCGTCAGGAGTTCCGCCGCGCCGCCCGGTTCGTCGAGGAGGGACGCGACCGAGGTGCGCACGCCCAGGGCGCGGAGGACCTGCTCGTCCTCGAAGCCGGTCGCGTCGGCGGAGTCGTACAGACCGGAGAGCAGCGGGTCGGAGCCCTCCGCGCGCAGGCCCGCCGGGCGGCGGCCGTCGAGGACGGGGTGGTCGCGCAGCCACCAGGCCGTGTACGAGCGGACGGTCTCCGTCGTGCCGTCCGGGAGGAGGACCCGTACGGGCTGGGTCAGGGCGTCCCTCAGGGGCGGCTGGGCGAGGAGGGCGAGCGCCATGGGCCAGCAGTCGTCGTCGACCAGGTCCAGGTCCCGTACGGCCACGATCTCCGTCGCCACGGGGGGTACGGGGGTCACCGGAAGGCGGTCCAGGACGTCCTCGCACCAGACGTCGACCGCGTCGAGGAGGCCCGCGTCGTCGGGCTCCGGGTAGTCGCCCTCGCGCGGCTCGACCTCGTCGGGGTCGAGGACCAGGTCGGTCGCGCGGACCAGGGCGAAGTTCGCCAGGACCCCGCACGCGGCGAGGGGCTGCTCGCCCCAGCGGGACGCGATCTCGGAGTCGACGAAGGCGAGTTCGTCCTCGCGCATCACCGCCGCGAAGGGGGAGCCGGGGAGGACGAGTTCGCCCGCCGGGGAGAGCTCGCCGTCCTCGTCGGGGAGGGCGAGCGCGCCGAGCCACGGCTCCTCGCCCGGGTCGAGCTCCGCGTCGCGGACGAGGGCGAGGACCGTCTCGGCCAGCTCCTCCGCGTCGAGGGTGTCGGTGTCCTCGTCCCAGATCTCGCCCGCGTCGAGGGAGGCCGCGACCGCCGCCCGCACCTGCGGGGTCGTCAGGACCGCGCGGGGCGTGGCGGGCAGGGCGCCCAGCTTCTCCAGGAGCGGGTGGGCGGCCTCCGGGTGCGCCACCTTCAGTCCGAGCCGGGTCAGCTCGGCGGGGGTGCGGTCCTGCGGGAGGAGGACCTGGCGGGGTCCGATCGTCGTACGGATCCGGGGGGCGTCGGCGGTCTCCGCGAGCGGCACCGGGAGGCCGGTCAGGCGGTCCGTGTCGACGCCGGCGAGGGAGTCGTAGAGCCGCCACCACCACGTCGGCGCCCTGTCGACCCCGGCGAGGCGGTCGACGGCCTCGGTGAGGGGGACGCGGCCGATGCCGAGCGTACGGAGCTCGGGGCGGCGCTCCAGGCCCGCCGGGAGGAGGGTCGGGAAGACCTCCGCGAGGACCTCGACGGTCTCCGCGCCCGCGCCCTCCACGACCTCCGCCTCGATCGGGCGGAGCGCCGGCAGCTCCTCGGACGGCGCGGCGGGCGCCAGGAACGCGACCCTCGGCAGCCGGTCCAGGATCGCCTCGCGCAGCGCGCCGTCGAGCGGACCCTTACCGAGCGGGCCGGGCACGAGGTCGAGGGTCGCGGTCGTCACCGGCTGCCAGTCGGCGAGCAGTTCGGCGTACGCGTCGGCCGCGCGCTGCACCAGGAAGTCGGTGAGCGGCCCCGGCGCGGGGTGCCGCCGCGCGGTGTCGAGCGGGAGGGACGCGATGAGGAGCGCGGGGATGCCGAGCGGCTCGTCGGTGGGCGTGGGGGCGTGCACGACCGGCGTCGTACGGGGGTAGCGCGGGGAGCCCTCGGCATCCACGGGTACGGCCCAGGTGACCGACCAGTGCGGGCGCAGACGCTCCTCGAACGGGCGGTCCTTGAGGAGTTCGGGCTCGATCGGGCCGCCGTGGGTGACGGTCCGCCAGCGGTGGGCGCCGTCGCTCGCGGTCGCCGAGTCGTCGATGCGGACGTACCCGTCGTCCTCGGAGCGGCGGAGGGTCCGTACCCCTCCTTCGGGTGTCTCGACGACGATCTCGGCGAGACCCGGAAGAGTGAGGAGCAGGGAGTCGTCGACGGAGGCGAGGAGGCGCTCGGCGAGGTCCTCGGCGGCGGTGTCGCGGAGCGGGAGGACGACGACGGTGTCGTAGCCGTCGGGGGCGGTGCCCTCGGCGGGCAGCGGCAGCCGCAGGAGGGGCACGTGGCCGTCGCGGCGGCGCAGTTCGTCGCCGAGGCCCGGGCTGTACCGGGCGGCCTCGGCGGCCAGTTCGCGGGCCTCGGCGAGGGACCAGCGGACGCCGCCGTGCCGGCCGAGGACGGCGGGCTCGTCGGACACGGCGAGGACGGCGGCGAACCCGACGCCGAAGCGGCCTACGGCACCGTGCGTCTGCTCGCGCTTGGCGGAGGCGCGGAGGGTGGACAGCGACTCGGCACCGGCGGCGTCCAGCGGGGCGCCGGTGTTCGCCGCGGCGAGGACCGCGGGGCCCTCGTGGTCCGCCGGGTGCAGCGTCAGACGGAGGCGGCCGGTGACGGCGGCGCGGTGGGCGGCGTCGGCGGCGTTCTGGGCCAGCTCGACGACGAGGCGGTCGCGGTAGCCGCCGAGCGCCAGGTCCTCCTCGGCGTTCGCGTCCTCCCGGAACCGGGCGGGACTCGCGCCCCAGGCGTCGAGCACGCCCCTCCGCAGCCGGGCGGTGCCGAAGGGGTCGGTTCCGTCGGTCGTCGTCCGGACGCTGACGCTCACGTCTGACTCCACTCTGCGGTTCTACGGGGCCGGTCGTTCCCCGGACCATTCAGCCCGGGGCCCGAAGGTACCGTGCGCCGGCCCACCCGGGCCGCCGGGGCACGTACGGCCCAGGGGCGCGCGGGGGCGCGTGCGCGCGCCGTCGTGGGCAGTCGTTCCGCCGGGGCGACGGGGGTTCCCCCTGCTCGAGCGAAGCCGAGAGCTTGGGGGAGGGTGGGCACAACGGACCCGCGCCCTGCCGGCGCCAGGGGCTCCCGAGCCCGAACCCGCACGTCCGGTGCGGTGCGCAAGCGGTGCGGGTCAGGGCGCGGAACGCGGAGGCGCCGCCAAGGGCGCCGCCCCCACGGGCGGCCTACGAGTGGCCCAGGTCCTCCGACGCCGCGTCCGGCTCCGACGTCGAGCCCGAGTCCTTCGCCGGCCGGAGCGGGAAGACGTCCGCCGCCATGGAGTCGAGGACCGGCGCCGCCGGCCGCGGCGGCTTCGGCATGACCGCCGCCTCCGAGTGCCCTCCGCACCCGTACGCGAGCGACACGACCCGGCCGTCCGCCGGCGAGAACTCGTTGGCACAGATGCCGAACGCCTGCTTCAGCGACCCGGCCAGCGGCACCAGGAACGCGCACGACTCGCACGACGCGGGCGCCGCCTGCGCCATCGGCGTCTTCGCGCCGAACGCCTCGTCCCACCGGTCCGCCGCCACGTGCAGGCCGTAGCGGGAGAGGACCCTCGCCCGCCGCATGCCGAGCTCCTCGGCGACCGCCGCGATCGCTCCCCGCGACGGGGTGCGCGAGGTCAGCTCGGCGTCCTCCTCGTCGAGGTGCTCCTCCATCTCCTCCGAGACGGCGGAGTTCGGCGGCGGCGCGTCCTCGCCCGAGTAGCCGGGCTCCAGGCGCGGGTCGTCCTGCTCCGTGGGGAGCAGGTCCCCCGGACCCATGTCCCCGGGCCGCAGCCGCTCGCTCCACGGCACCCACTCCGGGGCCATGAGCGCGTCGGCGCCCGGCAGCAGGACGGTTTCGTCAAGCGTGACGTTCTTGGCACGAGAGGCGCGGGTGACGGTCACCGCCCAGCGCCAGCCCCGGTAGCCGGGCTCCTTGGACTCGAAGTAGTGCGTGACGACGCGGTCGCCCTCCGCGACCACCTCGACGTGTGCGCCGACGATGCCGGGCGCGGCCGCCTCCTCGGCGGCCTCCCGCGCGAGGTCTACGGCCTCGGCGCACAGGCGGTCGGGGGTACGCGTGGCTCGCGGGGTACGCGGGGTACCGCTTCGCGTCGTCGCAGCACTCACAGGTCTCGCTTCTCTCCTACGCCGTCTCACGGGTGCGTCGGCCGAGGGGCGGGAGCGAAGCCACGGGTGGCGGGCGGAGCGGACCAGAGGGCCGCATCGACGTCCGCACCCGACTTGTCTCGCGCGTCTCGGGCACACCTAACGCCATCCATTCTGCGGGATGCCGAAGAGGCGCGCGGCCGAGAGCTTCCGCCGGTGACGCGCTACGCACGCTACCCCGTTCGCGGGCCTCCGCCCACCTGCCCGTCCCAAGTGGCCCGTATCGCGGACGCCCGCCACGCCCGAACCGGCCGCGGGACGGCGCGTACGGGGCGTGCGAAGCGGCCCGGGGAGAAGCCGTGTCCGCCGCGCGCTCGTCCGGGTCCCCCGTCGTGCCCCGGTTCGTCCGGGGCGCGGGTGGGGCACTATGACGGAGTGGCAGCCGCACGGTCCCCCGTACGATCACACGATCCCGCCGGGCCGCTCCGCCGAGCGGGCCGGAAGGTCGGGCGTGCCCTGCACCTGCCGTTCACCGGAACCGCGAAGGGCATCCGGAAGGCGACGCACGCGCACGGCGCGGGCGAGTCGGGGCTCGGGAAGCTGATCGAGCTCCACGCCGTGAACGGCGCGGGCGACGTCATGATCACCGTCGCCCTCGCCTCCACCGTCTTCTTCTCGGTGCCGACCGACGAGGCCCGCGGCCGCGTCGCGCTCTACCTGGCCGTCACGATGGCCCCCTTCACGCTCCTGGCCCCCGTGATCGGTCCGCTCCTGGACCGGATCCCGCACGGGCGGCGCGCGGCGATGGCGGGCGCGATGCTGACCCGCGCCGTCCTCGCGATCATGATGTCGGGGGCGGTGGCGACGGGCGGCCTCGAGCTGTATCCCGCCGCGCTCGGCGTCCTCGTGGCCTCCAAGGCGTACGGAGTGGTCCGCAGCGCCGTCGTGCCCCGCCTCCTCCCACCGAACTTCTCGCTCGTGAAGGCGAACTCCCGGGTCACCCTCGCCGGGCTGCTCGCCACCGGCATCGCCGCGCCCATCGGGGCGGGGCTCCAGCTGATCGGGCCGGGCTGGCCGCTGTACGGGGCGTGCGCGCTGTTCCTGCTCGGCACGTTCTGGGCGCTGCGGATGCCGCACAAGGTGGACTCCGCGAAGGGCGAGCGGCGGGCGCACCTGCTGACCCACGGCGAGAAGAAACCGAGCCTGCGGACCGTGGGGCCCTCGGTGCTGCACGGGCTCCAGGCGAACGCCGCCCAGCGCATGCTGTCGGGTTTCCTGATCTTCTTCCTGGCGTTCCTGCTGCGCGAGCACCCGCTGTCCGGGCAGAGCGCCGCCGTCTCCCTGGGCATCGTGGGCGTGGCGGCCGGCACGGGGAACGCCTGCGGTACGGCCGCCGGCTCGCTCCTGCGCGACCGGGGCCACGGGCCCGAGGTGATCATCGCCACGATGATCAGCGTCGTGCTCGGTACGGCCGTCTGCGCGGCGATCTTCTTCGGCGGCCTCATGGTCGCCGTCCTCGTCGCGGTCGCCGGGCTCACCCAGGCCCTGTCGAAGCTGTCCCTGGACGCGCTGATCCAGCGGGACGTGCCGGAGCTGGTGCGGACCTCGGCGTTCGCCCGCTCCGAGACGGCGCTCCAGATGGCGTGGGTGGTGGGCGGCGGGATCGGCATCGCCCTGCCCCTGAACGGCACCCTCGGGATGGCCGTCGCCGCCGGGATCCTGGGCGTGGGCGCCCTCCTCGCGGTCCGCGGGCTCCTCTCGGCCGCCCGCAGCCGCCCGGGCCCCAAGGGCCGCTCCAAGGCGAAGGTGGCCTGATCCCCGCTCCCGGGGGCCGGACGGACCCGGACACTCCACACGAAGCGGTACGCCGCGGCGGCACGCCGTACCCCCGCGTGGCGCGGACGCGGCGGCCCGATAGCCTTCGGCTCATGACCGTTGCGTTCTTCTCCGGCTCGCGCCGCCGGGCCGCCGTCGCCCTCGGGGCCGTCTCCGCCGGGCTCCTCGTACTCTCCGCCTGCGACAAGCCGACTCCGCTCGCGACCCTGACGGTCGGGACCGAATCGGTCCACACCGAGGCCGCCTGCTACAACGATGGCAACGCCATCAAGGAGTCGCAGATCCAGGAGTGCCTCAACAAGAAGGCCGAGAAGACCATCACGGTCTCCACGGACGACAAGATCCGCTTCGGCGTGGACCCGAAGATCGCGGACAACGGCTGGACGATCTTCCTCGGCGGCCAGCAGGCCGAGCCCGAGCCGTACAAGAAGACGTACCGGACCATCCCGGCCAGCGCCTTCTTCTCCAGCCAGTCCGGCGAGGCCACCGACAAGACCCAGGTGACCATCGTCGAGAACACCGGCAAGAAGCTGACCGGCATCTGGCACTTCCAGCTGAAGAAGGACACGAACTCCTGATCCGCCGGTGGCCCACCGGATCCTGATCGTGACGGCCGTGGCGGCGGAGGCGGACTCCGTCTCCGCCGGCCTCGGCTCCCCCGAGCCGCGCCCGCTGCCGGGGGGTCTCGTCCTGCGCCGTCACGGCCACGTCGACGTCCTCGTCGGCGGGGTCGGCCCCGCGGCCGTCGCCGCCGCGACGGGGACGGCCCTCACGTGCGAGGCCCTGGCCGGGAGCGGCTACGGCCTCGTCGTCTCCGCCGGGATCGCCGGCGGGTTCCAGCCCGCGGCGCCGGTCGGGTCCGTCGTCGTGTCCTCGTCGATCGTCGCCGCCGACCTCGGCGCGGAGACCCCGGACGGGTACCTCGCCGTCGAGGACCTCGGCTTCGGCCGCTCCGTCCACCTCGTACCCGAGGAACTGACCGGGCTGATCACCACCGCGCTGGACGCGGGGAGCCGGGATGCCGGGGGCTCGGACGCCACCGGCCCGGATGCCGGGCGCCCGCACGCCGGCGCCCCGTCCCACACCCTCGCGCCGGTCCTCACCGTCTCCACCGTCACCGGCACCGCCCGTCGCGCCGCCGAGCTCGCGGAGCGCCATCCGGCGGCCGCCGCCGAGGCGATGGAGGGCTTCGGCGTCGCCGAGGCCGCCGCCGCGCACGGGGTGCCCGTCGTCGAGATCCGGGCCGTGTCGAACGCCGTCGGCCCGCGCGACCGCGCCGCCTGGCGCATCGGCGAGGCCCTGGGCGCCCTCCGGCACACCTTCGAGCTGCTCAGCCGTACCGTCTTCGTGGAGGCGCACGCGTGAAACTGAAGATCGCCTACTCGCCCTGCCCGAACGACACCTTCGTCTTCGACGCCTGGGCGCACGGCCGGGTCCCGGGCGCGCCCCGGCTCGACGTGACCTTCGCCGACATCGACGTCACCAACGGCTGGGCCGAGAGCGGCACCGACACCCACGACGTCCTGAAGGTCTCGTACGCCGTCCTGCCGTGGATCCTCGACGAGTACGCCCTGCTGCCCTGCGGCGGCGCCCTCGGCCGGGGCTGCGGCCCGCTCGTCCTGACCAGGGAGGACGGGACCGGGGCGGACCTCGCCGGGAAGACCGTCGCCGTGCCGAGCGAGCGCTCCACCGCGTACCTGCTCTTCCGGCTGTGGGCGGCCGAGAAGGTGCCCGGCGGCGTCGGCGAGGTCGTCGTGATGCCGTTCCACGAGATCATGCCCGCCGTCCGGGACGGGAAGGTCGACGCGGGGCTCGTCATCCACGAGGCCCGCTTCACGTACAAGAACTACGGGCTGCACTGCCTCGCCGACATGGGCGAGCACTGGGAGACCACGACCGGCCTCCCGATCCCGCTGGGCGCGATCGTCGCCCGCCGCTCCTTGGGCGCCGAGACCCTCGAACTGCTCGCCGAGTCCGCCCGCGCCTCGGTGCGGATGGCCTGGGACGACCCTGCGGCCTCCCGGCCGTACGTCATGGAGCACGCCCAGGAGATGGACCCGAAGGTGGCCGACCAGCACATCGGTCTCTACGTCAACGAGTTCACGGCCGACCTCGGCGAGCACGGCTACGCGGCGGTCCGCGGGCTGCTCACGCGCGCCGCGGCCGAGGGGCTCGTACCGCCCCTCGGCCCGGACGCGCTGGCGTTCCCGTAACGGGAGGCCGGACGGGGTCCGGCAGCCGCCCGAAGCCTGCGCAGCAGTGCGAGGGCGGCCGGAAGGGCTAGACGTCGAGCTGGTCGGCGACCGCGCGCAGCAGGCCGGCGATCTTCTTGCCGGCCGCCTTCTCCGGGTAGCGGCCGCGCTCCAGCATCGGCGTGATGTTCTCCAGGAGCGTCGTCAGGTCCTGCACGATGGACGCCAGTTCGTCGGGCTTACGGCGCTGCGCCGCGGCGACGGACGGGGTCGGGTCGAGGATCGTGACGGACAGCGCCTGGTCGCCGCGCTGACCGGCGACGACTCCGAACTCCACCCGCTGTCCCGGCTTCAGTGCGTCGACTCCGGCAGGGAGCACCGACGAGTGCACGAAGACGTCGCCGCCGTCGTCGCGGGAGAGAAAGCCGAAGCCCTTCTCGCTGTTGAACCATTTGACCTTGCCGGTAGGCACGTCTGTCCTCGTCCTCGTCCTCGTCGATGGGGATGGCAAACAGCGGGTCAAGAGACCCGCCGGCACCAGGCTAATGGTCAGGAGGCCGGTGACAAGACGTCGCCGACGTGTTCCTCCGGCCTGGGAACTACCCTGGCCGGATGCGTAGTGAAACCCCCGCCGTGCCGGTGGACGACGTGGACGGCAGTGCTCCGGGTGACGGACTGGTCAAGGCCGGTGTGATCGTGTTCGCGGTCGGCGCGGTCGCGACGCTGGTCACCGTGGCCCCGCTGTTCCTCGGGACGGACCCGTTCCCCACCGTCGCGTACCTCGTGTCGATGCTGATGGGGGTCGGGTTCCTGGTGGCCGCCGCCGGGCTGCTGAGGTCGGTCGCGTCCCAGCGGCGGCAGGCCCGAAAGGCTTCGGCCACGGCCGCTCAGCCGCGGTAGCCCTCCCACCAGGCACGGAAGTCCGTCAGGTCCGCCAGGACCACGTCCGCGCCGGCCGCCCGCAGCTCCTCGGCGGGGCAGGGGCCGGTCGCGACGGCCACCGAGAACGCGCCCGCCGTGGCGGCGCCCCGGACGTCGCCGACGTGGTCGCCGACGTACACCCCGGCGCCGTGCGCGCGCAGGGCCTCCGCCTTGCCCTCGGCCCACAGGCCGCCGGCGACGACGTCGGGCTTGATGCCGAGGTGGTCGAGGTGCAGCCCGGCGTGCGCGCCGTTCTTCGCGGTGACGACGATCGTGCGGCCGCCCGCCTCGCGCACGGCCTCGATCGCGTCCAGGGCGCCCGGCATGGGGACGGTGGGCTCGATGGCGTACGAGGGGTAGAGCGCCCGGTAGCGGGCGGTCATCTCCGTGACGTGCTCCGCCGGGAACCAGTGCGCCATCTCCTGCTCCAGCGGCGGCCCGAGACGGCTCACGACGAGGTCGGCGTCGATCGGGGCGCCGACCTCGGCGGAGAAGGCGACGAAGGCCGCCTTGATGCCGGGGCGGGTGTCGAGCAGGGTCAGGTCGAGGTCGAAGCCGACGGTGAGCGGGTCCTTGGGCGGCGGTGTGGTCGTCATGGGCCCATTGTCGGGGGACCCGGGGCACAGGTGTTCGCACAAGGGCGGCTGATTAAATGAGGTGAGCCTAACCAAACCTGCACCTCCCCGATGGGTCCCGATGCCAGCCGCTTTCCGCACCAGACGCGTCCTCGCGACCTCGGCGGCCCTCGTCGCCCTGCTCCTCGCCGTCCTCCTCAGCCTCGCCGTCGGCGCCCGCCCCATCGCGCCCTCCACCGTCCTCGACGCCCTGCTGCACGGCGCGACCGGCGACGACGCCGAGGTCGTCCGACAGCTCCGCGTCCCCCGGACCCTCGTCGGGCTGATGGTCGGCGCCGCCCTCGCCCTCGCCGGCACCGCCCTCCAGGGCATCACCCGCAACCCGATCGCCGACCCCGGCATCCTCGGCATCAGCCAGGGCTCGTCCGTCGCCGTCGTCCTCGCCATCGCCTTCCTCGGCGTGCACGAGCTCAGCGGGTACGTGTGGTTCGCCTTCGTCGGCGCCGCCCTCGCCTCCGTCGCCGTCTACGCGATCGCCGCCGGCGGGCGCGGCGGCGCCACGCCCGTGAAACTGGCGCTCGGCGGGGCCGCGATCAACGCGCTGCTGCTCTCCGTCACCACCGGCGTCCTCACGACCCGGGCCTCGGCGCTCGACGAGTTCCGGTTCTGGCAGATCGGCTCCCTCGACGGGCGCGACACCGAGATCGTCGGCCAGATCTGGCCCTTCCTGCTGCTCGGCACGGTCCTCGTCCTCTCCGTGGCGCGCGGGCTCGACGCGCTCGCGCTCGGCGAGGACGTCGCCAAGGGACTCGGGCAGCGCGTCGCGACCGTACGGGTCGTGGGCGGGCTCGGCGCGACCGTCCTCACCGGCGCGGCCGTCGCCGCCGCCGGCCCCGTCGCCTTCGTCGGCCTCGCCGTCCCCCACATCGCCCGCGCCGTCGTCGGCTCCGACCACCGCTGGGTCCTGCCGATGGCCGCGCTCGTCGGCCCGGTGATGCTGCTCACCGCCGACGTCGCCGGCCGGATCGTCTTCCCGCCCGGCGAGGTCCCGGCCGGGGTGATGACGGCGCTGATCGGGGTGCCGTTCCTGGTGACGCTGGTACGCCGGAAGGCGGTGCCGGCATGACCGCGCCTGTGAGCACCCTCCCGGGCCCTGCCCCGAAGGGCACCTCGAAGGGCACCCGCCCCGTCCGGCCCGCCGGGTACGGGCTGCTGCGGGCCGGGCGGGCGTCGTTCCTCGTCCACCGGCGCTCCGCCGCCGTCGCCGCCGCCCTCCTCCTCGTCCTGGCCGCTGCCTGCGTCGCGTACCTCTGCGTCGGCGAGCGGTTCGTCCCGCCCGGCGAGGTCGTACGGATCCTCCTCGGGCAGTCGTCGCCGTCCGCGTTCGTCGTCGAGGAGCTGCGCGAGCCGCGGCTCGTCGTCGCCGTCGCCGTCGGCGCCGCCTTCGGCATCGCGGGCGGCCTCATCCAGACCGTCGCCCGCAACCCGCTCGCCAGCCCCGACATCATCGGCATCAGCCAGGGCGCCGGGGCGGTCACCGTCGCCGCGATGACCTTCGGCCTCACCTCGTACACGGTCCTGCCGTACGTCTCCGTCGCCGGCGGCATCCTCGCCGCCGCCCTCGTGTACGCCTTCGCCTGGCGCGGCGGACTGCACGCGACCCGCTTCGTGCTCATCGGCATCGGCATCGCGATCGCACTGCGGTCCCTCGTCACGCTCTTCATGACGAAGGGCGACTACCTCGTCGCCCAGCAGGCCCAGATCTGGATGACCGGCTCCCTCAACGGGCGCGGCTGGGACGAGTCCGCGCCGATCCGGTGGACGCTGCTGCTCCTGCTGCCCGCCGTGCTGTGGGCGGCCCGCGCCCAGCGGACCGTCTCGCTCGACGACGACACGGCGACCGCGCTCGGCGCCCGGCTCGGCGGGGTGCGGCTCGGGCTCGTCGCCGTCGGCGTCGTCCTCGCGTCGGTGGCGACGGGCGTCGCCGGACCGGTCGACTTCGTGGCCCTGCTCGCCCCGCAGATCGCCCGCCGCACGACCCGGACGGCGCAGATCCCGCTGCTCTGCTCCGCGCTCGCGGGCGCGGTGATCGTGGTCGTCGCCGACCTGCTCGGCCGGCGGCTCCTCTCCCCCGTCGAACTGCCGGTGGGTGTCCTCACGGCGGCGGTCGGCGCCCCGTACCTGATCTGGCTCATCGTCCGGAGCCGAGCCGTTGGAGGAAAGTCGTGAGCAGACTGCAGGCCCGTGGGCTCTCGCTCGCCTACGAGGACCGGACCGTCGTCGAGGAGCTCGACCTCGCGGTCCCCGACGGCAAGGTGACGGTGATCGTCGGCCCCAACGCCTGCGGGAAGTCCACGACGCTCCGGGCGCTCGGCCGGTTGCTGAAGCCGGCGGGCGGCGCGGTCCTCCTCGACGGGGAGTCGCTCGCGAAGCTCCCGACGAAGCGGATCGCCCGCTCGATCGGCCTGCTGCCCCAGACGCCCGTCGCGCCCGAGGCCATCACCGTCGCCGACCTGGTGTCCCGGGGCCGGCAGCCGCACCAGGCCTGGTGGAAGCAGTGGTCTGAGGAGGACGAGCGGGCCGTCGCCGACGCCATGGAGCGCACGGACGTCGCGGCGCTCGCCGACCGGTCCGTCGACGCGCTCTCGGGCGGGCAGCGGCAGCGGGTGTGGATCGCGATGGCCCTCGCCCAGGAGACCGACCTGCTGCTCCTCGACGAGCCCACCACCTACCTGGACATCTCCCACCAGGTGGAGGTCCTCGACCTGGTCCGCCGCCTCAACCGGCTGCGCGGCCGGACCGTGGTCCTCGTCCTCCACGACCTGAACCAGGCCGCCCGGTACGCCGACCACCTCGTCGCCATGAAGGCGGGCCGGGTCGTCGCGGAGGGCCCGCCGTCGGACATCGTCACGGCGGACCTCGTACGCGACGTCTTCGGCCTCACGTCGGTCGTCGTCCCGGACCCGGTGACGGGCTCACCCCTGGTGGTGCCGGGGGCGCCGTGGGCGGCCCCGTGCCCTAGGGCCTGATCCGAAAGACAGGCCCTAGTTCCTGCGGGCGCGCCACACGAGGAAGGCCGCCGAGGCGATCGCCGCGCCCCGGAGGACCCACGGCCAGGTCTCGGAGATCGCCGCTCCCATCGCCTCGCCGCCCGGGGCCACCGCCTCGCCCCAGCGGCCCTGGACGCGGCCCCACAGCCAGACGATCCCGGTCGCGGCGGCGAGGCCGGGGATCACCAGGACGGCGGTCTTGGCCTCACCCGGGGTCAGCCGGCGGGAGGCGTACGCGAGGAGCCAGCCCGCCGCGAGGGCGACGAGCGAGCCGAAGACGGCGCCGCCGAGCAGGAGCAGCGCGGCGAGGAGGACGAAGGGGTTCGAGAGGCGGGCGCGGGCCGGGGCGGCCTCCTCCTCGGGCGCCTCCTCCACGGCCGGGGCCTCGGTCTTGCGGCGGCGGAGGATACGGGCCAGGCGCCGGGCCTTCCCCGGTGCGGGCTCCTCCGCCGCGTCGTCCTCGTCCTCCTCCGGGGCCGGCGGCGTGAAGAGGTCGGGGCGCTCGATGCCTCCGACGAAGCCGAAGAACCCGTCCTCGTCGGAGGGGTCCTCGGTGTCCGTACGCCACCAGTCCGCCGCCCGGTCGGCCGCGGCGCCGCCGGAACCCGAGCCGTCGGGGCGGTCGCGGTCGCCCTGGGCGGGGATGGCGGGACTCGACGCGCCGGGGCGGACCCCCTCCCGGTCCGGCGCCCCTCCGGGCCTTCCCGCGCCCGGCCCCCCCGTGCCCGACGCGCCGGAACCCCCGCGCGTTTTTCCGGGGCCGTCCGCCGCCGTCTCGCGCGCGCCGCGGAGGCCGCGCGGCCGCCCCGTCCCCGCGCCCTCCCCCGCCCTCGGCTCCGGCACCGGGCGTCCGCCCGAGGGCCCCGCCCGGTCCACCACCTCGTCCGGCGTCCCCAGCGCGCCGAGGATGCCCCGTACCGCCGCCGGGCTCTCCTCGCCGTGTGTGGCGCGCCGGCGGTCGATCTCGTTCCGCAGGCCGGAGACGAGCTTCATGCGGTCGCTCGCCGGCAGTTGCCGCTGCTGTGCCAGATCGCCGACCCGGCTCAGATAGTCGTAGACCAGACGGTCGCTCTCGATCCCCACGATGCCCCTCCACGGCCGGTTCGCCCGGTACGGCCCGACGTTAGCGCCTGGACAGCGGCTAACGTGGTGCGGATGGGGATCGGTGAGCTCGACCGGGAGGCGCACGTGGCCGAGGCAACCAGCGCCGGCGCGGCGCCGCGCACGCTCGCGGAGGCGCTGCGCGCGCGGGGCGACGAGGGGCTCGCCGCGCTGCTGCGCGCCCGCCCGGACCTGCTGAGCCCCGTACCGAACGACCTGACGCAGCTGGCGACGCGTGCCGGCACGCGGGGTTCGGTGGTGCGGGCGATCGAGCGGCTCGACCGGTTCGCGCTCCAGACGGCGGAGGCGCTGGCCGTGGCCCCGGACCCCGCCCCGTACTCCGTACTGCTCGCGCTGCTCACCGGTGACGAGGGCGATCCGGAGATCGAGGCGGCGCTGCCGGGCGCGGTGGCGCTGCTGCGCGAGCAGGCGCTGGTGTGGGGCGAGGACGACCGGCTGCGGCTCGTACGGACCGCGCGGGAGCTGCTCTCGCCGTCGCCGCAGCACCCGTCGCCGACCGGTCTCGGGCCGACGGTGGCGGAGGCGACGGCGGGGATGTCGCCGGGCCGGGTGCAGGAGATCATCGCGACGGCCGGTCTGACGCCGACGCACGATCCGGTGTCGGCGGTGGCGGCGCTGACGGAGCTGTTCACGGACCGGGCGCGGATGGGCGCGCTGCTCGACGAGGCGTCCCCGGAGGCCCTGTCCGTCCTGGACCGGCTGGTGTGGGGTCCGCCGTACGGCGAGGTGACGCCGAATCCGGCGCCGCCGGTGCAGTGGCTGCGCGACCGGGGGCTGCTGCTGCCGGTGTCCGCGCGGACGATGGTGCTGCCGCGCGAGGTGGCGCTGCATCTGCGGGGCGGGCGGGCGCACCGGGCGCCGGAGCCGGTGGCGCCGGTGGTGGGGGCGGCGCGCGACTACCGTCCCCAGGTCGTGGACAGCGCGGCCGCCGGGCAGGCGTACGCGACGCTCGCGACGGTCGAGGAACTCCTGAAGTCCTGGGACCAGGGCGGCCCGCAGGTCCTTCGGGCGGGCGGGATGTCCGTACGGGACCTCAAGCGGACCGCGGCGGCCCTGGACGTGACGGAGCAGCTCGCCGCGTTCTGGCTGGAGCTGTGCTTCGGGGCGGGGCTGCTCGCCTCGGACGGCGAGGCGGACGAGCGGTACGCGCCGACGCCCGCGTACGACGACTGGCTCGACCTGCCGGCCGCCGAGCGCTGGGCCCTGCTCGTCGCGCCCTGGCTCGTCGCGACCCGCACGGCCGGCCTGGTGGGCGGCGCCGACGCGAAGGGCCGCACGCTCGCCGCCCTCGGCCCGGACCTGGACCGGGCGCCCGCGCCGGAGGTCCGCCACCGGGTCCTGGAACTCCTCGCGACCCTGCCGCCGGGTGCGGCGGCGGACCCCGAGACGCTGTTCGCCCGGATGCGGTGGGAGCGGCCGCTGCGGGGCGCGGCGCAGGCGGCCCCGCCGCGCGCGCCGCAGACGGTGTCCGGCGGTCCCGACGACTCCACGGACCCCGCCCCCGACGCCTCCCTCGACCTGCGGTCCCGGCTCGCACGCTGGACGCTCGCCGAGGCGGAGCTGCTCGGGCTCACGGGCCGGGGCGCGCTCGCGGGCCCCGCGCGGGCGCTGCTGAACCTGCCGCTCGCGGAGGCGGCCGCGCCCGCCGACCACGGGGGCCGGGTCGAGCTGTCGGTGGCGGCGGGGCGCGCGGCGACCCTGCTCGCGCCGCTGCTGCCCGAGGCCGTCGACCACGTGCTGCTCCAGGCCGACCTGACGGCCGTCGCCCCGGGGCCGCTGCGGCGGCCGCTCGCCGACGCGCTCGCGGTCCTGGCGGACGTGGAATCGAAGGGTGGCGCGACGGTGTACCGGTTCACGCCCGGTTCCGTGCGGCGCGCGCTCGACTCCGGGCGGTCGGCCTCCGACCTGCACGACTTCCTGACGGCGCACTCCCGGACGCCGGTGCCGCAGCCGCTCGCGTACCTGATCGACGACGTGGCGAGGAAGCACGGCCACCTGCGGATCGGGGCGGCCTCCGCGTACGTGCGCTGCGACGACGACACCGTCCTCGGCGAGATCCTCGCCGACCGGCGGTCCGCCGCCCTGGGGCTTCGCCGGCTCGCGCCGACGGTGCTCGCGGCGCAGACGGACCCGGCGTCGCTGCTCGACGGGCTGCGGGCGATGGGGTACGCCCCGGCCGCCGAGTCCGCCGAGGGCGACGTCCTGGTCACCCGCGCCGACGCGTACCGCACCCCTGCCCGTACGGCCCCGGTCCCGGTCCCGGACGGCCCCCCGGCCCCCGACACCACGCTCCTCGGCGCGGCGGTGAAGGCGATCCGGGCGGGCGACCGGGCGGCGACGGCGGTACGGAAGGAACCGACGGCCCCGGCGACGACGGGCGGCCTCCCCCGCACCTCCGCCGCCGAGACCCTGGCGACGGTCCAGGCGGCGGCGCTGACGGGCTCGGCGGTGTGGATCGGCTACGTCAACGCGGAGGGCGCGGCGAGCCAGCGCGTCATCGCACCGGTCCGCGTCGAGGGCGGCTTCGTGACGGGCTACGACCACACGGCCGACGAGGTCCGCACGTACCCCCTGCACCGCATCACGGGCGTCGCGGAACTGGCCGACGACCAGGTCTAGCGCGCATCGGGCAGACTGGAGGATTGGCCGTCACCGGAGCGGCCCGGGAAGGATCGATCGCACGTGAATGGGCCACTCATCGTCCATGCGATCAAGCTGGATGCACATACCTAGCACGTTGGGGCAGGTAGCGGATAGGCCCACCTGGAAAAGAGCGCGCTAAGCGCGCTTCACGCTCTCGGGCGGGACCAGCCACTCACGGCCCCCGCCCTCTGGCCACAGAAACGCTGTAGGGCGCTTCCGGCGCTCGCCCGGCAGGCCGGCGGGGTCCTCGTAGTCCGGAATCACGTCGCGCAGGATGCCGACCCGTCCCGCACCATCTTCCACGCGTCGCCCGATGTCCTCTGCGGTGACCATCAGTGCCCCTCGGGGTGCCGCCGCATGAAGACGTTGCAGTCGGACACCGTGGCCATGTCGCCCCCGGCACGGGCGCGGGAGCGCACGTTGGCCAGCTCGATGCATCCCGCGCACCCGTCGACAGGGTCCGGCTCCCGATCCAGGTTCAGTGGCAGTTCGACAGGCGTAGCGCTGTATCGCGTGGGCTCACTCATGGCGCGATGGTCGCGCCGGTCGTCAGGACGGAGGAACCTCGTACGTTTCCCACTTTGGGACGTCCTACCACGTGTAGAACGTCCCTGGGAACGTCCGAAATCCGAGGGGGCGCAGCATGTCCAACGAGCGACTTCGAACCGTCATGGAGGCAGGTGGCTGGACACATGCGGCCTTGGCTGGCGTCACAGGTGTCGACCCCAAGTCCGTGGAACGGTGGGTCAATCTCGGGCGTACTCCGCGCCGGGCAACGGCGCTGGCGGCAGCGGAAGCGCTCGGGGAAGACGTGCATGCCCTGTGGCCGGCACTCCGGCAGGCGCGTGCCGCACGTGCTGTCAGCCCCGAACTCGTCGCTCTGTACGGACAGCGGGCGGATCTCCCCGTGTCGGTCTTCGTCGATCTCCTCTCCCAGGCGCGGCAGCGGATCGACGTGCTGGTGTACGCGGCCGTCTTCCTGCACGAGGCGTACCCCCGCCTCAACGACCTCCTGCGCGAACGGGCCGACGAGAGCTGCACGATCCGCATCGCGGTGGGTGACGCAGACGACCCCAACGTCCAGCAGCGCGGACGGGAAGAGAAGTTCGGCCACGGCATCGAGCCCCGCTGCCGACTCGCGCTCCTGCATTACCGGCCTCTCGCGGACGTACCGGGAATCGAGCTGCGCACCCATGGAACGACCCTCTACAACAGCCTGTACCGCGCCGACGATCAGATGCTGGTCAACGCGCACGTGTGGGGCGTCAACGCCTACGGTGCGCCCGTGTGGCACCTCCGGCGCCACGGCGACGGGGGCATGTTCGACACCTACGCGGGGAGCTTCGACGCCGTATGGGAAACGGCCCGCCCCGTGGAAGGCTGAGCGCCGTGGCCCGAACCGAGTACTACGACGATCCCAACGCCCCCCGGCCGAACAGCCTGGTCGTGGCAGCCTCTGCCGTCGTCACCGATGAGGACGGCCGCGTACTTCTCCAACGGCGCCGGGACAACGACTTGTGGGCGCTGCCGGGCGGAGCCATGGACATGGACGATTCCCTCCCCGGCACGGCCGTGCGAGAGGTCCAGGAGGAGACCGGTCTGGATGTCGAGATCACGGGACTCGTCGGCACGTACACCGACCCCCGCCATGTCATCGCGTACAGCGACGGAGAGGTACGCCGGCAGTTCAACGTCTGCTTCACCGCCCGGGTCGTCGGCGGCACCCTGGCCATCTCCGACGAGAGCACGGAACTCCGCTTCGTGGCGCCAGAAGAACTCGATGCGCTTCCGATGCATCACACGCAACGGCTGCGTATCCGGCACTTCCTGGAGCACCGCGCCGCCCCGTACCTGGGATAGGGCTACCGGTCGCGGTGGCGTCACTCCCCCAGCCGACTACGTGCACCGGCCAGCAGTTCATCAGGAGTAGAAGCCCTGGCCGTAGTCCTCCCGCCTCAGAGTGAAGTCGTCCGGACGATCACGACGAAGCTCCTCGTATCGCTGCGCGAAGATGTCGATCGCTTCATGAAGCGTGCAGTCCAATGCTTCGCGGATCGTCATGAGCGCAGAGACGATCCTTTGCTCCAGGATGTCGCGGTCCAGACTCTCGGGCAGATGCTCCATGGTGCCGTGACCCTACCCGGCACGGATGGCCAACCCCCGGGGCAGGGGATAACCGCCCACGGAAACCCCCTGATCAGCCACGCGAGAGTTTCCGCTCCCACACGCGCTGGTCAAGGGTTGAAGGGGGCCACCGCCTACCCCCTCGCACGCAAACGGATGCGGCTCTGGTCCGACCGCCCACTCCCACACGCGCAGCGTGCGTGGCTCACCCTCAGCGGCGCAGGGCTGCGATGGCGCAATGACGGATCGAGCCCTTGGTCTGTTTTTCTCTTATTTTTCTATGTGCAATCAAAAAAGTAGGGAGAACCGTCATTCCGTCATCACCCTGCCGCTGAGAGAGCAGCAAACCGGCGGCACCCCCTGGGAGCGCGGACGGCCCGCCGCCAGGGCTTCCCCAGCAACGGGCCGCGAACAGTCGCCAGGAGAGCTCAGAACAGCTCAAGCGTCTGAGCCGCTGCGCGCTGTACGACCGCTTCGACGTCCTTGCCGTCGGCGTCCGCCCGGCGGATCTCGCCGTCCTCGCCGAAGTAGACCGCGAGGCGGGAAGTGTCCAGTCTCGGGCCGCCCTTGCGGGACATGCCGACCTCGACGTACGCCCCCGCGTTCAGCAGCAGATCGCGCTTGCCCGCCGTGTCCGCGTCCTTCCAGAGCTGTGCATGAGTCCGGCCGGTCGGAACCGCCTCCACGCCCGCAGGCTTCGCGGTGCGCTGCTTCTCGTTCAGCGAAGCCAAGCGTTCCTCCAGCTTGGCGTACTGAGCCGCGTACCTCGTGGCACCCTCCTCACCCTTGAACAGGCCACGGTCGTACCGGTCCTTCTCCAGGTCCTCCAGCGCTTCCCTGGCCTGCCGGATCTGCGGGCGGAAGTCCTCGCCCACGTGCTCCACCATGCGCACCACGGGGAAGGCGCCGAACTTCTCCAGGAACAGCGCCGTGACGTGCTGTTCCATGCCCTCACCGGCGATGCTCACGCCGTAGCAAGTCAG
Source organism: Streptomyces sp. NPDC002463 (assembly GCF_042889835.1). NCBI lineage: Bacteria > Bacillati > Actinomycetota > Actinomycetes > Kitasatosporales > Streptomycetaceae > Streptomyces > Streptomyces sp. NPDC002463. Next base: position 1,021,172 of record NZ_JBIARL010000001.1, read on the forward strand.
CTCCGCGCCTGCCTGCCGGGCCTTCAGCCGGCCGATGCACCGATAGCGGATGCGCCCCTTGGCGACGTACGTGTACATGCGGTTGTGGCACACCGCGCAGTAGACGATCCCCCGCAGCAGCGCCGTTCCCTCGCGTCGCCGGTCGCCCGGATTGGCTCGTCGGCTCAGCTCGTCCTGCAACGCCTGCCAGGTGTCCATGTCCAGGATCGGCGTGCGGTTGACCAGCGGCAGCCCGTCCGTCATCAGGATCGGCTTGCCGTCCTCGATCACCTGCCCCAGCAACTGAGGGTTGCCGAGAAGGCTGCGCAAGGTGGAGGGGTACCACCGCTTGGAGTCGCTGCGCTTGCCCGTGGTCTGCCGCGACGAGTGGCCGGGCGAGGGCTTGTCGGACTCCGTGAGGTCCACTGCGATCTTGAGCAGCGAGTCCTTGTTGAGGACCCGTTCCACGATCTCGTGAATCGTCTTCACTTCCTCGGGGTTGACCTCCAGGATCTTCCCCGCGCCTTCGGGGTTGGGGGCCACCCGGTACCCGTACGGCACCCTGCCGCCCGTATAGCGGCCCTCCCGCCTCAGGTGTTCATGGGCGCTGGAGACGCGCATCCCGATGGTGTCGGACTCCAGCTCTGCGAAGACCGCGATCACCTTCGCCATGGCGCGCCCCATGGAAGAGGTGAGGTCCAGCGGCTCACTGGCGGACGCGAGAGCCACGCTCTCCGCCTGGGTGACCTTCATGATCTCCGCGAAGTCCACCGTGGAGCGGGCCAGGCGGTCGATCTTGAAAAACACGATCACGTCGAACTCGGCGAGGCGGGCCAGGATCCGCTGAAGCCCGGGACGGTCCAGGCCGCGCGAGTAGCCCGAGACGTCGATGTCCTCTTCCACGGCTATGACCTGCCAGCCACGGGCCGCGCACAGAGCCTCACAGGCCGCGCGCTGACGCTCGGGCGAGGTAGAGTTTTCTGTTTCCCGCGAAAGGCGGACATAGATGGCCGCGCGCATTCCCGACGCGTTGGCCGGGACGCCCTTCGGGCGACGGGCACGGGGCATGGCCCTTGCCGTGGCAGGCGCAGATGTGGTGTCTGTCACAACGCGATCCTATCCCTGGAGGTATGTGTGTCCTGCCTGATCGTCCAGAGCGACAAGACGCTGCTCCTGGAGGTCGACCACGAGCTCGCCGAGGCATGCCGCCGGGCCATCGCGCCGTTCGCGGAGCTGGAGCGGGCGCCGGAGCACATCCACACCTATCGCGTGACGCCGCTGGGGCTGTGGAACGCACGGGCCGCCGGGCACGACGCCGAGCAGGTCGTCGACGCGCTCGTCGAGTACTCGCGCTACCCCGTGCCGCACGCGCTGCTCGTCGACATCGCCGAGACCATGGCCCGGTACGGCCGGCTGACGCTCTCCAAGCACCCCACGCACGGGCTCGTGCTGACCACGACCGACCGGCCGGTCCTGGAGGAGATCCTGCGGTCGAAGAAGGTGCAGCCGCTGGTCGGGGAGCGGATCGACCCGGACACCGTCGTCGTGCACCCCTCCGAGCGCGGGCAGATCAAGCAGACGCTGCTGAAGCTGGGCTGGCCGGCCGAGGACCTCGCGGGTTACGTGGACGGTGAGGCGCACCGGATCGACCTCGCCGAGGACGGCTGGTCGCTGCGCCCGTACCAGAAGCAGGCCGTCGACGGCTTCTGGCACGGCGGTTCCGGTGTCGTCGTGCTGCCCTGCGGCGCCGGCAAGACGCTGGTCGGCGCAGGGGCGATGGCCCAGGCGAAGGCGACGACGCTGATCCTCGTCACGAACACCGTCTCCGCGCGCCAGTGGAAGCACGAGCTGGTGAAGCGGACCTCGCTGACCGAGGACGAGATCGGCGAGTACAGCGGGACCCGCAAGGAGATCCGGCCGGTCACCATCGCCACGTACCAGGTGCTCACGACCAAGCGGAAGGGGATCTATCCCCACCTGGAGCTCTTCGACTCCCGCGACTGGGGCCTCATCGTCTACGACGAGGTGCACCTGCTGCCCGCGCCGGTCTTCAAGTTCACGGCGGACCTCCAGGCCCGCCGCCGGCTCGGCCTGACCGCGACCCTCGTCCGCGAGGACGGACGGGAGTCGGACGTCTTCTCCCTGATCGGGCCGAAGCGGTTCGACGCGCCGTGGAAGGAGATCGAGGCGCAGGGGTACATCGCGCCCGCCGACTGCGTCGAGGTCCGCGTGAACCTGACCGACTCGGAGCGGCTCGCGTACGCGACGGCCGAGGCGGAGGAGAAGTACCGCTTCTGCGCGACGACGGCGACGAAGCGGAAGGTGACGGAGGCCCTGGTGAAGAAGTTCGCCGGGCAGCAGATCCTCGTCATCGGGCAGTACATCGACCAGCTGGACGAGCTCGGCGAGCACCTGGACGCGCCGGTCATCAAGGGCGAGACGTCGAACAAGGAGCGGGAGCGGCTCTTCGACGCCTTCCGCAACGGCGAGATCAACGTCCTGGTCGTGTCCAAGGTCGCGAACTTCTCGATCGACCTGCCGGAGGCGACGGTCGCCATCCAGGTCTCCGGCACCTTCGGCTCCCGCCAGGAGGAGGCCCAGCGCCTCGGCCGGGTGCTGCGCCCGAAGGCGGACGGCCACCAGGCGCACTTCTACTCGGTGGTCGCCCGCGACACGATCGACCAGGACTTCGCGGCCCACCGCCAGCGCTTCCTGGCGGAACAGGGCTACGCGTACCGGATCGTGGACGCGGACGAGCTGATGGAGTCGTAGCCCACGGTCCTCAGTCCATGAGCTGGAGGGCCGCTCCGACGGCCCCGAGGCCGTACTGGGCGACGACGAGGGCCCGGCGGGGCCTGGTCGCCATCCGATCCCGAGGGGTGACGAGGGCGACCAGGCCGGCCACGACGGCGACGCGGAACGTCCAGAACGCGGCCTCGGTGAAGCCGCCGGCGGCGCCGTCGCCGTCGATGGCGTCGCCGAGGACCAGCACCACGGTGAGGACGAAGAGCACGAGGAGGGCGCCGAAGCCGCCGAGGGCGGTGAAGCGCAGCTTCCGGGTGGTGCGGGCGAAGTCGTCGGTCGCGGGCGTCGGCGGCGGTACGGGGGGCGCGGGCGGGATCGGCGTCGTCGTCATGCCCCGATCACATCAGGGCGCGCCCGGCCCGCCCAGGCGTTCCGGTACTCAGTCGGGGCCGGGGTCGTACTCAGGGCGGGGGTTCCGGACGCCCGCCTCCCGCGGCCCGTAGTCGCCCAGCAGGGCGACCGACGCCGCCGCGCCGCCGAAGGCGCGGATCGCGCGGAGGGCCGTGCCCAGGTGGGTGCGGGGGCGGGGGACGGTGGTCACGAGGGTGAAGGTCGTTGCGCTCATGACTCCATGATGGAATCCGGACATTCAGAACACATCGCCCCAGGGGTGGAATCAGGATCCACCCCCGGATGGACCCGGCCCCTAGGGGAAAGGGATTCGCCCGGCCGACCGCCCGGAGTTAGACTCGTCGGCTTCCCCGCCTCCCGCTCGTGGAGCGCGCCGCCGCCCGGTCGGAAACCGGCGGCCACCTCGTCGTGTCCGCGTATCCACCTGCCCGGAGGCTTCACCGTGTCCGTATCCGTGCCCGAATCCGACCCGCTCGCGCACGAGCGCGCCCATCTGACCTCCTCCCGCGCCGCGCTGCGCGCGATGCGCGAGGACGTCGAGGCGCTCGACATCAAGGACGTCACCGCGAACTGGGTCAACTCCCTCGTGCTCGGGCGGCAGATCGAGGACCGGATCAAGGCGCTCGCGGACCTCGCCGACACCCCGCTGTTCTTCGGACGCCTCGACTACCTGCACACCACGCAGGAGGGTCAGCGGTTCTACATCGGCCGGCGGCACGTCCACGACGCCGACGGCGACCCGATGGTGATCGACTGGCGTGCGCCGGTCTCGCAGCCGTACTACCAGGCGTCGAAGAAGGACCCGCAGGACGTCGGCCTCCGGCGCCGCTTCGGCTACACGGGCGGCGACCTCACCGCGTACGAGGACGAGCACCTCTCCGACCCCCAGGAGCTGGAACACACCAGCCGCCTCCTCCAGGCCGAGATCGAGCGGCCCCGCGTCGGCCCCATGCGCGACATCGTCGCCACGATCCAGCCGGAGCAGGACGGCATCGTCCGCTCCGACCTGTCGGGGACGGTGTGCGTGCAGGGAGGCCCCGGCACCGGCAAGACGGCCGTCGGTCTGCACCGTGTCGCCTACCTGCTCTACGCGCACCGGGAGCGGCTCGCCCGCACCGGCACCCTGGTCATCGGGCCGAACCGTTCCTTCCTCCACTACATCGAGCAGGTCCTGCCCGCCCTCGGCGAGCTGGAGGTCCAGCAGGCGACGGTCGACGACCTCGTCGCACACGTCGAGGTGCGGGGCACGGACGAGGCGGCGACGGCGGTCGTGAAGGGCGACGCGCGGATGGCCGAGGTGCTGCGACGGGCCGTCCGCTCGCACGTGACGCTGCCGAAGGAGTCGCTGATGGTGGTGCGCGGTTCACGGCGCTGGCGGGTCCCGGCGTACGAACTGGAGGAGATGGTGAGGGAGTTGCTGGACCGCGACATCCGGTACGGCGCCGCCCGCGAGGCCCTCCCGCAGCGCATCGCGCACGCCGTCCTCGTCCGCATGGAGGAGGCCGGCGAGGCCCCCGACGACCGCGTGCAGAACGCCGTCGCGCGGAACACGGCGGTCAAGGCCGCCGTGAAGGAGTGCTGGCCGCTCGTCGAGCCCGCGAAGCTGGTCCTGCGCCTGCTGAGCGACGCCGACTTCCTCGCCGAGCACGCCGAGGGGCTGCTCACCGAGGACGAGCAGAAGCTGCTCCTCTGGGCGAAGCCCGCGCGGAGCGTGAAGACGGCGAAGTGGTCGGCGGCCGACACCGTCCTCATCGACGAGGCGAAGGACCTGGTCGAGCGGACGCACTCGCTCGGACACGTGGTCCTCGACGAGGCGCAGGACCTGTCCCCCATGCAGTACCGGGCGGTGGGCCGCCGCTGCACGACCGGCTCGGCGACGGTCCTGGGCGACCTGGCTCAGGGCACGACGCCGTGGGCGACGGAGAGCTGGGCGCAGGCCCTCGCGCACCTGGGGAAGCCGGAGGCGCTGGTGGAGGAGCTGACCGCCGGCTTCCGCGTGCCGCGCGAGGTCATCGCGTACGCCTCGCGGCTCCTTCCGCACATGTCGCCGGGGCTCGCGGCGGTGGAGTCGGTCCGGGAGAACCCGGGCTCCCTGGAGGTCCGCCCGAGCGACGCCCTCGACGAGGACGTCGTCGCGGCGTGCGTGGAGGCGCTGGGCCACGAGGGCTCGATCGGCCTGATCGCCGCGGACGCGCGGATCGCGCCGCTCGCGGAGGCGCTGACGGCGGCGGGTCTGGCGTACCTCTCCCCCGGCGAGGAGACGACGGCCGAGTCCCGGCTCACGCTGGTCCCGGCCTCGCTCGCGAAGGGCCTGGAGTACGACTACGTGGTCCTGGACGAACCGGCGGCGGTCGTCGACGGCGAACCGGACGAACGCACCGGCCTGCGGCGGCTGTACGTGGCGCTGACGCGTGCGGTGTCGGGCCTGACGGTCGTTCACTCGGCGCCGGTGCCCGAGCAGTTGGGCGAGCTGTGACCGCCGCAGACGGGCGCGCTGTGGCCACCGTCGGGTCCCTCCACCACGTCGAGCTGTGGGTGGACGACCTGCCCCGCGCCGAGCGAAGCCTCGGCTGGCTGCTCGGCGCGCTCGGCTACAGGCCCTTCCAGTCCTGGGAGGGCGGCCGCAGCTGGTCGCTCGGCTCCTGCTACCTGGTCGTGGAGCAGTCCCCGGCCCGTACGCCGGGTCGCCACGACCGCCTCCGCCCGGGCCTGAATCACCTCGCCTTCCACGCGGGCGATCGGTCCGCCGTCGACCGGCTCGCCGCCGACGCACCAACGCACGGCTGGCGGCTGCTGTTCGCCGACCGCCACCCGTACGCGGGCGGGGAGGGCCACTACGCGGCGTACCTGGAGAACGAGGACGGCTTCGAGGTGGAGCTGGTGGCGACCGCCTAGTTCGAGTATTCGGGAAGCGCCTGGGTCCACGCCCGGTGGGCGATGTCGGCGAGGACCGGGTTCTTCCCGCGGTAGTAGTGCTCGGTCACGATGCCCCAGCACAGGGCCCAGCCGCGGCCCCGCGCCCAGGTGGCGTCGTCGACCTCGGCGGCCTCGCGGAAGAGGGGGCGGGTGTCGGGGGTGAACAGGGTCCAGGCCGGCGTGAGGTCGGCGGCCGGGTCACCCGCACCGAGGCAGCCGAAGTCGATGACCGCGTGCAGACGGCCGTCGCGGGCGAGGAGGTTGACGGGGAGCAGGTCACCGTGGAGCCAGACGGGTGCGCCCTGCCAGGCCGGGAGGCGGAGCACGGATTCCCAGGCCTCGCCGGCGGCCTCCGCGTCGAGGGTGCCGTCGGCCCCGAGTTCGCGGAGGGCGGTCGCCATGGAGCCCTCCTCCCAGTCGGCTACCGGCCCGCCCCGCGAGGAGGCGGGTCCACCGGTCGCGTCGACCGCGCGCAGGGAACGGACGAAGCGCCCCAACTCCACGGCGGCATGGGGAAGATCGGTGATCGGCGCGCTGTACGCGTCGTCGCCGTCGAGCCAGGCGAGTACCGACCAGGACTGGCCGTACCCCTCCCCCGGCGCCCCCTGCCCGACGGGCACGGGTACGGGCAGCGTCAGGTGCGGCGCGAGACGCGGCAGCCAGCGCTGCTCCTTCTCGGCCTGCCCGGCGGCCCAGTCGGCCTTCGGCAGCCGTACGGCGTAGTCGTCCCCGAGCCGGAACATGGCGTTGTCGGTGCCGGCGGAGTCCACCTCCCGTACGGGAAGCCCCGCCCAGTCGGGGAACTGGGCGGCGATGAGCCGCTCGACGAGGGCGGTGTCGACGGTGGCGGTGGTCATACGCGCGAGGCTAACGATCAGACATCTTCCGGACCACGGGATTTCGGCTCCGCGGGCCGGTCCAGGATCAGATCACCAGCCCGGGCCAGGACCTCGGCGCGGGTGCGGCCCGGATGGTCGGCGGCGAGGAAGTGGTGGCCGATGGCCACGCAGAAGGCGATGAGCGAACGGGCCTCGACCTCGTCGGGGTCGGGGCAGAAGGCGCCGATCATCTCGCGGAGCAGCTCCATGCGCCGGTTGTCGACGCGGCGCAGGCGGGCGGCGACGTCCTCGTCGCGCCGGGCCCAGTCGCGGACGGCGAGGTCGATGGGGCGCAGCCGGTCGCCGGAGAAGGTGAGCATGCCGGCGAGGGTGATGAGGGTGCGCGGGTCGCCGTGCTCGTCATGCCGGACGCGGTCGATGACCTGATCGGTGGCCTCGCGCTCCCAGGTGTCGAGCATGGCGGCGAGGAGGGCGTCGCGGTCGGCGAAGTACCCGTAGAAGCCGCCTTTGGTGACGCCGATGCGCTTGGCGAGGGCTTCGACGCGAACGGCGTCGGGCCCGCTGCCGGCAAGGACCTGGAGCCCCTCCTCCACCCATCGTTCGCGCGGCGTACGCGGAGCGCCCACGGTGTGTCCTCCCTCACTCGCCGCCCGAATATACGCCTCCGTACATCAGGTCTGGCATCGTTGGTCCCGTCGTTATACGCAAGCGTATAGAACGCAGGGGAAAGGCGGCAGCCATGAGACTTCCCGTCAGCGAACACACCGGCCGTCCGTGGCGGATCCACGAGTTCGCCCCGGACTTCACGACCGAGGACGTGTGGTCCTTCCGCATGCCGGGCGCCGGCCCGGACGACTTCCCGATCGCGGTGGCGGCGATCGCGGCGGGCGCGGGCCTGGGCCGGGAGACCGGACCGACGAAGTTCCTGTTCGCGGCGCGCTGGAAGCTGGGCGCCCTGCTGGGCTGGGACGACGCCCGGGCCGGCCTCGGCCCGCGCGTCCGGTCGCTGCGCGACCGCATGCCGGAAGACCTGACGGCGACGGCGAACCCCGCCCCCGGCCCGGGCCCGTTCGTCTCCCTGTACGAACTGCCCGACGAGTCCGCCCAGGAGCTGGCGAACAAGACCGTCCACGCGGTGGCGCACCTGGGCTGGGTACGGACGCCCACCGGCGACCACGAACTCCGCATGGCGGTCCTGGTCAAACCGAACGGCCGCCTGGGCCGCCTCTACATGGCCCTGATCGCCCCGTTCCGCCACCTCGTCGTCTACCCGGCGATGACCCGCCAGTGGGAGGCGGCCTGGCGGGACCGGGAGCGGCTGCTAAAGCAGTGACGTGCGGACGGCGCGGTGGCGGGGTGCTCGGGGTGGGCCACAGCGACCGCGCCTACGCGTCGACCGCCTCGCGCCACACCCGGACCGCCCCCTCCGAGACCGGGGCCGCCCAGCCGCCCGGGCGGGCCGCGCCGCCGATGTGGAAGGCGGTGAGGCCGGCCGCCCGGAGGGTCGGGAGGTGGTCGAGGCGGAGGCCGCCGCCCACCAGGATCTGCGGCTCGTAGCCCGGCTCGCCGGCGCGGGCCGCCTCGGCCCGGAGGGTCGGGAGGCCGTCGTCCACGCCGGTCGCCGCGCCCGCCGTCAGGTAGGTGTCGAGGCCCGGCAGGTCGGCGAGGCGCTTGCGGAGGCCGTCGCGGTCGGCCGCCCGGTCGATCGCCCGGTGGAAGGTCCAGTCGCAGCCGTCCAGGACGGTGATCAGGCGCTCGACCGCCACCAGGTCCGGTTCGCCGTCCGCCGTGAGGAAGCCCAGGACGAACTCCGTCGCACCCGCCGTGCGGAGTTCCTCCGCCCGGCCCACCAGCGCGTCGACGTCGCCGGCCGCGAAACCGTCCGCCAGGCGGAGCATCACACGGAGCGGGATGTCGACCGCGCGGCGGATGGCGGTGAAGGTGGCCGTGGACGGGGTGAGTCCGTCCGCCGCCATGTCGGTGACGAGTTCGAGCCGGTCGGCGCCACCGGTCTGGGCAGCGACCGCGTCTTCCTCGTCGAGGGCGATCACCTCAAGGACAGCACGGTTGCTCATCTCGCCCATTCCTCCATGAATGACGACTACAGGTCTAGTCCAATGACCAGACTAGCCGTGCGTGTGGCCTCCCGCATCGTGCGTCGCGGCACCGGCCGGCTCGGCGGCGGCCTTTCCGGTCGCACCCGCCTTCACCGTGAACGACGCCGTGCGGACCTTGCCCTCGTGCTGGAAGTCCAGGAAGAGGCGGTACGTGCCCGCGCTGGGCGCCTCCGCCGTGAAGGAGACGTCCGGACCGGGACCGCCCTCGTTCGGGTGGACGTGGAGGTAGGCGAGGTCGCCGTCGCGCAGCGCGACGAGGTGTCCGTACGCACCGAGGTACGGCTCCAGGTCCGTCACCGGCTTTCCGCCCTTGGTGACGGTGAGCTTCAGCTCGCCCGGCTTGCCCGGGTCCAGGACTCCGCCCAGCCGGACCTGGTAGCCGTCGACCGTCGCGGTCGGGGCCACCGCGGGCAGCGGCTTCGGCGCGTACGCCCCCGGGACCGAGAGGTCCGCGCCCAGCGTGACGCCCTCGGCGCCCGGCGCCGCCGGCCTGAAGTCCGCGAAGGCCTTGTAGCCGCCCGCCGTCGGCAGGTCCGCGTCCACCGACCAGGTGCCGTCCGCGGCCTTCACCGGGTGCAGGTGGCGGAAGGTGTTGAGGTCGCGCGAGGCGACGATGAAGTGCAGCTCCTTGCCGTGCTCGGTGGTGAAGGCGGTGACCTTCTTGCCGGTCGCGTCCTTGATGGAGAACTTCAGGGTGCTGCGCCCCACGGCGGGGGTGGGCGTCTCCAGGGCGAGGGTGTAGCCGTCCTGGGAGACCTGGAGGCCGCCCGGGAGGGCCGCGGCCGAGGCGGGAGCGCCTTCCTCGTGACCCTCGTGGCCCGATGTCTTCTGCGGGTCCTGCGCCGCGTGCCCCGCGTGCTCCGTCTTCTTCGGCTCGTCGACGGGGCCGACCCCCTTGCCGACCCCGTACGCGGTCCCGAAGGTCGCGGCGAGCGCGGCGGCAAACGCAGTGATCTTCACTCCGGTGTTCATGACTGCTCTCCCGTACGTGTGGGGCGGCGTGGGTAACCGTTCGATGCACCTCACCATACCCCTGGGGGGTATCAAGTCAAGTCCGATCCACACTTGCGCCGGATACCACCGGGGGGTATACATGAACTCGCAACCTGATACCCCCCGAGGGTATCGACGAGTGGAACCGACCGAGGAGGAAGCCATGGGCTCCTGCTGCACCCCCGACAACAGCTGCTCGACCACGGAGGCCACCGCCGTCGCGGTCGCCGACAGCACCGTCACGGTCTACGCCGTCTCCGGCATGACCTGCGGCCACTGCAAGAGCGCGATCACCAAGTCCGTCAGCGCCCTCGACGGCGTCATCTCCGTCGACGTCGACGTCGCCGGCGGCCTGGTGACCGTGACCACCGGCGGCGAGCCCGACGACGCCGCGATCACCGCGGCCGTCGACGACGCGGGCTACGAGCTGACCGGCCGGGCCTGATCCGCCGCCGGGCAGACCGACACCCCACCGGCGTCCCCCGTCCCGGTACCCGACGGTCCGCCCGGCAGGCGGACGACCGCCCGCACCACCCCGGCCGCCGGGGCCCGACCACCACGCCCGGGCCCCGGCCCCCGAACCCCGCTACACCGAGGAGCAGGAAATGACCACGACCACTCCGGGCACCGCCCAGGTCGAGCTCGCCATCGGCGGCATGACCTGCGCCTCGTGCGCGGCCCGTATCGAGAAGAAGCTCAACCGCATGGACGGGGTCGAGGCCACCGTCAACTACGCCACCGAGAAGGCGAAGGTCACCTTCGACGCCGACATCGACGTCGCCGACCTGATCGCCACCGTCGAGGCCACCGGTTACACCGCACAGGAGCCCACTCCCCCGAAGGCCGAGGAGGGCGACGACGGCCCCACCGACGAGGAGAAGGCCGACGAGGAGCTGCGGCCCCTGCGGCAGCGGCTGATCACCGCCGCCACCCTCGCCGTGCCCGTCATCGCGATGGCGATGGTCCCGGCGCTGCAGATCGAGTACTGGCAGTGGCTGAGCCTCACGCTCGCCGCCCCGGTCGTCGTCTACGCCGCCTGGCCGTTCCACAAGGCCGCCTGGACCAACGCCAAGCACGGCGCGGCCACCATGGACACCCTGATCTCGGTCGGCACGATCGCCGCGTTCCTCTGGTCGCTGTGGGCGCTGTTCTTCGGCACCGCCGGCACGCCGGGCATGACGCACCCCTTCGAGTTCACGATCGCCCGCACCGACGGCGCCGGGAACATCTACCTGGAGGCCGCGGCCGGCGTCACCGCCTTCATCCTGGCCGGCCGGTACTTCGAGGCCCGCTCCAAGCGCAAGGCGGGCGCCGCGCTCAAGGCGCTGATGCAGCTCGGCGCGAAGGAAGTCACCGTTCTGAAGAACGGCCGCGAGGTCACCGTACCGACCGCCGAACTCCAGGTCGGGGACCGCTTCCTGGTCCGCCCGGGCGAGAAGATCGCCACCGACGGCACCGTCGTCGAGGGCTCGTCCGCCGTCGACGCCTCCATGCTCACCGGCGAGTCCGTGCCCGTCGAGGTCTCCGTCGGCGACTCCGTCACCGGCGCCACCCTGAACGCCGGCGGCCGCCTGGTCGTCGAGGCCACCCGCGTCGGCTCCGACACCCAGCTCGCCCGCATGGCGAAGCTCGTCGAGGACGCGCAGAACGGCAAGGCCGCCGCCCAGCGCCTCGCCGACAAGATCTCGGCCGTCTTCGTGCCGATCGTCATCGCCCTCGCGCTCGGCACCCTCGGCTTCTGGCTCGGCACCGGCCAGGGCCTGACCGCCGCCTTCACCGCCGCCGTCGCCGTCCTGATCATCGCCTGCCCCTGCGCCCTCGGCCTGGCCACCCCGACCGCCCTCATGGTCGGTACGGGCCGCGGCGCCCAGCTCGGCATCCTGATCAAGGGGCCCGAGGTCCTGGAGACCACCCGCAAGGTCGACACGATCGTCCTGGACAAGACCGGCACCGTCACCACCGGCCGCATGACCCTCATCAAGGTCCACACCGCCGAGGGCGTCGACGAGACCGACGTGCTGCGCCTGGCCGGCGCCCTGGAGCACTCCTCCGAGCACCCGATCGCCCAGGCCGTCGCCACCGGCGCCGCCGCCAAGGTCGGCACCCTGCCCACCCCCGAGGACTTCGCCAACATCCCCGGACTCGGCGTCCAGGGCGTCGTCGAGGGCCACGCCGTCCTCGTCGGCCGCGAGAAGCTGCTCGACGAGTGGGCCATGACCCTGCCCGCCGCGCTCAAGTCCGCGAAGGAAGAGGCCGAGACGGCCGGCAAGACCGCCATCGCGGTCGCCTGGGACGGGGAGGCCCGCGCGGTCCTGGAGGTCGCCGACGCCGTCAAGGAGACCAGTGCCGAGGCCATCAAGCGGCTCCGCGCGCTGGGTCTGACCCCGATCCTGCTCACCGGTGACAACAAGGCGGTCGCCGAGGCCGTCGCCGCCGAGGTCGGCATCGACGAGGTCATCGCGGAGGTCATGCCGCAGGACAAGGTCGACGTGGTCAAGCGCCTTCAGGGCGAGGGCCGTTCGGTCGCCATGGTCGGCGACGGCGTGAACGACGCCGCCGCGCTCGCCCAGGCCGACCTGGGTCTGGCGATGGGCACCGGTACGGACGCCGCCATCGAGGCCGGCGACCTGACCCTCGTACGGGGAGACCTGCGGGCCGCGGCCGACGCGATCCGGCTCTCCCGCAAGACGCTCGGCACCATCCGCTCGAACCTCTTCTGGGCCTTCGCCTACAACGTGGCCGCCCTGCCGCTCGCCGCGGCCGGACTGCTCAACCCGATGATCGCGGGCGCGGCCATGGCCTTCTCCTCGGTCTTCGTGGTCGGCAACAGCCTCCGCCTGCGGGGCTTCCAGCCCATCGACCGCTGACACTCCCCGCCCCCCCGCCCTGTGAATCCCGGATCTGAATCCCTGATCTCCTAGGAGCCCGTCGTGGCCGGTTACGGACAGCACAAGGAAGACATCATCAGACGACTGAGGCGCATCGAGGGCCAGGTCAGGGGGGTGCAGCGGATGGTGGACGAGGACGTCTACTGCATCGACGTCCTCACCCAGGTCTCCGCCATCAACGCGGCCCTCCAGTCCTGCGCGGTGGCCCTCCTGGACGAGCACCTGAGCTGCTGCGTCACGGAGGCCATCGCCCAGGGCGGGGACCAGGCGAAGGTGAAGGTGGGCGAGGCGTCGAAGGCCATCGCCCGGCTGATCCGGACGTGACGGACATCCGTCCGGACGCGCGGAGGACATCCGGACGGATATTCGGACGGACTACCAGAAGGACATCAACCGCCCTTGCGTGAAGGGCAGTCGGCGGACAGCGTGAGACTCAGCCGGAGACAGAGGCCGAGCAGCTGTCGGAGGAGCACCAGCTCCACCGAACCGGGAAGACCGGAGTCGCAGACCTTCGCGCAAGGGCGGTTCTTCATGAGGGTCGACATCCTGCCACTGTACCCCTGGGGGGTATACCTGGGCGGGGGGAACGGCCCGTACGATGAGCCGCCCGCAAGGGGAGGGTGAGGGGATGCACGTGCGCCGGCTGGGAGAGCTGGAGGCCGAGATCATGGACCGGCTGTGGGCGTGGCAGCGGCCCGCCACGGTCCGCGAGATCGTCGACGACATCAATCGGGGACGCCGGGTCGCCTACACGACGGTGATGACGGTGGCGGACATCCTGCACCGCAAGGGCTGGCTCCGCCGCGAGAAGTCCGGACGGGCCTGGCTGTACGAGCCGGTCCGCAGCCGCGAGGAGTACACGGCGGGCCTGATGCGGGACGCCCTCGGCGACAGCCAGGACCGCCCGGCCGCCCTCCTCCGCTTCGTCGAGGTCATCTCGGACGAGGACATGGCCGCCCTGGACGCGGCCCTGCGCGCGGCGCGGGGCGACCAGGACGAGCAGGCCCTCCGCGCCGGGCGCGGCCGGGGCCCTCACGATCCGGACCCCGACGTGCCGGCCGGAGGTCCCGCGTGAACCATCACCTCCTCATCCCGCTCGGGCTCGTGCTCGTCACGGGTGTCCTCGTGCCCTGGCTGCTCGCCCGCGCCCGCTGGACCCAGCAGGTGCCGCGGCTCGCCCTCGGCGTCTGGGCCGCGTGCGGCGCCGGCTTCGCGGCCGGGGCCGCGCTGCTGCCCGCCCAGCTGGTCCTGACGGGCGCCGCGAGCCACCGCCTGAGCGACATGATGTTCACCCTCCGGCCGCCCACGCTCGACCAGCTCCTGAACCTCGACGGGCGCGAGCGGTTCGCGTTCTCGCTCGCGCTGCTGGTCCTCTCGGTGCCCACCGCCGCGTTCGTGCGCCGGCTCGCCCGGGCCCGGCGGATGCGGACCCGGCACGCGGGCGTGCTGCGGCTCGTCGGGCGGTACGACGCGACGCTGCGGGCCACCGTCCTCGATGACGACCGGCCCGCCGTCTACTGCCTGCCGGGCCGCTCGCGCCGGGTCGTCGTCTCCTCGGGCGCGGTGCACGCCCTGACCCCGGCCCAGCTCGGGGCGGCCCTCGCGCACGAGCGGGCGCACATCTCGGGGCGGCACCACCTCCTGGTCGCGGCGGCGGAGGCCTTCGCGGCCGTCTTCCCGCACCTCCCGCTCGCGCGGCACGGCGGGAGCGCCGTACCCCTGCTGCTCGAAATGGCCGCGGACGACCGGGCGTTGCGCCGGTGCACGCGGGACGCGCTCGCGACGGCGCTGTACGCGCTGGCCTCGGGGCGGGCGCCGCGGTCGGCGTTCGGCGCGGGCGGACCCTCGGCGGCGCTGCGGATGCGGCGCATCCTCACCCCGCACAGCGCCGGACACCCGGTGCTGTACGGGCTGTTGACGATCGCGGCGGGGGGACTCTCGATGGCGCCGCTGGTGATCGCCTGCTGCTCGTTCCCCCAGTAATCCGCGAACACCACTATTTACTAAGCGAATTCGTAGATTTCGCATCGGTCACAGACCGCGGAATACGCCGCTATTGTGGGTACGTTGGGGCTCTGACTCGGCACGTCGAAGGGTGCAAAACCAATGCAGCTCGCCGGCGTTCGTACGGCAGCGGCCGGCGACGCGACCACGATATCCAGACTGCTTGCCGACATCATCCGGAGCAGCTATGCCGGAATACTGGACGAAATCCCGATGCGGCGGCTGATCTCCGCCCAATGTGCACTCCCCCGCATACGCGCGGAAATTGAAATTCCGGGGGGTGCTCCCGGATGGCTCGGCTGGCTGGTCGCCACGGACCGGGAGGGCGCGGTCGTCGGCGTGGCCGCGGGCGGCGTCCCGGTCCCGGGCGAGGGCGAGGTGTACGCCCTGGCGGTGGAGCCCGGCTCGCGCCGCGCCGGCGTCGGCACGGCCCTGCTCGCCGCCGCGACCGAGCGGATGCGCGACTACGGCGCGCGGGAGCAGCGCGTGGAACTCCCGGCGGCCGCCGACCCGGCGCTCCCCTTCTACGCCCACCTCGGCTTCGCGGCCCTCGCCCCGACCCGCTGGAGCCGACCCCTCTCCTGAAGGCCCGTTCGCCTCCGGGGCGCTCGCAGGGCCGTGGCAGATCCACGCCATCGCGTGTTCACGCAGCCCGATCCGGTGGATCGGGGTTCGCTCACCAGGTCAGGATGGGTTCAGCGGCGCGGGCCCGGCGGCACGGGTACCTCGTCCGGACGGCATGGACCGAGCGAGCCCCTGGAGGAGCGATGCACACACCGAGCGGCACTTCCCTGCCCGTCGTGCCCGCAGCGCTCGCTCCGGTCCTGCCGTCCCGATACGGCTTCGACCAGGACCCCGCACCCTGCGCCGGCATCCGGGTCACCGCCGACACGCTCCCCGGGCTCGAGTCGGTCTCCCCCACCGACGAGAGCTCTGTCTGGTTGCACGACGCCCTGCTCGGCCCGCACAGCGCGGACATCGTCCGCTACCTCAGCCTCGCCCGCTCCACCGGCGGACCCGTCCTCGACCTCGGCTCCGGCGCCGGGCGGCTCGCCGTCCCGTTCGCCCGGCACGGCTTCGCCGTGGAAGCCGTGGACCGGGACGCCTCGGCCCTGGAGCGCCTCGAAGGCTGGGCCCGCCGGATCGGCCCGCAGGTGGCCGGGCTCGTCGTCACCCACCGCGCCGACCTCACCGAGCTGCGGCTCGAAGGCAGCTACCGGCTCGCGCTGCTCGCGGGCGCCATGGTGACCGCCGTCCCGCCGGACAGCCGGCCGGGGCTGCTGCGCGAGGTCGCCGCGCATCTGGAGTCGGGCGGGGCGCTCGCCCTCGACTACACCGCGCACCTGCTGCCGGGTCTGATCGCGGAGCCACGGCGGACCTGGGCCTTCCAGGTGCCGCGGTTCGACGGGATCGACGAGTGGGTGGTGGCCCGGCAGGTCTTCGACCTGCCGTCGATGAGCGAGCGGATCACGTACTACGCGGCGCGGACCGGCAAGCTCTCCTCGGAGCGGGTGGTGCTGACCACCGACAAGTGGATCGTCGACCCCGAGCGCCTCGCGGCCGAGCTGCACTCGGCGGGGCTGCACGTCGAGGGCCGCCGGCGGCACCGTATCGACGACAGGACCGAGTCCGTGCTCCTCGTGTGCAGGGCGGACGACTGACCGATACGGACCTGCCGACGTTGACGAGCAAGAGGTACGATGCCCACAAAAGTTTGAGCCGACCAGGTGGCGGGCGGAGAAGATGGCAGTCGTGGAAGAGCTGACGGGCCGCGAGGCGGTGATCCAGCGCCTGCGCGATGTCGGGCTGCGGGTCACGGGCCCGCGCCTGGAGGTGCTCACGGTGCTCGCCGCCGGCGGCCATCTCGACGTCGAGGCGATCACCACGACGGCCCGCGAGCGGCTCGGCACGCTGACCAGCCAGGCCGTGTACGAGATGCTGCGGCACTTCCAGGAGACGGGCCTGGTCAGCAAGTTCGACCGCCCCGGCCTGCCCGCGGTCTTCGAGATCTCCGGGCCGCCCCACCAGCACGCCCTGTGCACCGGATGCGGCCGCGTGGAGAACGTGTCCGCGACCGCGCCCGAGCCGCCCCGGGGCGCACTGCCGCAGTGGCGGGTGGACGACGCCGAGGTCGTCTTCAGGGGTCTGTGCCCCGACTGCCGGGCGAGCGACACCAGCAGCTGAGCCACGGTCAACTCCGTGCGTGTCGTTCGATTTTGTGGCAGGGTCTAGCGGGGCGATTCAACAGGGTCCACCGGATCCGAGGGGAGTCTGCTGCGCCGTGTCCAGAAACGCCGCCGTGTCCCGGACGGGGAGCGATCAGGCTCTCGCCGTCTACCAGGCATTACGCGCCCGCCCCGAGGCCGGCTTCGACGAGGTCGCGGACCGGTTCGAGCTCTCCGCCGAGGAGCGGGAGCGATGTCGCTGCGAACTCGTCTCCTTAGGCCTCACCGCCCTCCCCGACCCCTCCGCGCCCGGCACCCACGCCGTCGTCGACCCCGATGTCGCCCTGCTGCGGCTGCTGCGCCGGGAGCGCGACCGGCTCCAGGACCGCCTCGCCGCGACCAGCCGCGCGCACACCGCCCTCGAAGCCCTCGCCGGACCGTTCCTGCGGGCCGGGGCCGCGCCCCGCTCCGAGGTCGAGGTCGAGATCGTCACCGACCCGCAGCGGGTGCTGCGCGAGCTGTCGGACCTGACGGAATCCGTGCGGACCGCCGTCCACGTCATGCACACCGGGTCCGTACGGCGCGAGGACATGGCCGCCGAGCTGGAGCGGGACCGCTCCCGGGCCGCCCGCGGGGTGCGGATCCGCGCCATGTACAGCCGCCGGGTCGGGACCGTGCCCGAGATGACCCAGCACCTGGAGGACCGGGCGGCGCTCGGCGTGGAGCTGCGCCTCTCCCCCGTCGTCCCGATGAACATGGTCCTCGCCGACGAGAACTTCGCCCTGCTGCCGACGGACCCGCACGACCCGGACTCGCCGACCATCCTGGCCCGCGGCCCGGGCCTGGTCCGCTCGTACCTCGCGCTGTACGAGTACTGCTGGCAGGCGGCCTCCCGGTACGGCGAGGAGCCCGGGGAGCGCGGCGGCGACGGCCTCTCCGACCAGCAGCGGGCGGCCCTGCACATGCTCGCGTCCGGCATCAAGGACGAGCAGATCGCGCGCAGCCTCGGCGTCTCGCTGCGGACGGTGAGCCGGCTGCTCTCCGAGGTCATGCAGGAGCTGGGGGCGGCGAGCCGCTTCGAGGCCGGCGTCAAGGCTGCCCGCCTCGGACTGCTCGACGGCGAGGGGCCGGAACCCGTGGCCTAGTACGAGGAGTTCGGATGTCATGGAAGACGCACCAGGCCCTACGGGGCCGTGCGGGCCGGAGGAAGCGCAGGACGGACTCCCGCCGCGCCGTGTGACGGGGCGAGGGCGGGGCGACTCGGAGAATGAGGGGGTCACTTCGCCATGGTCACCGCGGGCGACGGCATCGGGGACGGCACGACCGGCGTCCTGCTTGCCGTGTACGAGGAGCTGCGCCGCCGGGGCGTCTCGGACTTCGAGGAGGTCGGCAGGGAACTCGGGCTCGTGCCGGAGGAGCACGAGCGATGTCGTCGCGAACTGCTCTCCCTGGGCCTCATCGTGCCCACGGGGCAGGTGCACGCCACGATCGACGCCGTGCAGGACGGCAGCTGGCGGTCCGAGGCGGACACGGTGGCGGTGATCGATCCGGAGATCGCGCTGCTCCGGCTCCTGGAGCGGGAGCGGGAACGGCTGCGGGAGCATCTGGCCGAGGCGGACGAGGCGTACAGCACGCTCGAGGTCCTGGCGGGCTCGTACCTGCGGGCGGAGGCGCTGGCCCGGGCGGAGGCGCACGTCGAGGCGCTGACCGACTACCGCAGGATCCAGCAGGCCATCGAGGACATCACCGATGTGATGCAGGAGAGTTCGGCCTCGCTGCACCCGGGGACGCCGGGCCGGCAGAACCCGGAGCTGATGCTCGACCGGGACCGGCGGCAGCTGGCGAACGGGGTGCGGGTGCGCGCCATCTACGGGCGGCAGGAGGCCACGGACCCGCAGATGGAGAAGTTCCTCGGGCAGCGGGCCGAGCTCGGGGTGGAGATCCGGCTCGCGCCGGTGGTGCCGATGAACCTGATCATCGCCGACCAGCAGTTCGCGCTGGTGCCGATCCGGCCGGAGGAGCCGGGCGAGGGCGCGATCCTGGCGCGGGGCAGCGCCCTGGTGCGGCCGTATCTGAGCCTGTACGAGCACTGCTGGCACACGGCGACCCCGTACGGGAACGAGACGGCGGCGGAGGCGGGCGGTGACGGGCTTTCCGAGCAGCAGCGGGCCGCGCTGCACATGCTCGCCTCGGGGATGAAGGACGAGCGGATCGCGCGGACGCTCGGGGTGTCGCTGCGGACGGTCAGCCGGATGATCTCGGAGCTGATGCAGGAGCTGGGGGCGACGAGCCGTTTCGAGGCGGGGGCGCGTGCGGTGCGGCTCGGCTGGCTGGACTGACGTTTTCCACGAAGAGCCGGGGAAATGCGTAGGGCCCCACAATCGTGGCAGCGATTGCGGGGCCTCACGGTGGGGGGACTGCCCGGGGGAATTGCCGGTCGAATATCCCTGGTAATGAGTTCAGTTGGTGGGGCTGGGGGTCGGGTTGACCGGCGGGACCGGCCAGCCGTTGTCGTCGGCGACACCGGCGATGGTGTGGGGGGTGACCGGGGTGCTGTCGGGGGAGACGGCGACAGCGGCGCCGGCGGCGACGGCCGTACAGGCCACGATCGCGACGATGAGCTGGCGGGCGGCCTTGCGGATACCGGTGTTCCGCGCAACGGACATGATTCCTCCAGGACTTGGAATGTGAATTCCGCCTTCCGGGGGCCCGTGCCGCCGGGCGTTCCCTGAAGACATCTCCATACTGTCCCGGTCTCCGAATCGAATCCAGTGATAGTTCGTGCGTGGACCCGCCATGGCGTGGATGCGTCAATGCGCCACCAGAACAACGGAATTGAGGCATCCGGAGCTCGCCATACCTTTGGTCGAACCAAAAGAGATGCTAGACTTGTGCTACGGCCTTCTCGTTCCTCCAGGAGAGAGGGGCCGCCGGGGCAGGGGCGTGCCGCCGCCCCTGCCCCATCCCCCGCTCCAGGGCACCCCGGTACACCTCGACGGTCCGCCCGGCCGACACCCGCCAGCTCATCCCGCGCGCATGGCGCACCGCCGCCGCCCCCATCGTCTCCACGGCCTCCGGGTGCTCCGCCAGCCACCGCAGCCGACGCGCGTACTCCACCGGGTCGTGACCCCGTACGAGCATCCCCGTCACCCCGTCCCACACCGCCGTCGGCAGCCCGCCCACCGCCGCCGCGAGCACCGGCGTCCCGCACGCCTGCGCCTCCACCGCCACCAGACCGAAGGACTCGCTGCGCGAGGGCACCACGAGGACGTCCGCCGCCCGGTACCAGTCCGCCAGCTTCTCCTGCGGTACGGGAGGGCAGGGCCGCAGCACGTCGGTGACCCCGAGCTCCTCCGCGAGGCGCCAGGCCGAGCCCCGTTCGGTGGCGCCCGAATGCCCGCCCACCACCGGCACCAGGAGCCGGCGGCGCAGCTCCGGCGCCTCCCTCAGCAGCTCGGCCACCGCCCGCACCAGCACGTCAGGGCCCTTCAGGGGCTGGATGCGGCCCGCGTACAGCGGCACGAACGCCCCGGCCGGCAGCCCGAGCCCGGCCCGCGCCGCCGCCCGCCCGTCGCCCGGACGGAAGGTCCGCAGATCCACCCCGGGCCGTACGACCTCGGTCCGCGCCCCCTCCGCCCCGTACAGCGAACGCAGCGCCTCCGCCTCGTCGGCCGTGTTGGCGATCAGCCGGTCCGCGCTGCCCACCACCTGGTGTTCGCCCCGGACGCGCAGCTCCGGCTCGGGGGTGTCGCCCTCGGCGAGCGAGGCGTTCTTCACCCGGGCCAGGGTGTGGGCGGTGTGCACGAGCGGTATCCGCCAGCCCACCTGGGCGATCCGACCCGCCTGCCCGGAGAGCCAGTAGTGCGAGTGGACCAGGTCGTAGCGCCGCTCCTCCTTCAGCAGGGCCAGCGAGAACGGCACCACCAGATCGGGCATGGCCTCCTTGGGCAGCGCCCGGCGCGGCCCGGCGTGCAGATGCCGGACCCGCACGCCCGGCGCGAGCTCGACGAGCGGGGGCGCGCCCTCGCCCCGGCAGCGGGTGAACAGGTCGACCTCCGCGCCCTGTTCGGCGAGGGCGCGGGAGAGCTCGACCATGTAGACGTTCATGCCGCCGGCGTCCCCCGTCCCGGGCTGGTGGAGCGGGGAGGTGTGGACGCTGAGCATGGCGACGCGCAGGGACACGTGGGGCTCCTGTGAGAGGGAGGTGGGGGCCACGTGCCCCTGCGCGTCGCTCGCGCGCACGGTCACGCGGCAGGGAACGAACATTCCTACGGAAGTACTTAGTTGCTTAGTAGTACGGAGGCGTGACGAGGTTCAGAACCCGAACACCGGCCCCGAAGGCGGCGCCAGCCTCGTCCCCGGCAGCGGACCCGTCAGGGCCTGCCAGTCGACCGGGCGCCCCGGCTCCACCCGGAGCGCCGACGCGAGCCGGTCGGCACCCTCCGGCATCACCGGTCGCGCCCAGGCCGCGAGCGCCGACGCCACCGCCAACTGGGCGGCGAGGGCCGGGAGGTGACGGCAGGAGGTGCTGGGACGGCACCGCTCGTGGGCGTTGACGTGGCCGAAGTCGGCCGTCGAGCGGACCATCTCGTCCAGGACCGCGACCGCGCGGCGCGGGTCGAACGCGTCGGGGCCGTACGCCTCGCGCAGATCGTCCACGCCCCGGTGCAGCCGCCGCTCCAGGATCTCCCAGCCGGTGCCGCCGGGCAGCGCCTGCGGGGCGAGGCCGCCGCACTCCTCCCGTACGGCCGAGAAGAGCCGGGACAGCCAGCTGTTCCAGTTCTCGTCCAGCTCGCGCCGGGCGGCGGCGAGCCGCTCCCGCCGGAAGACCGTGCGGCGCCCGAGCGGACGGGCCTGGAGGACGTGCCGGCGCAGGGTGTCGGAGCCGTACTCGGTGAGCAGGTCCAACGCCCAGACGTTGCCCTCCTGGACGCCCTCCTCGATCACGTACGACTCGTTGACGTTGAAGTCCTGCGGCAGCTTGACGTCCTGCGCGAGGAGCAGCACCGGCAGCAGCACGGCGTGGCAGAAGGCGTGCCCGAAGCCGCAGAAGTGGATCGCGCGGCGCGGCAGCGGGCCCTTCACGTCGTAGCCGAAGAGGTGCATCGCGGCGGCCTCGAAGCAGCCGTCGATGCGGTGCTCGGGGAAGCCCTCGACGGGCACCGGCAGACCCCACTCGCCGGGCTGGCCGACCGCGATGTCCGGCAGCCCGTCCTCGACCAGCGACTCGCACAGGGCCGCGAGCCGCGGCGGCAGGCCCGCCGTCGCCCAGTAGTCGGCGAGCGTGTCGCGGAACGGCTCCAGGGGCACGTACAGCCTGCGGCAGCGGCGGGCGACCGCCGGGGTGTCGCAGAGCGCGCAGCGCGCCGAGATCAGGTCGCCGCCGTCGTTCGGCCGGGCGCACTCGTGGCACATCCCGCCGTCGCTGGCCGCGCCGCAGTGCGGGCACGTCCCGGTCGCGTGCGCGCCGTGCAGCCAGCGGTCGCAGGGCTCGCAGTACGGGAGCAGCCGGGTCCGGGGCGCGATGACGCCCTGCGCGTACAGCTTCGCGAAGAGGTCCTGCACCCAGCGCCCGTACCCCTTGTCCCGGCGCGGGCGCACGATGTGGTCGAACTCCACGCCCGAACGCAGCCAGTCGGCGGTGATCGCGGCGCGGTAGCCCTCCGCGACCTCCTCCGGCTTGCGGTGGTGGCGCAGCGCCCGGACCTCGACGGAGCTGGCGTGGTCGGCGGTGCCGGTGGTGAACCGGACGGCCTCGCCCTCCGCGCGCAGGTAGCGGGTGAGGACGTCGGCGGCGACGTACGGCCCGGCGAGGTGGCCGATGTGGAGTTCGCCGTGGGTGGCGGGCGGAGTCGCGGTGATCCAGACAGGGGTGCTCATGGGACCTCCTTGACGGGGCGCCGTGGGGCGCAGGGCGGTCAGCGGGGCTCGAAGTGGAAGGAGCGGATGAAGCAGTCGCGGGGCTGCTCGACGGCGTAGACGATGCATTCGAAAAGCGCCTGCGTGGTGAGTTTCTCGTCGGGCGCTATTCCGTCCGGATTCGCTCCGTCCCATTCCGCGAAGCGCGGGTCCGAGGTCGAGAAATCGGGCGGGAAGAGGGAGAAGACGCGTACCCCGGAGGGCCGCAGCCGGCGCGACAGGATGTCGGCGAAGCCCGCCTGGGCGCTCTTCGCCGCCCAGAAGGCCTCGTGGGCCACGCCGGCGGTCGCGGCGGAGGCGCCCTCGGCGTCGCGGACGGCGACCATGTTCACGATGTCGGGCCGCAGCGAGCCCCGGAGCAGCGGCAGGAAGTGCTTCACCATGAGGACGGTGCCGCCGGCCGTCGACTCGATCGTCTCCACGATCTCGGCGTCACTGGCCGCCTCCAGGTCCATGCCGTCGAGCCAGCGGGCGCCGTTGTTGACCAACAGGTCGACCCGGTCGGTCCGTTCGCCGACCCGGGCCGCGAACTCCCGGATCTCGGCGGGCCGGCTCAGGTCGCAGCCGAAGGCGTGGATACGGTCACGGGCCGAGCCCATGACCTCGGTACGGGTCCGCTCGGCGGCCTCGACGGTCCGCGCCGACACGTAGACCTCGGCGCCGAGATGCGCGAATCCGACGGCGAGCGCGCGACCGAAATAGCGGGACGCCCCGGTCACGACGACACGCAGATTCTCGAATTTCATGTGTGTCCGCTCTCCCCATCTCGCCACGGATACCGATGGCCGGTCCATTTCAGCGTGGCAGAGGAATCAGGCTGCGGCCCTGGTGAGAGGGGTGCGCATTCACGCCGTTGCGTGGATACGCCACGGCAGTCGCAGGGTTTCGAGCACCTCGGCGCGCTTGTGGTGGACGCGGACGCGGTCCGGCGCGGTGGAGACGGTGACGGTCCCGGTGGGGGTGCGGACGGGCCCTTGCACGGCGGGCACGACGGTCCCGTCGATCGCCCCCGCGGCGGCGAGGGCGGCGGCACCGGTGAGCGCGAGGCGGGGGTGCCAGCCGCCGACGGTGAGGGCGCGGACGGCCGGCCCCTCGGGGCCGTCGCGGAAGGCGGCGATCTTGGGCAGCGCGGAGTGGGGCGGATAGCCGAGGACGCGGGCGGCACGGGCGCGAAGCGCGAGCAGCCGGTCCTGAAGGCCCGGCCCCGGCAGGTCCCTCTCGTCGACGAAGACGTACGGATTCCCGTACCGCACGAACGAGACGGGCACGCCGTCGAGGACGTCGACGGGGCGACCGGTGGGGAGGGTGCCGGGGCCGGTGGGCGGCCTGAGGAAACTGAGCGTGTACGTGTCGCCGTACGGCTCGCAGAGCACGGTGTCGCCGGTGGTCACGGCCCGCACGGTGACGGGCCCTTGCCGCCCGTCGGCGACGACACAGGCGAGCAGGGAGTGCCCGCACCCCGCCCGGAAGTCGAACCGGCCATCGGGGAGGGCCTGGACGAAGCGGTAGCGGAGGGAGGCGGGGTCGTAGAGGGCGATCTTGTTGAGACCGGAGTGGACGGTCCGGGCGAGAGCGTGGCGCAGATGCGCCAACTCGCCGGCCGACGCGAGGGCGCCGCGGGGGAGCTGGTCGACCCGCACCACGAGGGTGGGGCCGGGGGCGTCCTCCGCGCGGACGACGGTGACGGCGGCGAGGTCGGGACGGTGAGGTCCCGGAGATTCAGGCCGCACAGCCCACCGGGATCCGCATGCCCTGGACGACCTCCGTCCACAACTCGTGGACGGCGAGGGACCAGAGCGTCAGGGCCGCCTGCGGTGTGGGGTGCTCCAGGTGCCGGGCGAGGAGTTTCGCCGCGCGGTCGGCGCGGATCTTCCCCCCGAGGACCAGCCGCGCCGGGGAGAGCATCTCCCGGACCAGGTCGAGCAGAGGGCCGCCCGGCGCCAGCATCGCCGTGACCGGGAGCGTGAAGGGCTGCTTCGGGCGCCGGAGGACCGCCGCCGGCAGCAGCTCCGCGCCCGCCTCGTACAGCGCCCGCTTCCCCGTCCGCGCCGCCGTGGGCAGGGAACGGGCGTGCGTGACGACCGACGGCTGGCAGAACGGCAGCCGTGCCTCCACCGCCCACGCCATGGAGAGGTGGTCCAGGCGCCGCAGGTGGTACGCCGGGAGCCGCCACCGCGTCTCGAACGCGGTCATCGCGGTGAGCCGGTCCGCGCCGACGACCTCCGCCGAGCGCAGCTCCTGCTCGATGCGGTCGGCGGCGGAGCCCTGGTCGGCGACGTAGGCGCGGTAGTTGGACGTGTAGAGGTGCTCCCGCAGAAGCCTCGGCGCCGCCGAGAGGGCGTCCGTGTAGGCGGCCGCCCAGTCCGGTCCCGCCGTCAGCGCCGCCCGCATCCGGTCGTACCCGCCGAAGAGTTCGTCGGCGCCGTCCCCGGCGAGGGCGACGGTGAAGCCGTTCTCGCGGACGGCACGGAAGAGGGCGTAGGTGGAGAGGGTGATGGGGTCGGCGTTGGGCTGGCCGAGGTGGCGCACGGTCCGGGTGAGGAGGGAGCCGAGTTCGTCGGGGTCGACGGCGACCTCGTGGTGGACGGTCCGGGCCCGGCGGGCGACGGAACGGGCGTACGCGGCCTCGGAGTCGGGCCAGCGACCCCGGTAGGTGAGGTGGAAGGTGTGCAGCGGCGGCGCGTCGGTCTCGCGGGCGTGTTCGGCGGCGAGCGCCGTGACGAGCCCGGAGTCGAGCCCGCCGCTGGTGACCGCGCAGACCGGCACTTCGGCCTGGGCGAGCCGGCGCACCTCGTGGCGCAGGACGTCCTGGGTGTCACCGAGGGGGGCCGCGCGGTACGGGCCGCGACGCCGGACGACGGGTGCGGCGCCGGGGCGTACGAGCGCGGTGGCGCCCGGCGGCAGGACGTCGACGCCGTCGAGCGCGGTGTGGGTCGAGAAGGAGGTGCGGGTGGCGAGGACGGTGTCGAGGGCGTCCTCGCGGGGGGAGATCCGTACCCCTTCGAAGGCGAGGAGGGCGGGGATCTCGGAGGCGAAGCGGGTGGATCCGTCGTACGGGTCGTGGTGCAGGTGGAGCGGCTTCATGCCCATGTCGTCGACGGCGAGCACGAGTTGGGTGGAGCCGGGCCGCAGGTCGAGGACGGCGACGGCGAACATGCCGTCGAGGTGCTCGGCGAAGGCGGGCCCGTACTCGGCGTAGAGCGCGGGGAGCACGGTGCCGTCGCAGCGGTCGGGGAAGCGGTGGCCGCGGGCGGCGAGGGTGCGGCGGAGCTCGGCGTGGTTGTAGATCTCGCCGTTGAGGACGGCGAGGACGCCGGGCAGGTGGGGCAGCCGGTAGGGCTGCTGTCCGCCGCAGGGGTCGGTCACGGCGAGCCGGTCGCAGCCGAGCGACCAGCCGGGCCCGCTGAGCACCTGGTGCTCGTCGGGGCCGCCGTGGCGCTGGCGGGCGGAGACCGCCGCGAGCTGGGCCGGCTCGGGGCGGTCCGCCCCGGCGGCGAAGGAGCCGAGGATCCTGCACATACCGGTCACCCTCCAAGCACGTCACCCGGATTACCCAATGATTTGAATCTACCAAGTTTTTGAATGGCGCGTAAGTGCCATGTCCTGTTCACGCCACGAGTTGGCCTTGCGACGCCCCCGCCACCCCAACAGGCTGGCCCCATGGAGGACTTCAACCGGACCAACCC
Source organism: Streptomyces sp. NPDC002463 (assembly GCF_042889835.1). Classification (NCBI taxonomy): domain Bacteria; kingdom Bacillati; phylum Actinomycetota; class Actinomycetes; order Kitasatosporales; family Streptomycetaceae; genus Streptomyces; species Streptomyces sp. NPDC002463. The sequence goes on from NZ_JBIARL010000001.1 coordinate 1,047,834, forward strand.
CGAGTCCCTGCTCGTCGTCGCCGCGCACCCGGACGACATCGAGTTCTGCGTCAGCGGAACCGTCATGCAGTGGATCGAGCGCGGCACCCGCGTCACGTACTGCATCGTCACCGACGGCGGCGCGGGCGGTTACGACGAAGCGCTCCCCCGCCAGGCAATGGCGGACCTGCGCCGCGCCGAACAGGTCCACTCGGCCAAGCTCAGCGGCGTCGCCGACGTGCGCTTCCTCGGCTATCCCGACAGCTTCGTGGAGGCGTCCGTGGAGCTGCGGCGCGACCTGTGCCGGGTCATCCGCGAAGTACGACCGCAGCGCGCGATCGTCCCCTCCCCCGAGATCAACTGGGCGCGGGTCGCCGACCTCCACCCCGACCACCGGGCCGTCGGGGACGCCTGCCTGCGCGCGATATACCCCGAGGCCCGCAACCCCTTCGCCCACGCGGAGCTCCTCAAGGAGGAGGGCCTGGAGCCGTGGACCGTCCACGAACTGTGGCTGATGACCGGCCCGACCCCGAACCAGTACGTCGACGTCACCTCCGTCTTCGACCGCAAGGTCGAGGCCCTGCGCATCCACACCTCCCAGACGGCCCACTTCGACGACCTGGCGGGCCTCCTGCGCACCTGGCTCGGCGAACACGCCACGGCCGGCGGCCTGCCCCCGGGGCGGATGGCGGAGGCGTTCCAGATCGTGCACATCGACTGAGGCGCCGACGGGGCTTCCCCCTTGTGACCTCACGGGGCGAGTGGGAGCGTGTGACGCCTCGACAGCCTTTACTCCGGGGGGAGTTCACTCGATGACGATCGAGCGTACGAGCGCGCAGAAGGCCCTGATGGACGAGCACGGCCTGGCCTGGCCGAAGGCGGACGAGGCCGCCGCCTCCCGAACGCAGTCCAGCCTGCGCGCCTTCGAGGAGAACCTCTCCGACGACAGGGCGGACGCGGCGAAGGCCGTGCAGCGGCTCCTGTCCAGCGGACACGGCGAGGCGATGACCGCGCTCGCCGAGCACTGGGCCCGCGTCAACAGCCACTTCACCGTCACGGCCGCGGCCGCCGGCAAGATCGCCGCCGAGATGCTGAACTGCGGCGACGACATCGCCGTGCACAAGGACATGGCCCTGGGAGTCGTCGAGCGGATCGCCCCCGGCCTTCCGGCCCCCGCAGGCACTCCCGGAGGCATCCGACCGCCCCTGGACGTGACACAGCAGGGCATCGTCCAGGGCGCCCGCACAGAACTGGGGTCCATCGAGCAGGCGGCCTTCACGGAGACCGGGTTCCGGCTGACCGCCGCGCGCACCGACCCCGGTGTCGCGAGCCTTCCGAACATCCCCGCCGACCTGTCCGGCGGCGGTGCCGGCGGCACCGGCGGCGGCGTGGCCCCGGGCATCGCGGGCGGCGCGGGCGCGGTCGGCGGCGGGGGTCCCGGCATCGGTCCCCGCGCCGTCGGCGGAGCCATCGCCGGCGGCGCCGGTGCGATCGGCGCCGGACAGCACGCCCCGGACCTGCCTCCCGACCGGCTCATGGAGCACGGCGGCCCGGCGGTCGGCACCCCGCAGAGCTTCCGCATCGACTTCTGGGAGCACACGCGGGCGGGCGACCGCCTCGCGGAGATCGCCGGCCGGATCGCCGACAGGACCACGACGACCCTCGCCCGCGCCATGTACGACCTCGAGGAGCTCCAGAAGAGCGGCTCGCTCGGCGCCTCGGTCGGCGAGGGGTTCGCTCCGCTCCTCGACGATCTCGATCTCGCGACCCGCGCCCTCGGCCATCACCTCGACGGCCCTCTGCGCGACGCGGTCCGCGCCGCCGGGGAGGACCAGAAGCAGACGGACGACGACAACAGGAAGCGGTTCGGCTGGATGGACTAGCCGTGGAACGCCCGGGTCCGGACCGGCCGTCGGCGTGGCCTGTTCCCACCGGACTCGAAACAGGCTGTTACGTCGCGCGCACACACCGTAGAAACAGGGCTGGCCTATGCCATTGGCCGTTTCCGGATCCAAGGAGCCCATCATGACCCGTTTCCGCACCACCGCCATGTCCCTCGCCGGCGCCGCCGCGATGTTCGCCCTCGGCACCGCGCCCGCCCAGGCGGCCCCCGGTGACGTGACGACCACGTGCGCGAGCACCGCCACCCCGTACGGCTACGTCGACGTCAGCTGGGGTTACAGCGCCAGCTGCGGCACCCAGAACTTCGACCCGAACATCAAGCAGATCAAGCAGCTCACCGGCCTGCCCATAGGCACCGTCGTCCAGGCCTGCGGGTCCACGTACTACCCCGCCGGCTGGACCGCGACCAGCTCCTACTACAGCAGCTCCTGCGTCGCGTGGCCGAACTCCGGCTTCAACAACAACGCCTGGACCCTCAAGCGCGTCTCCTGATCGCACCGTACCGGGGCCCGCCTCCACGCGGCGGGCCCCGGTACGGGTGCGGGTACGGGCGGCTTCGGCAGATGGTTCAGCAGGCGCCGAGGTCCTGCCACACCCCCCACTCGCCCGTCGTGCCGGGCTCCTCGCCCAGGGTCCACCACTTGGCCTTCCAGGTGTGGCCCTTGTGCGAGACCTGCTGGCCGCCGGTGTACACCTGCGAGGAGGCCCACGGGGCCGCCGTGCACTGGGTGGCGCCGCCGGTGACGGTCAGGGAGAGGACCGCCGCGTGACCGGCGGAGGGGCTCGCCGCGTTGACGACGATCTGGTACGTACCGGAGACCGTGGCCGCCGTGGTGTTCACGGTGAGGGTCGCGGAGCCGCCGGCCGTCACCGAGGCGGGGCTGACCGTGGCGGTGACGCCGGCGGGCAGGCCGCTGACCGTGAGGTTCACCGTCTGCGCCGTACCGGAGGTGACCGCGGTGTTCACGGTCGCGGAGGTGGAGCCGCCCGCGGTGACGGTGGCGGCGGCGGGGGCGGTCGTCACCGAGAAGTCGTCGGCCGGGGCCGTCGTCCCGCTGGTGAAGGGGGCGAAGACGTGCGAGAAGTCCCAGGTGTTCTGCTGGATGCCCGAGCAGCCGTCAGCCGCGGCGCCACCGGCACAGCTGCCGTTGTCGCGCTGGAGCGCCCAGAACGAGAGGGTGTTGATGCCCTTGGAGACGGCCCAGTCGTAGACCGTACGGGCGTTGGCGAGGGTGAACGTCTCGGCCGGGCCGAAGTCGTCGACGCCGATCATCTCGATGATGCCGACCATGCCCCAGAGCTGCGCGGCCGTCTTCGTCGGGTAGAGCTTGGCGAGCTGGTCGTAGAGGCCCTGGGCGGCCGTCTTGGTGTCCGCGGCCATGTCGTGCGCGGCGTTGTCGTAGTAGTCGAAGGTCATCAGGTTGACGACGTCGACCTTCGCGCCGTTGGTCACGGCGTTCTTGAGCACCGCGAGCCCACTGGCGGCGAGGCCGTGGGTGGTCGTCGGCAGGGTGTACGAGATCTGGATCTGGCGGCCGTTGGCGGCGGCCCAGTCCTGGACGAGCTTGATGGCCTTGTTGCGGCGGTCGATGCCCGCGGTGTTGTCGAGGGAGTCGACCTCGATGTCCATGTCGAGCCGGGTGACGTCGTAGGTCGTGATGACCTTCTCGTACACGGCGGCGATCTGGTTGACGTCGGTGCAGCTGTCGGCGATCTCGGTGCCGGTGGTGTCGGCCGTGTAGCCGCCGAAGGAGGGGATGACGTCGCCGCCGCGGGACCGCATGGTCGCGATGTCGGCGCCGAAGGAGGACTGGGCGATCGGCAGGCCGGTGTCGCCGTTCCAGTACGCGGTGCAGGAGCCCTTCGTCGCGGTCTGGAGGAACGCCATCGTCAGGTGCTTGGCCCCCGACTGGGCGCTGAGGGCGGCCGGGCTCTCCCCGGTCCAGGACTCGAAGTAGGGGGCGAAGACCCGGGCGGGGAGCGGGGTCGCGGCCTGCGCGGCGGCCTGCGCGGGGGCGCCGGCGACGGCGCCGAGCCCGAGGGCGGCCACGGCGGTCACTGCGGCGGTGAGGGCCGAGCGGAGCGAACGTACGCGTCGTCTCATGGCTATCGCTATCCAATGACTGTGGGGGGGTGCGGGGTGCGCCAACGCCGTTGTCGCGCACGACTGTTGGGACACGACGAAACCCCCGCGACCATGACCACGTCAATGGCCTGGACCAAACTTGGACTAGACCAATTTCCCGGTTCGGTGTCCGCTGCACCCGTCGAGTGCGGGCGGACGCTGGAACGATGCGCGCGACGGGCCGGATCGCTCCGACGAGCCACGCGCAGGCTCCTTCCGCCCTTCCCCCGGCCCCGGGCCGCCGGACAGCGGCCCTAGCGTCCCGACCGGGACCAGAAGCCTCCGCCTCCCCCCGGGCGGGGCTCCATGGACCAGGCCCCGTCCGCCTCGACGACGAGGAGGCGCGGGCCCCGGGGAAGGTCGCCCTTCCCGCGACCCCGGTCGCGCCGGCTGAACCGGTACTCCCAGTGACCGCCCTTCCGATGGGCCGCGACGCCGAAGTACCCCTTCTTGTCCTCGTCCCCCTCGAACCGGAACCTGACGCCGGTCTCGTCGCCCGTGTACGCCAGGACGTCCGGCCCGTACCCCTGCACCGGCCCGTCGAACGAACGCAGCGTCGAGACGGGGCGGAGCCGGATCATCCACCGGCCCCGCGTGTCGACCCTCAGCCGCAACGGCGACTGACCGTCGTGGTGCAGCACGCCCACCCCGCGCAGATCGTCCATGCGGCTCCTCATGACCTGCCGCCACCTGCGCTTGCGGACGGTCAGCGTGACGATGTCCAGGTGGCCCCCGCCCTTCTTCACCACGTCGACCGCCAGGAAGCCGCGCGGGAGGGTGAGACCGGTCTCGACGTCCTCCTTCCCCTCCCCCTGGTACTCGAAGTACGCGAACTCCGGCCCCATTTCACGGGGAAGCTCGTTGAGCCTGCCCAGGGCGGCGGACTGCGGCGCACCGGAGTACGGGACGGGGGCGTCCGCCTTCTCCACGGCGACGGGGGCGGGGACGTGGGCCGCAGGGGCGGGTGCCGGGGCGTCCTGCACCGTTCCGGCGGCCGGCGGGGGACCGTCGTCCGACCCCGACCCGTCCTCGTCCCCCTCCTCCGACGGCGAGAAGCCGAAGTCCGTCGCGAGGGCCGGCAGCCCCGAGTCGTACCCCTGCCCGACCGCCCGGAACTTCCACCCCCCGTTCCTGCGGTAGAACTCGCCCAGCAGGATCGCGGTCTCCGTCGTCGCGTCCTCCACCGCGTACAGCGCCAGCTGCTCGCCGGTGGTCGCGCTCACCGCCCGTACGTACAGGTCCTCGACCTCCCCGAACGTCCCGCCGTCGCTGGACGCCGCGACCACGACCCGCTCCACGGACGGCTCGATCCGGCCCGGGTCCATCTCCAGCCAGTCCGCGACGACCCCGCCCTCGCCCTGGGCCTCCCCGAGGAGCCGTATGCCGCTCCCGGCGTGTTCGGGCTGGTTGTAGAAGACCAGGTCTCCCCGGTCCCTGACCTTGCCGTCCGCGTCGACCAGCAGCGCGGCCGCGTCGACCTTCGGCGCTTCCGGCCCACCGGAGCGGCGGACGACGGCGACCCGCATCGGCTCGCCGCTGAGCGGAAGGTTTCCCCCCTTGATGATCTGCGTCATGCCCGCATCCTGGCAGCCCTGTCAAGATGCGATTGACCAGCCCACTTGCTACTTTGTGAAGTGAATGCCGATGGACATCGGCAATGCCGCAGACCGCCCGATCGGCGTGATACGTGAGCGGCACGGATTCCCTGCATGCGCCGGGCGTTTCGCCGTGAGAGCCGCTGGCCCAACAGTTCACGCGACTTCTGTGGAGCCGGAGCCGTACTGCAGACCACGCCGCGGGCCTCTCCACGAACGAAGTGAGGTGCCGGCAGCGATGACAACCCTGATGGACACTCATGCCCACGGCGTCGACGAGGTGAAGGCACTGGAGGTTTCGCTCGGGTTCAGAGTCCCCGACCCCGGCACCACCGAGGCGGCGTGCAGGGACCTGATCCGTGTGCTGGAGGCCCGAGTCGGGCGCCAGCAGGAAGAGACGCGCCGCGCCGCGGAGCTCTCCCGGCCCTTCTCGGACGCACTGCTCGGAACTCCCGGCCTGGAGAAGGCCGTGGAGCCGATGCGGGCCGACCAGAAGACGCGCATGACCGAGAAGGTCACGCCGTCGCCTCTGCCCCAGACCCCTGTCAGCCCCCTGGACGCGCAGTTCAGGGCAAGTGTGAACTTCGCGGTGAAAGTACCGCCGTACGACGGCGACTTCGCCACCGGAGCAGGCGCGAGGGTGGACAAGAACCTAGGAACCTTCAGCCTCGACCTGCAGGTGTTCGGAGGATCGGATTCCTGCTACCTGTCCTTCGGGTCCTGGTTCTACACCCCCCAGGACAACCCGTTCCAGCGCTTCGCCGCGCCCATCGAATTCAACAAGCACTGGCGGCAGCACGCGATGGGCTATGTCGCGCACAGCAACTTCTCCACCTTCGTCTCCGTCCACGACGGCACCACGAACACGGACGCCATACCCCCCATCCGGGTGCAGCCGTCATGGAGTGACGGCGTCGGCTGGGCCGAGGAACACGGCGAGGACGTCGACGGGGACTTCACCATTGCGGAGGTGTTCTTCCCGGCCACGGCGGGCCATGTGTACTTCTGCCAGCTCGCGTTCAGCGCTTCGGTGGACGCCGACAGCGGACTGTTCGGCTTCGCCGATTCGACGATCCACCTGAACGGGAGGGTCCCCCGCCTGGTCCTGGGCTCGCTGTTCTGACCTCAACGGCAAGGCTGACGCCCGGCACGGAGCTCGCACCAGACCGTCTTCCCGTACGGCCCTGGTCCACGCCCCACCGTGCCGCCACCGCGTCCAGCAGCGCGAGCCCGCGCCCCGACTCGGCGTCGTCCGCCGCGACCTGGCGTAGCAGCAGCTACAGCGACACGTCCGGCGGCGACTGCCTCGAAGTACGGGACGACCTCCCCGGCCTCGTCCCCGTCCGGGACTCCAAGCGCCCCGACGGCCCCGTCCTCATCGTCCCCGCCGCCGCGTGGGCGCCGTTCGTCGAGGCCGTCAAGGCGGGCTGACGCCTACCCCCGGCGGGCCTCGCGGACCTGGGCGTGGATCGCCCAGGCGTCGGCGACCGGGCCCAGGTGGGCGAGCTTGTCGGGGTTGATGACCGAGCGGATGGTCCGGACGCGGCCGTCGGCGATGTCGAGGGCCAGCGTGTGCAGGACCTTGCCGTCGCGGTCGCGGAAGACCGCGCCCGGCTGGCCGTTGACGTCGTGCGGCTCGAAGGTGATGTCGACCTGGGCCATCCGGGGGATGACCACGGCGAGCAGCTTGGCCACGCTGTCCGCGCCGACGACCGCGCGGGCGAGCTGCGGGGCCTTGCCGCCGCCGTCGCCGACCATCTGGACGTCGGCGGCGAGGACGCTCCGCAGGCCGTCGACGTCGCCGCCCTTCAGGGCGTCGAAGAAGCGGGCGGCCAGTTCCCGGCGTTCGGCGCGGTCCGCCTCGAAGCGGGGCCGGCCGTCGTGCATGTGCCGGCGGGCCCGTACGAGGAGCTGGCGGCAGGCCGCCTCCGTACGGCCGACCGCGGAGGCGACCTCGTCGAAGCCGAAGCCGAACACCTCGCGCAGCACGAACACGGAGCGTTCGAGGGGGCTGAGGCGTTCGAGGAGGAGCAGCGCGGCCATGGACACGGAGTCGGCGAGCTCGGCGGCGCGCTCGGGGTCCTCGTACGGATCGTCCAGGAGGGGCTCGGGGAACCACGGGCCGACGTACTCCTCGCGGCGGACGCGTGCGGAGCGGAGTACGTCGATGGCGATGCGGGTGACCGTGGCGGACAGGAACGCCTTGGGGGACACGGGCGTGGTCGGGGAGGCGTCGTACCGCAGCCAGGTCTCCTGGACGGCGTCCTCGGCCTCGCTGACGCTGCCGAGCATCCGGTAGGCGATCGAGAACAGCAGCGGTCGCAGTTCCTCGAACTCCTCGACCTTGCCCATGTCACTCCCCGTTCAGTGGAACTGGCCGACCTCGTAGCCGCCGGCCGGCTGCTTGCTGATGATGTTCATGCGGGTGGCGGCGTTCATGAAGGAAACCAGGAGGACGAGGGCGGTGAGCTGCTCCTCGTCGAAGTGCCGGGCGGCCCGCTCCCAGACCTCGTCGCTGACGCCTTCGCCGGCGTCGGCGACGCGGGTGCCCTGCTCGGCGAGGGCGAGGGCGGCGCGTTCGGCCTCGGTGTAGACGGTGGCCTCGCGCCAGGCGGCGACGAGGGCGAGGCGGACGGCGCTCTCGCCCGCTGCGGCGGCCTCCTTGGTGTGCATGTCGAGGCAGGCGCCGCAGCCGTTGATCTGGCTGACGCGCACGGAGACGAGCTCCTGGACGGCGGCCGGGAGGGTCGAGTCCTTGAGGATCCTGCCGGCGGCCATGAGGTGCTTGAGGGCCTTGCCTGCGGTGGGGCTGGCGAAGAAGTCGATGCGCGCGTCCATCGTCGTGTCTCCTCGGTGCGGGGCGGTGGGCTTACGTTCCCGAGACGAGACGGCGACGCGCCCTGTGACACGAGTGCCGGTGTGATCCAGGTCTCAGGCGCGGACGTCACGGGCGGCGCCGTGGAACCGCTCGCGGAGGCGGGTCCGGCCCTGCCCGCCGTGCTCGACATCCGCCCGCCGTACTCGGCATCGCGCCGGTCCTGGGGACTGGTGAGCGCCTACGATCGGCCCATGGCCGCCTCTTCGCGTCTTTCGCTCTGGTCCCGGGACTCGTTCCTGTCCATCGGTTCGGTCGGCTCGACCCTGTCGATCGGCTCGGTCGGGTCGTTCCTCTCCGTCGGGTCGGTCGGCTCCGCCGCCTCCGCGCTCTCCGTCGGGTCCTGGGCGAGCGTCGGCTCGCTGCTGTCGGCGCGGTCGTGCTGGTCGGTGCTCTCGTACCGTTCCGGCCGGGGCGTCATGGCGGCGGGCGCGGTCCTCGCGGTGGCGGGGGCGGTCGCCGTGACGGCGGGGGTACGGCGGGCCCGCTGACGCCCGCCGGTCAGAGGTCCTCGACGACACCCGGCCGGAGCCACCGCAGCCGTCCCGCCAGGTCCGGGGCCGCGAAGGCCGCCGTGATCCGGGCCGGGTCCTCGGCGAGGTGGTCCCAGGAGTCGAAGTGGAGCGGGATCACGGTGCGGGCTCCGAGGGTGCGGGCGAGGGCGGCGCCCTCGGCGGCGCTCATCGAGAAGGCCCGGTCGCCGGTGGACGGGAAGTGCGCGTCGCCGAGGTGGAGGAAGGCCGTGTCGATACGGAAGCGGTCGCCGATCTCCGCCAGGGCGTCGTGGCGGACGGTGTCGCCGGAGACGTACAGCGTGCCGCCCTCGTACGCGACGACGAAGCCGGTGACGGGCCCCGTGACGTGCTCGGTGCCCTCCGGGCCGTGCCGCGCGGGGGTGGCCGTGACCGTGACGGTCGTCGCTCCGACGGTGATCTTCCGACTCTCCCAGGGGGCGAGGCCCTCCGCCCGGCCGCCGAGGCGCGCGGCGGCCTCCGGGGTGGTGAGGACCGCCCCCGCGCGGCCGAGGACCTCACGGCCGGCCACGTCGAGGTTGTCGGAGTGCTGGTCGTGCGAGAGCAGGACGAGATCGATCGGCGGGAGTTCGCCGGCGGTCAGCGCGGGCCCGGCGGTGCGGTGCAGCGGGCGGGCGCCCGGGTAGTCGGCGGGGGCCGGGTCGAGGGCGGGGTCGGTGAGGACGGTGAGGTCGCCGATGCGGAGGAGGACGGTCGCCGTACCGAGGTAGGTGGCGGTGCCGGTGCTCATGCGGCCACCTGCGCCTTCGAGGCGTCGATCTTGGCCTGGAGGGAGGTCAGGAGGCCCTGGAGGAGCCCGATGGTGGTCTCGTCCGTGAGGTTGCCGTCGGCGTCGAAGCGCTCGTGCGAGCGGAAGACGTGGACCTCGGGCTTCACGACGACGTCGCTGTCGGTCCAGACGAAGACCTGGCGGAGGGCGAGCTGCGCCCGGACGGTCCCGAAGTTGGTGGGCGCGGCACCGAGGATCGCGACGGGCTTGCGGTGCAGCGGGAGGCCCTCGGTCTTCGTCCAGTCGGTGGACAGCCAGTCGAGCGCGTTCTTGAGGACGCCGGGGACGGAGTAGTTGAACTCCGGGGTGGCGATGAGGAGTCCGTCGGCCTCGGCGACCCGGCGGCGGAGCTCGCGGACGACGGCGGGGCGCAGCTCGGGGGTGTCGAGGTCGAGGTCGTACGGCGGGATCTCGCGCAGGTCCTCGTAGATCTCGATCTCCTGGCCGCCGGGGTTGAACTTCTGGGCGGCGCGGAGCAGTTGCGTGTTGTGCGAGCTTGCGCGGAGCGATCCGGAGATGGCGAGGATCGTGGACGTGGTCATGGGAACCCCCCGTTTCGTCGGGCGAGCCGGCGGGTGCCGGACTCGACGACCAAGAAGCTAAACCGATCGGTTCATTCTGTCAACGAAACGGTTCAGTCTTGACAGTGAACTGAATGGTGTAGTTCAGTCCAGCCATGACCACTCCTCAGCTCGCCGACCGGACCGTCGCCCGCACGGCCCGCCCCTTCCACACCTACGAGGGCGCCGGATTCCCGGTCCGCCGCCCCTTCCCCACGGAGGAAATCCCCTTCGTCGATCCCTTCCTGATGGTCGATCAGGTCGGCCCGGTCGAGCTCGCGCCCGGCGAGGCGAAGGGCGCGCCCCCGCACCCGCACCGGGGCTTCGAGACGATCCAGTACGTCCTCGACGGCGACATCGCGAACGCCGACTCGCGCGGCCACAGCGCCGTCGTCCGCGCCGGCGGCGTCCAGTGGCTCACCGCCGGCTCCGGGATCGTCCACGAGGCCCTGCCCACACCGGAGTTCCTCGCCTCGGGCGGCCGGCAGCACATGCTCCAGATCTGGCTGAACCTCCCCGCCCGCCTCAAGGGCACTCCGCCCCGCAGCCAGAACGCCGAGGCCGGCGACCTGCCGGTGGCGGTCACCCCGGAGGGCGCCGAGATCACGGTCCTCGCCGGCACGAGCCACGGCGCGACGGGCCCGTTCGAGACCCGTACACCGGTGCTCGTCGCCCACGGCCGACTCGCGGCCGGCACGAGCGCCGAGTTCACGGCCCCGGCGGGTCACAACGCGATGGTGTACGTGATGCGGGGCGAGGCCACGGTGGCCGGCGAGCCCCTCCCCGACGGCCACCTCGCGGTCCTCGCCCAGGACGGCGACCGCTTCACGGTCGAGGCCCCGGACACCGCCGCCGAGGTCCTGGTCCTGACGGGCGAACCGATCGGCGAACCGGTCGCGAGGAGCGGCCCGTTCGTGATGAACACGGTGGCGGAACTCCGGGAGGCGGAGAGGGACTTCAGGCGGGGAGCGATGGGGCGGATGCCGGTATGAGCGGCCCGTTCGCGGGCAGGCGGTCTGCGGACGCGCGGTGTGTGGACAGGCGCTCCGCAAGCCCGTTCGCGGGCCGCACCGGCCCTCTGCTCGCCTCCCTTGCGGCGCCCGCCTCGATGGGGGTCTCCGGCCCCGGCCTCGTGCTCCCCGAGGCCGCACGTGCGCTGTCCGCCACGCCCGCCGCCACCGCCTGGCTCATGACGGCCTTCGGCCTGGGCATGGCCCTGGGAACCCCCCTCCTCTCAGCCGCCGTCGGCCGCCGCCACGGCACCACCGGAGTCGTCAGAGCCGCCGCCGTCCTCGTGGCCCTCGGCGCTCTGGTCATCCTCCTCGCGCCGAACCTGCCCCTGGCGGTCGCGGGCCGGGCCCTGGAGGCGGCAGGCGCGGCGGGCCTGAACGTCGCCGCGTTCCAGCTGGCCGGCCGGGACCGCTCGGGCCGGGCGCCGGGCCTGGTGGCGATCGGCAGCGCGGCGGGAGGCACGGCGGGCCTGTTCGCAGGGGCGGTGGTGGCGGGGGCGTTCGGCTGGCGCGGAGCCCTGGTCCTCCCGCTCCTCAGCCTGCCGGCCCTGCGCCCGGTGCTCTCCCTGGCGAACGAGGAGTCCCCCCGTACACCCACACCCACATCCACCCCCGGCCTCCCTTTCGACATCCTTCGAAACAGCCGCTTCCTCTCCGCAGCCGCACTGATGCTGACCCTCTCGACCGTCAACTTCGCGCTCCTGTACGCGGCTCCGCGCCGCGTCGCCGCGCTCACCGGCTGGGGCCCGGTGGAGACGGGGGCGGTCGCGTCGGTCGCCGCGCTCGCCGGGGCGCTGCTGTCCTGGCAGCTGGTGCGCGTGGCGCCGGCGCTGGGCGCGGTCCGGCTGAAGGGGTTGCTCGGGACCGGTTCGGCGGTGGCGCTGGTGCTCGCGGTGACCGCGCCGTGGCCGGTGGCGGTGCTGGTCGGCTCGGGGACGAGCGCGCTGGTGACGGCGGGCGGTCAGGGGCTGCTGTCGGGCGCTGCGACGGAAACCCTGCCGGCGGCCCGTCACGGCAACGCGATCGGCCTGTTCAACCTGGCGTTCCTGATCGGCGTGGCGGCCGGCCCCGCCCTGGCATCCTTTGCAGACCAAACCGTTCAGTTCATATAGTGGGCACCGCAGCAGCCACCGACCGAAGGACCACCGCCATGGACGCCGACGCGATCGACGAGTACGGCATCCCGATCATCCCGGACCCGGCGGACGCGGCCTCGCGGAAGCGCCAGGCGATCATCGACGCGGCACTCGCGGAGTTCCTCGCGGAGGGATACTCGGCGGCCTCCATGGACGCGATCACGCGCGGTTCGGGCGTGTCGAAGGCGACGATCTACAAGCACTTCGGCAGCAAGGAACGCCTGTTCCTGGCCGTGATCGGCGGCGTCCTGCCGAAGACGTACGCGGACCTGGAGCCGTCGAACTCGACGATCGCCGACGCCCCGGACCTGCGGGCCGCGCTCGTCGGGCTCGCCACGGACTGGGCCCGGATCCTGCTGCGCCCCGACATCATGAAGCTGCGCCGTCTGGTGATCGGCGAGATCGACCGCTTCCCGCAGCTGGGGCAGCTCTGGTACCGGGTCACGTACGACATGAACAACGTCCCGCTGATCGAGGCCGTCACCGAGCTGAGCGCACGGGGGGTCCTCGACGTCCCCGATCCGACGCTGGCCGTGCAGCAGCTGGTCGGGGTGACGGTGGGCGTGCCGCAGCTGGTCCGCACGTTCTCCCCGGACGCGGAGATCGACGACGAGGAGCTGACGCAATTGATCGGCTCGGGAGTGGACCTGTTCCTGGCCCGGTACGCCCGTTCCTGAACCTCCGCACAGGGTGCGATATATACTCTGCGCGTCGACATATACGACCTGCTGCGGGAGGCTCTCATGTCCAAGACCCTGGTCGACATCGACGACGACATGCTCGCCTTCGCGCAGCAGCAGCTCGGCACCAAGACCAAGCGGGACACCATCAACCGCGCGCTGACCATAGCGGCGTCGATCAGCGCGGACGACCGCGCCCGCGCACTGCGGTGGCTCCAGGAGAACGCCGAGAACTTCCTCGACTTCGACTTCCTGGAAGAGCAGGAGCGGTCCGGCCGGTGAGCTACCTCGCCGACACGTCGGCCGTGTGGCGGCTCCTGCGCGGACAGCTCGGCGAGCCCTGGCCGACCCGAGTGGCACACGGTCAGGTCTCGCTGTGCCCGCCCGTCGAAGCGGAGCTGATGCGGGCACTGCGATCGGACCGCGACAACGAGCCTTTCACCACCATGCTGAGCCAGACCTTCACCTGGGTCCCGGCGCCGGAAGACCCGTGGCCCAAGGTGATCGCCGTACAGCGGGATCTGCTCCGGATCGGCCATCACCGCGGGCCGTCACCGATGGACATCCTGATCGCGCTCACGGCCGAGCAGCACCGGCTCACGCTGCTGCACGCGGACGACGACTTCACGGCCATCGCCAAGGTGCGCCCCGGCATCGACATGATCCGGCTGCTGCCCCACGTCTAGAACGGCCGCCCCCCCCGGAGGGGACGGCCGCAGGTCACCCCTGCGCGACGAGTCGCACCGCGAGCGCCACGATCAGCGTGCTCGACGCGAGGGCCGTGGTCAGCCGGCCCCGCGCGCCCGTCAGGGTGCGGCCCAGGAGCGTGCCGCCCAGGGCGAGCAGGAGTTGCCAGCTGGCCGAGGCGGCGAGGGCGCCGAGGACGAAGGCGGCGCGGTCGGTGGGGGTGGCGGGGGCGGAGGGGCCCGTGGCGAGGACGAGGGCGGCGAAGTAGATCACCGTCATCGGGTTGAGGATCGTGATCCCCAGGAAGGTGCCGTACGCGCGGGCGGGCGTGAGGGCGGTCCCGTCGTCCCGGGAGGCGAGCCCTCCCGCGCGGTGCGCGGCGAGCGCCGTCCACGCGGCCCGGACCGCGAGCACCGCGAGCACGACGGCGGACGTCCACCGCAGCGGGGTCATCACCGGTGCGAGTACGGGAACGAGTGCGGAGCCGCCGGCCACGGCGAGCAGGGCGTACGCCCCGTCGGCCGTGGCGACGCCGAGGGCCGCGCCGGCGCCCGTACGCCAGCCGGTACGGGCCGTGACGGCCACGAGGTAGGCGCCGACCGCGCCGACCGGGATCGCGATGCCGTAGCCGGCCAGCAGGCCGGCCACCACCGCGGTCGTCACGCGACGGCGGGGATCGCGCCTCCGGGGGAGCCGGGCTGCTGCTGTCGGCGGTAGTCCGCGCCGTCCCTCGTACGGGAGAGGAAACCGCCGGTCACGAGATACCGGCGCAGGGCCGGAAAGTCGTCGTGCACGGCGCGCAGGGCGTCGTTGACCTGGGGTTCGCTGTACGTCCGGTCCGCGTCGAACAGCGTCGCGGCGAGGTGCGCGAGCAGCGCCTCGCGACGGGCGGGCTTCCGCGGGATCGCCTTGAGGCGCCCGTCGGCGGCGAACAGATCGGCGACGGGGCGGGCGGCGGGATGGCTGGTCATACCGGAGAGCGTGGCGCCCTCCGCCTCCGCCCCGCAAAGGGTTTTCGCCCGCCTACTTGGGCTCGGGCCGCACGAGCACGTTCACGACGTGCTGCACCCTCGGCATGATCGGCGGGGTGCCCGTCCGCTCGAGGAACGGCCTGGCCTTCTCCACGAAGGCGAGGTAGTTCTCCTCGCTGTCGAAGAAGTCCGTGATCCGCCACCCACCGGTCCCGTCCGGCCCGGACGCGTGCGCGATGAACCCGGGCGGCGGAAACCACTCGGCGTCCTGGATCAGCCGAGTGGTCCGCTCGTACTGTTCCCGGGTCCCACCGGGGATCTCTACGGTGACGACGACGCCCTTGTTCATGGCCTGCTCCTGTACGTCCGGGACGAGTCCCGACCAGCAGACCAGCGGGCCGGCCGCCCCGCACGGCGACGGCCCCCGAACGAGCGACCCGTCACGCCTGCCCGACGCTCATCGCCCAGCCCACCGATCCCGGGGCTTCCACCTTGATGCAGGCCGGCGGGCGGTCGTGGCCGAGGTCGCTCTGGTCGAGGGAGGTGCTGACCTGACCGGCCACGCATTCCGTCTGGAATACGAGCCCCGAAGGTTCGATGGAAACCCTGATGTCTCCCTTCCCCTTGCAAGACACCATGATTTCGAGAGCGCCGCCGCGCACCCCTCCCTCAAGGGGTATTCGGCGATTCCCATGAACATCGGCCACTGCGCCGATCACCTTGCCGTCCGGGAGCTCGGGAGCCACCTCGACCGATCCCCCAGCCGACTCTTCCGGGGTCCGGGTGGCCACAGGAGTGGGCGCTCCGGACGGCTTGGCCTGCGCGGGAGCGCTTCCCCCTCCGGCGGAACAGCCGCTGGAGACAAGCACCACCGAAACAGCGGCCGCCGCCATCGAATGCCTCATGTCGACACGCATGCATCCCCCTTCGAAGCAGCCGCCTGGTCAGGGCGGCTCCGATGGAGGGGAACGTACCCCGACGGATTCGCGTGGTGATCGAAAAGCGAATTCCCTGAGGGAGATCTGAGGTTGCCGATCAGGACGACGGCCCCCGCCGGGGGCAGGGGCCGGGAAGCCGTCGGACCGGGTCTGACCGCGCGCGGGTCCAGCGGGTTCAGACGAGGGCGGTGACCAGGAGGGTGAAGGCGGCGACGATGACGGCGACGCGGACGTAGTGGTAGCGGTCCCAGCGGTTCATCTGCTCCTTCCAGTCCTCGGGGCGGTTCTCGGGGGTCCACGTCTTGCCGCGGTCGTTGATCGGGACGAGCAGCAGGAGCGACATGACCACGCTCACGATCAGCAGCCCGGCCGCCGTGACGACGAGGACGGCGCCGCCGTCGTGCCATCCGGCGACGGCCCAGATCGCGCTCAGGACGAGCGAGCCGATGTACCAGAACGGCATCAGGGCGCCGAGCATCCGGCCCCCGTGGGAGCGGGCCTGCTGGTCGCTGTCCTCGGGGAGTGCGCTGAAGATGCGGTTCATGACGAAGGCGACGGAGAACTCCACCCCCACCATCAGGCCGACGACCACGGTGGTGAACACCTGGAGTGCGTTGAGCATGATGACCCCTCCTGGGATCTAGCGCCGCTAGCTGATGAGGCAACGCTAGTACTACTGCCGCTCGATTGTCTAGCAGTGCTAGGATCGAATCATGTCGGTACAGGAACGCAAGCAGCGCGAACGGGCGGACCGCGAGCGACTCATCGTCGCGGCGGCCCGCGAACTCGCCGAGCAGCAGGGCTGGGACGCGGTCACCACCCGCCGGCTCGCCGAGCGCATCGAGTACAGCCAGCCCGTCCTCTACAGCCACTTCCGGGGCAAGCGCGAGATCATCGGCGCCGTCGCCCTCGAAGGCGCCACCGAGATGGCCGTGGCGCTGCGGGCCGCGACCGCCGCCGCGGACGGCCCGCGCGCCCGGGTCACCGCCCTCGCCCGCGCCTACCTCGACTTCGCGGAGTCCCACCCGGCGGTCTACGACGCCCTGTTCCAGCTCGACGGCGGCCTGGCGTACGCACAGGAGGACACCCCGGCGCCGCTGAAGGACGCCTTCGCCGCCCTGCTGGAGTGCCTCGGCGAGGTCGCCGGGGAGGGCGTCCACCCGGGGGTGTTCACCGAGACGTTCTGGGCGGCCCTGCACGGCCTCGCCACCCTGTCCCGCGCGGGCCGGCTGCCGCGGGAGTTCATGGAGCAGAGGGTGGAACTGGTGGTGGACCGGCTCGCGGCGGTATGACCCGGCGGGTACGCGGCCGGGGCCCTGGCGGGTGCCCGCGTCAGGGCAGGTCCTTCCGCATCAGCGTGCACATCGTCTCGTACCGCCGGAGCGAGCCGTCCTCCGTCTCCACGTCCCAGGAGTCGGGCTCGCGGCCGAAGGCCCGGTAGCCGAGGCGTTCGTAGAGGGCTCGGGCGCGGGGGTTGTCCTCCTCCACGCCGAGTTCGGCGCGGGTCAGGCCCCGGGCCGCGATCCGCTGCTCGGCGGAGCCGATCAGGAACGTGCCGATCCCGCAGGACTGCAGGGCCGGGAGGACGCCGAGCTGCCACAGCGTGCCCGCGCCGGGCCTGACCGTGTAGTCGACACCGCCGACGGCCACCGGCAGCCCGGCCGGCGTGCACACCGCCAGGTAGTCGACCTCGCCCGCCTCGGCGCGGCGGATCTGGTGGACGAGCTCACGCACGTGCTTGGGCGAACCGGCCCACCCGCAGGACGGCAGGTCCGCCTCGACGAGGTCCCGCACCGACAGACGCAGCCTGATCTCAGTCATCGTCACGCCCTTGATGCTCGTGGCCGGTGTCGAAATAGGGCGCCCCCCCTCCCAGGCCACCCACTGGAACACGCAGCGAACCGCGTACCAGGACTTCTCCGCTGCCGCATCCACGGCTGCCATGGTGATCCCCTCGAACCGGCGCCGGCAATCGATTTCGGCCCGGTGAGCCGGTTCGGCACCCCCACGGGACGTACCCTCCGGCGAGCTGCCCCACGGCCCGAAGGCCCGTCGCGTCCACCGGCAGGGTGGTGGCGACGGGCCTTCCAGGCCGTTCATCGTGCGGGTCACTTGGCGTCTCGGTCGAACACCGCCTTCGACCAGAAGTAGCCGAGGGCCGTCAGGGCCACGCACCAGGCGAGGGCCAGCCAGCCGTTGTGGCCGATCTCGGTGCCGAGGAGCAGGCCGCGGAGGGTTTCGATGGCCGGGGTGAAGGGCTGGTACTCGGCGATCGGCTGGAACCAGCCGGGCATCTGGTCGACCGGGACGAAGGTGCTGGAGATCAGCGGCAGGAAGATCAGCGGCATCGCGTTGTTGCTGGCCGCCTCCGCGTTCGGGCTCACCATGCCCATACCGACCGCGATCCAGGTCAGCGCCGTGGCGAAGAGGACCAGGAGCGCGAAGGCCGCCAGCCATTCCAGTGCCGTGGCGTCCGTCGAGCGGAAGCCGATCGCGACGCCCACCGCGCCGACGAGGACGACGCTGATGACGGACTGCAGGACGCTGCCGATGACGTGGCCGGTGATGACCGAGCCGCGGTGGATCGCCATGGTCCGGAAGCGGGCGATGATGCCCTCGGTCATGTCGTTCGAGACCGAGACCGCCGTGCCGATCGTCGTCGAGCCGATCGTCATCAGCAACAGGCCCGGGACCAGGTACGCGATGTAGTCGGAGCGGTCCCCGCCGCCCATGCCCGCGCTCATCGTGTCTCCGAAGATGTAGACGAAGAGCAGGAGCAGCATGATCGGGGT
Organism: Streptomyces sp. NPDC002463; assembly: GCF_042889835.1. Lineage (NCBI taxonomy): Bacteria > Bacillati > Actinomycetota > Actinomycetes > Kitasatosporales > Streptomycetaceae > Streptomyces > Streptomyces sp. NPDC002463. The sequence goes on from NZ_JBIARL010000001.1 coordinate 1,066,386, forward strand.
GAGCAGGAGGTTCAGGGTCAGGGAGGGGTAGCGGCGGGCGTGCAGGAGGTTGCGCCGCAGCATCGTGGTCGTGTCACGGGCGGCCAGGGACAGGGTGCTCATCGGGCGGACTCCTTCTGCTGGGCGGGGACGGTGGTGGTGGCGGTCAGGGCGAAGAAGACGTCGTCCAGGTCCGGGGTGTGGACCGTCAGTTCGCCCGCCTCGATTCCCGACGCGTCGAGTCGGTCGAGGATCGTGCGCAGGTCCCGCTGGCTTCCGTCGCTCGGGAGCTGCAGCGCCAGCGCCTCGTCGTCGCGGGCCGCTTCGTGGAGCGTGGTGGCGGCCGAGCGGTAGGCGTCCGGGTCCGTGAAGCGGAGCCTCACGTGGCCTCCCGGGACCAGGCGCTTCAGCTCCTCGGCCGTTCCCTCCGCCGCGATCTTTCCGTCGTTGAGGACCGCGATGCGGTCGGCCAGCTGGTCGGCCTCCTCCAGGTACT
>NZ_JBIARL010000002.1:0-206373 GCF_042889835.1 Streptomyces sp. NPDC002463
CAGCCCCACACATCGTCAACAGTGACGTCCCCACCCATGTCCGGCTCAACGAGCGTCGGGCCCAACAGTCGCAACAACTGCGGCTGCAGTACTAGGCCCCCACGATCGAGCTAACCGCTGAGCTCGCTCCCCCTGGCCTTGGAAAGGTAAGACTCCTCATTCAGATATTGGTTCCACGAATCCACGAAATGGGAGGCGAAATCGCCCACCCCGGAGACGTAGGACTCAATATCAGAGATCGAACGCCCCGCCTGCTGAAATATCTCATGGTATGGAAGGTTCCCATGTGCCAGATCATTCCGCGCCAGCGCCAGTTTTTGCAGAGATCCAGGCCATCGAGGATTCGGAAACGGATCCCCTGGCAGTTGGTAGATTTGCCAGAGTCGGTAGAAGTGCTCCGGCTTTAGAGTTTTGCCATCCAGTGGGGGCTGGGGATGACTTCTCTCAATAGGGAACCTTGCCACTTCACTGCAAGTTTCGAGAGTGGTGGCAAATGACCGACGGTCCCACATTTTGGAGTGATCTTGGAGGGTGCGCAGACTTTCGAACGTGGTATGCGCAACTACCTGACGAACGCTCGGTATCAGATCCATTGTCTGGATACCTGCGGAATTCAAATCTTCATGCGTCCGTTGCACGCAAGTTTTGATCAGTGACTCAAGCTCGGCCATCGTGCAAACAATGGCGAGTGCCCTTGCATCCCTACTGCCTGAGGTCCAGCCTGCTGTATCAGTCTGATTGGTTTGAGTGAACGCCAGGAATACCTTGAGCTCGCCAGTCCGCTTCAGCAGACGCGCCAGATGGTCAAGGATTTCCTTCTTCAAGCCATCATGCTTGACCACTGAAGATTTCCTTCGCCCGAGTCAGCCTGCGGTCCAGCATCGTGCGACTATTGCTTCCCCCGCCACTCGATGCTCGCAGTTCTCCATCCTCGATCCAGCCGGCTGCCGGAACGACTGGCTGACTTCCCGACTGGAAGAGTTCGGCAATCCCCACGAGGCACGCCTCGAACTGCACGAGGGGTGTAGTGCTCGTACTCGCCCGCAGGTACGGCCCATCACAGATCTCGTGGAGAAACCTGACCGACTTCTCGAAGATTTCGCGCTCGCCCACGTAGTCGAAACTCTTCTGAAAGAGCCCCATTGACTTGTTGAGGAAACCCTCGACTTTACCGTCGAACTTGTTGCGGTGATTCTTGTAGGCGAAGAACTTCAGTACCTGCTCGGCTTGAGTTCCGTCTTCCTGGCTTCCCTGCTTCAGTTTTAGCAGCTTACTGAGATCTTCATTTTGTGCCAACTCTTCGATGAAGACGTTGAACTCGCCCCGATAGACGCAAGCACGCACCTCCTGGGGCGTCAGGCGAATCCCGCCTCGATTAAGCCTTTCGAAGACATCGAAGCGAACGTCGAGATTACTCTTATCGGTCAACGCAACAACCTGCAATGGCTGCCGCCCAAAGAATACCTTGAGATTCTTGGGTAGTGACGCGAACGTTGCACCGTTCAGCTGGCTGAGCTTCTCCAAGCCCACAAGCTTCAGAGGTCCTGGACGATTCACTGCAGCGGCTTCTTCTGCATCGACAGAGAGGAAGTGCGCTAGAGACGATAGCCGCTGCAGGCCGTCAACGACCTCCCATTGAAAGCCCACATTCGTCGCGACGAAGATAGGAGGGATGGGGAGGCCCAAGAATACGGACTCTACGAATAGCGACGAGGCTTCCGCGTTCCAGCGAAACATGCGCTGATAGGCCGGCGCCACGTTCAGCTCTTCCTCAGCCATCATGCGAACAAGTTCACGGACTGAGAAATCGTGGGAAGCGACGTCAACCTTCCGCCGCTCTTCGTCCAGTTGTTGAATAAATGACTCCGGAAGCTGTTCAGTCATTCCAAACCCCACCCTAGGAAATATGTGACGTCGACCTAGTTTTTGCGCAGTGTTACTACGGTCTCGGAGACGTCGGCCTTCTTGTAGTTGCGAGCTGCTTTGTTCAGCGACGTCAGAGTACGCTTTACCAGATAAGGATCCTTGCGTAGAAGCCTCCAACCCCTCAATTCAGATTCCTCAACGCAGATATCTGCCAGCCTAACTGGAACGTCTTTGTAGTACGAGTCCTGCACGACGAGGTGCAGGAATCCGCCATTCCGTGTCACTCTGGTGATCTCGTTCAGTCCCTGACCGAGGTCGTTTAGGTACTGAATTGCTTGCTTTCGATAGTAGCCACTGGAAGCCTTGCTCGAATGGCTAGAAATGGCCTCAAGCATCGAAGTAGCTACTGGCCCCAACTTTAGGTCGGCTGCTTCTGCCTTCCTGATAAGCGTCGTCCCCATGAGGGCCGACCTCAAGGTTCGATCACGGGAAATGTCGATACCCAAGACAGCAAGCTCGCGGGTGTACGCCACCGCGTAGTCAATCCTCGTCAGGTATGGCGGTGAGGTCAAAACGACATCGACGGATTCGCTGGCTACTGGGAGCGCACTACTGAGTGCCGTCGAAAGTTGAACCGGCACATTCGAGGGATTTTGATTCTCAAGTACGCGGGATGTAAGGAAGTCTTGTTCGCGCAGAACTCGGGAATCAATTTCGGAACTTTCAAGCGAAATTAGATCCTCATCCGATTTGGCCCGCTTAACCCAGGTAGGGTTACTTCCTTCGAAGGAACGAGTTAGTGACCTTATCGTGCGGAACAGTGCAACATACGCCAACGTTGAAGTTCCGGGGTCAAGGGATGCCAGGTGTTGGGCCCAATCCCTAATGCGACCGGATGATTTTGGACAGAACCACGCAGCGAGTGGATCTCCTGATGCCTCTCCGTTGGCAGCGGGGACGTCTGTCGGAGATACCCGAACCGAGGCTGCATCGCAGGAGTTAGCGCGTAGCCGAGCAACCATATTTGCCACCGGGTTGCGATCGATGCCAATCGACCTAAACCCCTCGTGCTGTGCCGCGAGTGTCGTCGTGCCGCTACCATTCCACGGGTCAAGAATGACCGCTGTCTCCGGCAGCGCCTGCGAGGCCAGCAGTGCGCGAGCCCAGTCGTACGAAAACCCGGCATAGTAAGGGAATACGTCTGCCAGCCCTGAAGTATCCTCGGAAGGCCGCTTTGGGGAGAGACTTGAACGCCCATGACTCCGGTCCAAAGGAGACACCCCGGGCAACTCGGGTTGGGCGGCGCGATAACGCGCTGTAGCGGCGATCTCTTTCACTGTCCCTCGTCGGCACTCGGCAGATGCGATCAAGATAGTAACGCAGGATTAGCCCCTACCACGCTTCCCTCATCGGTGCAAGTCGCGTAGCGTCTTGCTGTGAAGGTCCCTGGGGCAGCCAACGGCTAGCGGTCCAGGCGCGGCTCACGCCCTAGTAAGGGAATGCGCAGACTTGCTGGCAGGGCTGCCCCCGTGCGTCAGGTCCGCCAGCGCTGCCCACCTGGGCCGCAGGCAAGGTGTCTCGTTTGGCCCACCCGTGGACGGGCGGAGGTACGCAGACTTCTTTCTGGCTTCTGACTGCTAGAAGGTGAACGTCGCACAAGCCTTCCGGAGACGTGTTCGAGAGGCGTGGCGACGCAAGTGGCCCCGGGGTAGTCCCGGGGCCACTCCTTTCAGATTGGGGCTACACCGTTACCCGAACGCTGCTGCCGGCAGCCGAGAGCTGTCGCCGCCTCCCTGAGTAGAGGGTTGCGAGGTCGACAGGCGTTGGCCGCGGCTTGTCGCTACGCGGAGGGCGTCCCGGAGGGCTCCGACCAGGTCCGCAGACAGGTCTCGAAGGGCCTTCGCATCCGTCTGCTCGTCGTCAAGTACTTCTAACGCGTGTGTCACGAGCTTGTCGGCTAGGCCGAGCTGGATTGCTTCAGTGGTGTCGGCGAGGCGAGACAGGTGGCTATTGGTGTCGTCAGTGCTCAGGTAGCAGGGCTTTCCATCGGGGCCCGACCACGGGAGGAGGCGGAGCTCGCTGTGGGCTTTCATCCTTCCGTCCTTCTCTCTTCGATCGTGTGGTGAGTGGTGAAGAGCGCCTCGGCGCGGTCGCCGGGGAGGATCAGGCGAGCCACCTCGATCACACGGCCTGTGATGTCGGCAGACACCCGCGTGATCGCGAGCACGGCCAGCGTCGTGCTGATCCGGAGGGTGGAGGCCTCTTCCGGGGTGGGGAGCCGGGCGGTGACCACTTCTCGGGTCTCCGCCCGTCCGGGGCGAGGCCACGGCAGTTCGCCCGGCTCCAGGTCGCGCGGGACGTAGATGCGGGCCAGGCTGTGCGGCCTCTCTCCCTGATGGGTGAGGCAGAGGAACTCCGTCAGTGGGGTGCGCGAGGGGACCTTGAGTAGGGGGATGAGGTCGCCGCGCGCTCGGAGGTTGGTGGTGCGGATCGTGACGTGGAGGTCTGCGTCCGGGGTGAGGCGGCCGTCGGTGTACGTGAGTCTGCGGAGAGGGCGGCGGACGAAGTTGCCCTTGCCGTGAATCTTCTCGATTAGGCCCTCGGCCTGGAGGAGCGCGAGGGCGTTGCGCAGGGTCGGGGTGCTGACCTTGTAGTCCGCGGCGAGTCGGGGCTCCGAGGGGAGACGGGCGCCGGCCTTCAGGTGGCCGGTGGTGATCTGGGTCCGGAGGTCCGCGGCGATGGTGTGGCGGAGGGACGGCATGGGGCGGTCACCACCTTCTGAGCACTCGTACGGCGATCAGTCGCGTACGGGTGTGCATGGTCAGGAGTTCGCCCGATTCGAACAGGAGGCGTTTGGCGCCGCCGGGCAGTTGGCGGACGTCAGCCACTCGGCACGGCTGACCGCCGATCTGGATGACGTCGCCGCGCTGCACGGTGGTCGTGGTGATCTCGACCGGGGACGCGAGGGCGCCGCGGGAGGGAAGGCCGTTCACGAGGTCGCCTCCGGTGACGTGGCCGCGGAGTGGCAGGAGCAGGCGCACGCCTCATAGACGACCGGGATGCCGATCGGTGCCGTCGTCGGGGAGGAGTGCGCGCACTCGTGGTGGGTGCCGATCCGGCATGCGCTGGACCGGTAGGGGGTGGTCGCCGCCGGGGGGACGCGGGTCATCCGTGGACCTCCGCCGGCGCGAAGCAGGTGTGGGCGAAGAGGTGGTGCCGGATCGGCTCAGAGCTCTGGCGGGCGCACTGCTCGCCGGCCAGGACGTACGGGCGGACGAGGGCCGTCTCTTCGCCCGGGAGGAAGTTCGTGCGGTCTCCGAGCTGCCAGAGGAACAGCGTCAGTTCGTCGGACGGTTTGGGGTGGATGAGCGTCGGGCGCGTTGGCGTTAAGGCCTCGCGGTGTCGGGCCCTTGGGGCGTACCGCTCTCTGGTGCGCCTGATGGCGCGGCGGATACGGTTGAGCATGCTGATCAGCTCCTATCGCTGATGGCCAGGTCCCCGGACATCGCCCGTCGCGGGGACCGCTTTGTTCACGGCGGCCCATAGGGTGCGGCCGCCCAGGCTGGTGGCCAGGAGACCGAATCGGTCCGCCGCAGCCACGACCTCCAGGACCTCCTGCCATGTCTCGGTGGGGAGGGACTCCGGTACCTCCGCTTCGATCGATGTGTGCCGCGGGTGCTCTTCCAGGCGTGTGGTGAGTCCGACGGCTGACAACCGGGCGGCGAGGGCCTCCGCGCTTACTTCTGGAGCAGGCACAGGGCAGCCTCCGTCACCGGCGATCACTTTGAGTGAAGCTAGTTAACTAGGTTAGAGCTAGTGGACTAGATTCTCCATATGTCTGAGCAGCCGCCCTACCTCCGCATCGCCGACGAACTCCGGCGGCGGATCGCGGAGCACGAGTGGACCCCTGGAGACCGGCTGCCCTCTCGGGCCCAGATCGGCCAGGAGTGCGGGGTGGGCGAGAACGTCGTCCGTCGGGCCCAGGAGCTGCTGATCTCCCAGGGGGTGCTGGAGGGGCGGGCCGGGTCCGGGACCTACGTGGCCGAGCCTCGGCGGCGGGTGCGGATGGTTCGGTCCGCGGCGCGAGAGCAGCCGGACGGGTCGCCGTTCCGGGCCGACATGAAGGCCGTCGGGCGGAGTGGCGGCTGGGAGAGCCGGACCGATGCAAAGGTGCCAGCGCCGGCCGAGATCGCTGCGCGGCTCGGGATCGGTGAGGGCGAGCCGTGCGTCCGGACCGTGTACGAGTTCCTCGCCGACGGGCGGCCCGTGCAGTTGTCGACGAGCTGGGAGTCGTACGACCTCACCGGCGGGACCCTCGTTGTCCTTCCCGAAGGTGGCCCGCACGCCGGGGCTGGCGTCGTGAACCGGATGGCCGAGATCGGCGTCATCATCAGTCACGCCGTCGAGCAGCCCGAGCCGCGGCAGGCCACTGCCGAGGAAGCGTCACTCCTCGGTATCCAGAAGGCCGCGCTCGTCACTCACATCCGGCGGACGTACTACAGCGACCAGGGGCGCCCCGTGGAGACGGCAGACATCGTCGTACCCGCCGCTCTCTGCGAGATCGTTTATGAAATCCCGATCAAGAGGTAGTTCCCCTCAGTCCCGCAGGTCTGGCCATCCATCCCTGTTTGAGTAGCTCTCAAAGCGGTACCGGGGCGAGCGCTGAGAGATCACACCGATCGGGGGAGCGGAAATGCGGTCATCGATGACTTGCCGCTATCGCTGCCTGTGCTTCCCTGTTGCGCTCATTCCGTGCTGCGCGCACGAGCTCCCTGGCTTGCTTGACGCGCTCCTCGTCGCCATGAGCAAGGGCAGCTGAAAGATCATCTTCTGCCACCCTTAGCTGCCGCTCCGCTTCAACCAGATTCGTGGGTAGCATGTGACATCCCTCATCGCTAGCTCGGCGCGTTGGTACGCTGCGCAAGCAAGTCTACCCACGGAACCGTCCCGTCGATCAGGGGCTGATCCGTGGTTGAGTCGCCGGTCGCCAAAATCAACCACGACGTGACGGCCGGCCAGGCGTGGGATCGTAGCTTCAGGGCTGTTTGCTTAACGTCCGTTTCTGCGTCTTCCAATATCTCCAGAGGCACCAGTCGGCCAGTTTTCAGGGCCCTTTTCTGTAGCCTCTCCTTGGCTTCCATCAACGGGCATTGCGCCAAGAGGACGTGGACCGAGCATCCGGCCTGGGATAGTTTATTAATGTACTCCGACATGTGGGCTGGGCGACCCAGTGAATCAATCAGAACATCTGTCGCACTGGCGCAAGCGCTCGGATAGTGAACACGATACGTCAAGTAGGAGGACTCATCCTGAACCACTCCACTGCCTAGGCCTGACTTGTACTCGGGTATCCTTTCTCGTATATCGTCACAGTTCACAACGGTGATTGGCGTCTTCGCGTTGCCGTACGTTGCTCGGTGTGAATCTACGAGTGGGGAAAGTCGTGTGGTTTTCCCGGATCCTGGAATGCCGCAAAACAGATATGCTTGCCTAGTCCTTCTGCGGCGAGTGGGTGACTTAAGCGCAGGGCAGGCGGCGCTGTGCACCGGCCTACGGAAGCGGTGCCAGCTGCCTGCGTCCTCGTATACGTCCGCAGTTGTGACGCCGCCATCTTCGGCAAGCATTTGAAGGTAATTAGCCAATCCTGGCTTTTCCGTGGACATGCGCAGGACGCCTGCGTTCCCATGCCACCAATCGCGTTCGTATCGAATAGCCCGGTCGAGTAGATCCAAGTAAAGTCTTTCGTACTCGCTGTACATGATTTCCCCTTGTGGTGCCCCATGTTTCGTCGCGACTTGCGCAGGGTGATTGGGGGACTAAATCAGGCCATGGCTATTGATTGCGACGCCGCTAGGCGCTTCGGCGAGACGACCGCTACCTCAAGGCTAAGATCCGGTCGCTTGCGCTGCATCTTGGTAGATTCTGCGGTCAGGAGAGCAATGGTTCAGGGCTCAGCGAGACGTTCCCGGCGGCTGTCTGGAGGTTTTGCTGCTCAGTCGCACGCAGTCGAGGCAGAGTTGATCTGAGAGGAGGATCCAAGAGACGGGCTCCGACCGTTGAGTGGCTGACGGCCCGCCACTACTGCCAGAGTCGGATGATTCCCGGGCCGCGCGTGGTCGCTCGATGACGACCGACAGTGACAGATTTGCTACCGCAGCTTGGGGTGAAGCCCTCAGGTCCGCGGTGCCGGTCCATACGGGGTTTCCGCCTAGGGTTGTCCGTCAGGCAAGGCGGGGGTTTCTCGCCAGCACGTCATGGCATACGTGGCGAGCATGCTCGCCATGGCTCCGAAGGCCCGCGAGCTGTATGTCCAGGCGCTGAGCGAGCTCGACGTGCCTATTCCTGACGAGGAGACGGCCGGCCGACGTCTCCTCGTGAGCCTCGCGTTCGGTCTCGTGCAAGGCGTGCTGAGTCCCAAGGAAGTGGGCGACGGCCTTTCGATGACCGTTACGGCACGCACCCAGGAGGAGACGCAGTTCCTCTCTGTCGTAGCGGAGTACAGCGAATGGATCGAACCGGACGATCTCCCGGCACGGGAACGCGAGCTACAAGCGGCAGCCCAGTTGTTGGCGGCTTCTACCGACCTTGGTCCCGGCATCCGTGTGCCAGCCTCGTGACACGACTGACCCACTGGCCTCGGCGCGCTCTCGTGCCAGATCTGTGCCAGATCGAGCGGTCAACCACGGACACCCGAAGTCCGGCGCGGGGTGAACGCCTGTCGAGAGCCTCGACGCGTGGCGCGCACGACGACCAGGGAGGGCGTATCCCCGTATGGCGCCAGGCTTACAAAGCAGATGTCGGCGGTTCGAAACCGTCCGCGCCCACCAGTGCAAAGGCCCTCAGTCGATCTTGGCTGGGGGCCTTTGGCGTCCATGTGCGAGATCGTTTACGAGATTCCCGTCAACCGGTGACGGAGGCTGCGATCGACTCGGGAGGGGTGCGGGTGCCGGATGATCTTCAGTTCAGGTGGGAACTGGTCGGTGTAGGGGGCGCCACGTACCGAATCGCCGATGGAACTTCGGAGCATCGAGCCCATGTCGGCTACTGCACGGACGCCCTCGCCGACCTGCTGTATGCCGTGACAGGGCTTTACGGGGACTCGTCCGGCGAACGCGTCTCGTTCGACCTTGAACCCGTGGAGACGAGGTGGCTGCTCCGGCGCGAAGGATCGGATGTGGCCATCACCGTCTTCGAGTTCCCGGACGGGGCGACGAGCTGGGGATCGTCTGACGAGACGGGCGGCACCCTTTCCTGGAGCTCTGCCCAGTCCCGTAGCGCGCTGGGTCACGCGGTGTTGGAAGCGGCCGAGAGCGTGCTGAGGGAGCACGGTGAGGCCGGGTACCTGGAGAAGTGGATGCGGTACCCGTTCCCGGTCGCCGCTCTTCAGGACCTCCGGCGATTGCACCGCCGAGGTGACGACTGCCGGCACGAGCAGTGCCGGAGCAGCCCTGAGTGGTGAAAGCAGCCGATGACGCCAGGGCGATGGTGGTGGCACAGCGAGCGGCTGTCCGATGAGGAGCCGGAGCTGTTCGTCCAGTACGACGTGGACATCTTTCCGGGCCTGGAAGTCGGGCATCCCGGGCACCTCGTCCATGTGGCGTTCGGCAGGGGCCATCCACCGGTCGGGGAGGCCGCGGACTATCGGCGGCCGTTCGCTGATCGGCGACAGGTGACATCCGGATCTGACATCAATGGCGGTGGACGACAGCAGTCCTGTGCGGCCCTTCGTGGTGTCCGCGAGCTTGGATGTGTGCTCGGCAGATGCCGGCGGTTGACTGGTGATCGTCCGGGGCGAGGGCGTGGCTTCGTGGCCGCCCGCTTCCGGGCTGGTGGGAGTGGGTGTGGTCGGATGAGGGGATGAGCACCCTGTACTTGTTCGCGAGCGCCGCCGAGCCCGTTTTCGATATTGCCCGTGTCATCGAGGACGCGCAGGCCGACGGCTGGGACGTCTGCCTCGGGCTCACCCCTACGGCGGCCCGCTGGCTCGCCGGGTCGCTCGACGGGCTCGCGGTGCTCACCGGGCATCCCGTGCGGTGGGACTACCGGCTTCCCGGTGAGCCGGATGTGTGGCCGGCCGCCTCGGCCGTTCTTGTCGCGCCGGCTACGTTCAACACGGTCAACCGTTGGGCGCTCGGCATCGCGGACACGTTCGTCGTCGGTGTCGTGGCGGAGGGCATCGGCAAGGGGATTCCCATGGTCGCCGTGCCGTGCGTGAACGCGGCCTACGCCCAGCACCCGCAGTTCGAGCGCTCCGTGGAGACGCTGCGGGGGGTCGGGGTCTCCGTGCTGTACGGCGAGGACGGGTTCGTAAGCCATGAGTCGGGGGAGGGGGCGGCCGGGCTCTTTCCGTGGCGGCATGCCCTTGATGTCGTGCGTGAGGCCGTCGTGGCCGGCTGAGCCGCGGTCCCCCTCGGCGGTGCAAGTTGACGTGGACGCGTCCTGGCCGGTGTACTCCGAGCATGGCTGAGGTGGGGGACGTGCCCGAACCAGGGGTGCAGGGCGGCGAGATGACGCCGCAGCGGTACATCGAGACCAGGCTCGTCCAGTACCAGGGCTGGTACGACGCCAAGGCGACCCGGATGAAGGCGATGCATCTGCGGATGCGGACCGTGTCCGTCGTCGGCGGTGCGCTCGTGCCGGTGTTCGTGAACCTGGACCTGGAGTTCGCGCGGATCACCGCCACCGTGCTCAGCGTCGTTGTCGTCGCCGCCGTCTCGCTGGAAAGCGTCTACCGCTACCGCGAGCAGTGGAAGAACTACCGCTCGACGGAACAGCTGCTCGGGCACGAGCGCGTCTACTTCGAGACCAAGGTCGGGCCGTACCACGACCTGGCCAGGCGCGATGCGTTCTCCGTCCTCGTCGCCCGCGTCGAGAAGGCCATCGCCAACGAGAACTCCGCCACCCTGAACGTCATGACCCTCGGCGGGCAGGTCAACTCCGACGTGCAGCAGCAGGGGATTCCCGCTGCCCGGAAGGAGCCGGGGCCGGAGCCGGAGCCGGAGACGAAGGCGGAGGAGGCCGAGCGGGGGGCCTAGCCTGTGGGCCCCGGTCTTGCGGGGCCCACAGCACTAGTTCCTCTGGGGCGTCAGCACCACTTGTAGTCCACCCGCGTCGAGTTGTACGCGCAGTTGTCGACCCATGCGCCGTTCGACTTCCGGAGCGTCGCCGTGTCCTTGTCGTTGTTCCAGACGTACGCGGCGCGGTTCTGGTAGACGTTCGCCGCCGTGTTCGTGCCGCGGCCCGTGCGGACCGTCACGATCTTGCCCGCGCCCAGCGTGAAGCCGCCGAAGGTGTACTTGTGGCCGGCCGCGTCCGTGACCGTCCAGCCCCGCAGGTTGACCGCTCCGGCGGTCGTGTTGCGTATCTGGACGTACTCGGCGTTGAGGCTGGTGTTGGACCGGGTGTCCGTGCCCGGGCTGTCGTAGTAGATCTTGTACAGGTGGACCGATCCGGCGGCCTGCGCCTGCGAAGGCAGCAGCAGGATGCCGGAGGCAGCGGCCGCGGTCACGGCCGCGAGCGTGCGTACGCGAAGCATGAAAGTCCCTCAGTTCTCTGCCGGGCACCCGCCGATGGGGCCTGGCGAGCCCACAGAATACGCACACCCTTCACTCCTTCCGCACAAGTTCCGGCCAGTTCCGGTCGACCGTCCTAGACTCGTCGTATGAGCAGCGTCCCGCTGCGGATCACCGTCCTCGGGTCCGCCACCCCCTTCCCCCGGCCGGGCAACGCCTGTTCCGGCTACCTCGTCGAGGGCGGCGGCGTGCGCGTCTGGGTGGACGCCGGGACCGGCACCCTCGCCGAGCTCCAGCGGTACGTCTCGCTCGGCGAGGTCGACGCCGTCTGGATCTCCCATCTGCACGCCGATCACAGCGCCGATCTGCTGACCGCCTACTACGCGCTGCTGTACGCCGGGCTCGATCTGCCGCTGCCCGTCCCCCTTTTCGGGCCGACCGGCATCGCCGACCGGCTCGCCGGCTTCCTTACGAATGGGCCCGACCGCAGCCCCGTCGAAAAGGCCTTTGCCGTGCAGGAGTTGCACGACGGGCATCTCGCCCGCGTCGGTGGGCTCAGCCTCCTGGCCCGTGCCGTCGAGCACGGCGGGCTGCCCGCCTTCGCCCTGCGCGTGGAGGATGCGGAGGGACGCTCGCTCGTGTACTCCGGGGACTGCGAGCCCTGTCCCTCGCTCGTCGAACTCGCCCTCGAATGCGATCTGTTCGTCTGTGAGGCGGACGGCCTCGTGCCCGGGCACCATTCCGCCGCTCAGGCCGGAGGGAGCGCTGCCGCCGCACGTGCCGGGCGGCTCGTCCTGACCCATGTCGGGCCGGTGACCTCCCCTGCCGACGCCGTCGCCCTCGCCGCCGCCGAGTACCCCGGAGATGTCGTCCATGCCGATCCCGGGCTTCGGTTCGAGGTCGGATAGTTGGGGGTCGGATAGTTGGGGGGTTGGGGGTTGGGGGTTGGGGGTTGAGCCCGAGCCCCAGCCCTCACCAGTGGCGTGTCCGCGTCCGGCTTACGCGTCGAAGTCGTACTCCAGGACGTACGACGACGCGTCCAGCGTCATCTCGTTGAGCTCCACCGCCATCCCCGGTCCAGTGAACGCCGTCCGTCCGATCAGCACCACCGGTGTCCCGAACTCCAGCGCGAGCCGGTCCGACTCCTCCGCCGTCGGCATCCGGCAGCGGATCTCCTCCCGGAACCGCACCGGCCGGTGCCCCAGCTCCGTCAGCCGTGCGTACGTGCCGCCCGGACCGGTGTCCGGCTCGGTGATCGGCGTCCCCCGTACGAGCTCCGCGGAGAGGTACGACACCGAGAGCAGCACCGGCTTCGCGTCGAGGACGAAGCGGCGGCTCCGGACGCAGACCGGCGCCCCCGGAGCCAGGTTCAGCGCTCCCGCGACCCGGTCCCCGGCCTCCGTCTCGCCCACCTCGATCTGGTCGACGACAAGGTCCCGGTCCTCGATGTCCGCCGACCAGACCGAACGGCCGCTGCCCCACTGGTCCCCGGCCAGGCGCGGGATGCCCCGGCGGCGCAGCGGACGGAAGACCCGGACGAAGACCCCGGCACCCTTGCGCGCCTCGGTGAGTCCCTCCGTACGCAGCACGGCCAGGGCCTGGCGAGCGGTCATGCGGGCCACGTCGTAGGTCGTCATGAGGTCGTTCTCGCCGGGGAGCCGGTCGCCCGGCGCGAAGGCGCCCGACTGGATCGCGGTTCTCAACTCGTCGGCGATGCGCTGGTACTTGGGCCGACGAGCGCTGTCCTGATCAGTCACGGGTGGACCACTCCCTTCGTTGCGGGACACCCTACGGCGCGCTCCTCGGCCCGGGGGTACGCCTGTACGCCGTCCCGCCCGGTCGATCCATCCATCGGGGGACATCTCTAGAGATACGTTGACAGGGCGGGGTCGCCGCGCTTCCCTGAGTGTCCCCAGGCTTCAGGATTCGGGACGGAGGGGATGCGTGCAGCCACTGCCCGAGGTCGGTGACCTCGTCCGCGACACCGCCACGGGGCGGGTCGGTTTCTATGTGGAGAGCGTCTCCGGGCGCTTTCTGATCCGCGCCGTCCACGGCGGCGGCGAGTGGGAGGCCGAGCCCGTCGACGTCCAGCCCGCCACACCTCTGCACGAGCTGCGGGCCCGTACCGCCGAGATCAACGCACGGAGCAGACGCGGGCTCGGTGGGTGACCCGCCCCTTCGAGGGTGCCGGCTTCGCGTTCGGAGCGGTTGTCAGTGGGGCGCGCCACACTGGAGGCATGTGCCGAAGCATCAAGACGCTCCGCCCGCCCGTCCTGCCCGAGGAGGCGACCGAGGACGACATCCGCGCCGCCGCCCTGCAGTTCGTCCGCAAGGTATCCGGCTTCCGTGCGCCCGCCGCCCACAACCGCGAGGTCTTCGAGCGGGCCGTGGACGAGATCGCCGACGCGACCGCGAGACTTCTCGACGGCCTGGAGGTGCGCGGCGCCCACCCCGCCGCCGTCAGGACGCGGGAGCCTCGGGCCGTCACCGCGTAAACGGGGGAGCCTCGAGCCGTCACCGTCAGGACGCGGGAGCTTCGGCCCGCCCCCGCGTAGGCGCGGGAGTCTCGGCCCGTCGTCGTCAGGACGCCGGCGCGGGAGTCGCAGCCGGGCGCCGTATGAGGTACGCGGCGAGGCCGCCCGCGAGGAACAGTGCGAGGGTCGACACCCCCGCGCTGAACCAGGTCGCGCCCAGCCACTGACCGCCCAGCCAGCCGAGCCCCACGCTGTACGAGGCCCAGGTCACGCCCGCCAGCGCCGACCACGGCAGGAACTCCTCGACCCGCCGCTTCGCCGCGCCCGCGCCCAGCGAGACCACGGAGCGGCCGGCCGGGGCGAAGCGCGCGAGGACCACGAGCAGTCCGCCACCCCGTGCGAGCGCGGTGCCGAGACGTTCCTGCGCCAGCGAGAGGCGGCGTGAGCGTCCGATCGCCCGGTCCAGCCTGGCCCCGCCGCGCAGTGCCAGGCGGTACGCGAGGAAGTCGCCGAGCACCGAGGCGCCGGCCGCGCAGAGGAGGAGGGGGAGGAGGGAGGGCACGCCGTGGGACACCCCGGTGGCCGTTGCCGCCGTCGTGGCCGCGGTGATCACCAGGAAACCGCTCGGCAGCACGGGGAGGAAGACGTCGAGCAGGATCGACGTCGCCACCACCGGGTAGATCCACGGGCCGGCGGTGAGCGACCGCAGCGAGCCCAGGCTGTCGAGCAGATTCACAGGCCAGAGCCTACGCGGGGGCGGGCGCCGGACCGCCGGTGGGTGCGATGCGGGGAGGCCCGGGCCCGTAACAGCCGCGGGCCGATGAGGACCGCGTGCTGAGGAGGGCCGCGGGCCGCTAAGAGTCACGGGCTGATGAGGGCCGTGTGTTCATGAGAGCCGTGTGCTCATGAGAAGGGCCGGAAACCGTGGTGTGGTTTCCGGCTCCTTCCGGTACGTGTGCCGTGAGCTCGGACCCTTGGGCGTGCGGTGCGGTCAGGCCGCGACCGGCGCGCCCCGCTCCTCCCGTGCCTTCGCGTCCGTCGCCTCTCCGGCGCCGAAGAGCCGGTCGAGGGCCAGGGCGCCCGGGCCCGTGAACACGAGCAGGGCGAAGGCCCAGCAGAACATGGCCGCGTTCTCGCCGCCGTTCTGGAGCGGGAAGAGCGCCTGAGGCTGGTGGACCTCGAAGTACGCGTACGCCATCGAGCCCGAGGCGAGGAACGCGGCGCTGCGGGTGCCGAGCCCGGCCAGGACCAGGGCGCCGGCGCCGAGCTGGATGACGGCCGCGTACCAGCCCGGCCACGTGCCGGCCGGTATCGCGGTGCCGCCGAGGAGCCCGAAGAGGGAGGAGGCGCCGTGGCAGGCGAAGAGCAGGCCGACGACGATGCGGAAGAGGCCGAGCGCGTAGGGCTGGGCCTGGTTCAGGCGGGCGGTGAGGCTCACGGGGGCGCCCGGGGTGCCGGGGGCGTTCTCGGCCCTGGTGGTGTTCGGGTCGGTCATGGGAGGGGACTCCTTCGGTCTGGCCTCGTTCGTGGGGAACGGGGCGCGGGGGGACGGAAACCGATGAGGCCGTAAGGTTAGGCACCCCTCACTAGTGCTTGCAAGTTCAACATTCGGCCACCGGGGAGTCTGTGGTCAGGCTCACTCCCCGGCGGCCGTCGTTGACGCGCGCTCAGGGGGTGGCTGGTCAGCAGCCGTTGAGGACGGACTCGAGGGCGCTCTTCTCGGCGGAGTCGATGCTGAGGTCGTAGGAGTACTTCACCTGCACCCACGCCCTGACGTACGTGCAGCGGTAGGCCGTCCGCGGGGGCAGCCACGTCGCCGGGTCCTTGTCGCCCTTGGCCTGGTTGACGTTGTCGGTGACGGCTATGAGCTGCGGCCGCGTGAGGTCGTTCGCGAAGGCCTGGCGCTGCGCGGTGGTCCAGGAGTTCGCGCCCGAGCGCCAGGCCTCGGCGAGCGGGACCATGTGGTCGATGTCGAGGTCGGACGCGAGGGTCCAGGTGGCGCCGTCGTACTCGGAGTACCAGCTGCCGCTGGTCGCGGCACAGTTGGAGTCGGTGACGACGTTCACGCCGTCGCGCTTGAGGACGGTCTCGCGCGTGTTGCAGGTGCCGGACTGGGTGATCCAGTGCGGGAAGAGGTCCCTGCTGTATCCCGTGGTGGAGCCTGCCGCCTTGACCGTGAGCGCGGCCAGGTAGGTGCGGGCGGTCGCGGCGCTGACCGGGGTCGGCATGGCGGCCTGCGCCGCGGGGGCGGTGGCGAGGAGGCCGGTGACGGTGAGGGCGGCGGAGGTGGCGAGAACGGCGAGTCGACGCGCGTAGATCATGCCGGAGGGCATGTGAACTCCCTTGATGTGGGGGGACCTTGGCCTGCTGCCGTCCCCGCTGGGTGCCGGGCGGTCGGGCCCGGTCATCGTGGCGGCGCGAGGTTTCCGTGGGGGGTGCGCCAGGTAACAGGGTGGCGACATGAGCACGTCACATCAAGAGGTGCGGCACTCCTGATGGAGCGCCAGATTCCGCCGGGTGGGCGGAGGTTCGGCGCGGGCGCGCCCCGTGCGCGGCCGGGATGTTTCGGCGCAAACCCCTCGTGCGCGGCTGGAAGGTCCGGCACGACCCCCTCGTGCGCGGCCGAAAGGTCCGGAATGAGCGCCTCTCGCGCGGCCGAAAGGTCCGGCGCGAACCCCTCGCGCGCCGCCGGGAGTTCCGTACGAACGCCTCGCGCGCGGCCGGAACATCCGGCCGCGCGCGAGGGAGGGGGGAGGGGAGAGGGGTTACGTCAGGACGGTCAGCGTGATCGAGCCGTCCGCCGCGGGCTCCACCCGCAGCCGGGTGAGGTCGGCGACGTGCACGTCCGGTGCGAAGGCCGCAGCGCGCGGGCCCACGCCCACGACGCGCATGCCGGCCGCGCGGCCCGCCTGGATGCCCGCCTCGGAGTCCTCGAAGACCACACAGTCCGCCGGGTCGAAGCCCAGCGTCGCCGCGCCCTTCAGGAAGCCCTCGGGGTCCGGCTTGCTGGCGCCGACGCTCTCCGCGGTGACCCGGGTCTCCGGCATCCGGAGCGCGGCCGCGCCCATCCGGGCCTGCGCCAGCGCCTCGTCGGCCGAGGTCACCAGGGCGTGCGGGAGGTTGGCGATCGCCGCCATGAAGGCGGGGGCGCCGGGGACGGGTACGACCCCGTCGAGGTCGGCGGTCTCCTCGGCCAGCATCACCCGGTTGTCCGCGTGGTTCTCCTCCATCGGGCGGTCCGGGAGGAGGACGGCCATCGTCGCGAACCCCTGGCGGCCGTGGACCACCCGGAGCACCTCGCCCGCGTCGAGCCCCTGCCGGTCCGCCCAGCGGCGCCAGCAGCGTTCGACGACGGCGTCCGAGTTGACGAGGGTGCCGTCCATGTCGAGGAGGAGGGCTCGGGCGGTGAGCGTTGCCGGGGTGGTGGCAGGCATCGGGTCTCCAGAAGGGGTGGCGCGGAGAACGAAGCGGTCCCGCCCACCGGTCAGGGAGTGCGGGCGGGGCCACTTTGTTCTTCTACGATACAAAACCGGGGGCCGTCTTGGCCAACCGGTCCACCGCCCTCAGGTGAGCGAGGTGCTCCGCTCCAGCGCCTCACGCGTGTTCGGGCCGTACACGCCCTTCGGGTCGCCCTCGATGTACATCCAGGACTGGTAGTTCTTCACCGCGCGCCAGACGTCCTGGTCGTACTTCCCGTCGATCTTGTCGTGGTACGCCCCCGCGAGCGTCAGTCGCATCTGGAGCTCGACCACCTCGTCGCCCTTCGAGCCGAGGCTCAGCGTGACCGCCGTCTCCTCGGTCGGCTGCGCGGACGGTGTGGCCGTCGTCGGCGCGGCGGTCGTCGGAGTCTCCGAGGGGACGGCGGCCGGAGGGGCGGCCTGGCTCGTCGACGCGCTCGGGCTCGCCGTGGTGCTCGGGGAGGAGGTCGGGGACGGCGACGCGGAGGTCCGCTCCGGGGTCGGGGAGGACGTGGTCGGCTCCGGGGTCTCGGAGGAGGGGGACGGCGCCTCCGACACGGCGACGTTCAGGGACGCGCTCGTGGTCACCTCCGGCACGGCCGCCCGGTCGTCGGTGTCGTCCGCGCCGCCGAGGACGGCCGCGGCCAGGGCCGCGGTGCCCGCCACGGCGACGGCGGTCACCGCCACGGCCATGACGCCGCGCCTGCGACGCCGGGCCCGCGCCTGCTCCTGACCGTGCCCGGGGGGTACGTCGCCGACGCCGCGGAGCAGCAGGGGCATCGTCTCGGAGGGGTCGCCCGAGGCGCCGGGGTGGACGAGGTCGGGGTACGGCTCCGAGCCGTGGCCGGTCGGGTACGGCTCCGAGCCGGGGCTGATCGGGTACGCCTCGGAGCCCGCGCCGCCCGCGTACGCCTCAGGGCCCGCCCCATCCGCGTACGCCTCGTGCGTCACCGGTATCGGTGCCGTGAGGTCTGCCGGTGCCGTGAGGTCGCCCGGGCGGATCGCCGCCAGCTGGGCGGTCGGCGGGTCCTCCGTCGCGTACGCCGGCAGATGGGTGGTCTGCTGCCCGTCGGGCCCGACCCCCGCCCCGTACGCCGGCATGTGCGCGGTCGGCTGCCCGTCCGGCCCAGGTCCCGCCACGCCGGCCTCCGCCCCGTACTGCAGGTCCGCCCCCGCCCCGTACTGCCCCTCGGGCGCGTCCAGGGTGACGTACGGCCTGATCCGCAGCGGGTCGAAGTCCTCGGCGCGCGCCATCTCCGCCGCCCTGGCGCAGGCGCAGCCAGGTCTGTGTACACCGCATTCAGGACAGACGTGTCCGGTCATGATGGGTCCCCTCCCCGATACCACTGCGAGCGATTATGCAGCCCGCCCCTGTACGGCGGGCGAACGGCCGTGCCCTTCCGCAGGCCATAACAGGACATTCAGATCAGGATGGAGGAGCCGCCGCCCACGGGATCCGGACACCGAGGCGGACACCGAGGCCGAGACCGAGGCGGAGACGAGACGGAGGCCCCATGGCCCAGGACACCAGCCCGTCCCAGCTGGGCGACGCCCCCGTGCCCGGGGAGGGGCAGAGCCGCCGCACCGTCGTCGTCGCGATCGGCGCGCTGCTGCTCGGCATGCTGCTCGCCGCACTCGATCAGACCATCGTCTCCACCGCGCTGCCGACCATCGTCAGCGAGCTCGGCGGCCTGGAGCACCTCTCCTGGGTGGTCACCGCGTACCTGCTCGCCTCGACGGCCGGGACCCCCCTCTGGGGCAAGCTCGGCGACCAGTACGGGCGCAAGAAGCTCTTCCAGGGCGCCATCGTCCTCTTCCTCGTCGGCTCCGCCCTCTGCGGCATCGCCCAGAACATGCCGCAGCTCATCGCCTTCCGTGCCGTCCAGGGCCTCGGCGGCGGCGGCCTCATGGTCCTGTCCATGGCGATCGTCGGCGACCTCGTCTCGCCCCGGGAGCGCGGCAGGTACCAGGGCCTCTTCGGCGCCGTCTTCGGCGGCACCAGCGTCCTCGGCCCACTGCTCGGCGGGCTCTTCACCGAGCACCTCTCCTGGCGCTGGGTCTTCTACATCAACCTGCCCATCGGCGTCGTCGCACTCTTCGTGATCGCCACCGTCCTGCACATCCCGGTCCGCTCCACCCGGCACACCATCGACTACCTCGGCACCTTCCTCATCGCCTCGGTCGCCACCTGTCTGGTCCTGGTGGCCTCCCTCGGCGGCACGACCTGGGCGTGGGGCTCGCCGCAGATCATCGGGCTCGCCGTCCTCGGAGCCGTACTCCTCGTCTGGTTCCTGTACGTCGAGCGCCGCGCCGCGGAACCCGTGCTGCCGCTCAAGCTGTTCCGGATCCGGACGTTCAGCCTCGTCTCGGTCATCAGCTTCGTCGTCGGCTTCGCGATGTTCGGCGCGATGACCTTCCTGCCGACGTTCCTCCAGGTGGTCCAGGGCGTCACGCCGACCATGTCCGGCGTCCACATGCTGCCCATGGTGCTCGGCGTCCTGCTCACCTCGACCGCCTCCGGCCAGATCGTCTCGCGCACCGGCCGCTGGAAGGCCTTCCCCGTCGCCGGCACCGCCCTCACCTGCATCGGTCTGCTGCTCCTCCACCGGCTGACCGAGACCAGCTCGACCTGGGCGATGAGCGTCTGCTTCTTCGTCTTCGGCGCCGGACTCGGCCTCGTCATCCAGGTCCTCGTCCTGGTCGTGCAGAACGCCGTCGCCTACCAGGACCTCGGCGTCGCCACCTCCGGAGTCACCTTCTTCCGCTCGATCGGAGCATCCTTCGGCGTCGCCGTCTTCGGCACGATCTTCACCAGCCGGCTCACCGACGAACTCGCCACGGTGTTCGCGAGCGCAGGCACGGAACTCCCGCCCGGCACCGGCCCCGGCCGGGTCGCCGCCGACCCGCGCGCCATCGCCCAGCTCCCGCCCGAGCTGCGGCCGTCCGTCCTCCACGCGTACGCCACGTCCATCACGGACGTCTTCCTGTACGCGGCGCCCGTCGTCCTCGTCGCCTTCGTCTTCGCCTGCTTCCTGAAGGAGGACAGGCTGCGCGGCTCGGTCCCCACGCCCGACGCCGGCCAGACCGTCGCCACCCGCCCGGCCGAACGCCCCTCGTACGACGAGTGCGCCCGCGCCCTGTCCCTCCTCGGCTCCCAGGAGGGCCGCAAGGCGCTCTACGCGGAGATCACCGAGCGCGCCGGGCTCGACCTGCAGCCCGCCGCGAGCTGGCTGCTGCTGCGCGTCCGCCGCCACGGGACCGTCGAGCCCTCCCGGCTCGCCGAGGTCACCCCCGTACCCCTACGGGTGATCACGGAGGCGTCCCGGCAGGTGGAGGAGCGGCGCCTGGTGGCCCGGGAGGGGGTCCAGCTGGTCCTCACCGAGGACGGCGTACGAGCGGCGGCGGTACTGGCCAGGGCCCGGGAGGAGTCGCTCGCCGAACTCCTCGGCGACTGGTGGCGACCCGACCGGCCCACCGACCTCGTACAGCTGGCGGAGGAGCTGACGGCCGAACTGTCCGGCCCGGACGGGAAGCGCCCCCCGAACCTGGAATGACAGGGCTCACGGGACGCACCTCCCCATGAACGCCCAACCCCCTGGAACGAGCCCCTGGAACGACGGGGCTCAGAGCTCCTTGCCGTACCAGATGTCCATGTACGGCCCCGAGCAGTACGCGGGGATCTCCACGTACCCGTGCCGCGTGTACAGGCCGCGCGCCTCGACCAGGTCGAGGCGCGTGTTGAGGACCATCCGGCGCGCGCCGAGGCCACGCGCCTCCTCCTCGAGCTGCCGCAGCAGCGCGCCCGCGCCGCCCGCACCGCGGAAGGCGTGCCGCAGGAAGACCCGGGTCAGCTCGGCGCGTTCACCGTCCAGCATCAGGACCCCGCCGCAGCCGGCCGGCTTCCCCTCGAAGCGCGCCACCAGGAACTGCCCGGTCGGAGGCGTCAGCAGCTCGACCCCGTCGTTCGTCAGCCCCTCGTCGATCTCCGCCTCGGTCGCCGGCCGCTTCCAGTACCGGCTGGCCACGTCGTCGTAGTAGTCGCGCCGCAGAGCCGTCGCGTCCGGGGTGTCGACGCGCTCGGGAGTGAAAGTCCAGGTCATGCGGGCCATTGTGCGACCCGCACGACGAGCCGCGCCGCCGAATTACTTCGGCGAAGCCTGCTGGACGACCTCGAACGACCACAGGGTGGATCCGGTGGCAGCGGGCTTCGGCCGCTCGCCACCACCCTGGTGGGCCTCCTTCATGGAACCGCTCATCCAGTTCTGGAAGTCCTCCTCGCTGCGCCAGCGGGTGTACACCAGGTACTGGTCGGTGCCCTCCAGGGGCCGCAGCAGCTCGAACCACTCGAACCCGTCGGACCCCTCCACGGCCCCGGCCCGAGAGGCGAACCGCTGCTCCAGCACCTCACGCTGCTCGGCCGGCACGGTCAGGACGTTGATCTTCACCACGCTGGGCATACGACCCTCTCAGTACGTACGGGCCGGGCGCCGCGCCCGGCTCTGAGTGGACGCTATCCCAGGTACGGAGCCGAGCGGTGCTCCAGGAAATGCCGGATGCGCAGCCTCTGGGTGTGGTGCACGGGGAGCGAGGCGAGTTCCCGGGGCGCCACGAAGCGAAGCAGATGGCCCTGCTCGTCGGTGACGACGGCCGAGGCTGCCACGACGAGGCTGTTCGGCTCGGGGGCGTAGGACCTCATGGCCCGCCGGGCCGAGGGCCGGTCCGAGCCAGGAATCCCCGCCTTTCCCGGCAGGGGAGCGGTCAAGATGCTCAGGGAGGCACGAAAACGCGATGTCGGGAGGCACGGCATGCACAGCCCTGAGTCGGAGACCGAGGCGGATGCGATACGGAACCTGGCCGCGCGCTGGTCGGCTCTTCTCGGGGACGGTGACTTCGTCGTGTCGCCCGTCGGGCTGTGGATGGGGCTCGGGGTGGTGGCGGCGGGAGCGCGGGGGGCGACCGGGGACGAGTTGGGGGCGCTGCTCGGGGTGCAGGGGGAGGCGGCCGCCGAGGCCGTGACGCGGGTCGGCGGCGGGTCGCGGCCCTGGACGGCGTCGGGGCGGCTACCGGGGTGTGGAGTGCGGTGCCGGTGCGGGAGGGGTTTCGGCGGGGGGTGCCCGACGTGCGGTTCGGGGTGTTGCCCTGGGCCGCTCTTTTCGCGCTGCCTGATGAGGTGTTGCCCGCCACCGATGACATGTCCTTCGGCGAACTCCCTGATTTTCAAGGGGACGTCGATGCTTGGGTACGGCGGGTCACCGGTGGGCGGATTCGGCGGATGCCGGTCGAGACGGAGGGGTCCGAGGATCTCGTGCTGCTCAACGCGCTTTCCCTGAAGGCTTCTTGGGTGTCCGCCTTCCCCGCGCATCTCACCCGTGACGCGCCCTTCACCGATCGGTGCGGCGCCACCCGGGCCGTGCCGACCATGCGGAGGCGGATTCCGGCCGGGTGGGTCTGGGGCGTGGACGGGGTCACCGTCGTCGAGCTTCCCTGTGACGGTGTGCGGGTGCGGTTCCTGCTCGGGCGTGAGGGGGACCGGCCCGCCGAGGTGTTGCCTGCCGCCTGGGCGGGGGGCGGGGAGCGGCTGGTGCCCGTGGGTGATTCCGTCGAGCTCGCCCTGCCGCGGTTCTCCCTTCGTACGACCGTCGACGTGCTTCCTCATCTGGCGGCGCTCGGCGTCGTCCGGGCCCTGAGCTCCGGCGCCGACTTCTCGGGGATCTCCGCGGCGGACCTGTTCATCGGCGGGGTCGCGCAGTCGGCCGTCGTCGATGTCGCCGAGGACGGTGTCGAGGCGGCCGGCGTCACCCAGGTGGCCATGACCCGCAGCTCGGCCGATTCCCGCCGCACGGAGCGGATCGCCTTCGACCGGCCGTTCGGGGTCGTCGTACTCGACGGTGCCGCCGAGCTGCCGCTCTTCGTCGGGTGGCGGTCCAGCGCCCCGCTTGACGATCCCCGACAGCAGGCGTAGTCCGGAATGAGGGGATCCATGTGGTTTCCGGGAGGGATTCGGAGAGGAGTCCCACCATGCTGGGCGACGAGCTGGGAACGATCACGGGTGAGATGACGGGGATGCGCGTGCTGGCCGCGGACGGTGGCCATGCCGTCGTCGAGACCTCGTTCAGGGCGACGGGCACGCTTCTCGGCGTGGCCGTCAGGGACATGGGGACGTACGAGTCGGTCTCACGGCCCGACGGCACGCTCTTCGGCGAGGGCCAGGGGGTCACGATGACCCCGTCCGGAGACACGATCACCTGGCACGGCAGCGGTGTGGGACGGTTCACCGAGTCCGGCGGGGTCAGCTGGCGTGGCGGCCTCTTCTGGGAGACCGCCTCCGCCGAGTTCGCCCGGCTCAACGGGGTCGCCGGAATGTTCGAGTTCGAGACCGAGGAGAGCGGGAAGGTGTCGGGCACCCTCTGGGAGTGGAAGTAGGCCCGGTCAGTTGATGACGCGGGCCAGCAGCAGGCCGTCGTAGCCCTTCGTGCCGACCGTCTGGAGGGCCGTCGCGTCGAGGCGGGGTTCCGCGGCGATCAGGTCGAACATCTCGCGGGTCCCGGTGATCGCCGGGTCGTCCGGGTGCGGGGTGGCGATCCTGCCCTCGCGCACCACGTTGTCGACGACGATCACCGTGCCCGGACGGGAGAGCTTCAGCGCCCACGCCACATAGCGCGCGTTGTTGACCTTGTCCGCGTCGATGAAGACCAGGTCGAAGGGGCCCGCGCCCTCCGTCTCCAGCTGCGGAAGGGTGTCCAGGGCCGCGCCCGTGCGGACCTCGACGATCTTGTCGAGGCCGGCGCGGGCGATGTTGGCGCGGGCCACGTCCGCGTGCGCCGGGGAGTACTCCAGGGTGATCAGCCGGCCGTCGGCGGGCAGCGCGCGGGCCAGCCAGATCGTGCTGTAGCCGCCGAGGGTGCCGATCTCCAGGACGTTCCGCGCGCCCTGGATCGAGGCGAGCAGGTGGAGCAGCTTGCCCTGGTTGGGGGCGACGGCGATCTCCGGCAGGCCCGCCGCCGTGGAGTCGGCGAGCGCTGCCGTGAGTGCCTCGTCGGCGGGGGCGATCGTCTCGGTGAAGTAGTGGTCCACTGCCGTCCACTGAGGGTTCGTCATGCGGAGGAACGTACACCTGGGGCCCCGGCCGGACGCCGCCTTTTCACCCGTACGGCGAGCAGTGCCGCGAGCAGCAGGCCGCCGCCGACCGTCAGGAGCCAGGCCGGGACGCCGCCCAGGGTCAGCAGCCGGTCGGTGTACTCGGTCTCGCGGTACGGCGTGTCGGCGACGGTCCGCAGGTGGTGGTCGTCGTCGATCCGCTCGGGGTGCGGGAAGTGCTGCTCCAGGACGGTCAGGCGGACCGGCCGGTCGCCCGCGAGCTCCGCGACGGCGCCCTCGGGCCGCTCGATCGGGCCGGCGAACGTCACCTCGGGGCGGTCGCCGCCGATGGGGGAGCGGGGCTCCATCCGGTGGTCGGCGAGGACGTAGAGGCCGAGCGTCTGGGGTGTGCGGGCGAGGCGGGAGAGGCGCATGGGGTAGACGAGTTCGGGGGAGGCGAAGGCGATCCGCAGCGGGGTCAGTTCGCCGTAGAGGATCGCGCCCTGCTCCTGCGGGGCCAGGCGGACGGCGACGTACTCCCATTTCCGCTCGACGTACGGCTGGAGGGCGCCGGTGAGCCGCTCGGGCAGGTCGAAGCCGTTGGTGCGCAGCCAGTCGCCGAGGGCCTCGGGGTCGGTGGCGGTGAGCCGGGCCACGTCGAAGGGGCCGAGCCGTTCGCGTCCGACGACGCCGACGCCGCCCATGGTGGGTGGTGCGGCGGCGGCCCCGTCCCCGTTCGTGGCGTCGAACGGCCAGTCGCCTTCGCGCGGCCAGAAGTAGTACCGGTCGCGCTGCTCGGGCTCGGTGAGCCGGTCGAGTTCGTCGAAGAGCGCCGGGTCGCCGAGACGGACGTCGGCGCGGCCCGGCACCGGCATGATCCAGGCCGCGCGCTTGGCGTTCCCGTGGACGTTGAAGCGCATGACGACGGTCTCGGTGTGGCCGTCCCAGCGGACGGCCGACTCCTCCCGGTCGACGCCGATGCGCTGGGCCTTGTCCGGGATCATGGCGCCGCAGCCGCAGGCGTACGCCGGTGCGACGAGCGAGCCGAGTTGGAGCGCGAGCAGCGCGATGATGGTGGTCAGGATTCTGCTGTGTGTCCCCCGCATGGGAGCTCAGACGTACCCGGGGAAGATCCGGTTCCGCCGGTAGGGGTCATGCGGTGCGGACCCGGAGTTCCTTCACGCCGTTCAGCCAGGCCGCCCGCAGTCGGCGTGGTTCGCCGACGAGGGTGAGGTCGGGCAGGGTGTCGGCGATCGCGTGGAAGATCAGCTCGATCTCCTTGATCGCGAGGGACTTGCCGAGGCAGAAGTGGGGTCCGCCGCCGCCGAAGCCGAGGTGGGGGTTGGGGTCGCGGGTGATGTCGAAGCGTTCGGGGTCGGTGAAGACCTCGGGGTCGTTGTTGGCGGAGGAGTAGAAGAGGCCGACCCGGTCGCCCTTGCGGATCTTCTGCCCGCCGAGTTCGGTGTCCTGGGTCGCGGTCCGCTGGAAGGAGACGACGGGGGTCGCCCAGCGCACGATCTCCTCGGCGGCGGTCGCGGGCCGCTCGCGCTTGAAGAGTTCCCACTGGTCGGGGTGGGTGAGGAAGGCGTGCATGCCGTGGCTGATGGCGTTGCGGGTGGTCTCGTTGCCGGCGACGGCGAGCAGGAGCACGAAGAAGCCGAACTCGTCGGAGGAGAGGTTGCCCTGGCCCTCGGCGGCGACCAGCTGGCTGACGATGTCGGCGGCGGGGCACTCCTTGCGGGCGGCGGCCATGTTCATCGAGTAGCCGATGAGTTCCATGGCGGCCTCGGCGCCGATCTCCTCGGTGATGGCGTACTCGGGGTCGTCGTACGCGACCATCTTGTTCGACCAGTCGAAGATCCGGGAGCGGTCCTCCTGGGGGACGCCGATGAGTTCGGCGATGGCCTGGAGGGGGAGTTCGACGGCGACGCGGGTGACGAAGTCGAAGGTGCCGTCGGCGTCCGTGTCGCGCTTCGCCTCGGCGACGATGGCCCGGGCGCGGTCGTGCAGGGCGGTCTCCAGGTTCCGGATCGCGCGGGGGGTGAAGCCGCGCTGGACGATCTGGCGAACCCGGGTGTGCTCGGGCGGGTCCATGTTGAGCATGATCAGCTTCTGGACCTCGATCTGGTCGCGGCTGATGTGCTCGTTGAAGCGGATGACGGCGGTGTTCTCGTTCGAGGAGAACAGTTCGGGGTGGGTGGAGACGTACTTGACGTCCGCGTGGCGCGTGACCGCCCAGTACCCGCTGTCCGCGAAGCCGGTGACGCCGGCCGGCTGGGGGCACCACCACACGGGCGCGGTCTGCCGCAGCCGGGCGAACTCCGGGAAGGGGACGCGGTCGCGGAGCAGATCGGGGTCGGTGGCGTCGAACCCCTCGGGGAGCCCCTGGGGGAGATGCCCTTCGGGGAGTCGACCTCCGGGGAGATGGGGGCAGGCCATCGGCAACACTCTCCATATCTGATGGACCATCAGAAGTTGCCGGGAAAGTTAGTAACGAGTTCTACAAGTAGCAAGGGGCGGAACGGGAACTGTTGCGTCCCGGACCCTTGCGTACCGGCGGTAGCAGTCATAAGACTGCACTCAGAACTAGAACGCGTACTAGTTCCCCGTGACGCCGACCGACCGGGGTGCCGGGACACCCCGTCCGGTCGAGGAGAGGACGAGCTCATGGCCGCGGAACCCGTCATCGTCGAAGCCGTACGCACCCCCATCGGCAAGCGCGGAGGCGCGCTCGCCAACCTCCACCCCGCCTACCTCCTGGGCGAGACCTACCGCGAACTCCTCGGGCGCACCGGCATCCACGCCGACTGCGTCGAGCAGATCGTCGGCGGTACGGTCACCCACGCAGGCGAGCAGTCCATGAACCCGGCGCGCACCGCCTGGCTCACCATGGGCCTGCCCTACGAGACGGCCGCCACCACCGTCGACTGCCAGTGCGGCTCCTCCCAGCAGGCCAGCCACATGGTCGCCAACATGGTCGCGGCCGGCGTCATCGACATCGGGATCTCCTGCGGCGTCGAGGCCATGTCCCGCGTCCCGCTCGGCTCCGGCTCCAAGCACGGTCCCGGCAAACCGTTCCCCGACGAGTGGAACGTCGACCTGCCCAACCAGTTCGAGGCCGCCGAGCGCATCGCCCGCCGCCGCGGACTCACCCGCGAGCGCGTCGACTCCCTCGGTCTGCTCTCCCAGGAACGGGCCGCGGTCGCCTGGTCCGAGGAGCGCTTCAAGCGCGAGACCTTCGCCGTCCAGGTCCCCACCACGGAGGCCGAACAGGCCGCCGGACAGGGCATGTGGCGGCTCGTCGACCGCGACGAGGGCCTGCGTGACACCACCATGGAGGGCCTGGGCCGCCTCAAGCCCGTCATGCCCACCGCCATCCACACCGCCGGGAACTCCTCGCAGATCTCCGACGGCGCCTCCGCCGTCATGTGGGCCTCCAAGCGCATGGCCCGCGCCCTGAAGCTGAAGCCGCGCGCCCGGATCGTCGCCCAGGCCCTCGTCGGCGCCGACCCGCACTTCCACCTGGACGGGCCGGTCGACGCGACGCGGGCGGTCCTCGGCAAGGCCGGGATGTCACTCAAGGACATCGACCTCGTCGAGATCAACGAGGCCTTCGCGTCGGTGGTGTTGAGCTGGGCGCAGGTCTTCGACCAGGATCTGGAGAAGGTCAACGTCAACGGCGGCGCCATCGCCCTCGGTCACCCCGTCGGCGCCACCGGGGCCCGGCTCATCGCCACCGCCCTGCACGAACTGGAGCGCACCGACAAGGAGTTCGCGCTCATCACCATGTGCGCGGGCGGGGCGCTCGCGACCGGGACGATCATCCAGCGGCTTTGACCGCGTCCTCGACGAGGGCGGAGAGGTACGCGGCGGCCGAAGGCTCACGCGCCAGCGCCGCCGCCTGGCCGGCCCAGAGGTTCACGTACTCGGGCCGGCCCCGCTCCGCCGCGGCCCGGCGGATCGGCCCCATCAGCGCGTTCTGCACGGGATACGGCGGTACGAGCTCCTCGTGGGCCGCCATCTCCCGGACGAAGCCGTTCGGGATGCCCCGCGCCGGGCGCCCCGAGAAGAGCCGGGTGAGCACGGTCGTCCGGGCCCGAGGGGTGCCGAGGACCCGCCGGTGCGCCTCGCTCGCCCCCGACTCGCGCGCGGCGAGGAAGCCGGTGCCCACCTGGACGGCGTCCGCGCCGAGCGCGAGCGCGGCGGCGACCCCGCGCCCGTCGGCGATCCCGCCCGCCGCGACCACCGGGACCGTCACCGCGTCCGCCACCTGCGGGACGAGCGAGAAGGTGCCGACCAGGGACTCCCGTACGGGACGGAGGAACGCGCCCCGGTGACCGCCCGCGTCGCTGCCCGAGGCGACGACCGCGTCCACCCCGGCCTCCTCCAGGGCCACCGCCTCCTCCACCGTCGTCGCCGTGCCGAGCACGACGATCCCGCGCCGCCGGGCCTCCGTGACCAGGCGCCGGGGAGGCAGGCCCATGACCAGGCTGATCACCGGCGGGGCGGCCGCGATCAGGGCGTCCAGCTGCGCGTCGAAGTCGGGCCACGCGCGTACGTCCTCGGCGCTCGGCGGCCGGACCCCCAGCTCCTCGTAGTACGGGCGAAGCCGTTCGACGTGCTCGGCGAGTGCGGAGGCGGGGAGCTCGGCCCGCTCTCCCTCCTGAGGCACCCAGAGGTTGACGGCGAAGGGGCGGCCGGTCGCGGCGCGGAGCGCGGCCACGAGCGCGGTGATCTCCTCGGGGGTGTGGATGTGCGCCCCGTACGAACCGAGGCCGCCGCCCTCGGAGACGGCGGCGGCCAGCTCGACGGAGGAGAGGCCCCCGCCGAAGGGGCCCTGGACGACGGGGAGCGGGATCCCGACGAGCTCGCCGAAGCGGCCGGGCGGGAGGACGGGGTGTGCGGGGTGTGCGGGCATGGGCCACCTCCGGTGTCGCGGCGGACCGTCCGGTGGGGGCCGCCGATGCCGGGAACACTAGACGAGGCTAGACGACCGGTCTACTAAATCTCGCGAGAGGGAGAGCGGCGCGGACGAGAGGGAGAGCGGCCCGGAAAACGCCGCAGGCCCCGCCCCTCCGTGAGGAGGGCGGGGCCTTGCGGATGCGCGCTGCGGCAGGTGCTTCTTAGTACCAGCCGTTGGCCTGCCAGAACGCCCAGGCGGCGTTCGGGGAGCCGTAGCGCTCGTTCATGTAGTTGAGACCCCACTTGATCTGGGTGGCGGGGTTCGTCTTCCAGTCGGAACCGGCCGAGGCCATCTTGGAGGCCGGGAGGGCCTGGACCAGGCCGTAGGCGCCCGAGGACGAGTTGGTGGCGGTGTGGTTCCAGCCGGACTCGTGCTCGACGATCTTGCTGAAGGACGCGAACTGCGCCGGCGGGACGATCTGGCGGGCGATCTCCTGCTCCGAGGCGGCCGAGGCCGAACCCGTCGTGCCCATCACCGCGGCCGACGTGCCGACGAGCACGGCGGCGGAGACGGCGAAGGTCTTCTTGTGGGCGTTGACACGAGTGGCGATCGAGCGGAACAAAACGTCTTACCTAACGTCGGGGACAAGGGTCGCGCCGGGCGCTTTCGGCATGCCGGAACCAGAGCCCGGGAGACCCGGAAGCTGGGGGAACCGGCCTGCCGTGGCGCTCTCGGACGAGATGTCCTGAGCACCGGCTGCCTGGCGACGTCCACCAGAGAAGCAGGGTCGGAACGGCCGGGCAAGGACCCCCAGTACGAGGGAGGTTCGGACCCGGGGGGTCGGCGAGGGTGGGTGGGTGTGCGGTGTTTTCGCAGGTCGTGGCCTGCTGTGAGGCGGTTTGGTCAGGTCTGACCGTCTACTATTTCGCCTCGTACGTGACGTACGTCCTATGGGGCGCCTCACTCGGGGAGGCCTCTTCCGGGGCCTCGAATGTGACCTGGGCCTCGAAGTTCGCCCGCCGCGTGGCCCGCCGCAGCGCCCTCAGGAGCGTCCCGCCGACCGTGAGCGTCAGGACGACCGTCAGAGCGGCGCGGCCCAGGTCCCAGCCGAGGGAGGTGGCGAGGACGTACGCGAGGAAACGGACCAGGTTCTCGTGCACCGGATCCCCGGGCACGAAGGAGATCGCCTGGCCGATGCCGCCGACCGTCACCCAGCCGTAGAGGTTGGTGACCGTGCCGTACGCGAACGCCGCCACGAATCCGTACGCGGACAGCATCAGCAGCTCGGCCCGCCCCCGCAGCCTGTCCGGGCCCGGCAGCAGCCCCGCGCCCATCGCGAACCAGCCCATCGCCAGCATCTGCGTCGGCATCCACGGACCCACCCCGCCCGTGAGCAGCGCCGACGCGAACATCGTCACCGCACCCAGGACGAAACCGAAGCCCGGCCCGAGGACCCGGCCGCTCAGCACCATCAGGAAGAACATCGGCTC
The DNA here is from genome assembly GCF_042889835.1 of Streptomyces sp. NPDC002463. Taxonomy (NCBI): domain Bacteria; kingdom Bacillati; phylum Actinomycetota; class Actinomycetes; order Kitasatosporales; family Streptomycetaceae; genus Streptomyces; species Streptomyces sp. NPDC002463. The sequence continues at coordinate 30,781 of NZ_JBIARL010000002.1, forward strand.
CAGACCGGCCGTCCCCGCTCCCAGTGGGCGCAGCGCCGCGCCCACCGCGGCGAGCACGCCCAGCATCGCCACCGCCTTCGCGTCCATCCCGCAGTCCGCGATCGTCGCCACGACGACCGCGATGAGGAGGGGGAGGAGCAGGGCGAAGAGCCAGGGGGCGTCGGCCGCGTGGTTCGTGACCGCCGCCGTCCTGTCGGCGAAGAGCGGCCAGCCGATCCCGATCAGACCGACGAGGGAGACGAGGAGGAGTGCGGCCACCGAGCGCGGGCCGAGGCGGAGGGGACGTGCCGTCTTCACAGGGCCGCCTCCACCTGCTCGACCGTGAGCCACGGCCGCGGCGCCAGGATCTTCGCCACCTGCGGCGAGAACGCCGGCGAGGACACCACCACCTCGGCCGTCGGGCCGTCCGCGACCACCTCGCCGTCCGCGACGATCACCACCCGGTGCGCCAGCTCCGCCGCCAGCTCCACATCGTGCGTCGCGAGCACGATCGCGTGCCCGTCCGCGGCGAGGGTCCTCAGGTGGGTCACGAGCCGGGCCTTCGCCGCGTAGTCCAGGCCGCGCGTCGGCTCGTCGAGCAGGAGCAGCGGCGGGCGGCCCGTCAGGACCACGGCCAGCGCGAGGGCCAGCCGCTGGCCCTCGGACAGGTCGCGGGGGTGCGTGTCGTCCGCGACCCCCGGCAGCAGTTCCTCCACCAGGGCCCGGCAGGTCCCCGGCTCCGCGCCCGCGTCCGCGTCGGCCGCCGCGCACTCGGCCACGACGGTGTCCGCGTACAGGAGGTCCCTCGGTTCCTGCGGTACGAGGCCGACCTGGCGGATCAGGTCGCGGGGGTCGGTGGCGTGCGGGGCCCGGCCGGCGACCCGGACGCTGCCGGCCGTCGGCTCGATCATGCCGACGAGCGTGGAGAGCAGGGTGGACTTGCCCGCGCCGTTGCGGCCCATGAGGGCGACGGTCTCGCCGGGGGCGACGGTCAGGTCGATGCGGCGGAGGGCCTCGACGCGGCCGCGGCGGACGGCGAGGCGTTCGGTGAGGAGGAGGGGGGCCGTGGCGGGTGCGGGTGCGGGGCGGGCGCGGCGTCGTCGGAACAGGGAGAAGCCCCCACTCCTCCCCCTACGCCCGAGGGCGTGGGGGGACCCCCACTTCCCGAAACCGGGGGCTCCGCCCCCGGACCCCCGCGCCTCGAACGCCGGCGGGGCTGGATTCTCGGGAACCCGCCCCTCCAGCCTCGCCTTCAACGGCGTCGCCCGCCGCCGCGCATCCCGCACCGTAAGCGGCAGCGGATCCCACCCCGCCACCCGCCCCAGCGCCACCACCGGCGGATGTACCGGCGAGACCGCCATGATCTCCGCCGGCGGGCCCATGACCGCCTCCGGCAGGAGGAGGACCTGGTCCGCGTACTGGACGACGCGCTCCAGGCGGTGTTCCGCGAGGAGGACCGTCGTGCCGAGGTCGTGGACCAGGCGCTGGAGGACCGCGAGGACGTCCTCCGCCGCCGAGGGGTCGAGCGCGGAGGTCGGTTCGTCGAGGACGAGGACCTTGGGGTGCGGGGTCAGGACGGAGCCGATCGCGACCCGCTGGCGCTGGCCGCCGGAGAGCGTGGCGATCGGGCGGTCGCGGAGCTCCGCGAGGCCCAGGAGGTCCAGGGTCTCCTCGACCCGGCGGCGCATCACGCCGGGCGCGAGGCCCAGGGACTCCATGCCGTACGCGAGCTCGTCCTCGACCGTGTCGGTGACGAAGTGCGCGGACGGATCCTGCCCCACCGTGCCCACCAGGTCGGCGAGCTCGCGCGGCGGATGCGTGCGGGTGTCGCGGCCGTCGACCGTCACCCGTCCGGTCAGCGTGCCGCCCGTGAAGTGGGGGACGAGACCGGAGACCGCGCCGAGGAGCGTCGACTTGCCGACGCCCGAGGGGCCGACGAGGAGCACGAGCTCCCCCTCGGGGACGGTGAGGTCCACGTTCCGCAGGGTCGGTTCGGCGTCGTCCTCGTACCTCACGGAGACGTTCTCGAAGCGGATCACACGTTCTCCTTGGATACGGGTACGGGCGCCACGAACGCCGGCACCAGGCCCACCAGGACCGACACCGCCGGCCACAGCGGCAGCTCCGGCGCCTCCAGGGGGACGACCCCGGGGTGCAGCGCCTCCGGGGCGTACGCGTTCGCCCGGATCATCAGGACCGCGACCGCCATCCCGGAGCCCGCGACCAGCCAGGCCCGCGCGCCCCAGCGGTCGGGCCGGTAGCGGGTACGGACGGTCCTGCGGCCGCCGAGCCGGAGCCCGGCCATCGCGGCGAGCAGCCCCGCGCCGAGCAGCGGGAGCCCGTACCCCGCGCCCTCCGCCGCGAGCAGCCCGTACGAGCCGGCGCACACGCCGAGGAGTCCGCCCAGGGTCAGGACGTTCGTGGTGCGGCGTACCGCCGCCGGGACCTGCGCCGTCCGCCCGTACCCGCGCGCGTCCATCGACGCGGCGACCGCGATCGACCGCTCCAGGGCCCCCTCCAGGACCGGCAGGCCGATCTGGAGCACCGCCCGCACCCCGCCCGTGGGCCGGCCGCGCAGCCGGCGGGCGGTGTGCAGCCGGGCCACGTCGGCGACCATGTTCGGCGCGAAGGTCATCGCCACGACGACGGCGACCCCCGCCTCGTACAGCGCGCCCGGCAGCGACTTGAGGAGTCGCGCCGGGTTGGCGAGGGCGTTCGCGGCGCCCACGCAGATCAGCAGGGTCGCCAGCCTGGCGCCGTCGTACAGCGCGAACACCAGCTGTTCGGCCGTCACCCGGCCCCCGATCCGTACCCCTTGGGCCCAGTCGGGCAGCGGCACCTCGGGCAGCGTGAACAGCTCGTACGTACCGGGGACGGGGGAGCCGAGCAGCAGCGAGAACACCACCCGCAGGGCCACCACGAACAGGCCGAGCTTCACGAACGCGCCGTACGAACGGGCCCAGGGCGCGTCCGTGCGCCGGGCCGCCACCACATATCCGGCCACCCCGACGAGCAGCCCGAGCAGCAGCGGGTTCGTGGTCCGGGAGGCGGCGACGGCCAGGCCGAGCGCCCACAGCCACCACGCGCCCGCGTGCAGGGCGTTGGCCCGGCTCGCCTCGGGGGCGGCAAGGACACGGACGGCGCCACTCATCGGCGCCGGCGGGCCTTCCATATCGCCGCCCCGCCGAGGGCCAGGACGGCCGCGCCGCCGGCGAGCACGCCGAAGGACGGGCCGCCGCCGTCGGAGGAGGCCTCCGCCTTCGGTGCGGCGGGTGCGGCGGACGCCTTCTCCGTGACCTGCTCGCCGCAGCCCCGCGCCGGGTAGCCCGCGATCCCGCACAGCATGGCCGCGCTGTCGTACCGCAGCGGCTTCGCCACCGCGGCCAGCGCCTCCGCGCCCGTCGCGTCCTCGCGGACCTGCGCACAGCCGACCTCGATCAGCTTCTTCGGCGGGGTCTCGCCGGGCGGCGCGTCCAGCGGACCGCCGAAGTCGACGACGACCGCGATCCGCTTCGTGCCGTCCTTCTTCTCCACACCCCCGCAGATCCCGGAGAAGTCGGGGGTGACGGAGGGCCGGGACATGTCGTCCGTGCCGTTGCTGATCGCGAACCGGAACCCGAGGGCGTCGCCGTCGGCGGGCCGGGCGGTCGCCGGACCCTGCGTGGCGTACGTCCACGGCTTTCCGCCGGCGCTCTCCCAGAACGACCAGTAGCGGTAACCGGCCGCCTGCGCGGGGGCCGCCGCGACCGCCGTCAGGGTCAGGAGCGCCCCGGTCACGGCACCCGCGGCCCTCGTCGCCGCGCTCACTTCTTGCGGCCGCTCACGAGGAAGCCGATGCCGACGGCGAGGACCGTGCCGATGCCGATGATCCACCAGACGTCGAAGCCGGACTCGTCCTCGGTGGAGGAGGCGGAGGTGTCCGGGGCCTTCGGCGCGGGGCCGGTGGCGTTGAGCTGCTCGACCAGGTCCGTCGTGCCGAACCTGCGCGGGTCGGTCTCCGTCGAGCGGGCCGCCAGGATCAGCTGCGCGTACGCGGCCGGGCCGCCCTCCTTCGCCCAGGCCGCGGAGTTCTTCTCCAGCCACGTCAGGGCCGGCTCGGCCTCCTTGGTGGCACCGGCGGCGGCGAGCGCGACGACCGCGTCGGCGGTGTTGCCTATGTCGGGCTGCTCGGTGGTGTCGGTGGCGCCCGGCATGGGCGGCAGGGTGAGGTGGCCGGTCTTCGCGAGCGCCTTCGACAGGTAGGAGGCGCCGTTCAGCGCGGCCCGCCCGACGGTCGGCTTCGACAGGTCGGTGCAGGCCGGCGGCTGCTGGGGGGAGGCCTTGGTGGCGACGACGCTCTTGCCGAGCCCGGCGAGGGTCGCCGCCGCGGTGGCGTCGGCGTTGGCCAGGAGCTTGCCCGTCTTGTCCGGCTGGTACGCGAACGCTCCCGCGCCCTCCTTGTCCGAGCACGGCAGGGCGAACGTCAGGAGCGCGTCGTACGGGCTGCGGCCCTCGGCGGAGGTGAACGAGCCGGGCCGCACGCCGATCGCGGCGAGCGCGCCGATCACGACCGACGTGGAGTTGGCGTCGCTCGGGCCGCCGACGCCGTAGCCCCAGCCGCCGTCCTTGTTCTGCACGGTCCGCAGCCAGTCGGAACCGGCCTTGACGGCCTTGTCGATCGCGCTGGGGGCGGCGGCCTGGCCGCGCACGGCGCGGAGCGCCTGGACGGCGACGGCGGTGGCGTTGGTGTCCCGCATCGTCTTCTCGTCGCAGGGCTTCGACACGTCCGCGCGGTACGAGGCGAACGAGCCGTCCTCGCACTGCTGGCCGAGGAGCCAGCTCACGGCCTGGTCGGCGGGCTGGAAACCGGTGCCGCGCTGGGCGAGGAAGGCGAGCGACTGACGCCAGACACCGTCGTACGTCGGGTCCTTCGTGCCGTACAGGCCGGCCGGGAGGGTGCCGGTCGAGGGGGTCGGGGACGGCGCGGCGGCGGCCGGGAAGGCCGCTCCGGTGCCGAGCGCGACTGCGGCGGCGGCGAGCGCGGCGGCGCCGCGGCGGACGGTGTTCATGGGGCCCTCTCCTGCGGCCGGGCACCGGCACGCCTCGGGGCACCAGGCTCCGGCTCCGTATTCCTCGACGGTGCCGGCGGTCACGTCCCGGGCGGGGCATTCCGACGTGCCGATCTCGGGAGAGACGGCTCACGGAACGGGGTGTCCCCTGCTCGAGCGAAGCCGAGAGCTCGGGGAAGGGTCGGTGCCGGATTTCCACCGGCTTCCCCCCGTACGGGCATGATGACGACGGGCCCACTCTACCGGCCCGTATGCCCGCCGCTCCGGGGGTGGGAGGCGCTTCACACCGGGTGGGGAAGGACGCTCCCCGGGAGCTCGTCGCTGTGCCATGCTGACGCCGCCACGACACCACGACGACGGCGTCTTCACGGGGGTGCGGAATGCGGGCGTTGGCCGAGAGCGACCCGGGGACGGTCGGTCCCTACCGGCTCCTCTACCGGCTGGGCGAGGGCGGCATGGGCCGCGTCTACCTGGGCCGCTCGCGCGGCGGCCGGACGGTCGCGCTGAAGGTGGTGCACGGCGCGCTCGCCGGTGACCCGGGCTTCCGGACGCGCTTCGCCCGCGAGGTGCGGGCCGCCCAGTCCTTACGCGGAGCCGGTACGGTCCCGGTCCTCGACGCCGACCCGGACGCGGAGGTGCCCTGGCTGGCCACCGCGTACGTGCCGGGTCCCGCGCTCTCCGAGGCCGTCCTGGCGCACGGCCCCCTCCCCGAACCGGCCCTCTGGCGGCTGCTCTCCGGCCTCGCGCACGCCCTCGACGGCGTGCACCGGGCGGGGCTCGTGCACCGGGACGTCAAGCCGTCGAACGTCCTGCTCTCGCCGTCAGGACCCCTGCTCATCGACTTCGGCATCGCCCGCTCCGCCGACGAGACGGCCCTGACGGGGACGGGCCTGGTCGTCGGCTCACCCGGCTTCATGTCGCCCGAGCAGGCGGAGGGGCGGACGGTCGGACCCGCGGCCGACCTCTTCTCGCTCGGCGCGGTGCTGGCCTTCGCGGCGACCGGGCGCGGACCCTTCGGTGGCGGTTCGGTGGCGGAGCTGCTGTACCGGCTCGTCCACCACGAGCCCGACCTCGCCGGGGTGGAGGGGCCGTTCGCGGAGCTCGTACGGCGCTGCCTGGCCAAACGGCCGGAGGACCGCCCGCAGGTGACCGAGCTGGCGGCGGCCGCGGACGCCCACCGGGAGGATTCGGGGAGCTGGCTGCCGGCGCCGGTGGTCGCGGCGATCGCGCAGAAGGCGGAGGAACTGCTCAACGCGGAGACGGAGTTCGAGCCGGATGCCGGGCCCGCTTCGGTGCCCACGGGTTCGAGTACGGGGACGGCGCCCGCGACCGCCGCCACCACCGTCCTCCCTCCGCCGCCCCCCACAGCCGTTCTGCCCCCGCCCCGCGCCGCTGTCCGGGGGCCGGCCGCCTCCGCGCCGCGGGCCCGGGCCTCCTCGACCGGAGTGCCGACCGCGCGGGAGCGCGCCGTGCGGGCGCTGACCACTGGTCTGGGGAGGCCCCTGTTCGGCCTGTTCTACCTCGTGCCGATGGTGGCCTTCCTCGTGGGCGGGGTCGATCTCCTGAGCCGGGCGGAGGCGTACCCCTCGCTCTCCGACCAGGCGCAAGGCCCCTACCAGTGGGCGATGGACGACTGGTGGCGCGTCCCCGCGACGCTGCTCCTGATCGCCGCGACGGCCGGACTCCAGGGCTACCGGGGGCGGCTGCTCACGGTCCGGCCCGGCCGGGTCCGGCTGTGGTCGGCCGGGGTCGCCCTCTACTGGATCGCGCTGATCGCCGTACTGACCCTCCACCTCCTGTGGTTCCTGTTCGTCCACAACGGCTACGACTACTACGAGCACGGCGGGCAGCACTGGCTGTGGTGGGTGGCGATCCCGGTGATGGTGCTCGGCGGCGGAATCTCCCCCCTGGTCCTGGTCATGTCGCTCATCCGCCTGTTCAAGGCCTGACGTCTCAGACCGCGATGTACGTGACCGGGTCCGCGCCCGCCACGGGCTCCGCGCGTCCGAGCTTCACCAGGCGGCGGACGTGGGCCTCGGCCTCGCTGACGGCGATGTTGCGGGAGCCGTACGGGATCTGCTCCCAGGGGCGGTTCCACTCCATGCGCTCGGCGAGCTGCCAGGGCGTGAGCGGGGTGGCGAGGAGGGCGAGGAGGCCGGTGAGGCGTTCCTCGTGGTGGTCGAGGAGTTCGCGGACGCGGCCGGCGGCGTCGGCGAAGGCGTGCTGGTGGGCGGGGAGGACCTCGGCGACGCCGAGGCGGCCGATCCGTTCGAGGGAGTCGAGGTAGTCGCCGAGGGGGTCGGTCTCGGTGACATCGTCGGGGTCCTCGTACAGGCCGATGTGCGGGGTGATCCCGGGCAGCAGGTGGTCGCCGGAGAAGAGCCGGCCGTGGCCGGGCAGCCGGGAGGGGTGCTCCTCCTCCAGGTGGAGGCAGACGTGCCCGGGGGTGTGGCCGGGGGTCCAGATGGCACGCAGCCGGCGTCCGGCCAGGTCGAGGAGTTCGCCGGGGACGATCTCGCGGTCGGGGAGGGCCGAGCGGAGACCGGGCAGGGTCCGCATCCGGCCGGCGGCGCGGGCGGCCCGGAGCGGGGCGATGTGGTCCTCGGGGGCGCCGACGGTGGCGAGTTTGCGGGCGAGGTAGTCGAACCAGGTGCCGGGTTCGGACTCCCGAGTGCGGCGGACGACGGCCGTGTCGGCGGCGTGCATGGCGATCCAGGCGCCGGACTCCTCCCGGACCCGGCCGGAGAGGCCGTGGTGGTCGGGGTGGTGGTGGGTGATGACGACGCCGTGGATCTCCCGCACGGACAGACCCAACGCGTCGAGCCCGCCGGTGAGTTCGCCCCAGGAGGCCGGGTCGTCCCAGCCGGTGTCGACGAGGACCGGGCCGCGGTCGGTGTCGAGGACGTGGACCAGGGTGTGGCCCAGCGGATTGTCCGGGATGGGCACCCGCAGGGACCAGACGCCACCACCGTGCTCGGTCACCTGGGTCATGAGCGTCCTCGTCTCTGCGTACCGGTACGGCCATTGCCCACCATAACTAGAACTGGTATCAGTTCTGAAGCATCGTCAGGAAACCCAGTGGGCCAATTCCATCTCCTCGGGAGGCAGCGGTCATGACCGAGCTTGTGGAGCACGGAAAGCTGTTCATCGGCGGGGAGTTGACCGACCCGCACGGCGACGTGGTCATCGAGGTGATCTCCCCGCACACCGAGCAGGTCATCGGCCGCGTCCCGCACGCCTCCGAGGCCGATGTCGACCGGGCCGTCGCCGTCGCCCGGAGGGCCTTCGACGAAGGGCCCTGGCCGCGGATGACGGTCGAGGAGCGGATCGCCGTCGTCACCCGCATCAAGGACGCGATCGCCGTGCGGTACGAGGAGATCGGCCGCTGCATCAGCGCGCAGAACGGCTCCCCGTACTCCTGGTCCGTCCTCGCCCAGGCGCTCGGCGCGATGATGGTCTGGGACGCGGCGATCACCGTCGCCCGGGACTTCCCGTACGAGGAGCGGCGCGGCGGCGTCCTCGGGCCGCTGCTCGTGCGGCGCGAGCCGGTCGGTGTCGTCGCGGCCGTCGTCCCGTGGAACGTGCCGCAGTTCACCGCCGCCGCCAAGCTGGGGCCCGCGCTGCTCGCCGGATGCACGGTGGTCCTCAAGCCCTCGCCGGAGTCGCCCCTCGACTCGTACATCCTCGGCGAGATCGCGGCGGAGGCCGGGCTCCCCGAAGGGGTCCTGTCGATCCTGCCCGCCGACCGCGAGGTCAGCGAGTACCTCGTCGGGCACCCCGGCGTCGACAAGGTGTCCTTCACCGGCTCGGTCGCCGCCGGCAAGCGGGTCATGGAGGTCGCCTCCCGCAACCTCACCCGCGTCACCCTCGAACTGGGCGGGAAGTCGGCCGCGGTGATCCTGCCGGACGCCGACCTGGAGACCGCCGTCGCCGGGATCGTCCCGGCCGCCTGGATGAACAACGGGCAGGCGTGCGTGGCCCAGACCCGGATCCTCGCGCCCCGCGCGCGGTACGAGGAGATCGCCGAGGCCTTCGCCGCGGCGGCCGGCGCGCTCGTCGTCGGCGACCCGCTCGACCCGGCCACCCAGGTCGGACCGCTCGTCGCCCGGCGCCAGCAGCAGCGCTCCCTCGACTACATCGGGATCGGCCAGGCGGAGGGCGCGAAGCTCCTCACCGGCGGCGGACGCCCGGACGGCCTCGACCGCGGCTGGTACGTCGAGCCGACCCTCTTCGGCGACGTCGACAACTCCATGCGGATCGCCCGCGAGGAGATCTTCGGCCCGGTCATCTGCCTCCTGCCGTACGGGGACGAGGCAGAGGCCCTGCGGATCGCGAACGACTCCGACTTCGGCCTTTCCGGCAGCGTCTGGACCGGTGACGTCGAGCACGGCATCGACTTCGCCCGCCGGGTCCGCACCGGCACCTTCAACGTCAACACCTTCAGCCTCGACATGCTCGGCCCCTTCGGCGGCTACAAGAACTCCGGCGTGGGACGGGAGTTCGGCCCCGAGGGCTTCGGCGAGTACCTGGAGCACAAGATGATCCACCTGCCGGCCGGATACGGGGACGCGTGATGGGCGACCGCTGGCACGTCGAGGTCGACCGGAGCGTCTGCATCGGCTCCGGCATGTGCGTCAACCACGCCCCCGGCGGCTTCCGCCTCGACGCAGCCCGCCAGTCCCACCCGGTGGAGCCGGAGACGGACGCGGGCGAACGCCTCCTCGCGGCGGCGGAGGGCTGCCCGGTGGAGGCCATCCTCATCACCCTGGCGGACGGAGGCGAGCCGGTGTTCCCGCCGGAGGAGTGACGGGGAGGGCCGGGCGGGACGGCACTGTCGTTCCCTTGTGCAAAACTATGCCCCTTGGTACGGGGGCAAGAGGCCTTCGTGTGCGCTGATTTGGGAGTGCTGTGCGCAAGGCGAAGTTGGTGGCCGCGGCCGCCGGTGTGATTCTGCTCGTCGCGGGCTGCGGCAGCGAGGGCGGTGCCGACAAGGGCGGTTCGTCCTCGGCCGGTTCCTCCTCGGCCGGTTCGGCCTCGACGGGCGGTTCCGGCGCGGGCGGTTCGAGCGACCAGAAGCTGGACGCGGCCGCGGTCACCAAGGAGTTGACGGACGCGGCGACGGAGGCCGGCTTCACGCAGGACTCCTCGGGCGAGCAGGTTCCGGCCGAGGCCAAGGACTGCATGGTCAGCTGGACGGCCGACGCCGAGAAGGCCGCCGACCCGGCGAAGTCGTACGCGTCCACGGTCTCGACGCTGACCGGGACCGGCTGGACCGAGGAGCGGAGCTCCGGTGTGGGCGGCTCGGTGATCAAGTCGCTGACGAAGAGCAGCTGGAAGCTCCAGGCCAGCAACCACTCGGCGGGCCCGCTGAAGCTGGTGATGTTCGTGGCCGTCGACAGTAGCCCGGAGTGCGCGGCGGTCCTCGCCAAGAGCAACGCCAAGGCGCAGCAGGGCTCCTGACCCCGCACCGCCCGCGCCCCCCCGGCGGCTGGACCGCCGGGGGGCGCGGGCGGGGCCGCTCGGTCCGTCGGTTCCTGCCGGGTGGGCCGCCGGGGCGCGGGCGGGACGTCTCAGGCCGATGCCTCCGACGCCTCCGGTGCCGTCAGGTCGATCAGTCGGCAGACCGTCTCGATGTCGATCTTCACCTGTGCGATCGACGCGCGTCCGGACAGCCAGGTGATCAGCGCCGAGTGCCAGGTGTGCTCGATCACCCGGACCGCCGAGAGCTGGCCCGGGGTCGGGTGCTCCGCCCCCATCGCGTCCAGGATGATCGCGGTCGTCAGCCGGGAGACCGTGTCGACCTCGGGGCTCACGCTGCGGTCGGCGAAGGTCAGCGCCCGCACCATCGCGTCGGCGAGCTGCGGCTCCCGCTGGAGCGCCCGGAACGCGCGCATCAGGGTCTCCGCGACCCGCTGCGCCGGGTCCGCGCCGGCGGGCGGCCGCTTCCGCAGCGTGGTGTGCATGTGCTGGAGCTGGTCCTGCATGGTCGCCACGAGCAGGTGGATCTTGGAGGGGAAGTACCGGTAGAGGGTGCCGAGGGCGACCCCCGCCGCCTCGGCGACCTCACGCATCTGCACGGCGTCGAAGCCGCCCCTGGCGGCGAGCTGGGCGCTGGCGTTCAGGATGCGGCGGCGCCGCGCCTCCTGGCGTTCCGTGAGGGGCGGTGACGCCGGTCTGTGGTCCGCTCTGTCGACTGCGGTCATGTGGTCCCGTTCCGTGCGTCTTCCGTGCGGTGGGGAGCGACAGTATGGCGTCACGCCCGCCGTGGCGCGAATCACCTGTTCGGGCTCTCACGACGGAGCTACCTGCCGGTAGATTCTGTGCTCCTTGAAGGATCAAGCACGCTCAAGTCTGTAACTTGTTCTAGATTAGCGCGAGCGGTTACGCTCCGGCGAAACGTACGCTCGAAGGGGGTCGCGCAATGACCGCTGAGGCCATAGAGGCAAGCCCCCGGCAGGGCGTCACCGCCGCCGGTGACGGTCCGCTGCGGATCGCTCTCCTCACGTACAAGGGGAACCCGTTCTGCGGGGGCCAGGGCGTCTACGTCCGGCACCTGTCCCGCGAGCTCGCCCGCCTCGGGCACACCGTCGAGGTCATCGGCTCCCAGCCGTACCCGACGCTCGACGAGGGCGTACCCCTCACCGAGATAGCCAGCCTCGACCTCTACCGCTCGCCGGACCCGTTCCGGACCCCGAAGCGCGAGGAGTACCGGGACTGGATCGACGCCCTCGAGGTCGCCACCATGTGGACCGGCGGCTTCCCCGAGCCGCTCACCTTCTCCCTGCGGGCCCGGCGCATGCTCGCCGCCCGCCGCGGAGACTTCGACGTCGTCCACGACAACCAGACCCTCGGGTACGGACTCCTCGGCGGCCCGCGCGCGATCGGCGCGCCGCTCGTCACCACGATCCACCACCCCATCACCGTCGACCGGCAGCTCGAACTCGATGCCGCCGACGGCTGGAAGCGCCGCGCCTCCGTCCGCCGCTGGTACGCCTTCACCGGCATGCAGAAGAAGGTCGCCCGCCGGCTGCCGTCCGTGCTCACCGTCTCCGGCACCTCCCGCCAGGAGATCGTCGAGCACCTCGGCGTCCGCGAGGACCGCATCGAGGTCGTCCACATCGGCGCCGACACCGACCTCTGGTCCCCGGACCCGTCCGTCGCCGAGGTCCCCGGCCGGATCGTCACCACCTCCAGCGCCGACGTCCCGCTCAAGGGTCTGGTCCACCTCGTCGAGGCGCTCGCCAAGCTCCGTACCGAGAACCCCGACGCGCACCTCGTCGTCGTCGGCAAGCGCGCCGAGGACGGGCCGGTCGCCCAGGCCATCGAGCGGTACGGGCTCGACGGCGCCGTCGAGTTCGTCAAGGGCATCAGCGACGCCGAGCTCGTCGACCTCTACCGGTCCGCGCAGGTCGCCTGCGTGCCCTCGCTGTACGAGGGGTTCTCGCTGCCGGCCGCGGAGGGCATGGCGACGGGGACCGCGCTGGTCGCGACGACCGGTGGGGCGATTCCGGAGGTTGCCGGGCCCGACGGGGAGACGTGTCTGGCGGTGCCGCCGGGGGACGCGGGGGCGCTGGCCGCTGCGCTCGGGCGGGTCCTTGGCGACGCGGAGCTGCGGGCGCGGCTGGGCGCCGCGGGCCGCGCCAGGGTTCTGGAGCGGTTCACCTGGGCGCGTGCGGCTCAGGGCACCGCCGAGCTGTACCGCGAGGCCGTGGCCCGGCAGGGTGCCGGAGTCCGCCGGTGACGCCTGGCCGTCGTCGCCGGGTGCAACCCGGTGGGTGGGTTGTGCCCACCCGTTCCGCCCCTGCGGAACGCCTGCCCACAACCTTCCTCAACCCCGAAAGCAGGGTCTCGTGCTGACCGTCGACTTCACTCGCTTCCCGCTCGCTCCCGGTGATCGTGTGCTCGATCTGGGCTGTGGCGCGGGGCGGCACGCCTTCGAGTGCTACCGGCGCGGTGCCCAGGTCGTGGCCCTCGACCAGAACGGCGAGGAGATCCGCGAGGTCGCCAAGTGGTTCGCCGCCATGAAGGAGGCCGGGGAGGCCCCCGTCGGCGCGACCGCGACCGCGATGGAGGGCGACGCCCTCAACCTGCCGTTCCCCGACGAGTCCTTCGACGTCGTCATCATCTCCGAGGTCATGGAGCACATCCCCGACGACAAGGGCGTGCTCGCCGAGATGGTCCGCGTCCTCAAGCCGGGCGGCCGGATCGCGATCACCGTGCCCCGGTACGGCCCCGAGAAGGTCTGCTGGGCGCTCTCCGACGCGTACCACGAGGTCGAGGGCGGCCACATCCGCATCTACAAGGCCGACGAGCTGCTCGGCAAGATCCGGCAGGCCGGCCTCAAGCCGTACGGCACGCACCACGCGCACGCCCTGCACTCGCCGTACTGGTGGCTGAAGTGCGCCTTCGGCGTCGACAACGACAAGGCGCTGCCGGTCCGCGCGTACCACAAGCTCCTGGTCTGGGACATCATGAAGAAGCCCGCCCTGACCCGGGTCGCCGAGCAGCTGCTCAACCCGGTCGTCGGCAAGAGCTTCGTGGCGTACGCGACCAAGCCCCACCTCCCGAAGGCCGACCTCGCGAAGGCCGACACCGTGGACGCCGCCAAGTGACCTCTCCCGAGCGGATCGCGGAGCACCTCGTCCTGCCCGGGGTGCTCACCGCCGAGCAGGCCGCCGAGACCGTGGCCGGGATACTCGCGGTGCAGCGCGAGGACGGCGCCATCCCCTGGTTCCGAGGCCACCACCTGGACCCGTGGGACCACACCGAGGCCGCCATGGCGCTCGACGCGGCCGGCGAGCACGCCGCCGCGGCCCGCGCCTACGCGTGGCTCGCCCGCCACCAGAACCCCGACGGCTCCTGGTACGCGGCCTACCACGACGGCGACCCGGAACAGGTCACCGACCGGAGCCTCGAATCCAACTTCGTCGCGTACATCGCGGTCGGCGTCTGGCACCACTACCTGTCCACCGGCGACGACTCCTTCCTCGACCGGATGTGGCCCGCCGTCTACGCGGCCGTCGAGTTCGTCCTCGGGCTCCAGCAGCCCGGCGGCCAGATCGGCTGGAAGCGCGAGCCCGACGGCACCCCGGTGGGCGACGCCCTGCTCACCGGCAGCGCCTCGATCCACCAGGCGCTGCGCTGCGCCCTCGCCATCGCCGAGGTCCGCGAGGAGGCGCAGCCCGACTGGGAGCTGGCCGCCGGGGCCCTCGGTCACGCGATCCGCCGGCATCCCGAGCGCTTCCTCGACAAGTCCCGCTACTCGATGGACTGGTACTACCCGGTCCTCGGCGGCGCGGTCACCGGGGCCGACGCGCGCGCCCGCATCGAGGCCGACTGGGACCGGTTCGTCGTCCCCGGCCTCGGTGTGCGCTGCGTCGTCCCGAACCCGTGGGTCACCGGCGGCGAGAGCTGCGAACTGGCCCTCGCCCTCTGGGCGACGGGGGAGTCCGACCGGGCCCTGACGATCCTCCAGGACATCCAGCACCTGCGCGCCGGGAACGGCATGTACTGGACGGGGTACGTCTTCGAGGGCGCCACGGAGGCCGACAAGGCCGTGTGGCCCGAGGAGCAGACCGCCTGGACCGCGGGCTCGCTCCTCCTCGCGGTCGCGGCCCTCGGCGGCGAGGAGGCGACCGTCGCCGTCTTCGGCGGCGAGCGTCTGCCCGTCGGCCTGGAGCCCGACTGCTGCGCCTGAGTCCCCGGCCGAACCTGGCCCGATAAGTGCTTGACGCACGCACATTTCCTTGCGCGGAGCACCCCTTACCGCGCTCTAGGATATGCACGTTCATGGCTGGCATGGACATGCATAACAGGGAGAATCGGTCACAGATGGACCGTGCGGGGTCGGTCAAGGACCTGGCGAGCGAGCTGCTCGCACTGAAGAAGGCGTCGGGATCCAGCTTCGTCCAGCTCAGCGAGAAGACGCACTACGCCAAGTCGTCGTGGGAACGCTGGGTCAACGGCAAGCAGTTCCCGCCACGCGACGCCGTGGAGCGTCTCGCCCTGCTCTGCGGGACCGATCCGGCTCCGCTGCTCGCGCTCTGGGCCGAGGAGGAGGCCCGGCGCGCGGCACCCGAGCCCGAGGCCGGAGCGGAGGCCGGGGCCGGGGTGGAGCCCGAGGGCCGAGCGGGGTCCTGGACGGCGGTGTTCCGGCGGCGCCGCGTCCTGTGGGCGTCGGTCGTGCTCGCCGTCCTCCTGGTGGCGGGCGCGGTCTCCTACAGCGCCCTCTCCGGATCCGGCGAGCCGCCGGCCGCCCCCCGTCCCCAGCCCGTCGTGACGGTCGCGGGACCGGCCACCGGCTGCACCCTCACGCACTGCGAGGGCCGTGACCCGAAGAAGATGAACTGCGGCGCCGACGCCGTCACCGTGCGCACCGGCTCCATCCCCAAGGACCTCGTCATCGAGCTCCGTTACAGCCGGGCCTGCCGGGCCGCCTGGGGGCGGATCTCCTTCGCCCAGGTCGGTGCCACCGTCGTCGTCAACAACTCCGACGGCGCCGCGCAGGCCGACGTCGTGCACTTCGACCGGGACGTCTACACGCCGCTGATCGCGGCGCCCGACGACGGCTCGGTCTGGGTCTGCGCGGCCCTTCCGAAGAACGGCCCGCGCAGCTGCACCGGCCGCTTCATTCCGAGCGAGGAGAAGGCGCAGCAGCCGTAGCGGGTGCCGCGAGCACTTCGCGCGCCGCCTCGTCCTGGCGGGCGAGGAGGGCCGTCCAGTCCTTGGTGACGGCCGGGTTCCGGTCCAGCCAGTCCTGCTGGACGGCCGCGAGCCGGGTGTAGGCCAGGGTCAGATAGCCGGTCGTGCTCTTGCAGCGCAGATCCGCCCGCAGGATGTCGCGGCCGCCGAGGCGGGCCCGCTGGGTGGGCAGGGTCTTCAGCAGCGCCGGCGGGTTGCTCTGTCCAGGGAAGCCCGCCCGGTCCATGCACTGCTGCCAGCGGCCGGTCGCGTCCCGGAACCTCGGGTCCTTCTCCAGGGCCGCGCGGGCCTGCTCCTGGCCCTCGTAGAGCAGGATCTGCGTCCGGATCCAGCGGGCCCGGCCGTCGCCGAGCACGCGGGTCTCGGCCTCGGCGAGGCAGCCGTCTCCCGGCCGGGACACGCTCATGCCGAGGTCGCCCTTGACCGTCACCCGCTTGGCCTCGTCGCCGAAGAGCGCCTTCGCGTATGCGGGGGAGGCCTCGGGACTGCCGGGCTTCGGCGGCTTCTCGCCGGGCTCCGCCGGGGCGGGCGGGGTCGAGGAAGGGGGCGTCTCCAGGCCGAAGGGACGCGGCCGTTCGTCCTCGCCGGAGCCCGCCGGGGGCGTGGCCTTCGGGGCGTACCGGAAGCCCTGGCGGGCCATGCAGTCGATGGCGTACCGGCGCTGGGCCTCGGCGCTGCGGGCCTGGGCGCCGGTCCAGGCGAAGACGCGGTCGGTCACGGGCGGCAGCCGGTGCAGCCGCTCCAGGGCGGCCGTCGACACGAGTGCCTCGTCGGAGACCTGGGGCGCGTCCTGGGCGGAGGCCAGCAGTGTGCCGCCGACGACGGCCGCTCCACCCGCGAGGACAGCGGTGAGCGTGAGCAGGACACGGCGGGGACGACGGGTCCCGGTCATGGTGCGGATGCCTTTCGTCGGCGGGAGAGTGGGCGGGGCCCGGTGCACCCCTGTAGCACCGGCCCCCGTTCACGCGTGGTGCGCGGGCTTCGCTCAGAAGCAGTGGATGGTCGTCGACGGGCGCAGCAGGAGGGAGCTGGCCTGGGCCTCCTGCCAGCTCGCGAGGCTGCCGTAGAAGACCTGGCTGCCCGGGTTCACGCAGAACAGCAGGCCGCCGCCGTAGTTGATGTCGCGGTAGTAGTGGCTCTCGTAGCCGCCCGTGCTGGAGTTGCTGGCGGCCCTGACGTTGTCGTTCACGACCTCGCCGGAGCCGCGCGTGCCGGGGTTGTCGTTGAAGTAGTCGTTGGTGAAGTTGGCGTCGCTGTTGTAGTAGTCGTGCGAGCCGCTGTCGCCCAGCTGCGCCCAGTACGCGCAGTGGTATCCGGCGCCGCACATGTAGCCCGCGGAGGCCGAGGTGGCGGTGACGACACCGCCGCCGATGAGCAGCGCGGTGGTGGCGGCGACGACCGCCGCCTTCTTGCGGAGCCCCGTGACCATGCCCATGTTTCGTTCCTTCTGTTGTCGGCGATGCGTGCGCGACCGCACGCGGGCGTAAGACTTCCGTCCGGCGCCCGGTCCCGTATTGGAGAAAACCGCCGGATCCGCAGGTTCAGCCCGCGATCCAGGAGCTCGACGCCCCCCGCTCCGAGAGGAAGCGGCCGGGAGGCAGCCCGGTCATCGACTTGAACTCGAGGCTGAGGTGGGCCTGGTCGTAGTAGCCGCACCGGGCGGCCGTGTCGGCGGGCCTGCCGCCCGCCGCCAGCAGCCGGATCGCGCGGTTCAGGCGCAGGATCCGGGCGAGCCGCTTCGGGCTGAGGCCGATCTGTTCCCGGAAGCGGCGCTCCAGGTGCCGCAGGCTGGTGCCCGTGGCCGCCGCGACCTCGCGGATCTGCAGGGTCCCGGCGGACCGCTCCAGGAGCCGCCACGCCTCCAGGACGGCCGGTGCGGGCCCGTCGGCCCCGTCCGCTCCCGCCGACCACCGCAGCAGCGTCTCGTCGAGCAGCGCGAAGCGCTCGGCCCAGCCCGGGGCGTCCGCCAGGGCCTCGCTCAGGCTCCGGGCGCGGTCGCCCAGCACCTCGGCGGGGTCGGCGAGGACGTCGGCGAGCTCCGCCAGCGGGGCGCCGCCGAAGAACCGGTGGGCCGCCCAGGGGGCGAGGGCGAGCTCCACGCCCTGGACGTCGCCGCCGTGCCCGAGGACCCGCGCCTTGGTGTGCAGCCCCGACACCAGCGAGATGTGCCGCCCCGCCCCGCGCACCCTCAGCTCGCCGCCGAAACCGATGAGCAGCGACACCCGCCCGCTCGGCACCACGAGCCGCTCCTGCGGTACGCCCGCCGTCGAGCGGTACCCCCGGTAGGTGCCGATGCCCGGCCCCAGCCGGGCGTCCGGCCTCCCGTAGTACCACCGGCACCTGCCGCCCCCCGTACACACGCGGCGTCTCACCATCGACTCCTCTGACCTCCCGCGCCCGGATCCGTCCCGGGCCGGAGATCCACTGTCGGGAGGGTCCGGAGACGGTGCCAGAGGTGACGGTGTCCCAGGGATGCGGAGGGATGTCCCTCGCCCCTGACCTGCGGAGATGTCCAGGGACAGGGATGGCGGAACCCGTACGGAACCCGTATGCGGCTCGTGCGGAACCCGTACGGATCCGCACCGGTGGCGGCCGCCGGGGTCCCGGGTGAGGCTGGCGGCACCGTCACCAGGGAGGTCCCGTCATGCCCAGAGGTGTTTCACGCGGAGTCGTGGCGCTGCTGCTGTCCTGCACCCTGCTCCTGACCACCGCGGCGTGCAACGACGACACGAAGAGCACCAGCAGCGCCGCGACCCCGTCGGCCTCGGCGAGCTTCGAGCAGCAGAAGCTGGCGAAGACGCGGTTCGTGGCCAACGCCGGTCTGGCCGCGGGCGCCACGTACCAGTGGATCGTGAAGCCGTACCGCGCCGGCAAGTTCAAGAAGGGCGCGGACGGGCGGACCTTCGCCCTGGTGAAGGCGGGCCTCGCGGGCGCGTTCACGTACAACCGGCTCAAGGCGGCGCTGAACAACGCCAAGGGCGACCCGCTGCTGTCGAAGGCGGTCGCGCCGCTCGCCGCGGGCATCGAGTCGCTCAAGGAGCTGGGGGCGAAGCTCCGCAAGGGCGAGGTGGGCGACGCGGACGTCGGCGCCTTCGAGAACGTCATCAACAGCGTGAAGGACGCGGGGAGGAGCGCCGGTGCCGAGGTCGTGGACCAGGTGCCCAGCACGTCACAACTCGGCGGCTGAGTCCATGGGCCGAGCTACGAGCTGAGCTCCGCCAGGAGGCGGAGCGTGGCGGGGTCCGGTGCCGTGACGAGGAGGTCCGTCACCGGGCCCCGCCGCCATTTCTCCAGGCGCTCCGCGATCCGCCTCCGGGGGCCGACGAGCGAGATCTCGTCCGCGAAGGCGTCCGGTACGGCGAGCACGGCCTCCTCGCGCCGCCCGGCAGCGAACAGCTCCTGGATGCGGCGGGCCTCCTTCTCGTACCCCATGCGTCCCATCAGGTCGGCGTGGAAGTTCCGGGCCGCGTGCCCCATGCCGCCGATGTAGAAGCCCAGCATCGCCTTGACGGGGAGGAGTCCGGCCGCCACGTCCTCGCAGAGCTGCGCCCGGACCATGGGGGCGACCAGGAAGCCCTCGGGGAGCGCGTCCGGCAGGGCGTACACCTCGGACCAGCGGTCGGGCGTCCAGTAGAGGGGCAGCCAGCCGTCGGCGATGGCGAGGGTCTGCGCGATGTTCTTGGGGCCCTCGGCGCCGAGCAGGACGGGGACGTCGGCGCGCAGCGGATGCGTGATCGGCTTGAGGGCCTTGCCGAGGCCGGTGCCGTCGGGGCCGGTGTACGGGTGGGAGTGGTGGCGTCCGTCGAGCCGTACGGGGGCCTCGCGGCGCAGCACCTGGCGGACCACGTCCACGTACTCGCGGGTCGCGGTCAGGGGGGAGCGGGGGAAGGGGCGCCCGTACCAGCCCTCGACGACCTGCGGTCCGGACAGGCCGAGCCCGAGCAGCACGCGCCCGCCGGAGAGGTGGTCGAGGGTGAGCGCGTGCATCGCGGTGGTGGTGGGGGCGCGGGCGGCCATCTGCGCGACGGCGGTGCCGAGCCGGATGCGGCTGGTGTGCGCGGCGATCCAGGTCAGCGCGGTGAAGGCGTCGGAGCCCCAGGCCTCGGCGGTCCACACGGAGTCGTAGCCGAGCCGCTCGGCCTCGCGGGCGAGGTCGAGGTGGGCGGGGGAGGGGCCGCGGCCCCAGTAGCCGAGGGCGAGTCCGAGTCGCATGCCCCACATCCTTTCTGACGCTCCGTCAGATACGTGTTGCGGGGACTGTACGGCAACGGCCCCCCGCCCGGAAGGGATTCCGGGCGGGGGGCCGTGTGCGGGATGCCGCGGGTGTCAGCCGCGCTGGATGCCCGTGGTGTCCTGGAGGACGCCGCGGCGGCCGTCCTGCGTCTGGGCCACCAGGGCCGGACCGCGCTGCTCGACCGCGAGGTACCAGGTACCCGGGGCCAGCTCGGCGATCGGCGCCTGCGAGCCGTCCTCCGCGTACAGCGGACGGGCGACCGGGACCGCGAACCAGAACGGCGCGAAGTCCGCGGCCGGCTGCGGCGCCGGGGCGGCCGCCTGCGGCTCGGGCTGGTGCGCGGCCTGCGGCTGCGGGGCGGCGGCCTGCGCGCCGAACGGCTGGCCCGCACCCTGCGAGGGGTCCTGCGGCCCGCCGTACGGCTGCTGCTGCGCACCCGGGTAGCCGTAGCCGCCGGGGACGCCCTGCTGGCCCGGCTGGCCGTGCTGCATGCCGTACGGCGACGGGGTCTGCGGCTTCGGCGCGCCGACGAGCGGGGCCTTGAGGGCGGGAACCAGCGGACCGGCGACGGCGGCACCGGCCACGGCCAGGGCGGCGATGAGGCCGAGGATCAGGCCGGCGCCGGCGTTGTTCGCCTCGAAGATCCACATGAGCAGCGTCCAGGCGGACACGATGGTGAACGAGGTGCCGACCTGGCCGAGGTCCAGGCCGACCACCTTGCGGGGCTCCGGGAGGGAGCGGGAGACGACGACGAGAGCGGCGCCGGCGATGCCGACGAAGAAGGTGCCCCAGCCGAGGTACGAGAACTCCCACGAGTTCGGAGTGTCGACCTTGTCGCAGATGGCGGCGCTGGCGTCACAGCCCGCGATGCCGAGGAACGAGGCGATGAACAGCACCACCGCTGCACCGATCAGCACGCCATCGCCTCGGGTGAGGGAGCGGATATTCACGTAAGAGTCCTTCGTCGGGTCGTCGGTCGTCGCATCGGGAGGCGTTCAGGTTCATGACACGGGGGCGGCCCCATGGTACGGAGCGAATCTATCGCCCGTCGGTTCTACCCCTTGAGGTAGGTGGCGATGCCGTCCGCCAGCCCCTGGGCCGCCTTCTGCCGCCACGTCGACGACGTGAACAGCTGTGCGTCCTTCGGGTCACGCATGTTGCCGCACTCGACGAAGACCTTGGGGACGGTCGAGAGGTTGAGCCCGCCGAGGTCGTCCCGCACGTCCAACCCCGTACCGTCACCGATGTAGTTGGCGGGTGAGGTGCCGGTGGCGCGCGCGAAGGTCTTCACGATTCCCTCGCCGAGGGTACGGGACGGGGCGACGATCCTCGCGGTGTCGGCGGCGCCCGCGCGCACCTTTGCGGGAAGGATCACATGGAAGCCGCGGTTGCCGGCGGCCGAACCGTCCGCGTGGACGGAGACGACGGCGTCGGCGCGGGCCGCGTTCCCGATCCGGGCGCGCTCGTCGATGCAGGGTCCCCAGGGGCGGTCGCCGTCATGGGTGAAGACGACCTCGGCGCCGCGTGCGGTGAGGAGGTCCCGCAGCCGGCGGGAGACGTCGAGGGTGAAGGTGGCCTCGGTGTAACCGGCGTTGGTGGAGGTGCCGGTAGTGTCGCATTCCTTGTGAGTCGTCCCGATGTTGACCTTTTGGTTGATTTCAGCGGAATGGCTGAAATTGCCGGAGTTGTGGCCGGGGTCGATGACGACGGTCCTCCCGGCGAGCGAGCGGCTCGCCTGAGCGGCGCCCGGCGAGCGGGTGGGCCGGGGGGCGGTGGAGGGCGAGGCGAGCGGCGGCCGCGACTGGGCTCCGCTCTCGCTCCGGGGTCCCTCGGTTCCTCGTGCTCCCTGAGCCTTCCCGCTCGATGACGAGGCCTGTGAGGTCGCGCACCCGGCGAGCGCGGCACAGCAGCCCGCGGCGGCGAGGACGAGGGCGAGGGTGCGGCGGGCGGTGTTCCGGTGGTCGTACGGCACCCCGCGACTTTAGGCCCTGTGCGGGGCGGAATGCCGTAGGGGTGCGTCGCAGGTTCGTCACCGGCGTCACGGAACGGTGGACGCGTGTGGGCGAAGCGTGAAGGGTAGGGAAGAAGAGCGGCGGTGGGGTGTCACCGCGCATGGACCACGAGGGGGAACCGTGGTGGGGGAAGAACCGAACGACGCGCGTCCCGAACCGAACGACAGACCGCCGGGGGACGGGGGCTTGGGGAAGGGGGGCGGGGCGCCGGGACCGGGCGGGCGCCCCGATGTGACGTCCGCTGCTTCTCCGGGTGCCTCGTCGGGCGCGCCCGAGCCGCCCTGGGCCCCTCCGGCGCCCGCGAGTCCGGCCGCCCCGGGCGCGGGGACGCCCACGCCGGCCTTCGGGCCGCCACCCGGGGGCCCGCAGGTTCCACAGGATCTGCCCACGACGACGCCGGCCGCCGCGGCGGCCGGTACCCCGCCCGGCACTCCGCCCGAGCCCGCGCCGACTGCGCGGGACCTGCCCACCGCCCAGCTCGCCGCCGCGTCCGGGGCCCCGTCCGGGCCCGCCGTCGCGCCCGGGTGGGCCGGGGCCGGGACCGGGCCGCCGCCGCCCGGTGCGCCGCCCGGGTTCGGGCCGCCGGGGTACGGGCCTCCGCCGTACGGGCCGCCGCCCGGGCACGGCCCCGCGCAGCCGCCCGGCGACGCCAACCCGGCTCAGGCCGCCATGATCGGCCTGCTCAACCTCTCCTGCCTCGGTCTCGGCTACGTCCTCCTGCGCAACTGGATCGGCGCCGCGCTCTGCTGGCTCGCCACCGCCGTCCTGCTCGTGGCCGCACTCCCCGCCGACGTCGACGGCGTGCCGTTCGCCCTCCTCGTCGGCTACGGCGTCTTCCTGCTCGCCGTCGCCGCCGACGGCGCCCGCCGCGGACTGCGCGCCACGCTCCGGATCGGCGCCTCCTTCCGCCGCCTGGCACTGCCGCTCGCGCTCGTCCTGCTCGCCGCGCCCGCCGGAGGCTCCCTCGCGTACGGCGCGGCCCGCGACGAGGCGAAGGAGCAGGCGATGCTGGAACTGCTCGCGGCGGCGGACGCGCTGGTGAAGTCCGCCGACGGCCTCGCCTTCGACAAGGCCGAGCCGACCTTCCGCCAGGCGCTCAGCGCCTATGAGGACCTCGGCACGAAGCACGCCGGCTCACGGGCCGGGAAGCTCGTCCCCGACCGCCTCGACGCGTACTACAGGACGGTCTCCGCCCCGTACGGGAAGAAGCAGTACTGCGCGGCCATAGCGCCGCTCAAGCACCTGCGGGAGCTCCCCGCCACCGTGGACAAGGGGCTGCTCGGCTCCCGGCCCGCCAAGACCGACGAGCCGCTGGCCGAGTCGCTCTACCAGTGCGGCACGGCGGCGCTGGGCGTGCAGACGGCGAACCCGCCGGCGAGCGAGAGCCTCAACGACCTCCTCGGCACCTTCCCGCAGTCCGCCCAGGCGACCCGCGTCGAACCGGCCGTCCGGGCGGCGATCAGGACGCGGACGACCGCCCTCGGCGGCTCCGAGCCCTGCGACGCCACCGACCAGCTGCGCGCGCTCCGCTCCTCGCTCGACGCCATGCCGGACCCGTCCCTCGAAGGTGCGGCGAAGGAGGCGGCGGCGGCCGTCCAGAGGGGTGACTTCGCCTGCGGGACGGACCACTTCAAGGACAAGGAGTTCGACACGGCGGCCACGGTCATGACCGACTACGCCAAGGCGTACCCGAACAGCCCGCAGGCCGCCCACGCCCGCGCGATCGCCATCGCCGCCGAGATCGCCGAGGAGGAGCCGGAGGCCGGCCGGCGCCTGCCGCCGGCCGACGTCCCCGGCGGCGCCCGGATGGTCATGGTGGTCAGCAACGACGGCCCCGGCGAGGTCGAGCTCCTCTACACGGGCCCGATGACCGGCAAGGTCACCCTCAAGTCGTGCGGGACCTGCAAGAAGTACCAGACCCCGCTGCTGGTGAACTCCCCGAAGATCAAGGCCTGCACGGGGCCGTCCTCGAAGTACCCGAAGGCGACCCTGCTGCTGCCCGCCGGCGACTACCACTTCCTCCAGAAGCGGTCGGCCACCGGCACGTCGACGGCGGGCGACACCAAGTCGAGCAAGGCGAAGATCGAAGAGGGCTACAGCTACACGAACTGCCTGTACGTGACCTCGCTGTTCTAGGCGCCCCGGCGGCGCAGCACCCGCAGCGAGTCGGTGACCGAGACCTCCTCGAAGTCACCCGACTCCAGGGCGCGCAGGTAGATCCGGTACGGCGCCTGACCGCCGTCCTCCGGGTTCGGGAAGACGTCGTGGATGACGAGCAGGCCCCCGGGGGCGACCTTGGGGGCCCAGCCCTCGTAGTCGTTCGTGGCGTGCTCGTCCGTGTGCCCGCCGTCGATGAACACGAAGCCGAGCTGCCCGCCCCACACCTTCGCGACCTGCGGCGAGCGCCCGACGACGGCGATCACGTGCTCTTCGAGCCCCGCCTTGTGGAGCGTCCGGCGGAAGGTGGGCAGGGTGTCCATCAACCCCACCTCGGGGTCGACCACGGTCGTGTCGTGGTACTCCCACCCCGGCTGCTGCTCCTCGCTGCCCCGGTGGTGGTCCACGGTCACCGCGACCGTCCCGGCCTGCCGGGCCACGTCGGCGAGCAGGATCGTCGACCGCCCGCAGTACGTCCCGACCTCCAGGAGCGGCAGCCCGAGCTTGGCCGCCTCGGCGGCGGCCTCGTACAGCGCAAGCCCCTCCCCGGCGGGCATGAAGCCCTTCGCGGCCTCGAAGGCGGCAAGAATCTCGGGCGCGGGCACGGACATGGTCACTCCTACTGGCGGGTACGCGGCTACGAGCGCCCATCGTGCCCTACGCGTCGCACGCGAACCACACCGTCTTCCCGTCCACCCGCTCCTCGACCCCCCACCGGTCGGTCACGGCCTCCACCAGCACGAGCCCCCGGCCCCGCTCGTCCAGCGGATCGGCGGCCTTCGCGATCAGCGCCCCGGGGACCCCGTCCGCGACCTCGACCCGAAGCCCCTCCGGCTCCCGCAGCATCAGCACGTGACACCGCCGGCCCGGCACGTGCCGGACGACGTTGGCGACGAGCTCGGTGAGCGCGAGGGCCGCCGGGTCGGCGAGGTGGTCGAGCCCCCACCGCGTGAGGAACATGCGCAGGATGCGGCGCATGTGACCGGCAGAGTGCTCACCGACGGTGAACCCCATGCGGTAGCTGTGGGTAACTTCCGCAGGGCAGAGGTCAGTTGCGTCATTCATGTCATCAGGGTGGAGTCTCTTCGTTACGCTCGGCTACGGACTGAACGCAACGCCTCAGCGCGTGAGCTTGGGGGTGACCTCGCCGTGGTCAACATCCGCAACCTGGATCCGAGCGCCTCGCCGCTGGACTACTACGGTTCGGAACTCCGCCGCCTGAGGGAGGAGGCCGGGCTCAACCAGCCGCAGCTCGGCAAGATCCTCTTCTGTACGGCCTCCCTGATCGGCCAGATCGAGACGGCGAAGAAGGTCCCGACGCGGGAGTTCTCCGAACGCCTTGACGCGGCGCTGATGACGAGCGGCTCGTTCTCACGGCTGGTGGGGCTGGTCCTGCGCAGCCAGCTCCCGACGTGGTTCCAGGCGTACGCGGAGATGGAGGCGCGGGCGACGTACCTGTCGACGTTCCAGGCGCAGCTGGTGTACGGCCTGCTCCAGACGGAGGAGTACGCCCGGGCGGTCCTGGGCGTGGAGAACCCGGACCGGCTCGACGAGATGGTGGCGGCCCGGATGGACCGTCAGCGGATCCTGGGGCGGGAGCACCCGCCGGTGCTGTGCGTGGTGCTGGACGAGGGCGTGCTGCACCGGCAGATCGGTAGTGCCGAGGTCATGCGGAACCAACTGGCCCATTTGTTGGGCTTCCGCGACCACCCGTGGGTGCAGGTGCAGATACTTCCGTTCGAGGTCGGTCAGCACCCGGGGCTGCTGGGTTCGTTCACCCTTCTGCGCTTCGACGAAGACCCCGACATCTTCTACACCGAGAGCTATGACTCGGGTCATATGACCGCTCATTCCCAAGTGATCAGGGAGCGGTCCGTCAGCTACGCTCGATTGCAGGCCTCGGCCCTCTCCCGGGAGGGCTCGGCGGCGCTGATCGAACGCGTGACGAGGGAGCGGTATGGACACCAGCCAGGACCTGCGGTGGCGTAAGTCGTCCTACAGCGGCCCCAACGGCGGCGAGTGCATCGAGGTCGCCGACCTCGCCGCCCACATCGCCGTCCGGGACTCCAAGAACCCCGAAGGCCCCGTCTTCCTCGCCGCCCCCGCCGCCTTCACGGCCTTCGTGAACGCCGCCGCCCAGGGGCGTATCGGCCGCTGACCGTGGCGACCCTCATAGGGATGGTGATCCTCGCCGTCGTCCTGCCGACATGGGCGGTGATCACCTACGTCGGGCTGGTCCGGGCCAGGCGGGCCGAAGGCCTCCCCCGCCCGCCCCGCCCCCGTCGCTCACCCGCCAGGAAGGCCGCCTGGATCGCCGGGCTCGCCTACCTCGCGGGCGGCGCGCTGCACCTGTACGGCCTGTCGTACCTGCCGTCCCTCTTCCCGGAAGACGCTTGCTGGTTCAACGCGGGGGCGAAGGTCTACCCGGACTCCAGCAGCGCGCTGCCCGTCAGCCTGGTGTGCCAGGGGGAGGAGATCGTCCCGTGGTGGGTGAACCCGGGACTGCTGGTCCTGGCCGTCACCGCCGTCTCCGCGACCGTCTCCGCAGTCGTCCTCCGGTTCAGGCGCCGGTAGAGGACAGGCGGAGGGTCCAGGTCTCGACCGTGTACTTCGCCGGGTCGGCCGCGTGCGGCTCCGCGATGCTCGCGACGATCCTGCCCTCCCGGTCCTGGTGCAGGGTCCGTATCGCCCGGCCGTCGCCGACGTCCTTCAGCTTTGCGAGGACGGTCGTGCCGAGGTCCCGTCCCACCGCCCGGAGCACCCCGCCGTCGAGCACCAGCACGGTCCCGTCCGGGAGGACGACCGGCTTCGGCGGCTGCGGGTCGGACAGCCGGGGGCCGGGCGTGACGACGCCGCCTGGCAGGAGCCGTACGACCCGGTTCCTCGTCGGGACGTTCCGGTCCGCCTCCACGACCCGGACGCCGCTGCCGACGACGTAGTGCCCGTAGGAGGGCCACCGGTCGGTCTCGTCGCCGTCGCGGTCGTACTCCCGCGTCTCGAAGGTGCCGTAGCCCTCCAGGCCCACCAGGAACCGGCCGCCGCCGCGGGCCGCCCCGCGCGCCCCGCGCAGCTCGGCGACCAGCCGCCCGTCGGCGAGGTCGAGGAGGAGCGCCGGGCCGAGGTGGCCCCACGCCGTGTACTCCAGCGAGTCGGTGGTGACGAGGACCCGGCCGCCCGAGATGTGCGCCGCGTTCGGCCGCCCGGAGAAGGAGTGCGTCCACAGGGTGCGGCCGTCGGTGCCGACGCCGGTGACCGCACAGGTCCGGCCGTGGACGGCGGTCCCGTCCCGGCGGGCGAGCGGCGCGCCGGGACGGGGCCGCTCGTACGGAGGCAGGCCATCGGCCCGCCGATGGTCCAGGATCACCGCACGGATGCTCGACATGGCGGGAGCGTAGCCCCCGCCGGCCGCCGCCGTCAGCGCCCGTCGAAGAGGTGCGGCAAGGTGGTGGGGGAGAGGCGGAGCTCGTCGAAGTCGGCCCGGCAGCCCTCCCCGACGGGCGACTGGGCGCCGACACCGACCCGCACGGGGCCGGGGACCGACGCCGTCCCCAGCGCGAACTGCCGCACCAGACGCCAGGAGCGGCCGTCCTCGGAGGAGTGGAAGGTGAACCGCGCGCCCGTGCGGCTGATCCGCAGCCACAGGGCGTCGGCGGCGACCGGCCCGGCGAGCGCGTCGTCGGAACGCCCGCGCGTCACCACCGAGTAGACGCCCTGGGTGCCGTCCGGGGCCCGCTCGAAGGTGAGCTTCGCCCAGTGGTCGTCGTCGGCGTGAACGACCAGGCCGCCTGCGTCCCACGCGTCGCCGAAGCCGACCCGCAGCCGCGCCGACAACTGCCAGTCGCCGTCCGGCGGCACGGTCAGCGCGAGCGCCGCGTCCCGCCGCCGGGCGCCGTCCAGCGGATCGGTGAAGAGATCGGTGCGGGGAGCGGCGGTGACGGCCAGCACGCCGTCGGCCAGGGACCAGGACGCGGGGGCGGTCACCCACTCCAGGGAGAGGGGGAGAGCGCTTTCGGAGGGCATGACCCCATGATCGGGTCCGGACGGCGGCGGCGCCGCACCGGCGGAGCAGAATCCAACGATCTGCGGGGAAGTCCAAGCGGTCCGGGCCCGTAGCCCCCGCCCGCCGGACGTCCTCAGGGCAGGTCGTCGCGGCCCAGCCACGCCGGTCTGACCGGCACCCCGTCCGCGTACCGCTCGACGTCCGGCTCGGGTTCCGGCTCCATCGCCGCGGACTCCGGCCCCGGAGCCGGAGGTTCGGGCGCGGGCTCCGGTTCGGGCGCGGGCTTCGGCGCGGCGGAGTCCTCCAGCAGCTCCGCCACCGTGAACCGGGTGACGTACGACTGCCACGCTCCGTCCACGACGAGCAGGAACCCGTCGTCCTTCCGGAGGAGCCGACGGCGCTTGGGACTTCGGGGATGCTCCGGTGTGAAGCTTCGCGCCCGGCGCTCCAGCTCCTCCCACGCGTCCTCGCGCGACCCGGAGACGTGCGCCATCACGTAGGCCTCCGTGTGTTTGCGCTCCCCGAGCCCCACGGTCATCTCCATGACCAGCCCCCACGTCCGCACGTCCATGGAACCCCCGTTCTCGTACGTGTGTCTCCCTTCCACAGTAGGCGGACGGGGGCGGGTGCTCAGCCCCCGGCCAGCACGCCCCGCAGCTTCAGGACCCCTGCCTTCCACTCCTCGCCGTCCGACTCCTCCCAGAGCTCCAGGAGTTCGGACGGCTCGGTGAGGATGCGGTCCAGGGCCTCGACCGCCGCCGGGCGCAAGTCCGCCGGGAGTTCGGGCAGGGGCTTCTTCGGGCCGTACGAGGTGGTGACCGGGTCCCCGCCCGGGCACTGTGCCGCCACCAGGGCCGCCGACGCGATGGCCTCCACCGCGAAGTCCGAGTCGAGGTACTCCTCGCCCGTCGCGGTCACCTCGCGGAAGGTCGCGAGGAGCACCTCGGCCCGCTTCTCCTCCGGGGCTTCGTCCACCCGGTACGAGAAGTCGGCGGCGGTGTCGTTGTCGAAGGGGCCGATGTCCCAGGTGCCCATGGCGCGTGCTCGCTCTCTGGAGTCGTTCGGTTCTCCGAGATCGTGGCAGGTGCCACTGACAACGGGGTCGCTCAGTCGTCGACGCCCAGGTCGGTGCGCATGGATCTCTACTCGGCGACAGCGGCTGCGACCCCGGTCAGGCGGTGCTCGCCGTCGGGGGTGAGGGTGAGCCCGCCCGGGGCCGGGCGGGACGTCCAGTCGCCGGCGAGGACGGTGCCAGTCGCGTCAGTGGCGGGCCGGCTCGGGCTCGGCTGCCAGTACCGACGTCCAGTCCTGTGCCCCGGCCCAGTCGTCGAAACCCTGCCAGCCGACCTCGGGGAACTCGCGGCGCAGCCCGGCGACGTCGACGTCCAGACCGGTCGTGGTGAAGTACGCGAACATCGCGGCCAGGTCCGTGGACCGGGTGCGCACATGGGCGAGCGGGACCTCCTCGTACGCGATCGAGCGGCCGATGGCGGCGGCGAGTATGCCGGTCATCTCCCCGGGGGTGCGTTCGTCGGAGGCGATGTCGATGCGGCGGCCCGTGAAGTCCTCGCGGCGCGCGAGGGCGAGCGCGGCGAACGCGCCGATGTCCCGTGAGGAGATGAGGGAGAGCGGTCGGTCGGCCGGCATCGGCCAGGCGAAGGTTCCCTCGCGCAGTCCGTCGGCGGTCCAGCCGCCGGCGTAGTTGTCCATGAACGCCGCCGGGCCGATCACCGTCCAGGGCGTGCCGGAGGCGCGGAGGTGGTGCTCGACCGCACGCTTGCTCTCGTAGTGCGGGACTCCGGTGTCGCGGTCGGCGTGGGCGACGGACGTGAGGACGACATGGCCGAGCCGGGCTGCCGTCGCCGCGTCGACGAGGGACCTGCCCTGCCGGATCTCGGTCTCGACGCCTGCCTCGAAGGAGGTGACGGCGAAGAGGGAGTCGGCGCCGGCGAGGGCCGTGTCGAGGGAGGCGCGGTCGTCGAAGTCCGCATACCTCACCTCGGCTCCGAGGGCGCGAAGGGTGTCGGCGGCGGGCGCGTCGGGGTGGCGGGTGAGGGCGCGCACCCGGTGGCCTGCGGCGAGCAGGCTGCGGGCGGTGGCTCCGCCCTGGGCTCCGGTGGCTCCGGTGACGGCGACGGTGAGCATGGGTCCCCCTGAGGAATCGACTGCGTAGCGCATTCTCTGCGTCACACAGATGACTCTACATGCTTTTCTCTGCGTCGCGCAGCTTTCATCTCATCCGGTTTCTGACCTTCCGTCAGAATGGAACGTGTTCTAGTCTGCGGCGCATGGGCATCGCCATCACGCACGAACAGCGGGAGCTCGCCCGATCCGTCCGGGGCTGGCTCACCCGCGCCGTACCCCCCGAGGAAGTCCGCAAGCACCTGGACGTCCCCGACACCGCCACCGGACGGCCCCCGTACTGGGACGCCGCCGCCGAGCAGGGGATCCTCGGGCTGCACCTCCCCGAGGAGCACGGAGGCGGGGGCGGCGACCTCGGGGACCTCGCCGTCGTCGTGGAGGAGGCGGCGCGGGCCCTGCTGCCCGGGCCCTACCTGCCCTCCGTACTCGCCGCCGAACTCCTGCACCGGTGCGGGCGGCACGAGTCGGCCGGCACGCTCGCGCGGGGCGAGCGGATCGGAGCCGTCGCCCTCGGCGGCACCGGCACCCTCACCGCCGTCCGCACCGCGAGCGGCTGGCTCCTCGACGGCACCGCGCCCCCCGTCCTCGGCGGCGCCCAGGCCGACCTGGTGCTCCTCCGGGCCGCCACCGCCGACGGCTCCGTCTGGCTCGCCGCCGACACCGACGGCCTCGCCGTCCGGCCCCACGAGAGCGCCGACCCGACCCGGCCCACCGCCGAGATCACCGCCCGCGCCGTCCACGTCCCCGCCGAGCGCGCCCTCGACCTCGACGGCCCGAACGGCGAGGGGGCCGCCGCCGTCACCGCCCTCGTCCACGACCTCGCCGCCGTCCTCCTCGCCGCCGACGCCTGCGGCACCGCCGCCCGCGCCGTCGAGACCGCCGCCGAACACGCCCGCACCCGCGAGCAGTTCGGCCGGCCCATCGGACAGTTCCAGGGCGTCAAACACCTCTGCGCCGACATGCTCGTCCGGCTCGAACAGGCCCGCGCCCTCACCTGGGACGCCGCCCGCGCCTGCCACGACGAGGCCCGCTCCCTCACCGCCGCACTCGCCGCCGCCACCGCCCTCGACACCGCGTACACCTGCACCAAGGACTGCATCCAGATCCTCGGCGGCACCGGCTTCACCTGGGAGCACGACGCCCATCTGCTGCTGCGCCGCGCCCTCGTCGCCCGCCAGCTCCTCGGCACCGGCGACCACCACCGGCTCGCCGCCCTCCGGCACGCCGCCGCCGGCGTCCGGCGCGGCCTCCGCCTCGACCTGCCGCCCGAGGCCGACGCGTACCGCCGCGAGGCCCGCGAGGCCGTCGCTCCCGCCGCCGGGCTCGACCCGGCCGCCGCCCGGCGCGCCCTCGCTCCCACCGGCTA
This sequence comes from Streptomyces sp. NPDC002463, assembly GCF_042889835.1. Lineage (NCBI taxonomy): Bacteria > Bacillati > Actinomycetota > Actinomycetes > Kitasatosporales > Streptomycetaceae > Streptomyces > Streptomyces sp. NPDC002463. The sequence goes on from NZ_JBIARL010000002.1 coordinate 62,420, forward strand.
CGCGGCCCCGCACCTCCCGGAGCCGTACGGGCTCGGCGCAGGCCCCCTCCAGCAGCTCGCCGTCCAACGGGAGCTGGACGAGGCCGGGATCGCCGTCTCCGGCCTCGGCATCGCCACCTGGGTGGTGCCGTCCCTGCTCGCCCACGGCACCCCCGCCCAGCAGGCCGAGCACCTCGCCCCGACCCTCCGCGGCGAGCGCCTCTGGTGCCAGCTCTTCTCCGAGCCCGGCGCCGGCTCCGACCTCGCCTCCCTCCGCACCCGGGCCGAGCGGACGGAGGACGGGCGCTGGCGGATCAACGGGCAGAAGGTGTGGACGAGCGCCGCCCAGTGGGCCCACCACGGCATCCTGCTCGCCCGTACCGACCCCACCGTCCCCAAGCACCAGGGGCTCACGTACTTCCTCGTCGACATGCGGAACACCCCCGGGATCGACGTCCGGCCGCTCAAGGAGATCACCGGGGACTCCCTCTTCAACGAGGTCTGGTTCGACGACGCGATCCTTCCCGCCGACGCCGTCGTCGGCGAGGTGAACGACGGCTGGCGGGTCGCCCGCAACACCCTCGGCAACGAACGCGTCCACATGGCCGACCAGGTCGCCTTCGACACCGGCCTCGAAGCGCTCATCGACCGGGCGGAGGCGGCCGACAGCTCCGTGCGCGTACGGATCGGAGCCCTGCTCGCCGAGGCGCACGCGCTCGCGTGCATCGGCCTGCGCACCACCCTGCTCCAGGTGTCCGGACTCGAGCCCGGCGCGGGCGCCAGCGTCCGCAAACTCGTCCAGACCCTCCACCAGCAGAAACTCGCCGAACTCACCCTCGAACTCCTCGGCCCCGAAGGGGCCGTGCGCGAGGGCCCCGGCGAACGGGCCGTCCACGGCCTGCTCATGTCCCGCTGCCTCACCATCGCGGGCGGGACCACACAGGTACAGCTCAATGTCGTCGCCGAGCGTCTGCTCGGCCTGCCGAGGGACTGAGGGGGACACGCGATGACCACCAAGGCGTACGTCGTCGGCGTCGGAATGACGAAGTTCGAGAAGCCGGAGACCCGGGACTGGCAGTACTGGGACATGGCGAAGGAGGCGGGCACCGCGGCCCTCGCCGACGCGGGCGTGCCCTACGCGCGCGTGGAGCAGGCCGCCGTCGGCTACTGCTTCCAGGCTTCCACCGCCGGCCAGCGTGCCGTGTACGAGCTCGGGCTCAGCGGCATCCCCGTCTACAACCTCAACAACAACTGCGCCACCGGCTCCACCGCCCTGACGACCGCGCGGCAGTTCGTCGAGGGCGGCATCGCCGACTGCGTCCTCGCCCTCGGTTTCGAGAAGATGAGCCGGGGTTCCCTGGGCGGGGGATCGGGCGCCGGGGACTTCGCGACCTCTCCCGTCGCCCGGCACTACGGCATCATGGCCGCCGCCCACGGCTTCGAGATGTCCCCGCCCACAGCCCAGATCTTCGGCAACGCGGCCCGGGAGCACATGGAGCGGTACGGGACGACCGAGGCGCAGCTCGCGGCCGTCGGCGCCAAGAACCACCGGCACTCGGCGAACAACCCGAACGCCCAGTTCCAGGACGTCTACACCGTCGAGGAGATCCTCGCCGCGAAGACCGTCCACCGGCCGCTCACCAAGCTCCAGTGCTCGCCCACCTCCGACGGCGCGGCCGCCGCCCTCGTCGTCTCCGAGCGCTTCGTGGACGAACACGGGCTGCGGGGGAGGGCGGTGGAGATCGCCGGCCAGGCGATGACCACCGACACCGAGGAGTCCTTCGCCTCCGGCTCCTGCATCGACGCCGTCGGCCGTCCGATGTCCCGGGCCGCGGCCCGTCTCGCGTACGAGCGCTCGGGCCTCGGCATCGAGGACGTGGACGTCGTCGAACTCCACGACTGCTTCTCCGTCAACGAACTGCTGACGTACGAGGCGCTCGGCATGTGCGAGGAGGGCGCCTCCGGCAAACTCGTCGAGTCCGGCGCCACCACGTACGGCGGGCGCTGGGTCGTGAACCCGTCCGGCGGCCTCATCTCCAAGGGTCACCCGCTCGGCGCGACCGGCCTCGCGCAGGCCGCCGAACTCGTGTGGCAGCTGCGCGGCGAGGCGGGGGCCCGGCAGGTGGCGGGGGCGCGGGTCGGACTCGCCCACAACATCGGCCTCGGCGGGGCGGCGGTGGTGACGCTGCTCCGGAAGGCGTAGCGCCACAGTCGTACGGGTCCTGGGGCTTTATCCCCATGTACGGGGCGGAGGCGGTCTGCGACCATCACACTCATGCCGCAGACCGACTCCGCCACGAGCACGTCCGACACCCCGTCCGTCCCCAGGAGCCGCGCCTGGACGGTCGTCCTGACCGCCAGCGCGGGGCAGTTCCTCGTCGTCCTCGACGTCTCCGTCGTGAACGTGGCGCTGCCGTCGATGCGGGCCGATCTCGGGCTCACGGCGGCCGGCCTGCAGTGGGTGATCAACGCGTACGCGATCGCCTTCGCCGGGTTCATGCTGCTCGGCGGGCGGGCCGCCGACCTGTACGGGCGGAAGGCGATGTTCCTGCTCGGGCTCGGTCTGTTCACCGCCGCCTCGGTGGCGGGCGGCCTCGCCCAGGAGGGCTGGCAGCTCGTCGCGGGCCGCGCGGTGCAGGGCCTCGGCGCGGCCGTGCTGTCCCCGGCGACGCTGACGCTGGTCACCGGTGCCGTCCCGGCGGGACCCGCCAGGACCCGGGCCATCGCCACCTGGACGGCGGTGGGCGCGGCCGGCGGAGCGGCGGGCGGCTTCGTCGGCGGGCTCCTCGTCGACCTGCTGTCCTGGCGCTGGGTCCTCCTCGTGAACGTCCCGATCGGGGCGCTCGTCCTGGTGGGCGCGGTGTTCTGGCTGCGCGAGAGCCGCACCGGCGGCGGCCGCCGCGTCGACCTGCCGGGCGCCGTCCTCGTCACGGCGGGCCTCGCCACCCTCGCGTACGGCATCGTCCAGACCGAGGCGGCGGGCTGGACCGACCCGGCGACGGTCCTGACGCTGCTCGGCGGCCTCGGGCTCCTCGCGGTCTTCGTGTTCGTCGAGTCCCGCGCGGCGACCCCGCTGATGCCGCTGAAGCTCTTCCGCACGCGGGCGGTGTCGGCGGCCAACGTGGGGATCCTGCTGTGCGGTTCGAGCTCCTTCGGCATGTGGTTCTTCATGACGACGTACGCGCAGAGCGTCCTCGGCTACAGCCCCCTGGAGGCCGGTCTGGCGCTCGTCCCCAGCTCCCTCAGCGTCGTCCTGGGCTCGAAACTGGCGCCGCGTCTGATGCCGTCCGTCGGCGCGCGGAACCTCGCGGTGACCGGGGCGCTCATCGGGGCCACCGGCTTCGCCTGGCAGTCCACGATGACCGCCGACGGCAGCTTCCTGACGACGATCCTGGGCCCGGGGATCCTGATGATGGGCGGCATCGGCCTGGCCACCACCCCGCTGTCCACCCTCGCCACCTCCAGCGCGGCCCCGGGCGACGCGGGCCTCGTCTCCGGCCTCGTCAACACCTCCCGCACCATGGGCGGGGCCCTCGGCATCGCGACCCTGACCACGATCGCGACGGCCGTCACGGGCCCGGCCGCAACCCCCACCGGCCTCACCACCGGCTACGCGGCGGCCTTCCGCGTCTCGACGGCGATCCTCGTGGGAGCGGCTCTGCTGATGCTGCTGTGGCTTCCGAAGGCTCACCCGAAGGCCCGGGCCTAGAGCCGGCCGTGCCGGACCCCCGCCACCCGGCTCACAACCACCCCTGCCGCCGAGCCGCCCGCACCGCCTCCATCCGGTTGCGGGTGCCCGTCTTGCCGATCGCGGACGAGAGGTAGTTCCGTACCGTCGACTCCGAGAGGTGGAGGGTGGCGGCGATGTCCGCGATCGTCGCGCCGTCCACCGAGGCCGCCAGGGCGTCGCGTTCGCGGCCCGTTAGGGGGTTCGGGCCCGCGCTGAGGGCCGCGGCCGCGAGGGCCGGGTCGATGACCGTCTCGCCGCGGAGGGCCTGGCGCACCGCCTCGGCCAGGTCCTCCACGGGGCCGTCCTTCACGAGGAAGCCCGCCGCGCCCGCCTCCATCGCCCGGCGCAGGTAGCCGGGGCGGCCGAAGGTGGTGAGGATGAGGACCCGGCAGTCGGGGACCTCGTCCCGCAGGTCCGCCGCCGCGTCGAGGCCCGAGCGGCCGGGCAGCTCGATGTCGAGGAGGGCCACGTCGGGCCGGGCGACCAGGGCCGCGTCGACGATCTCGTCCCCGCGGCCGACCTGGGCGACGACCTCGATGTCGTGCTCCATCCCGAGCAGCAGGGCCAGCGCCCCGCGCATCATGCCCTGGTCCTCGGCGAGCAGCAGTCTGATCATTCCGTGGGCTCCCCCTCGTGCGGTACGGGGGTCTCCACGGGGAGTTCCGCGGCGACCCGGAACCCGCCGCGCGGAGCCGGTCCCGAGTCAAGAGTGCCGCCTGCCGCGGTGACCCGCTCGCGCAGGCCGCGCAGGCCGCTCCCCGGGGTGCCGGCGGCCGGGCCGCGGCCGTCGTCCGTGACGGTGAGCCGGACCCGGTCGGCGGTGCCGGAGAGGTCGATCTCGCAGCGGGAGGCGCCGGAGTGGCGGACGGCGTTCGTCGCCGACTCCCGTACGACCCAGCTCAGGAGGGCTTCCGTCTGGGGTTCGAGGAGCGGGCCCGAGCGGCGTACGACCGGTTCGATGCCGGCCGAGGACAGGGCGTCCCTGGCCCGGTCCAGCTCGGTCGCGAGGCTGCCCTCGCGGTAGCCGGTCACCGCCTCCCTGATCTCGGTGAGCGCCTGACGGCCCACCGACTCGATGTCCGCGACCTGCGCCAGCGCCGCGTCCAGGTCGCGCGGGGCCAGCCGCCGGGCGGCCTCCGACTTCACCACGATCACCGACAGGGTGTGGCCGAGCAGGTCGTGCAGGTCGCGGGAGAACCGCAGCCGCTCCTTCTCGACGGCCGTCCTGGCCAGTTCCTCCCGGGTCGACCGCAGTTCCCGGACCGTCTCGTCGAGCGCGAGGAGCGTCGCCGTCACCAGGACCGAGATGAACGTGCCGTACACGACGCCGATGGAGCCCCAGTCGTCCTTCCACAGCGTCACCGCCCCGGTCGCGGCGACCAGCGGGAACGCGATCAGGGGCAGCAGCCTGCCCCGCCGGACCACCGCGCCGACCGCGAGGCCCAGGAGCGGGAAGAGGAGCAGCCACTCCCGGCCGTAGCCGATGGCGAGCGCGAAGGCGACCGCGCCGAGGGCGGCGAGGAGCACCCAGGTCGCGGGGGCCTCGCGGCGCCGGCGGTCGAACGCCCGGAAGACGATCGCGATGTACAGGGAGTTGAAGGCGAGGAGGCCGAGGCCGCCGATCAGCGGGTTCGGCGCCTCGCCCGTGATGAGGTGGGAGAGCGCGCCCAGGCCCATGAGGAGCCAGGGGAGGAGGCTCGCTCCGGTCGGCCCCCGGTCGTCCCTCCGCCACCGCAGTGCCTTCACGGGCCGCCCCCACGCGCTGTCGCTCATGTCCACCGTCCTACACCGTCCTCGCCGATCGGCGGTACGAGAACGCCGCGTACGTCCCGAACAGCGCGGCCCAGCCGACGAGGACCGCGAGGGTCGCCCACCCCGGAGCCGTGCCCTCCGCCATCGCCACGCCCAGCTCCGCGAAGCGGTTCGTGGGGGTGAAGCCGGAGACCGTCTGGAGCCAGCCGGGGAAGAGGGCGATCGGGAACCACAGGCCGCCGAGGACCGCGAGTCCCAGGTTGGAGGCGACGTTGACGACGCCGGTGGTCTGGGCCGTGAGCCGGTAGCCGTTGCCGATGCCGAGCAGGGTGAAGGGCAGTGAGCCGAGCCAGAGCGTCAGGGCCACCAGGGCCCACTGCCAGACGGCCATCCGGACGCCGTTGGCGAGGCCGCCCGCGAGCAGCACCCCCATGATGGCCGGGAGGACCACGACCGACCCGGTCAGCGCCCGGCCCGTCACCACCTGGCGGGGCGTCATGGGCGTGATCCGCAGCTGCCGCAGCCAGCCCGTGGACTTGTCCTCCGCCACGCCCGTACCGAGCGACAGGGCGGCGCCGAGCGCTCCGTACGCGGCCATGCCGACCATCGCGGCCTTCTTGTACGCGCTGTCGTCCACGCCGAGGTTGGTGAAGAGGAGGTACATCATGACCGGCACGCCGATCGTGGAGATGACGAAACCGACGTCGCGCAGGGTGCGGCGGACTTCGAGGCGTACGTACGCGGTGATCATCGGACCTGCTCCGAATTCTTGGCCGTCAGGGAGAGGAAGGCGTCGCTGAGGGAGATCGGGGTGACTTCGAGGGACCGGATCGCGTCCCGCTCCGCGAGCGCGCGGACCGTGCCGTCGGAGTCGTCGGTCCGCAGCCGGGCCCGGTCGCCCCGCACCTCGTACGCGCTGACGCCCGGCAGCAGGCCCAGCCACTCCGTCGGGCCGCCCGCGAGGTCGAAGGAGACGAGGCTGCCGCCGGCCGCCCGCTTGAGCTCCTCGCTCGTGCCGGCGGCGAGGATCCGCCCGGAGTCGAGGACGACGATCCGGTCCGCGTGCTCGTCGGCCTCCTCCAGGTAGTGGGTGGAGAAGAGGACGGTGTTGCCCCGGCGGGCGTAGCCGCGCATCGAGTCCCAGAACTCCTGCCGGGCCTCGACGTCGAGGGCGGCGGTCGGCTCGTCCAGGACGATCAGCTCCGGGTTCCCGACGAGCGCGACGGCGAAGCGGACCCGCTGGGTCTGGCCGCCGGAGAGCCGGTCGACGCGGCGGCCGGCCAGATCGGTCAGGCCGGCGAGCGCAAGGGCCTCCGCGACCGGCATCGGCGCCGGGTAGGTGCGGGCGACGAAGGAGACCAGCTCGTGGACGGTGACGCGGGGGACCGGGCGGCCCTCCTGGAGCATCGCCCCGACCCGGCCGGCGGCCACGGCGCGGGCGGGGGCGCCGCCGAGGATCTCGACCTGTCCGGTGTCGGGCTCGTCGAGGCCGAGGAGCAGGGCGATGGTGGTGGACTTGCCGGCGCCGTTGCGCCCGAGGAGGGCGACGGTCTCGCCCCGCCGGACGGTGAGGTCGAGGCCGTCGACGGCGCGGACGGTGCCGAAGGCCTTGGTCGCGGCCCGGAAGGCGACCGCCGCCTCGCCGGAGGGGCGGTCCGCCGTGAGGTCTGTCACGAGGTCTGCCGTGGGGTCTTTCGTGGGGTCCGTCTTCATGGGTACGACGCTACGGAGCGGGGGCCGGGGCGCGGCAGGAGCGGATGTACGGACCTGGCCGTGACAAATGTCCCGGGTGCCCTTCCCCGCGCCCCGCAAGGTTTCTGACGTGTCGTCAGAAGTGTCGGCGGGGAGGGTTCACAACGCCTCCCGCCTCGGCTATACATGGGGTCCACCGACCTAGAACGCGTTCTAGAACGGGCGTGTACGGGACGGTCCCCGCACGGCCTCGGTGCGGCCGACGGTGCGGACGGCCGCACCGAGGTCTTCCAAGGAACGAGGAGCAGCAGCCCGATGCCCATCGACCCCGCCAAGGCCGTCGCCGCCGAACCCCGCAGCGCCGAGATCTCCTGGGACCACAAGGACGTCCAGCTCTACCACCTGGGCCTCGGGGCCGGTGTCCCGGCCACGGACCCGGACGAGCTCCGCTACACCCTGGAGTCCAAGCTCCACGTCCTGCCCAGCTTCGCCACCGTCGCGGGCGCCGGCATGGGCGTCGTCGGTGGGCTCTCCGCCCCCGGCATCGACATCGACCTCGCCGCCGTCCTGCACGGCGGCCAGTCGATCACCCTCCACCGCCCGCTGCCCACCGGCGGCCGCGCCGTCTCCACCTCCCGCGTCGCCGCCGTGTACGACAAGGGCAAGGCCGCCGTGCTCGTGCTGCGCTCCGAGGCCGCCGACGAGGACGGCCCGCTCTGGACCAGCGACGCCTCGATCTTCGTGCGCGGCGAGGGAGGCTGGGGCGGCGACCGCGGGCCCTCCGAGCGCCTCGCGCTCCCGGACCGCGCGCCGGACGCCACCGTCGACCGGCCGATCCGCGAGGAGCAGGCCCTGCTCTACCGGCTCTCGGGAGACTGGAACCCGCTCCACGCCGACCCCGAGTTCGCCAAGCTCGCCGGCTTCGACCGGCCGATCCTGCACGGGCTCTGCTCCTACGGCATGACCCTCAAGGCGGTCGTGGACACGCTGCTCGACGGGGACGTCACCCGCGTCCGCTCGTACCGCACGCGCTTCGCCGGGATCGTCTTCCCCGGCGAGACCCTGCGCATCCGGATGTGGGCCGACGACGGCCGCGTCCAGGTGGCGGTGACGGCCGTGGAGCGCGACGACGCCCCGGTCCTCGCCGACACCCTCGTCGAACACTCGTAGATCTCGTAGACCCACTCCGGAGGGAGCCGCACCATGCGCGCAGCCGTACTGCACGAGATCGGCCAGGACAAACTCGAAGTCCTCGACGACGTCGAGGCGGTGGGCTTCGGCCCCGGAAAGGTGCGGATCCGGGTGCGGGCCACCGGCCTGTGCCACTCCGACGTCTCCGCGATGAGCGGCGTCCTCCCGCAGCCCGCCCCCTTCATCCCCGGCCACGAGGGCGCGGGCGAGATCCTCGACGTCGGCGACGGCGTCACCGGCCTCAGCCAGGGGCAGCGGGTCCTGCTCTGCTGGCTGCCCGCCTGCGGCAGCTGTCCCGCGTGCAAGCGCGGCCAGACCCAGCTGTGCCTGGCCGGCTTCATGAACGCCGGCACGCCCAACTTCAAGCGCCCCGGCGGCGACGTCTTCGGCTTCGCCGGCACCGGCACCTTCACCGAGGAGGTCGTCGTCGACGCGGGCTGCGCCGTCCCGATCCCCGACGACGTGCCCTTCGACATCGCGGCCCTCATCGGCTGCGGCGTCACCACCGGCCTCGGCGCCGCCATCAACACGGCCAAGGTGGAGGCCGGTTCGTCGGTCGCCGTCATCGGCTGCGGCGGCGTCGGCATCTCCGCGATCCAGGGCGCCAAGCTCCAGGGCGCCGCCCAGATCGTCGCCGTCGACCCCGTCGAGTCCCGTCGTGAGGCCGCGCTGAAGTTCGGTGCCACCGAGGCGGTCGCGCCCGACGCGCTCGCCGACGCCAAGCAGCGGATCACCGGCGGCGAGGGCTTCGACTACGTCTTCGAGGTCGTCGGCAAGTCCGCCACCGCGCGCACCGCGTACGAGACGACCCGCCGCGGCGGCACCCTCTGCGTCGTCGGCGCGGGCGCCCTCGACGACTTCCTCCAGCTCAACATGTTCGAGCTGTTCTTCGACGAGAAGCGGATCCTGCCCTCGATGTACGGGGGCGGGGACGTGCTCCGCTCGTACGAGCGCGCCATCGCGCTCTGGCGGGCCGGCCGCATCGACCTGGAGTCGCTGATCACCCACCGGGTGCCGCTGGCGGGCGTCAACGAGGCCCTGGAGCAGATGCGGACCGGCGCGGCCCTCCGTACCTGCATCGAGATCTGAGAGGACGCGATCATCCATGTCACTCCCTCTTGAGGGACTGAGCGCGATCGTCACCGGCGCCGGGCGCGGTCTCGGCCGCGCCGAGGCCCTGGAACTGGCCCGGCTCGGCGCCGCCGTCGTCGTCAACGACTACGGGCAGCCCGGCCGCGACGGCTCCGGCGAGGCCTCCGCCGCACCCGCCGAGGAGGTCGCGGCGGAGATCCGCGCGGCGGGCGGCCGGGCGGTCGCGCACCTCGGCGACGTCTCCGACTTCGAGACGGCGCGGGCCCTGGTCGACCTGGCGGTGGCCGAGTTCGGGAAGCTGGACGTCCTGGTCAACAACGCGGGCATCCTGCGCGACCGGATGGTCTTCTCGATGAGCGAGGACGAGTGGGACTCGGTCATCCGGGTCCACCTCAAGGGCCACTTCAACACCACCCACTTCGCGGCGGTGCACTGGCGCAACCGCTCCAAGGCGGGCGAGACCGGCGTCTACGGCCGCATCGTCAACACCTCCTCGGAGGCCTTCCTCGCGGGCTCGGCCGGCCAGCCGAACTACGCGGCGGCCAAGGGCGGCATCGTGGGCCTGACGACCTCGTCGGCGCTCGCGCTCGCCCGGTACGGCGTGACCGCCAACGCGATCTGCCCGCGGGCCAGGACGCGCATGACGGAGGACGTCTTCGCGGGCTTCGGCGAGCCGGGGGAGGGTGAGCTCGACCCGCTGTCCCCGGACCACGTGGCGCCGCTCGTCGGCTACCTGGCGTCCCCGGCGGCGGCCGGGGTCAACGGGCAGCTGCTCGTCGTGCACGGCGGGATGGTGGCGGTCGTGGACCGGCCGAAGGTCTCGGCCAAGTTCGACACGGCCAAGGAGGCGTTCACGTACGAGGAACTGGACTCCCTCCTGACCCCGCACTACGCGTCCCGCCCGGCGGGCGAGACCTTCGCCGCGGCGGAGGTGCTGGGTCTGAAGAGGGGCTGAGCCACGGGGGTGGCGGTGGGGAAGGCGAAGGGCCCCGGGGGTGATCCCGGGGCCCTTCGCTTCCTGCCGCTTCTTCCGTGCTACTCGGTCTCGCGGCGGTGCCGGCCGTGCGGCGAGGACGTGGAGTCCTCCGCCGGAGACGCCTCGCCGCGGTGCTTCCCGGAGCCGTGCGACTCCGTACCCTGCGTGCTTGCTTCGGACATTCCTGAACTCACCCCGTAGGTCTTGCTCTTGCTGTGCGGCCGTGAGTCTAACGAGCCGGTCCGCGGTCCGTCAGAGGCGCCTGCTGCAACGGCACCGGGCGGCACACCCGGGGCTCCTCGACGACCGCCGCCGGCTCGGGTTCCGGTTCGGGCTCCGGCGGCATCTCCAGACCGGCGAGCCCGCAGGGCACCCCGTCCGTCGCGTACGGCAGCCGCAGCACGCCCTCGGCCGTCCACAGGCCCGCCCCGGCCAGCCACCCCTGGGGCGCCGCCAGCTGGGCCATCCGGCGGGACGAGGGCTGCCAGACGCCCACCCAGCTGCCGCCCGCCGCGTCGATCCGCAGCGCGACCGCGCAGCTCTCCGGCATCAGCACCTGCCCCGGCTGCACCGCGAACGGCGTCACCGCCGCGTCGTCGAGCCGCAGGCACTCGGGGAACCGCACCGGCAGCAGGCTCCCCAGCACCCCCCAGCCCAGCCGGTCGTGACCCGGAGCGTCGGAGCGGATCAGGAGCAGTCCGCTGTCCGGGTCGGCGAGCAGCAGCCGGTCGTCACTGTCCTCGGTGATCTGGAGCAGCGGCGTCACCTCCCCGCCCCGCTCCAGGTCCACGGCGACCGCCTTCACCGGCCCGTCGTCGAGCCGCCGGTCGAGCGCGAGCATCCGGCCGGTGCGGTCGAGCCACACCCCGCCCGTGCAGCGGCCCTTGACCTCCGCCACCTTCTCCGGGCCGAAGGCCCCGCCCGCCACCAGCCACAGCGTCGTGGTGTCGGGGCCGACGCACATCGCGTACGCGCAGATGCCGTCCGGCGAGGGCGGGAGCAGCACCAGGTGCTCGGAGCCGGGCGCCTCCACCGAGCCGAGCCGGAGCTCGCCGGTGGCCGGGCCGGTGGGGTAGAGCAGCGAGAACGTGTTCCGCCGCCCGTCCACGCGGCGGGCGACGAGCACCCGGCCGTCCGCGAGGGGCAGCAGCTGGGTGCCCCGCTCCTCGGGCTGGTCGAGGGGGAGCGGCACGGCGTACGGCTCGGGGCCGTCGAGCGTCCAGCGCTCCACGTACAGGGCGTCACCGGCGCCCGCGAGCCTGGCCGCGTACGCGCCGTTGGCCGTGATCGTGAACCCCGCCGGCCAGGCCGCACCGGGGTCGCGGTCGTCGTCCTCGGCCGTGGTCTCGATGGCACACGCTGTCATCGACTCGTCACCTCCAGCCACGAAGCTAGTTTTCGCACTTCCAGCCGAACAACACGAGCAGGGTCACTTCACACATAAGGGTGGCCGTCCGGCGGTTCGGCTGAGGGGGAGGGGGCGGTTGTGCTGGAGTGGCCCATGGTGAGTAAGGTAAGGCGAACCTAAGTGGAGGCGTCGCCTCCGCTGGGCCGTGCCCGTATGGGCAGTCGGACCGTGCCCGTTTCCGCGTAAGTCCCCGCCAGGACGACCCGTACAGGAGCCTTCTCATGTCCTTCCGCCGCCGCGGCACCGCCGCCGCCGTCGCCCTCGCCGCCGCGCTCTCGCTCGCGGCCTGCGGAGGCGGCGACGGGAGCTCCGACTCCGCGAAGAAGGAGGACACGGCCAAGAAGAAGGACGTCGCCACCGGCGGCAAGGACTTCGGCGACGCCGCCGCCAAGACCGCGGCCATGGGCACCGACGCGAAGCCGGGCCGGTTCCCCCGCACCCTCACCCACGCCCTCGGCAGGACCGAGATCCCGGCCGCACCCAAGCGGGTCGTCGTCCTCGACGTCGGCGAGCTCGACAACGTCGTCTCCCTCGGCGTCAAGCCCGTCGGCTACGCCCCCTCCGAAGGCGACGACGGCATCCCCGGCTACCTGAAGAAGGACGCCGGCACCCCCAAGTCCGTCGGCACCATCAACAACCTCAACCTTGAGGCCATCGCCGACCTCCAGCCCGACCTCATCCTCGGCAGCCAGCTGCGCGCCGCCGACAAGTACGACGAGCTGTCGAAGATCGCGCCGACCGTGTTCTCCATCCGCCCCGGCTTCACGTGGAAGGAGAACTACCTCCTCAACGCCGCCGCGCTCGACAGGACCGCCGAGGCGAAGACGAAGCTCGCCGCGTACGAGACCGAGGCGAAGCAGCTCGGCACGGACATCGGCCCGAACAAGCCGACCGTCTCCATGGTCCGCTACCTCCCCGGCAAGATCCGCCTCTACGCCAAGGCCTCCTTCATCGGCACGATCCTGGAGGACGCCGGCCTGCCCCGGCCGAAGAACCAGCAGGTCGACGAGCTGGCGGCCGAGATCAGCCCCGAGAAGATCGACGAGGCCGACGCCGACTGGATCTTCACCGGCGTCTACGGCGACGCCAAGGCCACCAAGAAGGACACCGCCCAGGCCAACCCGCTCTGGAAGAACCTCGAGGCCGTCAAGGCCGGCCGGGCCAAGGACGTCCCCGACGAGACCTGGTACCTCGGCCTCGGCGTCACCGCGGCGAACAGCGTCCTCGACGACCTGCGCGAGGACCTGGTCAAGTAGGCCCGGACGAGGTTGTCCACAGGCCGGGACTTCGGCCAGAGCGAGGGGGCACGGAGGGCAGGTAGCCTTTCCTCCGTGCCCCGTCTGTCTGAAGTCATCGCCGAGCTCGACGCCCTCTGGCCACCAGAGCGAGCCGAGTCCTGGGACGCCGTCGGCACCGTCTGCGGTGACCCCGACGCCGAGGTCACCCGCGTGCTCTTCGCCGTCGACCCCGTCCAGGACATCGCCGACGAGGCGATCGCCCTCGGCGCCGACCTGATCGTCACCCACCATCCGCTCTACCTGCGCGGTACGACGACGGTCGCGGCCGGCCACTTCAAGGGCCGCGTCGTGCACACGCTCATCAAGCACGACATCGCCCTCCACGTCGCGCACACCAACGCCGACACCGCCGACCCCGGCGTCTCCGACGCCCTCGCCGGCGCGCTCGACCTCCGGGTCACCGGCCCCCTTGTCCCCGAGAACAACCTCGGCCGGATCTGCGAGCTCGACCGCCCCGAGACCCTCGCCGAGTTCGCCGCCCGCGCGGCGAAGCGGCTGCCCGCCACCGCGCAGGGCATCCGGGTCGCCGGCGACCCCGGCATGACGGTCCGCCGCGTAGCCGTCAGCGGCGGCTCCGGCGACGGCCTCTTCGGCGCCGTGCGCGCCGCGGGCGTCGACGCCTTCCTCACCGCGGACCTGCGCCACCACCCGGTCTCCGAGGCCACCCAGCAGTCGCCCCTGGGCTTGGTGGACGCCGCCCACTGGGCCACCGAATGGCCCTGGTGCGAGCAGGCCGCCGCCCAGCTCGACGAGATTTCCGACCGCCACGGCTGGGACCTCCGCGTCCACGTCTCGAAGACGGTCACCGACCCCTGGTCCTCCCACCACACCTCTCCTGGAGCCCCCAACTGAACGCCGCGCCCGCCGACCAGATCCGCCTCCTCGACGTCCAGGCCCTGGACGTCCGCCTCCAGCAGCTCGCCCACAAGCGCCGCTCGCTGCCCGAGCACGCCGAGATCGAGGCGCTGACCAAGGACCTCACCCAGCTGCGCGACCTGCTCGTCGCCGCGCAGACCGAGGAGAGCGACTGCGGCCGCGAGCAGACCAAGGCCGAGCAGGACGTCGACCAGGTCCGCCAGCGCGCCGCGCGCGACCAGCAGCGGCTCGACTCCGGCGCCGTCTCCTCCCCGAAGGACCTGGAGAACCTCCAGCGCGAGATCGTCTCCCTCGCCAAGCGTCAGGGCGACCTGGAGGAGATCGTCCTCGAGGTCATGGAGCGCCGCGAGTCCGCCCAGGAGCGCCTCACCGAGCTGACCGAGCGCGTCGCCGCCGTGCAGACCAAGGTGGACGACGCCACCGCGCGCCGCGACACCGCCCAGGCTGAGCTGGACACCGAGTCCGCGGCCGTCGGCAAGGAGCGCGAGCTCGTCGCCGGCGCCATCCCCGAGGACCTGCTCAAGCTGTACGACCGCCTGCGCGAGAAGCAGGGCGGCGTCGGCGCGGCCCGGCTCCACCAGCGCCGGTGCGAGGGGTGCCGCCTGGAGCTCGACATCACCGAGGTGAACGAGATCCGCGCCGCCGCGCCCGACAAGGTCGTCCGCTGCGAGAACTGCAGCCGCATCCTGGTCCGCACCGCGGAGTCCGGCCTGTAATGCGCGCGCTCGTGGTCGAGGCGGACGGCGGCTCCCGGGGGAACCCGGGACCCGCCGGGTACGGCGCGGTCGTCCTCGACCCGGCGACGGGGGAGACCCTCGCGGAGGCCGCCGAGTACATCGGCGTGGCCACGAACAACGTCGCCGAGTACAAGGGCCTGGTGGCGGGCCTGAAGGCGGCCCGGGAACTCTTCCCGGACGCCGCCGTCCACGTCCGGATGGACTCCAAGCTGGTCGTCGAGCAGATGTCCGGCCGCTGGAAGATCAAGCACCCGGACATGAAGCCGCTGGCCGCCGAGGCCGCCCGTGTCTTCCCGCCGGGACAGGTCCGCTACGAGTGGATCCCTCGCGAGCGGAACAAGCACGCGGACCGGCTCGCGAACGAGGCCATGGACGCGGGCAAGCGCGGCCGCCAGTGGGAGCCGTCCGCCTCCACGGCGGGCCTGGACGCAGCAGCAGCCCGCAACGCCGCGACCCCGCCCCCGTCGGGTCCGCCCGGCGACGCGACGGCGGGCGCGGCGATGGCGCGCGCGGCGCTGACGGGCACGGCTCCGTCGGTCTCCACCACGGGTACGGGCTCGGGCCACGTGGCCCCTCCGGGTACGGGCTCCGGCGCCTGGCCGGGCGGCGTGTCGCGCCCGACGGCCCCGGACACCGCCCCCGACGACGGCCTGTTCGCCGCCGAGGAGGCCGTCGCGGCCTCGGTCGCCTCCGGCGACTTCGAGGCGGAGGCGGGCGCACTGGCCCCGGTGGGCCACGCGGCCCGAGCCGAGGCCCGGGGTGCGACCGCGGGAATCGCCGAGGTCGACGAGGCCGCGGACGGCGCCGTAGCCGCACCCCCCGCGCCCGCCCAGGCTCCCGCCCCCGCCTCTGCCGCCCCCCGCCAAGGCTGGGCCGGCCCCGACATGGGCGCGCCCGCCACCTTCGTGCTGCTCCGGCACGGGGAGACCGCGCTCACGCCCGAGAAGCGGTTCTCGGGGAGCGGGGGGAGCGATCCCGAGCTGTCGGCGGCCGGGATGCGGCAGGCCGAGGCCGTCGCCGAGGCGCTCGCCGCGCGCGGCACGATCCAGGAGATCGTCAGTTCGCCGCTGGCCCGCTGCCGTCGGACCGCCGGCACCGTCGCCGCCCGGCTCGGTCTCGACGTGCGGATCGAACAGGGCCTGCGGGAGACCGACTTCGGCGCCTGGGAGGGCCTGACGTTCGGTGAGGTCCGCGAGCGGTACCCGGAGGACCTCGACGCCTGGCTGGCCTCGCCGAAGGCCGCGCCGACCGGCGGAGGCGAGAGCTTCGCGACCGTCGCCCGTCGCGTCGCCGCGACCCGGGACCGGCTGACCGCCGCGTACGCGGGCCGTACGGTCCTCCTCGTCACCCACGTCACGCCGATCAAGACCCTGGTCAGGCTCGCGCTCGGCGCCCCGCCGGAGTCGCTGTTCCGGATGGAGCTGTCGGCCGCCTCGATCTCGGCCGTGGCCTACTACGCCGACGGCAACGCCTCCGTACGGCTCCTCAACGACACCTCGCACCTGCGGTAGGCGAGCGAAACCGCTGGCGCGTCCCCCCGGCCCCGTACCACCATCTCCCGCATGACGTGGTCCTTCACCGACAGCGCCGCCGCCTTCCGGGCAGCCGCCGCCGAGCATCTCGCCGCCGACCCCGCCCGCAACACCGCCGTGCTCACGCTCATGGACGCGGCGGGGCGGCTCGGCTGGTGGGAGGAGGCGGACGGCCGGGTCACCGGCGTCCTCGTCGTGTCGCCGCCCGGCGTGTCCGCCTTCGGGGCCATGACGGAGGAGGCCGCCCGGGTGCTCCGGTTCCCCGGGAGCCAGGAGCCGACCGAGGTGCGCGGCGAGACGGCCGCCGTCGAGGCGTACGCGGAGGCCACCGGCCGCCCCTGGACGCCCACCGCCCGGATGAGGCTCTTCCGGCTCGGCGAGCCGACCCCGCCGGACCCGGCCCCGGCCGGCCGCGCACGGCTCGCCGCCGGGGCCGACGTCCCGCTCGTCGCCGCCTGGACGCGGGAGTTCGCGGTGGCGATCGGGGACGAGCCCGCCGAGGACTACACCGGCTTCGTCGCCGAGCGGATCTCGGAGGGACGCCTCTGGCTCTGGGAGGGGCCCGACGGCCGCCCGGTCTCGATGGCCGCCGTCTCCCGCACGATCGAGGGCCAGGCCCGCGTCCACCTCGTCTACACCCCGCCCGCCGAGCGCGGCCGCGGGTACGCGGCCGGGGCCACCGATGCCGTCGGCCGGGCCGCGCTCGACGCCGGCACGGCGCAGGTCCTGCTCTTCACGGACCTGGCCAACCCCACCAGCAACGCCCTCTACCAGCGCCTCGGCTACCGCCCCGTCACCGACCACCTGGGCGTCACGTTCACCCGCTGACCTCCGCCCCCAACCCCGCGGCTCCGCGCGCGAGGGACTCCACGCGCCCCCAGTCGCGGGCGGCGAGGGCGGCGGGCGGCAGCATCCACGTACCGCCGACGCAGCGGACGTTCGGCAGGGCGAGGTAGGCGGGGGCGGAGGCGAGGGAGACGCCGCCCGTCGGGCAGAAGCGGGCCCGGGGCAGCGGGCCCGCGAGGGACTTCAGATACGGGACGCCGCCCGCCGCCTCCGCGGGGAAGAACTTCATGTCCTCCACCCCGCGTTCGATCAGGGCCACGACCTCCGAGGCCGTCGAGACCCCCGGCAGGAACGGCAGGCCCGAGTCCCGCATCGCGCCGAGCAGCCGCTCGGTCCACCCCGGGCCGACCAGGAACCGCGCCCCGGCGCCCACCGCGTCCGCGACCCCGGCCGGCGAGACGACCGTGCCCGCGCCGACGACCGCATCCGGCACCTCGGCCGCGATCGCGCGGACGGCGTCGAGCGCGACCGGGGTGCGCAGGGTGACCTCGATCAGCGGGAGGCCGCCGGCCACCAGGGCCCGCGCGAGGGGCACGGCGTCGGCGGCGTCCTCGATCACGACGACGGGGACGACGGGGCATTCCGGGGCGAGGTCGAACACGCTCGTCGAGGACATGGGCGTCATCCTGCCCAGGGCGAGCGTGACCCGCAACGAGCGTTGCGGAGGGTGCAACGAGAGTGGCTAGTGGATCTCGTCCACCAGCACGTCCAGCGCCCCCGCCTTCCCGCCCTCCTCCACCACGTACCGCAGATCCCGCAGCGCCTCCGCCAGTTCCGCCGGCGAACCCGGCTCCGCGCCCGCCTCCAGGAGACTCCGCACGATCCGGCCCTTCGTCGCCTTGTTGAAGTGGCTGACGACCTTCCGCGTCGGCGCGTGCAGCACCCGCACCGTCGCCGTCCGGGCCGCGACCTCACCCTTCGGCTTCCACGCCGACGCGTACGCCGAGGAGCGCAGGTCCAGGACGAGACCGTCCCCGGCGGCCTCCGGCAGCACCGAGGCCATCGCACCGCGCCAGTGCGCGCCGAGCGCGCCGAGCCCCGGCAGCTTGACCCCCATCGAGCAGCGGTACGACGGGATCCGGTCCGTCACCTTCACCGCGCCCCACAGCCCCGAGAACACGAGCAGCGTGCTCTCCGCCCGCTTCCCGGCCGCCGCGTCCAGGGTCGCCAGACCCAGCGCGTCGTACAGCACGCCCGTGTAGATCTCCCCGGCCGGACGCGCGCCCGCCGTCCGCAGCTCCGTGTTCTTCGCGACCTCGCCGCGCAGCCCCTCGCTCAGGCCGAGCACCTCGCGCGCCTTCTCCTCGTCGGCGGCGCACAGCTCGACCAGCTCGTCCAGGACCGCCGCGCGCGCCTCCGCGAGACCCGGCAGGGACAGCGACTCCGGCTTGAGCGGCGCCCCGCGCCCCGAGGAGGCCTTGCCTTCGGAGGGCGGCAACAGCACGAGCACGGTGGTTCTCCTTCGTCCGTACGGGGATGGGGATGCGGCCCCGACGGTCCAGCGTACGAGGTCCGGGACACGGCCCCCGCCCACGGACGCGGTCCCCGCCCACGAGGTGCCGCACTCCGCCCCACCTCGTACGCTCGGTCCATGCCCCGCCGCCACCTCCACGTGACCGGCGCAGCCGAGGCTCCGCTGCGGGCCGCCCTGCGCGCACTCCGCACCGAGCTCGCGATCCCCGAGGGCTTCCCGCCCGCCGTCCTCGCCGAGGCCGAGGCGGCCGCGAAGAACCCCCGCCTCCCCTCCCGCGACGCCACCGACATCCCCTTCTTCACGATCGACCCGCCCACCTCCACCGACCTCGACCAGGCCATGCACCTGGCCCGCCGCGCCGACGGCGGCTACCGCGTGCACTACGCCATCGCCGACGTCGCCGCCTTCGTCACCCCCGGCGGCGCGATCGACGCCGAGGCCCACCGGCGCGTCCTCACCCTCTACTTCCCCGACGGGAAGGTCCCCCTCCATCCGCCCGTCCTCTCCGAGGGCGCCGCCAGCCTGCTCCCCGGCGAACCCCGCCCCGCCCTGCTCTGGCGCATCGACCTCGACGCCGAGGGCCGGAGGGTCGCCACCGACGTCCGCCGCGCCCTCGTCCGCAGCCGCGCCAAACTCGACTACGAGGGCGTGCAACGGCGCATCGACGACGGCACGGCCGAGGAACCCCTCGCCCTCCTCCGGGACATCGGCCGGCTCCGCGAGGCCCTCGAAGCCGAGCGCGGCGGCATCTCCCTCAACGTCCCCGAGCAGGAGATCGTCGAACGGGACCACACGTACACCCTCGAATACCGGGCCCCGCTCCCCGCCGACGGCTGGAACGCGCAGATCTCCCTCCTCACCGGCATGGCCGCCGCCGATCTCATGACCGCCGCCGGCACCGGCATCCTGCGCACCCTCCCCACCGCCCCCGACGGCGCCGTCGCCCGGCTGCGCCGCTCCGCCCACGCCCTCGGCGTCGACTGGCCGCACCACGTCTCGTACGCCGACGTCGTCCGCTCCGCCGACCCCACGAACCCGCGCCACGCCGCCTTCCTCCAGGAGTGCACCAGCCTGCTGCGCGGCGCCGGCTACACCGTCTTCACCGACGGCCACGTCCCGACCCCGGCCGTGCACGCCGCCGTCGCCGACGAGTACACGCACGCCACCGCGCCGCTCCGCCGCCTCGTCGACCGGTACGCGGGCGAGCTGTGCGTGGCGGCGGTCGCCGGGGACGAGCCGCCCGAGTGGGTACGGGCCGCCCTGCCCGCCCTGCCCGACGAGATGGCCACCGGCGCCCGCCGCGCCAACACCGTCGAACGCGAGAGCGTCGACATCGTCGAGGCGGCGCTCCTGAAGGAACGGGTCGGCGAGATCTTCGACGCGTACGTCATCGACGTGAAGGAACGCGGGCCGGCCGTCGGCACCGTCCACCTGGAGGATCCGGCGGTCGTCGCCCGGATCGAGGGCGGGGAGGCGAGGCTGCCGCTGGGGGAGTGGCTGCGGGTCAGGCTGTCGGAAGCGGACCCGGGGACGGCGAAGGTCCTGTTCGCACCCGCGTGAGCGCGTCGTACAGGGCCTTCGGCTCATCGGCGTGCAGGCGGACCAGACGGACGGGGCGGGGTGCGCCGAGCAGTCGGGGCGCGTCGACCGGCTCGGTCAGCTCGATCGTGACGGAGGTCTGGGAGCCGACGGCGAGGTTCAGCTCGCCCTCGGCCTTCTCGTGCGAGAAGACGAGCTCGCGCCGGACGGCCGCGATCCGGTCGAGCGGCACCCGTACGTCGATGTGCGCGTGCTGCCGCAGCCTCAGGACGGTCCCGGTGAGGGTGTGCGGGCGGGTCACGGAGGCGGCGTGCAGCCCCAGGACGAACAGCACGGTGTAGACGTCCAGGACGAGGAAGACCGCGTGGAGGACGGGCCACTCGCCGAGCAGGAACGACATGCCGACCGTCTCGACCACGGTCACGAACGCGAGGCCGTACATCATCGCCGCCTGGTCCCGCGCGTGCGGGAACACGCCGTGCGCGCCCGCCACCCCGTGCGGCCGCCGCGCGACCCACCGCCCCAGACTCGCCATCAGCCGCAGCTCGTGCCCGACGATCCGCAGCACGGGCTCGGGCACCAGCTCGCCCAGAGCCTCCCGGGCGGACAGCCCCCGCCGCCGCAGCCGCACCCAGAGCAGGCCCTCGGCGGCGAGCACCCCCAGGACGAGCAGCTCCCCGGCGAGCAGCACGCCGCCGGGTATCCGCACCCCGGCCAGCAGGCAGACGAAGAGCACCAGCTCACCGGGCAGCGCGGCGTACGCGACCCCGCGCAGCAGCCGCAGCCGCGGCCGTCGTGGCGTAGGCGTGTCCGTCATGGGTTCAGCCCCTCTCCTCGAAGCGTCGCCGTTCAAGCACCAGCCCGATCGCCCGCCGTACCGCCGCCGACTGGGCCGGGGCCAGGTCCGCGAAGAAGGTGTCGGCGAGGCTCCCCGCGCCCTCCTCGGGCAGCTCCACCGCCATCCCGTCCGGCAGGACGGCGGCCAGGGCGCGTGCGGCCTCGTCCACCCGGGGATCGTCCGCCGCCGCGTCGGCGAGCGCGTCGAGGAGCCCGTACACCTCCCCCGCGCTGCCCGCCGCCCCGCGCATCAGCTCCATCAGCCGGGCCCGCTCCGCCTCGGGGACGACGACGTCGAGCAGGGTGAGGATCTCCCGGTCCTTCGCCGCCATCGGCGAGCCGGGCAGCTCTCCCACGCCCGCGAGCAGCGCCGCCAGCTCCGGCGACACGGGCCCCTCGGCGGGCAGGCGGCCCGCCCGGGCCTCGGCGAGCAGCGGGGCGAGGCGCCGCCGGCGCTCCCGGATCACCGCCTCCTGGCGGGCCAGGTCCTCCGCCAGTTCCTCGAGCACTTCCACGAGCCCCCGCCCCTCGTCGTCCGCGAGTACGTCCCGTACCTCGTCGAGCCCGAGCCCCAGCTCGGTCAGGCGCCGGATCCGGGCGAGCAGCACGGCGTCCCGGACCCCGTACTCCCGGTACCCGTTGGCCCGCCGCGCGGGCTCGGGCAGCAGCCCCGACTGGTGGTAGTGCCGCACGGCCCGGGGGGTGACCCCGACGAGCGCGGCGATCTCGCCGATCCGCATGCGCCCAGTAGAAACCCTGACGCCGCGACAAGGTCAAGCGGTCACTCCGGGGCCCGTACCAGGTCGGCCGATTTCCTCCGCATCGGCAGGTAGCATGGTCGGCACGGCAGACGAGCCGGGCGGACGGCCGCGTGGAGATCCCAGATCTTCCCGAGGAACGTCCGGGCTCCACAGAGCAGGGTGGTGGCTAACGGCCACCCGGGGTGACCCGCGGGACAGTGCCACAGAAAACAGACCGCCGGGGACCTCGGTCCTCGGTAAGGGTGAAACGGTGGTGTAAGAGACCACCAGCGCCTGAGGTGACTCAGGCGGCTAGGTAAACCCCACCCGGAGCAAGGTCAAGAGGGGACACCCCGGTGTCCCTGCGCGGATGTTCGAGGGCTGCTCGCCCGAGTCCGCGGGTAGACCGCAGGAGGCCGGCGGCAACGCCGGTCCTAGATGGATGGCCGTCGCCCCGACGACCGCGAGGTCCCGGGGCACAGAACCCGGCGTACAGCCCGACTCGTCTGTCGGCCCACGTGGGAAGGGCCCCGATCAGGTTTCGACCTGGTCGGGGCCCTTCTCGTGTGCGCCGGCGGGCGTCAGGGGCGGCGGACCTCGAAGTGGAAGCAGCCGTACTCGACGGCCCGGACGTGCACCAGGGCGACGGCCGGGTCGGCGAAGGCCTCGGCCAGGGCCTGGTCGAAGCCGGCGGCGGGGGGCTCGGGGAGCTCCAGGAGGCGGCCGCCGACGATCCGGCCGGCCGCGTCGTAGCGGCGGAGGGTGCGGAGCGCTCCCGTGCGGGAGAAGGGGTACGTCTCCGAGGGCGCGGGGCCGCCGCAGTCCTCGGCGTGGACGAAGACCGGGCCCTGCTCGTCGTACGCCCCGGGCTCCGCGCCCGTCTCGGCGGCCCAGCGGCGGAGGGGCGCGTACGAGACGAGGGCGATCCGCTCGCCGGGTACGGAGAGGCGCAGGCAGCAGCGGAGGGGGTGGCCGCCGTCGGTGGCGGTGTACGGGGCGCAGGGGCGGCCGGCGTCGTCCGTGGCGCGGAGCCCGGCGAGCGCCGTGGGAGGGATGGGGCGGGCCGCGTACGCCGTGGTGGCGGTGTCGGTGGTCATGAGGTCAGGGTGCGCCGGTGGCACCCCGTAGCGCTGGCGCAATTCGGACGCCGTGCTGACCGGACCGAGACGTTCCACCCTGGGCGCCGGTGGCGAACACCCAGGTCATACCCTGTGTGCCGCTGAGGTGTCATCAGGAAAGGGGCGGGATCGAGTGGGCGTGTCGCTGGACAAGGGGCCGGTGCGGGAGGTGCCGTGGTGGCGGCGGCCCGGGTTCGTCGTCTTCTGTCTCGTCCTCATGCCGCCCGTCGGCATGATCCTCGCCTGGCGGACCCGGTGGTCGCCGGGGCGGAAGGTCCTCGCGACCGTCCTGTCCGGCGTCTGGTTCGTCGCCGTGGGCACGAGCGACGGACCGGCGGACAAGCCCGCGGTGGCCGACGGCAAGCCGCGGGTCGCCGCGTTCCCGTCCTTCACCCCGTACACCCCGCCCACCCCCACCCCGCGCCCCGTCGTGCGGCGGGTGGTCGCCGACTACACCGGCCAGAACCTGGAGACCGCGTCGCAGGCCGCGTACGAGGCGGGGTTCCGCGCGCGCTCGCACGACGCCACCGAGGCCGACAAGATGCAGCTCGTCGACCGCAACTGGAAGGTCTGCTTCCAGGAGCCGGCCGCCGGTGAGACCGCCTCGGCCGAGGAAGGGCGGCGCATCAGGATCGAGTTCGCCGTCGTCCAAAAGAGCAGCCCCTGCCCGGCGCGGGACGGCGAGGCCGTCGTCTTCCCCAAGGTGCCGAACGTGGTCGGCAAGACCTTCGCGGCCGGCTCCGCGATGCTCCGGAAGGTGGGCCTGAGCGACATCCGGGGCGCCAGTGTGTACACCGACGTCGACCTGGCGGCCCGTCACGACGACTGGCGGATCTGCTTCCAGGACCCGGAGGCGGGCGAGGACGTCGACGGGCCCGAGTACATGTCCGTACGCCTCTCCCTGGCCCGGCCCGGACTCTCCTGCCCGAGCGAGGACTTCGCCCGGCTGCGTCCCGATCCCGACCCGGACCCCGATCGCAACGGCTCCGGCTCCGGCTCCGGCTCCGGTGGTTCCGGCGGCGGCCTCGCCTACTACAAGAACTGCGACGCCGTCCGCGCCGCCGGCAAGGCCCCCATCTACCGCGGCCAGCCCGGCTACCGCTCAGGCCTCGACCGCGACGGCGACGGCAAGGCCTGCGACTGGTCCTGACCGGCCGTCGGAGGGACCCCGCGGCCCGGGTGTACGGGGGGCGGGGTCCCACGGGTGTACGGGTGGGGGCATGACCATTCCCGTGAACCAGCTCAGCGACCCGACCGTGCGCGCCTTCGTCACGGCCCTCAACGCCAACGACCAGGCGGCCCTCTTCGACGTCCTCGCGCCCGGTGCCACCATGTCCGACGACGGATCCGACCGCGACGTGCGGGACTGGCTCGACCGGGAGGTGTTCTCCTCGAACGGGCACATGGACGTCGAGTCCGAGGCGGACGGCGGGCGCGCTCTCGTGGCCGACTACCGCAACGACACCTGGGGCGCGATGCGGACCGCGTGGAGGTTCACCGTCGGCGGCGGGAAGGTCTCCCGGTTCGAGACCGGGCAGGCCTGAGCCCCCGGCCGGGGGCTCACCCCCGGCCGATGTACGGCATCGCCGTCGCCATCACCGTCGCGAACTGCACGTTCGCCTCCAGCGGCAGCGCCGCCATGTGCACCACCGTCGCCGCCACGTCCGCCGCGTCCATCACCGGCTCCACCGCCGTCTCGCCGTTGGCCTGGAGGATGCCGGTCTGCATGCGGGCCGTCATCTCCGTCGCCGCGTTGCCGATGTCGATCTGACCGCAGGCGATCCGGTACGCGCGCCCGTCGAGGGACAGCGACTTCGTCAGGCCCGTCATCGCGTGCTTGGTCGCCGTGTACGCGATCGAGTGCGGGCGCGGCACGTGCGCGGAGATCGAGCCGTTGTTGATGATCCGGCCGCCCTGCGGGTCCTGCTCCTTCATGGTCCGGAAGGCCGCCTGGGCGCACAGGAACGCGCCCGTCAGGTTCACGTCGACGACCGCGCGCCAGGTCGCCGGGTCCAGGTCCTCGACGGGGACGCCGCCGCCCGCGAACGTACCGGCGTTGTTGAAGAGCAGGTCGACGCGGCCCCAGTGGTCCCGTACCGACGCGAAGAGGGCCGTCACCTCCTCCTCGGAGGTCACGTCCGTCGGGACGCACAGGAACTCGCCGGAGGGGAGGACCGCGGCCGTCTCCTCCAGGGCCTCGGCCCGTCGGCCGGCGAGGGCCACCGACCAGCCGGCCGCCGCGAGGGCCAGCGCCACGCTCCGGCCGATGCCCGAACCGGCTCCCGTCACCACTGCGATGCTCATGGGCGCGCAGCGTACGCGAGACGTGTGCCCCATGAACTCATCCGTCCGACACGTGGATGTTCTGTACTCGACAAGGGGAAGTCGCCCCGCCCCCCTCGAATGACGGACGGACAGCATCCGTCTGGGGAGGGGAACATGACCCACGTACAGCAGCATGCCGACGAACTCCGCGCCGCCGCACGCCACTTCGGGCGCCGGCGCTTCCTGACCGCCACCGGAGCGGCCGCCGCGCTCGCCTTCGCCACCCAGCTGCCCGCGGCCGGAGCGGCGGCCGCGGCCGAGCTGGACGCCCGGCGTGTCACGGAGGACCCGTTCACCCTCGGGGTCGCCTCGGGCGATCCCCTTCCCGGCTCCGTGCTCCTCTGGACCCGGCTCGCGCCCCGCCCCTTCGAGCCCGACGGCGGACTGCCCGCGAACCGGGTCGCCGTGCAGTGGGAGCTCGCCCGCGACGAGCGGTTCACCCGGATCGTCCGGCGCGGCGTGGCGACCGCGCACCCGGAGTTCCGGCACACCGTCCACGTCGAGGTCGCCCCTCTCGACCCGAGCCACGTGTTCTTCTACCGCTTCCGCGTCGGGGACTGGACCAGCCCGGTGGGGCGGACCCGTACCGCCCCGTCCCCCGCCGCCCGGATCCGCGAGGTCAAGCTCGCCGCCGTCTCCTGCCAGGCTTACCACGACGGCTACTTCACGGCCTACCGCCACCTCGCGGACGAGGACGTCGACGTCGTCTTCCACCTCGGCGACTACCTGTACGAGTACGCCGTCGACGCCACCGGCGGCGCCCGTGCCTACACCGACCGCACGCTCCCGGCCGTCTTCAACCGCGAGACGCTCACCCTGGAGGACTACCGGCTCCGCTACGCGCTCTACAAGACGGACCCCGACCTGCGCGCCGCGCACGCCGCGCACCCCTTCGTCGTCACCTGGGACGACCACGAGACCGAGAACAACTACGCGGGCGACACCTCCGAGGACGGCGTCCCGCCGGAGGAGTTCCTGCTCCGCCGTGCCGCCGCCTACCGCGCCTACTGGGAGCACCAGCCGCTGCGCCGCCCCCAGCTGCCCGAGGGCCCCGACATGAAGCTGTACCGGCGGCTGCGCTTCGGGAAGCTGGCCCAGTTCGACATCCTCGACACCCGCCAGTACCGCTCCGACCAGGCGTACGGGGACGGCTGGCAGGTCCCGGGGCCCCTGCTGGACGATCCGGCGCGCACCCTGACCGGCGCCGCGCAGGAGCGCTGGCTGCTCGACGGCTGGCAGGCCTCCCGGGCCCGCTGGAACGTCCTGCCGCAGCAGGTCGTGTTCAGCGAGCGCCGCGACCGGCCCACCGCCGACTTCACGCTCTCCATGGACGCCTGGGACGGCTACGCGGCCTCCCGGCGGCGGATCCTCGCGGGCGCGCAGGCCGCCGGTGTCGAGAACCTGATGGTGCTCACGGGCGACGTCCACGTCGGCATCGGCCTCGACATCAAGGCCGACTTCCGCGACCCGGCCTCGCGGACGGTCGGCACCGAGATCGTCACCACCTCGATCACCAGCGGCAAGAACGGCGCCGACCGGCCCTCCAACCACGACCGGATCACCCAGGCCAATCCGCACGTGAAGTTCTACAGCGGCCGGCGCGGATACGTGACGGTCGCCCTCGGCCAGGAGAGCGCCCGCGCCGACTTCCGTACGGTCCCGTACGTGACCCGGCCCGACGCCCCCGTCGCCACCGCCGCCTCCTTGGTCACGGAGGCGGGCGACCCGGGCCTCAAGCCCGTCTGACGGACGTCTCCTGCGGGTAGCGGACGCCGATGCGGTCCCGTACCGCGTCGAGCGTCCGCATCACCGCGAGCGAACCGTCGTGGGGGACGAGCGGGGACTCGGTCTCGCCCGCCCGCAGGCAGCGCATCACCTCGGCGGCCTCGTACCGGAAGGAGTGCGGGTCGTCCGCCGTCAGGAACTCCTCCGGTTCCCCGCCGTTCCGCAGGAGGGTGAAGCGCTCCGGGGCGAAGAAGCCGCGCGGGATGTCGATCCGGCCCTCCGTGCCCGTCACCGAGGCCGTCAGCGGCGTGTCCGACCCGAGCGAGCAGGACAGCAGCGCAGAGGCGCCCGAGTCCCAGCCCAGCAGCATGCCGGTGTTCAGGTCGACGCCCTCCGGCGAGAGCAGCGCGTGCGCGTGGACGGTGGCCGGCTCGCCGAGCAGCAGGTGCGCGAACGACACCGGGTACACCCCCAGGTCGAGCAGCGCCCCGCCGCCCGTGGCCGGGTCCCGCAGCCGGTGGCCGGGGTCGAAGGCGCCCGCGAGCCCGAAGTCCGCCTGGACGGTGCGGACCTCGCCGATCGCGCCGTCGCGGACCAGTTCCGCGACCCGGCGGATCAGCGGGTGGCAGTACATCCACATGGCCTCCATCAGGAAGAGGCCGCGGTCCCGGGAGAGCGCGACGAGTTCCGCCGCCTCGCGGGCGTTGAGCGTGAGAGCCTTCTCGCAGAGCACCGCCTTGCCCGCCTCCAGGGCGAGGCCGGCCGCCGTGCGGTGCGCGTGATGCGGAGTCGCCACGTACACCACGTCGACGTCCTCGTCGGCGAAGAGCCCGGCCCACTCCCCGTACGCCCGCGGAATCCCGAACCGGTCCGCGAAGGCCTTGGCCGACGCCTCCGTCCGGGACGCCACCGCGACCACCTCGGCGCCGTCCAGCGTCGACAGGTCCGTGGTGAACCGTTCCGCTATGCCGCCCGTCGCCAGGATTCCCCAGCGCACCGTCCCGTTCGCGTCCATCCCCACCCCATAAAGGTCTCGACCATGCCGGTCGAGCTGAGAGCATAGGCAAGGTTTCAACGAAATGGAGCAGTCGATGCCGGAGAGCGGCCAGAAAACAACACAAGGGAACATAACCGACAGCCCCGTCGTCACCGCCGCCCGGCGCACGGGGCTCCTCGTCACCCTCGTCCTGGGCGGGCTCACCGCCCTCCCCCCGCTCTCCATGGACATGTACCTCCCGGCACTCCCGGAGGTCACCGGCGCGCTGCGGGCCCCCGCCGCCACCGTGCAGCTCACCCTCACCGCCTGCCTCGCGGGCATGGCCCTCGGCCAGCTCGTCGTCGGCCCCATGAGCGACAAGTGGGGACGCAGGCGCCCGCTGCTCACCGGCATGGCCGTGTACGTCCTCGCCACCGCCGTCTGCGCCCTCGCGCCCACCGCCGAACTGCTCATCGGCTTCCGGCTGCTCCAGGGCCTCGCCGGCGCCGCCGGCATCGTCATCGCCCGCGCCGTCGTCCGCGACCTCTACGACGGCGTCGAGATGGCCCGCTTCTTCTCCACCCTGATGCTGATCTCCGGCGTCGCCCCGATCATCGCCCCCCTCATCGGCGGCCAGATCCTGCGCATCACCGACTGGCGGGGCGTCTTCTACGTCCTCACCGTCATCGGCGTCCTGCTCACCCTCGTCGTCTGGCGCTTCCTGCACGAGACCCTGCCCCCCGAGCGGCGGCACGAGGGCGGGGTCGGACAGGCCCTGCGCACCATGCGCGGGCTCCTCGCCGACCGCGTCTTCACCGGCTACACGCTGACCGGCGGCCTCACCTTCGCCGCCCTCTTCGCGTACATCAGCGCCTCCCCGTTCGTCGTCCAGGAGATCTACGGGGCCTCCCCGCAGACCTTCAGCCTGCTCTTCGGCCTCAACTCGATCGGGCTGGTCGCCGTCGGCCAGATCAACGGCAAGCTCCTCGTCGGCCGCGTCAGCCTCGACAAGGTGCTCGGCTGGGGCCTCGGCATCGTCCTGCTCGCCGGCCTCGCGCTGCTCCTCATGACTTCCGGCGTCTTCGGCGAGACCGGGCTCGCGCCCGTCGCCGCCGGACTCTTCGTCCTGATGTCCGCGATGAGCCTGGTCCTGCCCAACACCAACGCCCAGGCCCTGATGCGCACCCCGCACGCCGCCGGATCCGCCTCCGCCCTCCTCGGCACCTCCTCCTTCCTCGTCGGCGCCGTCGCCTCCCCGCTCGTCGGCATCGCGGGCGAGCACACCGCCGTGCCCATGGCCGTCGTCCAGCTCGGCAGCGCCCTCCTCGCCCTCGTCTGCTTCCTGGGCCTCTGCCGCCCCTGGCGCAGGGCGGAGCAGGCCGGCGCGCCCGCCTAGACTGTCTCGGTGAACGCCTCAGCTCCCTCCGCCGCCTCCCTGCGCGCCGCCCTCGCCGCGCTCCTCGACGGGCTGCCGCCCAACCGGGCGGCGCAGGCCGTCGAGCGGCTGATCGCCAACTACCGGGGCACCACCCCGACGGACGCCCCCGTGCTGCGCGACCGCTCCGACGTCGCCGCGTACGCCGCGTACCGCATGCCGGCGACCTTCGAGGCGGTACGGGGCGCCCTGTACGCCCTCCGGGACGCCGCGCCCGACTGGGCGCCGGGCACCCACACCGACGTCGGCGGCGGCACGGGCGCGGCGAGCTGGGCCGTCGCCGAGGCCTGGGAGGAGGAGCCGCCCCGCACCACCGTCCTGGACTGG
Source organism: Streptomyces sp. NPDC002463 (assembly GCF_042889835.1). Classification (NCBI taxonomy): domain Bacteria; kingdom Bacillati; phylum Actinomycetota; class Actinomycetes; order Kitasatosporales; family Streptomycetaceae; genus Streptomyces; species Streptomyces sp. NPDC002463. The sequence goes on from NZ_JBIARL010000002.1 coordinate 92,025, forward strand.
GCGGAACCCGCCCTCGCGCTCGGCCGCGAGCTGGCGGCGGGGATCGTGGACGCCGAGTGGCGGCGCGAGCGGATCGGCTCCGCCCTGAGCCTCGCCGACACGGACCTCGTCACCGTCTCGTACGTCCTCAAGGAGCTGACCGAGGCCGACAGGACGGCGCTCGTCACCGAGGCGGCCCGCGCCGCGCAGGCGGTCGTGATCGTCGAGCCCGGCACCCCCGACGGCTACGAGCGGATCATCGCGGCCCGCACCCTGCTGATCGACGCCGGCTTCACCGTCGCCGCGCCCTGCCCGCACAGCGGGGCCTGCCCGATCGTGCCCGGCACGGACTGGTGCCACTTCTCCGCCCGGGTGAGCCGCTCCTCGCTGCACCGGCAGGTCAAGGGCGGGTCGCTGCCGTACGAGGACGAGAAGTACGCGTACGTCGCCGCCGTACGGTTCCCGGCGACCCCGACGACCGGACGCGTCGTCCGCAGGCCGCAGATCCGCAAGGGGCAGGTCCTGCTCGAACTCTGCGCGCCCGAGGGCCTGGGCCGCGAGACCGTCACCAAGCGGCACGGGCCCCTGTACAAGCAGGCCCGTGACGCGGAGTGGGGCGACTCCTGGCCGCCGGAGGACGAGGGCTAGGGCCGCAGCTCCTGGGTGCAGCACTTCACGCTGCCGCCGCCCTTGAGGAGTTCGCCCAGGTCCATGCCGATCGGCTCGAAGCCGCGGGCGCGGAGGGGCTCGTAGAGGCCCACCGCCGCCTGCGGGAGCAGGACGTTCCGGCCGTCGCTGACCGCGTTGAGCCCGAGGGCCGCCGCGTCCTCGCCGCTCGCGATCAGGGCGTCCGGGAAGAGCCGGGCGAGCACCGCGCGGCTGCCGGGGGAGAAGGCGTCCGGGTAGTACATGACCTCGTCCCGGGCGTCGTCCAGGACGCACAGCGCCGTGTCCAGGTGGTAGTAGCGCGGGTCCACCAGTTCCAGGCCGATCACCGGGCGGCCGAAGAACTCCTGCGCCTCGTCGTGGGAGAGCGGGCTGGAGCGGAAGCCGCGGCCGGCGAGGATCCAGGAGGCGGTGACGGCGAAGTCGCCCTCCCCCTCGTTCACGTGCTCCGGCTCGCGCACGGCGTCGTACGCCCAACCGTTTCTCCGGAACCAGGACACATGGGCGTCGGCCTCGCGGGCCCGCTCCGGGTGGGCGAACTTCGCGCCGAGGACCCGGCCCTCGACGACCGTCGCGCCGTTCGCCGCGAAGACCATGTCCGGCAGCGCCGGGTCGGGCTCCAGGAGCTCCACGGTGTGGCCGAGCGAGCGGTAGCGGTCGCGCAGGTCCTCCCACTGGGCGAGGGCGAGCGCCAGGTCGACCGGTTTCGTGGGGTCCATCCAGGGGTTGATGGAGTACGTCACCGTGAAGTGCGCGGGTGGGCACATCAGATAACGGCGGGGCGAGGACGTGCGCGGAGTGGGGCGCAATGAAGGCTCCTCACTGGAGAGCTGCGGTGATGGGTGGATTCATGGTCCGCTCTCGGCGGCCTTCGCGCTGTGGACCGTTCGGGTGGTTCGAGCCCGTTCGGGAGGGCGGGATGTGGCGAGACGTCTCGTCTCGCCGACTGTTAGATTGGGGCCATGACCGAGACCAGGCCCCCCAAGGCCGCCCCCGACGCCTCCCGCCGCAGCGAGCGCTCCCGCCGTGCCATCTTCGACGCCGCCCTCGCCCTCGTCTCCGAGGCCGGCTACGCGAAGACCACCGTCGAGGGCATCGCCGCCCGCGCCGGCGTCGGCAAGCAGACCATCTACCGCTGGTGGCCCTCCAAGGCGGCCGTCCTCCTCGACGCCTTCCTCGACCTCGCCGCCCGGGCCAACGAGGCACTCGGCGGAGACGCGAACAGTGAGATCCCCGACACCGGAGACCTCGCCGCCGACCTCAAGCACGTCCTGCGCGCCACCGTCGACGAGCTGACCGACCCCGCCTTCGACGGACCCACCCGCGCCCTCGCCGCCGAGGGGATCGTCGATCCCGAGCTCGGCGCCCGCTTCACCGAGGCCCTGCTCGAACCCCAGCTCCAGTACTACGTCCGCCGCATCGAGGCCGCCCGGGCCAAGGGCGACATCGACCCCGGGACGGATCCCCGCGTCGCCGTCGAACTCCTGGTCGGACCCCTCCACCACCGGTGGATCCACCGCACCCTGCCGCTCACCCACGCCTACGCCGACACCCTCGTCGACCTCGCCCTGCGCGGTCTCGCACCCCGCGACTGAACCCGCGCCGACCCCCGCTCCCGGCAGCTGTGAGCAACCCCCTTCCGCACTCCGGTCACCCGGAGCCCAGGATGGTGGGACCATGGGCAGAGCCGAACGGGCGAGCACGAGGTGTGAGGGGATAGATGGGCGACGGCATCGGCCGCTACCGCGGCACGGAGAGCAGACTCGCACAGTGGCTGCGCAGGCGCCCCAAACGCACCGCGGCCGACGACGAGAACGACCGCGAGAAGCTGCTCCTGGCCACCGCCGCCGCCGGGCTGCCCCTGGCCCCCGCCGCGTACCCCGTGGGCTACAGCTGTTCCTGTGAGCGGATCGGCTGTCCCACCCCCGCCCGGCACCCCGTCTCCTTCGCCTGGCAGACCCAGTCGACCACCGACCGCGCGCAGATCGAGCGCTGGGCGCGGAACGAGCCCGAGGCGAACTTCATCACCGCCACCGGCATGGTCCACGACGTCCTCGACGTGCCGCTGGCCGCCGGCCGCGCCGCCCTGGAGCGCCTCCTCGCTGAGGGCGTCGAGGTCGGGCCCGTCGCCGAGTCCGCCGACGTCGACACGGTCGGCGGGCGGATGCTCTTCTTCACCGCCACCCGCGGCACCCCCGAGGACGAGGACGAGTGGTGGCCGTGCGAGCTGGACTGCCACCCGGAGACGATGGACGAGCACCCGGGGCTGCGCTGGCACTGCCGCGGCAGCTACGTCCTCGTACCGCCGGCCCGGCTCCCCGGTGACGAGGACGCCCACCCGGTCGTCGCCTGGGTCCGCGGCCCCGAGCACCCGCTGCCGGACCCGCTGAACCTCCTGGAGGCCCTCCAGGACGCCTGCGCCCGCCACGCGGCCGAGCGCGAGGCCGACGGGGACGGGGAGCACACGGCCCACGAGATCGCCTGGCCGCTGACGCGGTGACGGGCCCCCGGAGGGTTACGAGCCCTCCGCGCCCACCACGCCCTGGAGCCGGCTCGCGACCGTGACCCCGTCCCGGTCCGTGCCCGCCGGCTTCACCAGGACCGCCTGGCTGGACACCCACTCCCGGGTGACCGTGTTCCTGATCTCGCCGGTCAGCAGCGCCTTGGTGTCGGGGCCGACCTTCGGCCGGTAGCCCTTCGCCGCCGTCTGCCGCTCGAAGTACCGGGTCGCGAAGAAGACGAGCGCGCCGCCGTCCTTCGTCCGGAGACCGAGCGGCGCGAAGTCCCCCTGGTCCGTGACGCGGTCGATGTACTGGGTGGCCATGCCCGGCCGCTTGGCGGCCTTCTGCCGCTCCGCCCGCCACTGCGTGGTGTGCGTGCCCGGCGCGAACGGCCCCGGCCGCCCGTCCTTCAGGTACGCGACGTACTCCTTGCCGAGGTCCTCGGGCGCGACCGCGAGCGCGTCGGTGTCCGCGGCGACCGGCACCGCGTACCCCTCCTCCTCGGAGAACTCGGGCACATCGCCCTCGGCGAGGATCGTGAGGTAGGCGACCTCCCACAGCTTCTCCGGCCCGTTGCGCATGAAGACCAGGAGCCAGCGCTGGTCGCCGGCGCCCCGGTTGGAGGCGGTGTCCGCGACGAACCAGCGCGGCCAGCCCGCCTTCCGGGGCAGCACGAACCGCGCGTCGCTCAGCACGAGGGGCTTGTGGTCCGGGTTGCCGCCGGGGGTGTTGATCTGCCGCGCGCGCAGGCCCGACTGGTTGATCTCCCCGAGCGGGCCGGTGACCCGGTCCGAGTCGAGGGCCGGGTCATAGGCCTTGTCGGCCCGGTTGTAGGCGGTCGTGAAGTCGGCGAGGGCCTGCGCCGCCTCGGTCTTCGTCGCCGGCGGCAGCAGCGCCAGCTCGCCGTGCACGGTGACGCAGCCGCTCGCCGTCAACGTCAGGACGGTCGCCGCCGCCGTCGCCGCGAGGAACCTCGCCGGCCGGCGGTCCATGGAGGGCGACCACCGCTCAAGCGCTCGCCTCAGCCTCAGCCTTCTCATCGGTCGCCTTCTGCTTCTTCACCCGCACGGACGGACCCGACACTATCGGGGCGAGGAACAGCGCGAGCGTCGGGATCAGATACAGCGCCCACACCGTGACCTGAAGGACCGTCGGATCCGGCTGGAAGTTGAAGACGCCCTTGAGGAGCGTGCCGTACCAGCTGTCCGGCGGGATCGTCGCGGAGATGTCGAAGGCCTTGTCCGCGAGGCCGCCGAGGAAGTTCGCCTCCTGGAGGTCGTGCACGCCGTACGCGAGCACGCCCGCCGCCACCACGACCAGCATCCCGCCGGTCCAGGTGAAGAACTTCGCCAGGTTGATCCTCAGCGCGCCCCGGTAGAACAGCCAGCCGAGGAGGACGGCCGTGAGCAGGCCCAGGACGACGCCGATCAGCGGCGCGTACGAGCCGTCCGAGGAGGCCCGGACCGACGCCCACACGAAGAGCGCCGTCTCCAGGCCCTCGCGGCCCACCGCCAGGAAGGCGGTGGCGACCAGCGCGCCCGTGCCCATCTGCAGGGCCGCGTCCAGCTTGCCGTGCAGCTCCGTCTTGAGGTGCCGGGCCGTCCGGCGCATCCAGAAGACCATCCAGGTCACCAGGCCCACGGCGAGGACCGACAGCGAGCCGCCGAGCGCCTCCTGCGCCTCGAAGGTCAGCTCCTGCGAGCCGAACTCCAGGCCCGCGCCGAAGGCGAGGGCCACGCCGACGGCCACGCCGATGCCGATCCAGATCGGCTTCAGGGCGTCACGGCGCCCGGTCTTGACCAGGTACGCGATGAGGATGCAGACGACCAGGCTGGCCTCCAGGCCCTCACGCAGGCCGATCAGATAGTTTCCGAACACGTCGGTTCTCCTCCTCGGTTACGCGAACAGCGCCCGGCCCCACCAGTCGTCCTTGTCGCGGACGCCCGGCGGGACGGCGAACAGCGCCGAACCCACGTGCTGTGTGTACTCGTTGAGCGCGTCGTGCTTGGACAGCGAGGTCTGCACCGGGATGAAGCCCGTGCGGACGTCCTTCATGTACGCCAGGAAGAACAGGCCCGCGTCGAGCCGGCCGAGGCCGTCCGTGCCGTCCGTGAACGAGTAGCCGCGGCGCAGGATCGTCGCCCCGTTGTTGCTGTCCGGGTGCGCGAGCCGGACGTGCGAGTCCGGCTTCATGGCCTTCAGGAACGGCTCGTCGTGCTCCTTGGCCTTGCCGACCGGGGCGCCTTCCTTCTTGTCCCGGCCGAAGATGTCCTCCTGCTCGGAGAGCGGAGTGCGGTCCCAGGTCTCGACGTTCATGCGGATGCGGCGGGCGACCAGGTACGAGCCGCCGTCCATCCAGGCCGAGGCGCCCTCGGCGTCCTTGCCGGAGACCCACACGTGCTTCGCGAGCCGCTCGGTCTCGGTGCCCGCGATGTTCCGCGTGCCGTCCTTGAAGCCGAACAGGTTGCGCGGGGTCTGGGCGTCCGGGGTCGTCGAGGACGTCTTGCCGAAGCCGAGCTGCGACCAGCGCACCGCGACCTTGCCGAAGCCGATCCGGGCGAGGTTGCGGATGGCGTGCACGGCGACCTGCGGGTCGTCGGCGCAGGCCTGCACGCAGAGGTCGCCGCCGCTGCGCGCCGGGTCCAGGTTGTCGCCCGGGAACTTGGGCAGGTCCACCAGGGCCCCGGGCCGCTTGTCCTTCAGCCCGAAGCGCCCGTCGAAGAGCGAGGGGCCGAAGCCGATCGTGAGGGTGAGCCGGGAGGGCTTGAGGCCGAGGGCCTCGCCCGTGTCGTCCGGCGGGGCCTCCGGCAGGCCGCCGTAGGCGCCGTCGCCGACCTCGGCTCCGGCCGTCATCCGCTCGGCGGCCCGCGTCCACTCCTTGAGGAGCTGGATCAGCTCGTCGCGGTCGGTGGTCTTCACGTCGAAGGACGCGAAGTGCAGCCGGTCCTGCACGGCGGTCGCGATGCCGGCCTGGTGCGCGCCGTGGAAGGGCACGGCGCCGCCGCTGTCGGCGACCGGGGCGGTGTGGTCGCCGTCGCGGGTCAGCGCGACGGCACCGCCGGCCGCGGCGGCACCGAGCGCGAGCCCGGCTCCGCCCCAGCCGATGACCTTGCGGCGGGAGGGCGCCTGCTCCGAGGCGGCCTGCTCCGTGGTGGTGGTCTCGTCGGTCATGGTGCTTCCCCCTGCTACTTCACGACCGCGGCGGCGAGCTTGGAGAGCGGCTCGGCCAGGGCGTTGACGCCGTCGGACAGTTCCTTGCGCTCGGGCTTGCCGACCTTCTCGTACGAGGTGAAGACGTAGCCGCTCTTGTCCGTGCGGTACTTGTCGAGCAGCGTGTTCAGCGCGGCGAACTGCTTGTCGAGTTCGGCGACGAGCTTCGGGTCGTTCTTCGAGGCGACCGGCTTGAGCAGCTCGAAGGACTTCTGCGCGCCCTCGACGTTCGCCTTGAAGTCGACGAGGTCGGTGTGCGAGTAGCGCTCCTCCTCGCCGGTGACCTTGCCGGTGGCGACCTCGTCCAGGAGCTCCTTGGCGCCGTTGGCCATGGAGGTCGGGGTGATCTCGGCCTTGCCGACCCGCTTCTGCCAGTCCGCGAGGTCCTTGTCGAGGAGGTCGGCGAGCTGCTTCTCGCGGTCGCCGATCTTCTTGTCCTGCCAGAGCGCCTTCTCCAGGCGGTGCCAGCCGGTCCAGTCCTTCGCCGGGTCCTGGCCGTCCTCCAGGCCGTCCTCGCGGACGTCGACCTTGGGGTCGATGTCGCCGAAGGACTCGGCGACCGGCTCGGTGCGCTCCCAGCCGATGCGGGACTCGGCGTAGGCCTTCTTCGCGGCCTCGATGTCCCCGGCGCGGACGGCGTCGGTGAAGACCTTCACCTTGGGGAGGGTCGCGTCGGCCTGCGCCTGGACGTACTGGCGGTAGACGGCGACGGCGGCGTCCATCTCGGGGGAGCGCTTGGCGGCGGCCTTGCCGCCGGTGGCCTTGACGGCCTGGCGGATGCCGTCGCCCTTCATGCCGGGCTTGCAGGCGATGAAGTAGTCGCCGGACTTGAACTCGGCGGTGATGGTGGCCTTGGTGCCGGGGCCGATGTTCTCGCGCTCGGTGACGATGCGGTCGTCCGGGAAGAGGACGTACACCTCGGTGATCTTGGAGCCGCGGTTCTCGACGGCCAGCTTCACGTGCCCGGCCGGGAACTCCTTCTTCGAGACCTCGCAGGAGTCGTCCTTGGCGACGACGGTGATCGCGTCGTCGCTCGCCTTGGAGTCGCTTTTCTCGGCGCAGCCCGTGACGGCGGTCAGAGCAGCCGCTGTCGCGGCGGCGGTGACGACGGAGAGGCGTACGGCTCGCATGAGAACTCCAGGAACGCGGGGGACGGACTGAGGCGGACCTAACTTAACCGAGGCTTACCTCAGCAATACCCACGCGTCCAGTGATTCAGCTCTCAGGCCGGGCGTACCGGACACGGTGAGATCACGGAGTCGCCATGGGGACCTCACGGTTTGGTCAAGGGAGGGTCAAGGAGGGGGGATTGTCCTGATTCTCGTTACGCTCCGGTACGGGCGCGGGGAAAGAGCGGTACGGCCCTGCCGGCGTGCGGCGGGTGGTTGAATTCCGCCATGAACACGACCGCCACTGACATCGACGTCCTCCGGGTCTTCTGTGCGGGCGACGGCCGGCACGGCAACCGTCTCGGAGTCGTACGGGACGCCCGTACCCACCCCGACGAGTCGTCACGGCAGGCGCTGGCCAAGGAGCTCGGTTTCAGCGAGACGGTGTTCGTGGACGACCCGGAGCGCGGGATCGTCGACATCTACACCCCCGGCGTGCGGCTGCCGTTCGCCGGCTACCCGCTCGTCGGCGCCGCCTGGCTCCTCGACCTGGAAGTCGTCCGTCCGCCGGCCGGTGAGGTGTGGGTGCGCGGCGACGGCGAGTTCACCTGGATCGAGGCGCGCGCCGAGTGGGCGCCTCCCCGCACCCTGCGCCAGTACGGCTCCGCCGCCGAGGTGGACGCCCTCGAGGTGCCCGAGCCCGGGGAGTGGATCTACGCCTGGGCCTGGGAGGAGGAGGCCGCGGGCCGCGTCAGGGCGCGGGGCTTCCCCGGGCGCGGCGACGGCATCGACGAGGACGAGGCGACCGGTGCGGCGGCGCTGCTCCTCACGGCGCAGCTGGGGCGGGCCCTGAACATCATTCAGGGGCAGGGCTCGCAGATGCTCACCGCCCCCGGCCCCGACGGCATCGTGGAACTGGGCGGCCGGGTCCGCCTGGAGGGAACGCTCGCGCTCTGAGGGTCCCTCACGCGCTGAGGGGGTACTCCAGGCCCAGCTCGCGGAAGACCGCGGTGTTGAAGTCGAAGGCGCGCCGGCACTCGTCGACGATCCGCTGCTTCTCCAGGTCGTCGGCGGCCACGCCGTCGAGCAGCTCCCGGTACCCCCGCTTGAACGCCGCCGGGTTGGGGATCTCCTCGAAGACGTAGAAGCGGACCCCGTCGCCCTTGCGGTCGAAGCCCCAGGTCCGCTCCGCCCGGTCGCGGATGATCTGACCGCCCGACAGGTCGCCCAGGTAGCGCGTGTAGTGGTGGGCCACATAGCCGGCGGGCCAGTCGCGGGCGCACTCGGCGACCCGCTCGGCGTACGCGGCGGTGGCGGGCAGCGGGGAGACGCCGGCGCGCCAGCCGGGGCCGCGCAGATGGGCGAGGTCCTGCTCCAGGGCGGCCGTGCGGAACAGCTCGGGCTGTATGAAGGGCCCGGCGACCGGGTCCTCGCGCAGCGCCTCCGCGCCCTCCTCCAGGGCCCGGTACACGAACCACAGCTGCTCGGTGTAGCGGGCGTACGCGTCGACGGCCAGCTTCCCGCCGAGGAGGTCGCCCATGAAGGACGAGGTCTCCGCCTCCGTGTGCTGCGCGTGCGAAGCCGTACGGATCAACGTGGAGAAGGGCGTGTCCAAGGCGTGCCTCCGAGACCGATGGGCGGGAACCAGTGACGATCCTGCCTACTTAGGCTTACCTAAGTCAACTGGTTCCCGACGTCCTGTCGGTAAAAACGCTACCCGTTCGAGCGGTCAGGGCAACGTAAGGATTTCGGCCCCGTTCTCGGTCACCACGAGCGTGTGCTCGAACTGCGCCGTCCGCTTCCGGTCCTTGGTCACCACGGTCCAGCCGTCGTCCCACATGTCGTAGTCGTGGGTGCCGAGCGTCAGCATCGGCTCGATCGTGAAGGTCATGCCGGTCTTGATCTCGGTGGTGTGGTGGGGCGAGTCGTAGTGCGGCACGATCAGGCCGGAGTGGAACGACGAGTTGATGCCGTGCCCGGTGAAGTCGCGCACGACCCCGTAGCCGAAGCGCTTGGCGTACGACTCGATGACCCGCCCGATGATGTTGATCTGGCGGCCCGGCTTGACCGCCTTGATCGCCCGGTTCAGGGACTCCCGGGTGCGCTCCACGAGCAGCCGCGACTCCTCGTCGACGTCGCCGCAGAGGTACGTGGCGTTGTTGTCGCCGTGGACGCCGTTGATGTACGCGGTGACGTCCAGGTTCACGATGTCGCCGTCCCGCAGGACGGTGGAGTCCGGGATCCCGTGGCAGATGACCTCGTTGATCGAGGCGCACAGCGACTTCGGGAAGCCCCGGTACCCCAGCGTGGACGGGTAGGCGCCGTGGTCGCACATGTACTCGTGCGCGACCCGGTCGAGCTCGTCGGTGGTGACGCCCGGGGCGATGTGCTTGGCGGCCTCCTCCATCGCCCGGGCGGCGATGCGGCCGGCGATCCGCATCCGTTCGATGGTGTCGGAATCCTGCACCTCGGGCCCGGTGTACGGGGCCGGTGCGGGCTTCCCGACGTACTCGGGGCGGCGGATGGAGCCCGGAACGGAACGATGGGGGGAGAGCTCCCCCGGTACGAGAAGCGACTGGCCAGACATGCCAGCGAGTCTAACGACCGGGTCTGGGGCAGCATGGTCCCGAAGGAAGGAGCCGAGGACGATGCCGCTGTTCAAGAAGAGCGCCACGGGCAAACCGGGCGAGTGGTACTACTGCCTGGAGCACAAGAAGGTCGAGGAGGGCCCCGAGTGCCCGGCGAAGAACCGCTTCGGCCCGTACGCCAGCCGTGAGGAGGCCTCCCACGCCATGGAGACCGCCCGCGAGCGGAACCTGGAGTGGGAGACCGACCCCCGTTGGCACGACGCCGCCGGGAAGGACCGGACGGACGACGAGTAGCGCCCCCGCGGAAGCGGCCGGGACCCGTCAGACGGTTCCGGCCGCCTCCGGCCGGGCTCCGTCGAAGGCCTCCTGCTGGGCCTTGCGGCGCAGCGAGTCCTCGTCCGTCGCGGAGTCGTACGAGAGCAGCTTCGGCAGCGCCAGGCAGAGCAGCCCCACCGAGGCCACGCACGCCACGCCGCCCGTCCAGACGGCCGCCCGGGTGCCGGTCCAGCCGGCCATCGCACCCGCCCGGACCTGGCCCAGCTGCGGGCCCACGCTGTAGGAGAGCACCTCGATGCCGGCGAGCCGGCCGCGCAGCTCCTCCGGGATCGTCTGGTTCCAGATCGTGGCGCGACCGAGCCCGCTCAGCATGTCGCCCGCGCCCGCGAGGGCCAGGCACAGCAGCACCAGCCACACGTTCCCGAACCAGCCGGCCGCCGCGATCGCCAGACCCCAGCCCGCCGCGCCCCCGGCCACGAGCAGCCCGTGCCGCCGCACCCTCGACGTCCAGCCGCTGGTCAGGCCCAGGACCAGCGAGCCCACCGAGCCCGCCGCGTACATCAGACCGAGCGACCACTCCGCGTCCAGCTCGTCCGCGAGGAACGGGAAGATCGTGTTCGGGAACGCGAAGAACATCGCCGCGAGGTCGATCGCGTACGTGCCGAGCAGCACCGGCCGCGACCAGGCGTAGCGCGCGCCCTCCGCGATGCCCCGCAGCGAGGGCTTGTCCGCGTCGTGCGCGGGCGGCGCGGGGGACAGACGGAGGCACATCAGGACCGAGACCGCGAAGCAGGCGACCGTCAGCCCGTACGCGGACGCGTGACCCGCGTACGCCACCACCAGGCCGCCGAGCGCCGGGCCCGCGATCGAGCCGACCTGCCAGCGCAGCGAGTTCAGCGCGGCCGCCGCCGTCTGCTGGTCGTGCGGCACGATCCGGGCGAGCAGCGAGTCGAGCGCCGGACGCTGGAGCCCCGCGAGCGCCGACACCCCGGCCGCCACCACGTACAGCGGCCAGAGCATCGGATCCGGGAGCAGCGCGTTGAGCAGCAGGAGCAGGGCGAGCAGCCCGAGGCCCGCCTCCGTCCAGACGATCACCTTCCGCCGGTCGACCGCGTCCGCGAGCGCTCCGCCGTACAGGCCGAACACCACCAGCGGCACCAGCTCGACCGCGCCCATCGCACCGACCGCGAACGGTGAATCCGTCAGCTCCTTGATCTGCAGCGGCAGGGCGATCATCGCCATCGCGCTGCCGAAGTACGTGACGAGCCCCTGCACCCACAGGAGCCGGAAGTCGGGGGAGGAACGCCACGGGGCCAGATCGGGCAGCAGGGCGGTGAGCTTGGCAGACACAAAGGGTCATGCTCCGGCCGCCGGATGCAGGGGGCAACCGAATTACGGGGCGGTACGGGGAGAGACCTACCAGCGGGCCGGCGGCGGGGCCGTCAACCGGTCCGCGAGCCCCGAGAGCCGGTCCCGGAAACGGCGCCCGCCCCGCGGGGGCGGCAGGCTGTTCTCCCCGGCCGCCGCGCTCACCAGGTGCTGCACCGTGTCCAGGTCCACCTCCGCCCCCGCCGCCACGGTGAGCCTCTCGTGCGCGAGCCCCAGGACCTCCTCGTCGCCGCCGTCGAGCGACAACACGGTCGCCCCCGCCCGGCGGGCGTCGTGCACCCGCTGGAGCACCCCCGCGTCCGGCCGCTCCGGCGCCACCATCAGCAGCGTCGCCCCGCGCCCCGCCGCCTCCAGGCGCCCCAGGCCCACCGCCAGATGCGCCGGGGCGCCCGGCCGCACCCGGTGCCGGACCAGCGTCGGCGCCAGCTCCGGCAGCCCCGACCAGGCGGACTCGTCGACCAGGTGCGCCGCCAGATGCCACGGCTCGTACTCCTCCGTGCCCACCAGGAGCAGTCCGCCCCGGTGCGGCACGACCGACGACCGGAGCGCGCCCGCGAACCGGCGGGCCGCCGCCGGCCACTCCGTCCCGGCGAGCACTTCCCGCAGCAAAGCGACCCGTACGGCATCCATGCGCCCGCATCCTGCCCCAGCAGGGCCCCGCGCGAGGCCGGGTCGCGGCAGTTCCACCCGTACGAGAACCCGTACGGGAGAGGTCCGACGGACCCGACCGGTCGGTAATGTCGGGGCCATGACTACGACTGACAGCAAGCCCGCCCCGAAGGACCCGTGGGACCTCCCCGACGTCTCCGGTCTCGTCGTCGGCGTCCTCGGCGGCACCGGCGACCAGGGCCGCGGCCTCGCCTACCGGCTCGCCAGGGCCGGCCAGAAGGTGATCATCGGCTCCCGCGCCGCCGAGCGCGCGCAGGACGTCGCCGCGGAGATCGGCCACGGCGTCGAGGGCGCCGACAACGCCGAGACCGCCCGCCGCAGCGACGTCGTCATCGTCGCCGTGCCGTGGGACGGCCACGCCAAGACCCTGGAGTCGCTGCGCGAGGAACTCCGCGGCAAGCTCGTCGTGGACTGCGTCAACCCGCTCGGCTTCGACAAGAAGGGCGCCTACGCCCTCAAGCCCGAGGAGGGCTCCGCCGCCGAGCAGGCCGCCGCGCTCCTCCCGGACTCCCGGGTCGCCGCCGCCTTCCACCACCTGTCCGCGGTCCTCCTCAAGGACACCTCCATCGAGGAGATCGACACGGACGTCATGGTCCTCGGCGAGGAGCGCGCCGACGTCGAGATCGTCCAGGCCCTCGCCGGCCGCATCGCCGGCATGCGCGGCGTCTTCGCCGGCCGGCTGCGCAACGCCCACCAGGTCGAGTCGCTCGTCGCGAACCTGATCTCGGTGAACCGCCGCTACAAGGCGCACGCGGGCCTGCGGGTCACGGACATCTGAGCCGGTCCCGTCGCGGATCGGGGCATGGGGGACACTGGACGGGCACGAAACGCCGCATCCGGACAGGAGCCGACCCCATGCCCCGCCTCGCCCTCTACGCCCTCGTGGTCTGCGCCCTGGCCGTCGCCGCGGCCGTCGTCTCCTTCGTCCAGGGCAGCTTCCTCGGCGTCGTCTGGGTCCTCCTCGCCGGCCTGTCCTCGAACATGGCCTGGTACTACGTCCGGCGCGCGAAGGCCGAGAAGGCCGCCGCGGAGGCCTAGACCCGGCAGAACTCCGGCGTCTCCTCCCAGAACCGGAACAGCTGCGAGCCGCAGTACCGGCTGAACTCGGGCACCCCGAGGCCGCGCATCAGGGCGTCGATCGCGTCGAAGAAGGCGTTGTTGATCTGCGGGACGAACAGCAGCGCGATCACGATGAAGAAGCCGTACGGCGCGTACGGCTCGATCTGCCGCTTCACCTTGTACGACAGCCAGGGCTCCACGACCCCGTAGCCGTCGAGTCCCGGCACCGGCAGGAAGTTCAGGAGCGCGGCCGTCACCTGGAGGAACGCCAGGAACGCCAGCGCGTACCGGAAGGCGAGCGGCACGCCGTCGAGCGCGTCCAGCCAGAACGGCGCCGTGCAGACGATCGCGAACAGCACGTTCGCCAGGGGGCCCGCCGCCGAGATCAGGCTGTGCTTCCAGCGGCCCTTGATCCGCCCCTGCTCGATGAAGACCGCACCGCCCGGCAGACCGATCCCGCCCATGATCACGAACAGCACCGGCAGGACGACGCTCAGCACGGCGTGCGTGTACGCGAGCGGGTTCAGCGTCAGGTAACCCTTCGCGCCCACGGTGATGTCGCCGCCGTGCAGGGCGGTCCTGGCGTGCGCGTACTCGTGCAGACAGAGCGACACGACCCAGGCCGAGGTCACGAACAGGAACACCGCGAGACCGGGCGAGGCGGCGAAGTCCGTCCACACCGCCCAGCCGGTCACGGCCATGACGGCGAGGATCGCCAGAAAGACGGGACTGACCCGCCGTTCATGGCGCCGAGCGGCGGCCGTGGTCATCACGAGGGCTCCCAGGGGTACGGAGGGCAGGTGCCGAGGAAACGTACCGCCACCGGACCGAGTTCCGCCGTTGTGGGCATGCGTTCCGCCGGGGCGAGGGGAGACCCCCCTCGCCCCGGCGGGACGATTGCCCACACGAGGGCGGGCCGGGGCACCGCCCCGGCTGGTGGGGGATCACGCGAGAATGGGGCCGTGCGCTACTCCGTCCTCGGTCCCACCCTCGTCCGCACCCCCGACGGCACCGACGTCGCCATCGGCGGCCCCCGGGTCCGCGCCCTGCTCACCGTTCTCGTCCTGCGGGCCGGCCGGATCGTTCCCGTGGCCGACCTCGTCGACGAGGTGTGGCACGGCGACGAGCCGCCCGCCGACGCGCCCGCCGCGCTCCAGGCCCTCGTCGGGCGGCTGCGCAGGGCCCTCGGCCGGGACCGCGTGGTGTCCGCCGAGGGCGGTTACCGGCTCGACGCCCGGCCCGAGGACGTGGACGCCCGCCGTTTCGAGCGGCTCGCCGTCGAGGGCATGGCCGCGGCCGACCCCGCACGCGCCGCGGCCCTCCTCGACGAGGCCCTCGGTCTCTGGCGCGGGCCCGCCCTCGCCGACCTGCCGGACCGGGACGCGGAGGTCGCCCGCTGGGAGGCCCGCCGGCTCGACGCCCGCCGGGCACGGCTCGACGCCGCCCTCGCGCTCGGCCGGGCCGACGCCGCCCTCCCCGAACTCACCTCCCTCTGCGCCGCCCACCCCCTCGACGAGCCCCTCCAGGCCCTCCGGATCCGCGCCCTGCGGGACACCGGCCGGGCGGCCGAGGCGCTCGCCGCGTACGAGTCGGTCCGCCGCGCCCTCGCCACCCGCCTCGGCACGGACCCGTCCCCCGCCCTGCGCGCCCTCCACGCGGAGCTGCTCGCCCCGGAATCCGACCGTCCTCCCGTCCGGGGCAACCTGCGCGCGCGGCTCACCAGCTTCGTCGGGCGCGACGAGGAGATGGCCCTCGTCCGGGACGATCTGCGCGGCGCGCGGCTCGTCACCCTGCTCGGGCCCGGCGGGGCCGGGAAGACCCGGCTCTCGCAGGAGGCCGCAGAGCGGGCGGGCGGCGACTGGCCGGACGGCGTGTGGGTCGCGGAACTCGCGCCCGTACGCGACCCGGAGGCCGTTCCCGAGGCGGTCCTCGCGGCCGTCGGCGCCCGCGAGACCGTGCTCCGCGGTGCCGGAGCCGAGGAGCTGCGCGGCGGCGGCGACCCGCTCGCCCGGCTCGTCGAGCACTGCGCCGGGCGGCGGATGCTGCTGCTCCTCGACAACTGCGAGCACCTCGTCGGTGCGGCCGCCGAACTCGCCGAGACCCTGCTCGCGCGCTGCCCGGAGCTCCGCGTGCTCGCGACGAGCCGCGAGCCGCTCGGCGTCCCGGGGGAGGCGCTGCGGCCGCTCGGCCCGCTGCCGACCGGGATGGCGCTGCGGCTCCTCGGGGAGCGCGGCGCGGCGGTCAGCCCGGGCTTCCGCGTCGAGGACGACCCGGTCGCCGCGGGCGAGGTCGTACGGCGCCTGGACGGCCTCCCGCTGGCCGTCGAACTCGCGGCGGCCCGGCTGCGGATGCTGACCCTCCGCCAGATCGCGGACCGCCTCGACGACCGCTTCCGGCTCCTCACCTCGGGCGCGCGGACGGTCCTGCCCCGGCAGCAGACCCTGCGTGCGGTCGTCGACTGGTCCTGGGACCTCCTGGACGGCCCCGAACGAGCCGTCCTCCGCCGCCTCTCGATCTTCACGGGCGGCTGCGACCTGGAGGCGGCGGAGGCGGTCTGCGCCTCCGGCGAGGACACGGGCGAGAAGGGCGACGCCCACGGAGCCGCCGCGGGCGAGCCACGCCCGGGCGCGGAGGCCGCCGGCGAGGTCGACCCGAACCGGCCCGTACGCGACCGGCCCGTCGACGGCCAGTCCGTCCTCGACCTCCTCGGCGCCCTCGTCGACAAGTCGCTCGTCGTCGCCGCCCCCGGTGAGACCGGGATGCGGTTCCGGCTCCTGGAGACCGTCGCCGAGTACGCCGGGGAGCGGCTCGACGAGGCCGGGGAGCGGGCCGCGGTCGAGCGCCGGCACCTCACGTACTACCGCGAGCTCGCCCGCCGTACCGACCCCGAGCTGCGCGGTTCCGGGCAGGCCGTGGCCATCGCGCGGTTCGGCGCCGAGTACGGGAACATCCGTTCCGCACTGTGCCGGGCCGTCGACGCCCGCGAGGAGGACGAGGCGCTGGTCCTCGTCCACTCGCTGCTCTGGTACTGGCAGATGCGCGACCTGCGCGCCGACGCCCTGCACTGGGCGGAGTCCGTCGTCGCGCTCGGGCCCGACCCGTTCGGGACGCCCGCCGCCCCCGTCGTACCGCTGCACGAGCCGTGCACCGCCGCGCCCCCGCCGCTCTCCGAGGAGCAGCGCTGGGAGGCGCGGCGCGGACTGCGGCTGATCGAGCTGCTCAACATGGACCACGAGACCGGCCGCTGGACCACCCCCGCCGGGGTCGAGCGGCTGCGGCGGATCAACGAGGTCTACCCGCCGGGGCTCCCGCAGACCTGCCGGCTGCCCGGCTCCTTCGCGGTCTTCGCCGTCCTCCTCATCGGCGAGCCCGGCCGCATGGGCGAGGCCCTGGAGACGCACGTCTCCGCCTGCCGCCGCTACGGCTACGACTGGGAGCTCGCCAACGCCCTCCAGCTGCGCGCCAACATGCTCGCCAACCGGGCCGACCTGGCCGAGCGGGCGAGCGCCGACGCCGACGAGAGCCTGGAGATCTTCGTACGCCTCGGGGACGCCTGGGGCGCGGCCGAGGCACTGTCCTCGCGCGCCGAGGCCCGCGAGCGGAGGCTCGAGTTCGAGGGCGCAGCCCAGGACTACGCCGACGCCATCGCGTACGCCGAGCGGATCGGCGCCCAGTCCCAGATGGCCCTGCTGCGCGCCCGGTACGCCGACATGCTGATCGAGACCGGCCGCGGCGAGGAGGCGGAGCGGATCCTGCGCGAGGTGGTGGAGGGCGAGCACGGCCGGGGTCACGAGCCGATGCTCGCGGCCCGGATATTCCTGGCGCTGCTGCTCGCCCGGACCGGCCGGACGGCCGAGGCGCAGGTGCATCTGGAGCGGCTGCTCGACGAGTTCCGCTCCGAGACCTTCTCGATCTTCGAGGGCTTCACGCTCGGCAGCCTGGCCTGGGTGTTCAACCTCGAAGAGCGGTACGAGGCGGCGTTCGACCTGTCCCGGCGGGCGTACGCGCGCTCCCTCGGCGCCCTGTCGCTGATGGTCGCCCCGCAGATGCCGGCGATCCACCTGGTCACCGCCGCCTGGGCGCTCGCCGGCCTCGGCGGTGCCCCGTCCCGTACGGCCGCCGTCCTGCTCGGCGCGTACGAGGGGCTGCTGCCGCCCGGTCATCTGTCGCCGCCCATGGAGCGGGAGAACCTGCGGCGGGCGACGGAACTGACCCGCTCCGCGCTCGCGGAGGGGGAGTTCGAGGCCGCACGCGCGGAGGGCGGCGGCCTCTCCTCGGAGGAGGCCGCCGCCCTGCTCGGTCGCGCCGCCGACGCGATCAGTGAGCGCGCCGAGTCATGATCCCCCGGTCGGGACTCAGGTCTTCTTGCGGAACTTGGCGACCGCGAGCGGCGCCGTCACGACGGTGATGAGCGCCGCCCAGCCGAGGGTCATCCACACCGAGTGGGCGACCGGGCCGCCGTTGATCAGGTGGCGGGCCGCGTCGGCGAGGTTGGACAGCGGGTTGTAGTCGGTGAAGGTCTGCAGCCAGCCGGGCATCGTCGTCGGCGGGGCGAAGATCGAGGAGCCGAACTGCAGCGGCATCAGGACGAGCATGGCCATGCCCTGGACGGCCTGGGCCGTCTTCATGGTGAGGCCCAGCAGGATGAAGATCCACATCAGGGCGGCGCCGAAGACCATCGACAGGCCGATGGCGGCGAACAGGTGCAGGACCGAGGTGTGGATCGTCAGGCCGAGCAGGAAGCCCATGCCGAGCAGGATCGCGGTGGCGATGAGCATCCGGCCCACCTCGACGACGATCTTCGCGATGAGGACCGAGGACCGGGCGATCGGCATGGTCCGGAACCGGTCCATGACGCCCTTCTTGAAGTCGTCGTTGATGCCGGTGCCGACACCCATCGCGATGTTCATGCCCATCATGGCCATCAGGCCGGGCGTCACGTAGTTGACGTAGACGTCGTTGTGGCCCTTGCCGGCGATGGCGCCGCCGAAGACGTACACGAACAGCAGGATGAAGATGATCGGCATCAGGACGGCGTCGAACATCGACTCCGGGTCCTGCTTGATCTGGAGGGCGTTGCGCCGGGCCAGGGCGCCGATGTGGCGCAGGTTGGCCCGCAGGCCGATCCGGCCCTCCGCGACGGGCGCGGTGCGCGCGGCGGCCGGGCGGGAACCGCCGGTCTGCGCGGGGGACTTGGTGACAGTGGTCGTGCTCACGCGGCGACCTCCTCGGTGATCGCGTCGGAAAGTTCGGCGTCGGCGGTCTTCTGGCCGGTGATCGCGAGGAACACCTCGTCCAGGCTGGGCAGATGGGTGCCGATGTGGGCGATGCCGAAGCCGCGCGCGCCGAGCAGGGCCACGACGGCCGTCAGCTGCTCGTCGGTGAGGATCGGCACGTACAGCACGCCCTCGTCGGGCACGACGGTCGAGCCGGCGACCCCGTCGAGGCCGGTCTCGCGGAGCGCGGCCGCCATGGCGGGCAGCTGGCCGGGGTCCACGGGGCGGACCTTCAGGGTCCGGCCGCCGACCTTGGCCTTCAGCTCGTCGACGCCGCCCTTGGCGATGACCTTGCCCTTGTCGATGACGGTCAGCTCGCTCGCGAGCTGCTCCGCCTCCTCCATGTACTGGGTGGTGAGCAGGACGGTCGCGCCCTCGGAGACCATGCGCTGCACCTCGTCCCACACCTCGTTGCGGGTGCGCGGGTCGAGGCCGGTGGTCGGCTCGTCCAGGTAGAGGACGGCGGGCTGCCCGATCATCGAGGCGGCGAGATCGAGGCGGCGCCGCATGCCGCCGGAGTAGTTCATGGCCGGACGCTTGGCGGCGTCGGTGAGGGAGAAGCGCTCCAGCATCTCGTCGGCGCGGGCGCGGGAGTCCTTGCGGGAGAGGTCGAGCAGCCGCCCGATCATGTACAGGTTCTCCCAGCCGGACAGCTTCTCGTCGACCGAGGCGTACTGGCCGGTGAGGCCGATGGTGCGGCGCAGCTGGCGGGGGTGCTTCACCACGTCGTAGCCGGCGACGGTGGCGGTCCCGGCGTCCGGGACGAGGAGGGTGGAAAGGCAGCGGACGAGGGTGGTCTTCCCGGCGCCGTTGGGCCCGAGGACCCCGAGGACGGTGCCCTCGCGGACGTCCAGGTCGACCCCGTCGAGGGCCTTCGTCGCGCCGAAGTGCTTCACGAGGCCCCGGACCTCGACGGCGTTGGTGTGTGATCGCGTCATGTCCACCATGGAACAGGGCGCCACCGACAAGCCCCCGACAGACGACCGACAGCCCCGCCGACACCGGTCGGCGGGGCTGTCGGTCACCTGTCGACGGCGAGGGGGGAGCCGTCAGTAGGCGGAGGTGTTGCTCCACAGGGAGCTGACGGTGTTCGAGCTGTTGGCGCCCACGCCCTCGGCGAACGAGGTGTACCCGGCGTCGTTCAGCATCGGGGTGTAGCAGTAGTACTGGCCGAGGCCCGAGTCCCAGAGGACGCCGCTGATGCAGTGGCCGGAGTAGGTGTTGGTCTCCTGGCGGAAGGTCGACCCGTCCACGTGGGAGCCGTCGGAGTAGACGCGGGCCCAGACGGTGCGGCAGGACGGGCTGTAGCGGAGCTGGACGGTGCCGACCCGGGGGCCGCCGTTCTGCGCGTACAGGCCGGTGGACTTGGCGGTGTAGGCGTCGGAGGCGCAGCTGGTGCCGGCCGGGTTCTGGAAGTCGTAGCCGGAGCCGGCCTGGGCGCTGCCGGAGAATCCGGTGGCGAGTGCGATGCCGGCGGCGGCGGTGACGGCGGCGCGCTTGACGGTGGGGGAGAGGCGCAAGACTTCCTCCGGTGGAGTGGGCGTGGTGTGCGGTGGTGACCGTTCCACACGCCGGATCCGCCGGACAACGGTGTTCCTGTCCCCGTTCGTCCCGGGACGGGCGCGGTACGGACGGGGACGGACCGGGACGGTGCCCGGCCATGACCGACAGCCCGCCGATGGGGGATGTCGGCGGGCTGTCGGGTGGAACCGCTGTGGCTAGTGGAAGGTGTGCTCCTCGGCGGGGAACGCCCCGCCGTTGACGTCCTCGGCGAAGGCGCGGGCGGCGTCGCCGAGCGTCTCGCGGAGGTTGGCGTACTGCTTGGTGAAGCGCGGCACCTTGCCGCCGGTCAGGCCGGCCATGTCGGTCCAGACGAGGACCTGCGCGTCGGTGCCGGCCCCGGCACCGATGCCGATGGTCGGGATGTGCAGCGAGCGGGTGACCTCGGCGGCCAGCTCGGCCGGTACGAGCTCCAGGACGACGGCGAAGGCGCCCGCGTCCTGCGCCGCCTTGGCGTCGCTGAGCAGCCGGTGGGCGGCCTCGTCGGAGCGGCCCTGCACCCGGTAGCCCATGGTGTTGACGGACTGCGGGGTGAGCCCCAGGTGGGACATGACGGGGATGCCGGCCTGGACGAGCAGCTCGGTCTGCGGCAGCGAGCGCTCGCCGCCCTCCAGCTTGATCGCGCCGACGCCCGCGTCCTTGACGAGCCGGGTGGCGTTGCGCAGGGCCTGGACGGGCCCTTCCTGGTACGAGCCGAACGGGAGGTCGCCGACGACGAGGGCGCGCTTGGTGCCCCGGACGACGGCGGCGGACAGGAAGGTCATCTCGTCCATCGTGACGGGCACGGTGGTCTCGTAGCCGAGGTGACAGTTGCCCATCGAGTCGCCGACGAGGATCACCGGGATGCCGGCCTCGTCGAAGACCGACGCGGTCATCGCGTCGTAGGCGGTGAGCATGGGCCACTTCTCGCCGCGGACCTTGGCGGCGGCGATGTCGTGGACGGTGATGCGGCGCGTGCCCTTGCCGCCGTACAGCGTCTTGCCGCTGTCGGCGGGCGGTTTCTGGGCAGCCTGAAGCGTCATGGTGAACGGCTCCTCTTGTCATCTCGAGGCGCCCTGTGGCGTCCCCGGACCACGTCCATGGTGGCACTTCGCCGGGCGGGCGGGGAAGTGGGCCGGAGTGGCGCTGTTCACACGGCGGCAACGTAAAGACTTCCCCCCGTCTTTCGATACGAGACGGTCTCGTATCGAAATTGCCCTAGGGTGGTGCTCATGTCACAGCCGTCCACCGCACCCGCCATGCCCGCCGGGCCCCGAGTCCCCGAGGCCGTCCACCGGCGTCGCTGGGCCGTCCTCGGCGTCCTCATGCTCAGCCTGCTGATCGTCGTCCTCGACAACTCCATCCTGAACGTCGCGGTCAAGACGATCGCCGCGCCCGCGCCCACGGGCATCGGAGCCACCCAGAGCGAGCTGGAGTGGTCCATCAACTCCTACACGCTCGTCTTCGCCGGACTCCTCTTCACCTCGGGCCTCCTCGGCGACCGCCTCGGCCGCAAGAAGGTGCTCCTCTTCGGCATCACCGTCTTCGGCATCGGCTCCGCCCTCGCCGCGCTCTCCGGCTCCCCGGGCGAGCTCATCGCCTACCGGGCCGTCATGGGCCTCGGCGCCGCGTTCGTCATGCCCGCGACGCTCGCCGTCCTCATGAACGTCTTCGAGCGCGACGAGCAGCCCAAGGCCATCGGCATCTGGGCCGGCAGCGTCGGCCTCGCCATCGCGATCGGCCCCATCACCGGCGGCATCCTCCTCGAGCACTTCTGGTGGGGATCGATCTTCCTCGTCAACGTGCCCGTGGTGATCCTCGCCCTCGCCCTGATGCTGTGGCTCGTGCCCGACTCCCGGGACCCCAGGCCCGGCCGCATCGACATACCCGGCGTGCTGCTCTCCGTCGTCGGACTCGTCCTCCTCGTGTACGGGATCATCCGCGGCGGCGAGCTGGCGAGCTTCACCGACGTCACCGTCCTCGCGCCCGTCCTCGGCGGCGTCGCGGTCCTCGCCGTCTTCGTCCTCCACGAGCGGCGCAGCGACCACCCGGCGATCGACATGTCGTACTTCAGGAAGCCCGCGTTCTCGGCGGCCGTCGCCGCGATCGCGCTCGTCTTCTTCGCCCTCATGGGCGTGACCTTCTTCTCCGCCTTCTACCTGCAGAGCGTCCGCGGCTACACCGCGCTGGAGTCCGGACTGCTCATCCTGCCGCTCGCCGTCGCGCAGATGGTCTTCGCGCCCCGGGCCCGGCTCGTCGTCGAGCGCTTCGGCGCGCGGGCCGTCTGCACCGCCGGCATGGTGCTCGTCGCCCTCGGCCTCGCGGCCTTCGCCCTCTTCGACGCCACGACGCCGGTCTGGGCACTGGAGGTCGTCTTCTTCCTCCAGGGCGCGGGCATGGCGCACATCATGCCGCCCGTCACGGTCTCGATCATGCAGGCGCTGCCCCGCGAGAAGGCGGGCTCCGGCTCCGCCATCAACAACACCTTCCGGCAGGTCGGCGGCGCGCTGGGCGTCGCGGTCCTCGGCTCGGTGCTGTCCTCCACGTACCGCGGCGAGATCGAGGGCCACCTCGGCGGCGTCCCGGCGGCCCTGCGCGACACGGCGGGCGAATCCATCGAGGCGACGCTCGCGATCGCGTCGAAACTCGGCCCGTCGGGCAAGGACCTCGTCGCTCCCGCGTACACCGCCTTCCTGGACGCGATGCACGTGACGGCCCTCGCCTCGGCGGCGATCGGCCTGGCGGGCGCGGTGGTGGTGGCGGTGTTCCTCCCGGGCCGGGGCGCGGATGAGCCCACGACCCCGGGCCAGGCCTCGGTCCCGGGCCCGGCCACCGACCAGACCCAGGCCCCGACCCCGGCCGGCTGATCCCGGCCCCGGCAGGTCGGGCTCCGGGGCGGTGCCCCGCTCTCCCCGTGCGGGCGATCGCCCCAGCGGAACGATTGCCCACGACGGGGTGGGTGCGGGAGAGAATCAGGGGGCGACAGGCAGTACCCGGACGAGACGGAGCGCACGTGTCCCTGCAAGGCGGGATCCCCGAAGCCCACGACGACGGGCCCGCCCCGCCGGAGGCGGTCCGGCGGGGGCGGCCGCGGTCCGAGGCCGTGGAGCAGGCCATCTTCGACGCGGTCGGCGGACTCCTGGAGGAGGGCGTCCCGCTCGCCGAGCTGTCCATCGAGCGGATCGCCCGCACCGCCGGCGTCGGCAAGGCCACCATCTACCGCCGCTGGCCCGGCAAGGAGGAGCTCTTCGTGGAGCTGCTCCGCTCCGTGGAGCCCCCGGAACCGGTGCTGACCGGCACCTCGGTCCGCGACGACCTCGTCATGCTCCTGGAGATGCTGCGCCAGCGCGGCCTCGCCAAGCGGTCCTCCGCCCTGCTCCACAGCGTGTTCTCGCAGATGCAGGCCTATCCCAAGCTGTGGGACGCCTACCAGAGCACCGTCATCGAACCCCGCCGCCGCATGGGCCTGGACACGGTGCGGCGCGGCATGGAGCTGGGGGAGATCCGCGACGACCTCGACGTCGAGTTCGTCAACGACCTCTTCACCGGCCCCCTGCTCCTCCGTACCGTCATCCGGCCCGGCGCCACCCTGGAGCCCGACCTCGCCGAGCGCGTCGTCGACGCCGTCATGGAGGGCCTGCGCCCCCGCGGCTGAGACCTGCACGAATGTGCGCGTTCTGTCACAGCCTGCCCGCCCGCGCCACCTGCAGGAACCCGCCACGCACCGGTGTCGTCCCTGGGTGAGTACGACGGACCCGTCATCGCCTAGTGTCGACGTCGGGGTCACGGAGCGGGACGGCACGGCAGCAAGGCAGTGAGGACAGTGCGATGGCGCGGGTGGACATGACGGAGACCGAGAACGGCGGCGCGGGGAGCGGGCGCCCCCGGTCCCGGTTCCGGACCGCGCTCGACGGGCTCCGCCACGACCGGGGGATCTGGCGCCGGGGCATCCTCCTCGCGGTCACCGCCGTCGCGCTGACGCTGCTCATGGTGTTCCACTCCGACATCCCCAACCGGATCGGCAACCTGGGCAGCCTCACCGAGACCTTCCTGCCCTGGCTCGGCCTGTTCGTGCCGCTGCTCCTGGTGCTCGCCCTGGTGCGCCGGTCCGCCACCGCGCTGATCGCCCTGCTGCTGCCGGCCCTGGTGTGGCTCAACCTCTTCGGCGGTCTCGTCGCCGACAAGTCGGCCCCCGGCGGCGACCTGACCGTCGCCACGCACAACGTGAACGCCGAGAACGCCGACCCCGAGGGCACGGCCCGTGCGCTCGCCGCCTCCGGCGCCGACGTGCTCGCCCTGGAGGAGCTGAAGGGCGACATGGTCCCGGTCTACGAGAAGGGCCTCGCCGAGGCCTACCCGTACCACTCCGTCCAGGGCACCGTCGGGCTCTGGAGCAAGCTGCCGCTGCGCGCCGCGCAGCCCGTCGACATCCGCCTGGGCTGGACCCGCGCCATGCGCGCCTCGGTCGTCACCCCGAAGGGCGAGGTGGCGGTGTACGTCGCCCACCTGCCGTCCGTACGGGTCAAGCTGAACGCAGGCTTCACCGCCAACCAGCGCGACACCAGCGCCAACGCGCTCGGCGAGGCCATCTCCAAGGACCGGCACGAGCGGATCGTCCTTCTCGGCGACCTCAACGGCACCATGAACGACCGCGCCCTGAACGCCGTCACCTCGCAGCTGCGCTCCACCCAGGGCGCGGCGGGCGACGGCTTCGGCTTCAGCTGGCCGGCCTCGTTCCCGATGGCCCGCATCGACCAGATCATGGTCAAGGGCGTGGAGCCGATGTCCTCCTGGGCGCTGCCGCAGACGGCGAGCGACCATCTGCCGCTCGCCGCCCGGGTGAAGCTCTGACCTTCCCGGCGGTCAGCCGGCCGGCGCCTCCCGCCAGCGGTTCGTGATCGGCAGCCGCCGGTCCTTGCCGAAGCCCTTCGCGGAGATCTTGGTGCCCGGCGGGTACTGGCGCCGCTTGTACTCCGCCGTGTCCACCATCCGCAGCGTCCGGGTCACGAGCTCCTCGTCGAACCCGGCCGCCACGATGGCGTCCCGGCCCTGGTCCTGGTCCACGTACAGTGCGAGGACCGCGTCGAGGACGTCGTAGTCCGGCAGCGAGTCCGTGTCGACCTGGCCCGGGCGCAGCTCGGCACTGGGCGGCTTGGTGATCGAGGCCTCGGGGATCGGCGGGGTCTGGCCGCGTTCCTCGGCCGCCCGGTTGCGCCAGCGGGCGAGCCGGAACACGGTCGACTTGTAGACGTCCTTGATGGGCCCGAACGCGCCGACGGAGTCGCCGTACAACGTCGAATAGCCCACCGCGAGCTCCGACTTGTTGCCGGGAGCGAGGACGATGTGCCCCTCCTGGTTGGAGAGCGCCATCAGCATCGTGCCGCGCAGCCGCGACTGGAGGTTCTCCTCGGCGAGGCCGGTGAGCCCGAGCGCACCCATGTACGCGTCGAACATCGGCTCGATCGACACGGTGCGGAAGTGCAGCCCGGTGCGGCGGGCCAGTTCGGCGGCGTCGCCGCGCGAGTGGTCGGAGGAGTACTTCGAGGGCATCGACACCCCGTACACCTGGTCCGCGCCGAGCGCGTCGCAGGCGATCGCGGCGACGAGCGCCGAGTCGATGCCGCCGGAGAGCCCGACCAGTACCGAGCGGAAACCGTTCTTCGCGACGTACGCCCGCAGGCCGATCACGAGCGCCGAGTAGATCTCCTCGTCGTCGTCGAGCCGGTGCGCGTAACCGCCCGTGAGCTCCGGCTCGTACGCGGGCAGCGGCTCCTCCGACAGCACCACCCGGTCGATCCGCAGCCCGTCGTCGACCAGGCCCTCGGGCGCGTCCGCCGAGGCCGCCGGCAGCTCCAGGTCGAGGATCACGCTGCCCTCCACGAACTGCGGGGCGCGCGCGATCACTTCGCCGGCCGCGTCCACGACGATCGAGTCGCCGTCGAAGACCAGCTCGTCCTGACCGCCCGTCATCGCCAGGTACGCGGTGACGCATCCGGCCTCCTGGGCCCGCTTGCGGACCAGTTCGAGCCGGGTGTCGTCCTTGTTCCGCTCGTACGGCGAGGCGTTGACCGAGAGCAGCAGGCCCGCCCCGGCGCTGCGCGTCGCCGGGACCCTGCCGCCCTCCTGCCACAGGTCCTCGCAGATCGCCAGGGCCACGTCGACGCCGTGGACGCGGACGACCGGGAGGGTGTCGCCCTGCACGAAGTAGCGGTACTCGTCGAAGACGCCGTAGTTCGGCAGGTGGTGCTTGGCGAAGCGCAGCACCACCTCGCCGCCGTACAGCACGGCGGCGGCGTTCTCCGGCGATCCGGCCGGCCGACCGAGTCGCGGCTCGGCCCGATCGGAGCGGTCGAGGTAGCCGACGACGACCGGCAGCTCCCCGAACCCCTCGTCCGCGAGGCGCCGGGCGAGCCCGTACAGGGCCGTCCGGGACGCCTCGACGAAGGAGGAGCGCAGCGCGAGGTCCTCGACGGGATATCCGGTCAGCGCCATCTCGGGGAACGCGACGAGATGCGCGCCCTGCCCGGCGGCGTGCCGGGTCCAGTGCACGATCGCCTCGGCGTTCCCGGCGATGTCTCCGACGGTCGAGTCGATCTGATTCAGGGCGAGGCGTAGTTGAGGCACCCGCCCAGTGTAATCGTCAGACCGACGCTATGTCCTGGGATACGGGGCACGCGTCACGCCTCGCCGACATGCGGGCCCGCCACGCCCCGCCGATCATGACCCCATGACGACCACTGACGAACCGGCAGAGTCGGAACGGCCCGCCGCGACCGGCACGGCGGTCGCGCAGGACGACGGGACCAAGAGGCAGTTCATCTCGTGGCTGACGCTCGCCTTCATGACCACGGCGTCCGTCGCCTCCCTGCGCCCCGCGCCGACCATGGCCATCTACGGACTGGCCGCGATCTTCCTCTACCTCCTCCCCGCCATCGTCTTCCTCCTCCCCACCGCCCTCGTCGGAGCCGAACTCGCCTCCGGCTGGTCCGGCGGCATCTACCGCTGGGTGAGCGAGGCCCTCGGCAAGCCCCTCGGCTTCCTCGCCGTCTGGTGCCAGTTCGCCATGACCATCGCGTACTACCCGAGCCTGCTCGCCTACGTCGCCTCGACCTTCGCGTACGTCATCGACCCCTCGCTCGCCGAGAACGGCCTCTACGTCGCGATCGTCATCGTCACCGTCTACTGGTCCGGCGTCTGGATCTCCTCGCGCGGCACCAAGGCCATCGCCGGACTCTCCTCCTTCGGCCTCATCGTCGGCACCCTCGTCCCCGGCGTGCTGCTCGTCGTCCTCGGCCTGGTCTTCCTCGGCCAGGGCAACCCCTCCGCCCAGCCCATGGGCGCCGGCCACTGGCTCCCGCCCTGGACCGGCCTCGCGAGCCTGGTCCTCATCGTCAACAACTTCCTGTCCTACGCGGGCATGGAGATGAACGGCGTCCACGTCTCCTCGCTGCGCGAGCCCAAGCGCGAGTACCCGAGGTCGATGTTCCTGGCGACCGGCCTCGTCCTGCTGATCTTCATCCTTCCGGCCCTCGCCATCGCCTGGGTCATGCCGTCCGACCAGCTCAGCCTCACCGCCGGCCTCATGCAGGCCTTCGAGGCCTTCTTCGAGCACTTCTCCATCGGCTGGATGACCAGGGTCGTCGGCGTCATGCTGGTCTGCGCCGCCCTAGGCGGCATGCTCACCTGGCTCTCCGGACCCGCCAAGGGCCTCGTCCTGCTCTCCCGGCAGGAGGGCTACCTCCCGCCCGCCTTCCAGAAGTTCAACAAGGCCGGCTCCCCGACGAGCATCATGGTCGCCCAGGGCGTCGTCACCACCCTGATCGGCGTCCTCTACGCCTTCAGCGACAGCGTCTCCAGCTCGTACTGGATGTTCTCCGTCATCACCGTGCAGATCTACCTGATCGCGTACCTGCTGATGTTCGTCGCCGTCGTCAGGCTCCGCCGCACCCAGCCCGAGGTGGAGCGCGGCTTCCGCGTCCCCGCCGTCACCTGGGTCGCCGTCGTCGGCTTCGTCGCCTCCGTCGCCGCCCTCGTCATCGGCTTCGTCCCGCCCGACCAGTTCGACGGCCAGCCGCTCTGGCGCTACCTCCTGATCGTCGGCGGCGGCCTGCTGCTCCTCGGCGTCGCGATCCCGGCCGCGCTCCTCAAGTACCGCAAGCCCAGCTGGGTCCACCCCGACCACCGGGAACCCACGGCCACGCCCTGACGCACGAGGGCCCGGCGGCCCACTGCGGGGCCGCCGGGCCACAGGGTCGTGCGGTGGGGAAAGGAGTCAGGACGCCGCGTAGACGCTCTCGCAGAACGCCTTGAGCTGATCGTCCGTGAGGTGCTGTGCCAGGTCGGCCTCGCTGATCATGCCGACGAGCCGCTTGTTCTCGATGACCGGCAGCCGCCGGATCTGGTGGCTCTGCATCTCCTCCAGGACGGCGCCCACGTCCGCGTCCGACTCGATCCAGCGCGGGGTGCCCTTCGCCATCTCGCCGCAGGTGATCTTCGACGGGTCGTGGCCCATGGCCACACAGCCGACGACGATGTCACGGTCCGTGATGATGCCGGTCAGGCGTTCGTTCTGGTCGGCGATGGGCAGTGCGCCCACGTTCAGGTCGCGCATCATCTGCGCGGCACGGTCGAGCGTCTCGTGTGCCGGGATCCACTGGGCCCCGGAATGCATGATGTCCTTCGCCGTGGTCATGGGGTGCGTACCTTTCGTCGAACGTGTCGTACGAATCCCCGAGCCCACCCATTGTCGGCGGACGGCCCGGCCCCCGCGACCGCAGCGGGTCACGGGGGCCGGGGCCGGTCACGGACGGGGGCGTCAGGCCCCGCGCTTCTTCAGCATGTCCGCCATCAGCGCGATCTCGGACGTCTGCGCGTCGACCATGCCCTGCGCGAGGTTCCGCTCGATGTCCACGGAGCACTTCTCCACACAGCCCTGGGCCATGTGGACCCCGCCCTTGTGGTGCGCGGTCATGAGCTTCAGGTACAGGACCTCGGCGTCCCGGCCACTGGCCCGGCGCAGCTCGTCCAGCTGCTCGTTGGTCGCCATGCCCGGCATCAGGGCCCCGTCCATCGGGCCCATGTCACCCATGTCGCCCATGCCCATCCAGGCCATCGGCTCGACCCCGGACACGTTCTTCGGCAGCCCCCACAGGTCCAGCCAGCCGAGCATCATGCCCCGCTGGTTGGCCTGCGTGTTGGCGATGTCGTACGCGAGCCGGCGGACCTCCTCGTCCTTCGTCCGGTCCCGGACGATGAACGACATCTCGACGGCCTGCTGGTGGTGGACGGCCATGTCCCGGGCGAAGCCGGCGTCCGCGGACGAGGAGACCGGGGTGGCCGGGGCCTCGTCGCGGTCCGCGGAGGCGACGGTGACCGCGCCCCCGGCGAAGAGCAGCGCCAGGACGACGGCCGTGACCGCCGCCCCCTGCGTACGGTTCAGCTTCACCGGCCCATCCCCGCACCGCCCTGACCGCTGGCGTCGAGGCCGCCCGTGCAGGCCGCGCCCGGCTCCGGGGTCTGCGGACCCTGGACGTACTTCGTGAAGAAGGCGTCGACGCGCGGGTCGTCCGCGTTGTCCACGGTCACCTGCTTGCCCCAGGCGGACAGCATGATCGCCCCGGCCTGGTCGTCCATGGGGCTCATCAGCGAGTACTTGGTCTTGCCGACCTTGTCGGCGAGCTTCTTCACGTCGGCCTGGGAGGCCTGCTTGTTGTACGTCACCCAGACGGCCCCGTGCTCCAGGGAGTGCACGGCGTTCACGTCGGCGATCTTCTTGTCGTAGACCACGCCGTCGCAGTTCATCCAGACCGGGTTGTGGTCGCCGCCGACCGGCGGCTTCATGTCGTACTTGACGGCCGTCTGGACGTGGTTGCGGCCCAGCTTCTTCGGGTCCCAGCTCTTCTCGGCCGCGATCGGGGCCTTGGCGGCGGAGTCCTTCTTGTCCTGCTCCTCGGACTGCTTCATCAGCACGAACGTGCCGAAGCCGACGAGGCCCAGCACGACGACGGTGGAGATGCCGATGGTGAGGAAGCGGTTGCGGCGCTCGCGGGCCTGCTCGGCGCGGCGCATCTCCTCTATTCGGGCGCGGCGGTCGGCGGTGGCGGAGGTGCGCGAGGTCATGGTGAGGTCGTCCTTCTTCAGGAGTGGGGTGGAGTTCGGGGGTGGACATGCGGGGGCGGGGTCCGCCTCGGGGCGGGGCGCCCGCCGCCGCTATGTCCGGAGAACTTGAAGGACGTGCAGGTCCGGCGCGCGCGGCCGGGCGTCCGGGCGGAGCGCCGGCCCGTCACCGGAGGACGGCGCGAGACGCGGCGGCCCGCCCGCCGCGTGGAGCGGGGAATCGGGCGGGGGCGCGCTGAGCACCGCGGGGGAGAGCGAGGGGAAGAGGGAGCAGCCGCCCCGGTCGTACGGGCAGGTGTACTCACCGGTGACACCCGCGGCTCTCGGACCCTCCTGGTGGTGGGCGCCCCTGTGCTCCGGCCCCTGCGCGGTCCCCAGGCAGAGGAAGAGCGCGGCGAGGAGCGTCGCCACGGCACTCGCCAGTGCCATGGGACGCGCGTGTCGGGACGGGCGTACGAGCCGTGGGGCCCCCATGGGCGCAGATCGTAGTGGGCGAGAGGCCTCCGTGGGCCGAACGGGGTACCACCCGGTACCGGAAGACCGGAGCCGGACGGGCGAACAACCACCCCGATGCGGCCGCTCCCCCGTTACCTGAGTCACACCCGAGCAGGCAGTATGGGTGTGCAACGTGCGCGAAACCATGTGGTGGGATGCTCAGGTGCCCCCCGATGTACCGGAGGCGGTGGGAGCAGGCGGCCTGACCAGCGAGGATGGGTGTGGAAATGGACAAGCAGCAGGAATTCGTGCTCCGGACGCTCGAAGAGCGCGACATCCGCTTCGTACGTCTGTGGTTCACCGACGTGCTCGGCTTCCTGAAGTCGGTGGCCGTGGCCCCCGCCGAGCTGGAGCAGGCCTTCGACGAGGGCATCGGCTTCGACGGCTCCGCGATCGAGGGCTTCGCCCGCGTGTACGAGTCCGACATGATCGCCAAGCCGGACCCGGGCACCTTCCAGATCCTGCCGTGGCGCGCCGAGGCCCCGGGGACGGCCCGGATGTTCTGCGACATCCTCATGCCGGACGGCTCGCCGTCCTTCGCCGACCCGCGCTACGTCCTCAAGCGGGCCCTGGCCAAGACCTCCGACCTCGGCTTCACCTTCTACACCCACCCCGAGATCGAGTTCTTCCTCCTGAAGGACAAGCCGCTCGACGGCACCCGGCCGACCCCCGCCGACAACTCGGGCTACTTCGACCACACCCCGCAGAACGTCGGCATGGACTTCCGCCGCCAGGCCATCACCATGCTCGAATCGATGGGCATCTCGGTGGAGTTCTCCCACCACGAGGGCGCGCCCGGCCAGCAGGAGATCGACCTCCGCTACGCCGACGCACTGTCCACCGCGGACAACATCATGACCTTCCGCCTGGTCATGAAGCAGGTGGCCCTGGAGCAGGGCGTGCAGGCCACGTTCATGCCGAAGCCGTTCTCGGACTACCCCGGCTCGGGCATGCACACCCACCTCTCGCTCTTCGAGGGCGACCGGAACGCCTTCTACGAGTCGGGCGCCGAGTACCAGCTGTCGAAGGTCGGCCGCTCCTTCATCGCGGGCCTGCTGCGACACGCGGGCGAGACCTCCGCCGTCACCAACCAGTGGGTCAACTCGTACAAGCGCATCTGGGGCGGCTCCTCCCGCACGGCCGGCTCGGGCGGCGAGGCCCCCTCGTACATCTGCTGGGGCCACAACAACCGCTCCGCGCTCATCCGCGTCCCCATGTACAAGCCGGGCAAGACGGGCTCGTCGCGCGTCGAGGTCCGCTCCATCGACTCGGGCGCCAACCCGTACCTGACCTACGCGGTCCTCCTCGCCGCCGGCCTCAAGGGCATCGAGGAGGGCTACGAACTCCCGGCCGGCGCCGACGACGACGTCTGGGCGCTCTCCGACGCGGAGCGCCGCGCGATGGGCATCGAGCCGCTCCCGCAGAACCTGGGAGAGGCGATCGCCCTGATGGAGAAGAGCGAACTGGTCGCGGAGACGCTGGGCGAGCACGTCTTCGACTTCTTCCTCCGCAACAAGAAGCAGGAGTGGGAGGAGTACCGCTCCGAGGTCACCGCCTTCGAGCTGCGGAAGAACCTGCCGGTGCTGTGACGGGGGACGCTCACCGGCGGGCCCCGGTCACGGAGCTCATGCCCACGTCCGTCAACCGGGCGGCCAACACGCTGCCCGGTCTCGTGCCGGGTGCCGGCTTCCTCGTGTACGGGGCGGAGGCCGGGACCGCCGGGGAGTGGGCGGTGGCACTGGCCGCCGTCCTGGCGTGCGGGATCCTCGCCGTGCGGGGGTACCGCGCGGGGGTCCGGTGCGAGGCCGAACGACTCGTGGTCCGCGGGTTCGTACGGACGCGGGTGATACCGAGGGCGGCCGTCACCGGCGTCACCGACTTCCCGGCCGTCCGCTGGACCACGCCCGGGGGAGACGCCGGTGGACGCCGGTCACGGTCTTCGTGGAGACAACGGAGGAGAGGGAAGGGACGCGGTCGCGCAAGCGGGCCGACACGGTGCGGCTGAGGCGCTGGGCGGCACGCGGATAGCGCCCGGCCGGAAACCCGGTTGCCGGGGTCCCGGCGGGCGGTTCAGACTGCCGCGGTGAAGATCGAATCCGTCGCCACCGCGCGGCTCGTGCTGCATCCGTTGAGCCGGGACGAGGCCGAGCGCATCGTCGCCCGGGAGTCCGGGGGCGGCGACCGCTGGGGAGCGGACTACCCCGGGGACGGGGACGTCCGGGCCGCCACCGGGTTCCTGCGCGGGCTCGCCGAGCGCGGTGACCCGGGGGCGTTCCGGAACTACGAGATACGTCTCGACGGCGTCGCCGTCGGCGGCATCGGCTTCCACGGGCCGCCGGACGAGCTCGGCGTCGCGACCATCGGCTACGGGCTCGTGCCGGGGGTCCGGGGGAACGGCTACGCCTCCGAGGCGCTGCGGGCGATCCTCGAAGTGGCCAGGACGGCCGGCGTCACCGGGGTGAAGGGGGACGCCGACCTGGACAACCCGGCCTCCCACCGCGTGATGGAGGCCGCCGGAATGGCGTGCGTCGCCGAGGACGAGCAGCTCCGCCACTTCTACCGGGGTTTCTAGCGCCCGTACGGCTCCACCCGCGCTAGCGTCGGGCCTCATGCCGGAGACCGCGCCCCGCGTCTGGTACGCCGCCTACGGGTCCAACACGCACGCCGAGCGGCTGCGGTACTACCTCGACGGCGGGCGCCCGCCCGACGGGGCGCGGGAGTTCCCCGGGTGCCGGGACCGGCGGCCGCCGGAGCGGTCCGTGCCGGTCGTGCTGCCCGGCCGGGTGTACTTCGCGGCCGAATCACCCGTCTGGGGCGGAGGCCTCGCCTTCTACGACCCGGCGGCGGACGGCACCGCCTGGAGCGTCGCGCACCTGCTGACGGTCGGGCAGTTCTCGGACATCGCCGCCCAGGAGATGTACCGGGAGCCCGGCGCCGACCTCGATCTGACCGAGGCCCTCGCCACCGGCCGCAGCGCCCTCGGGGCCGGACGGTACGAGACCCTCGTGTGCCCCGGGCTCCTCGACGGGATCCCGGTGGTGACGTTCACCGCGCCCTGGCCGATGCCGGACGACGGCGGGCTCCGGGCACCCTCCGCCGCCTACCTCCGGCACCTGGCGGCCGGGCTCGCCGGCACCGGGGCCTGGCCGCACGCCGACGTCGCCGCGTATCTGGCGTCCTGCCCCGGAGCCGCCGGGCACTGGACGGCGGAGAGGGTGGCCGGCCTCAGCGCTCCGACAGCTCCGACGGGGCCTCCTGCACGACCCAGCCGTTGCCGTCCGGGTCCTGGAAGGTCATGAACGAGTTCCAGGTGCCGCCCTTGCCGTCCTCCCAGCCGCTCGCGCCGACGTGCCGCACCGGCGAGACGTCGACGCCCCGGCCCACCAGCTCCGCCCGCGCCGCCTCGATGTCCGTGACGCACAGCTGAAGGCCGTGCAGCCCGCCCGGACTCGTCTTCCCGGTGCCGGGCATCGGCGGCATGCCGCTCATCATCGCGATCGAACAGCGCGAGCCCGGCGGGGTGGCCTGGATGATCCGGGTGCCGGGCGACACCTCGTCATCCAGATCGATGCGGAACCCGCACCGCTCGCCGTAGAACTCCTTCGACCGGTCGAGATCGGTGACGGGCACGGGAACGACTTCCAGGGTCCAGTCCATGGCGCCCACGCTCCCGCACCCGCCGGGCTCCCGCACCCCGAACCGCCGTCAGCGGCCCGCCGGGGTCCAGTGGAGGCGGGCGTCCAGGCCTATGGCCGCCACCCCGTCGGTGCCGGCGTCCGGGGCACCCGAGAAGAGGAACTT
This sequence comes from Streptomyces sp. NPDC002463, assembly GCF_042889835.1. NCBI lineage: Bacteria > Bacillati > Actinomycetota > Actinomycetes > Kitasatosporales > Streptomycetaceae > Streptomyces > Streptomyces sp. NPDC002463. Next base: position 126,698 of record NZ_JBIARL010000002.1, read on the forward strand.
CTCCAGCGTCCACACCGGGCGCGCCCCGGAGCGGCCGTGCGGGGCCGTCGCCAGGAAGCCCGTGCGGGAGCGGACCGCGACCAGGCCGTCGCCGCCGCTCACCGGGCCGTAGCCCGCGACGCCGGTGCCGGGCAGCTCCGTGACCGGCGACACCGGGCCCGTACCGGAGAAGTCGACGCTGCGCAGGTCGCCGGAGGCCGGTTTGCGGAACCAGAGCCGTACGCCCTCCCCGTCCGGAGCGGCGCTCGCGCTCAGCGCGAGGGTCGTCGGCGGCAGCCCGGTCGCCGCGGGCCCCGCCGGCGGCTCGCCGGGGCTCTGCGCGGCCCAGGCGAGGACGGTCTTCGGGGTGCTGGCGAACACGTACCCGCGGCCCTCCGCGTCCGTCGCCGCCACCGGGTCGCCGTACACGTCCGTGCCGCCCAGGGACTGCCACGGGCCCCATTCGCCGTCCGTCTGCTGCTCACGGGCCGTCAGCCGGTGGCGGCTGTCGCGCAGGACCACCGTGGCCAGGCCGTCGGGGGCCACGGTCACGGCCGGCGCGCTGATGTCCGAGGTCCCCGAGGCGTCGTCCCGCTCGGGCGTGCCGAGCGAGAGCCAGGGGCCGAAGCCGCCGCCCGGCTCGTCCTGGACGGTGGTGACCACCTCGCGCCGGTAGTCGGCCGCGGACCCGCCGAGCGTCGTACGGGTCCCGAAGACGGATATCCGGCCGTCCGGCAGGGTCACCGAGGTGACCCCGCTGTCGAGCCCGCCGCCGGGCAGCAGCTCCGGGCCCCGCCAGGCCACGGCGTCCGCCGGCTTCCGCCAGGCCGCGAGGCGCCCGTCGAGGACGGAGAAGGCGTGCAGTCCGCCGTCCCGGTCGCGCTGCACCCACGAGGTGGAGGTGCCCCGGGCGTACCGGACGGTCTGCGTCCAGCCGCGCCCGCCGGGCCGCGCGGCCACCTTCAGGTCGCCGCAGCCCGCGTCGGTGCCGCAGTCGTGGACCCCGTCCAGCCAGGCGTACGTCTTCACGGTCCGCAGCTTCGCGTCGGCCGTCTCGGGGTCGAGGGTGTGCGGCAGGACGCTCGTCGGGTAGCCGAGGTAGTTCTGCACGCCGACGTGCGGGTGCCCGGGCAGCTCGGCGTACCGGGCCAGCGCGCTCTGCACGAACCGCGCCCCGTACAGGTGGTCCTGGTGGTCGCGGACCCTCCCTGTCTTCGGGTACGTGCCGGGGCTCGGGTCCTGCATCCGGACGAAGGTCGGCCGGAAGCGCTCGAGGATCCCGGTCAGCGTGGCGACGACCTGCTCCTTCGTGTACGCGAAGTCGGTCGGGACCGGCGTGCCGGCGGCGCGCTGCGAGGCGAGCACGGTGATCCGGCCGTTCCACAGGCCGTGCAGGCTGTACGGGCGGTCGCCGTTGACGGAGCCGGCCTCGCGCAGCTGCAGCCACACCAGCCTGATCTGCGGCCGGGCGCGCAGGGTGTCCAGCTCGGCCCAGCCGCCGCCCTTCGTGGGTATCGCGGACCGGTCCCAGGGGCTGGTCCTGCTGCCCGTCGCCATCTCGGCGTACGCGGCCCTTATGCCGTTCTGCCGGGCCTCGGCGTAGCCCGCCTTGTCGGGCGCGGCGGCCTTGGCGTCGCGCGGGCGCGCGTTGACCCCGTCGGACTCGCCCGCGGTCAGGTAGACGCCGGTGAGGGGGTTTCCGGAGCGGAGGGACTGGGACACGTCCGGGTTCATGAAGAACAGGTCGTCGTCCGGATGGGCGACGACCTGCACCACGGACACCGGCGGACGGACGCCCCTGACGGGCCGTCCGGGCTTTCCCGACTTCCCGTGCGCGTCGGCCGGCAGGGCCTTCGCGCGCGCGTGCTCCGGGGCCCCCGTGCCCTCCGCCGCCCGGACCGAGGGCGCGTGCGGCGTCCCCGTCAGCGAGAGGATCCCGACGAACGCGCCGCCCACCAGGGCGGCCGTCACCACCGTCGCGGCGGCCTTGCGGCGGGACGGGAGGGCGGGGCGGGGGCGGAGCCGGCGCATGGGCATGTGTCGGTGGCGTGCTTTCACGAGAGGCCGAAGGGGCGGGACCGTCCCGCGGAAGGCAAGACGAACTTTCAAGGAATACGGTTCATTCAGTCTGAAAAGCGAATGATGTGCGGGACATCACGTGTGATCCACCCCGGGACGTACGGGATGTCAGGTCCGATCCACCGCCGGACGTGCGGGACGGTCACGTGTGATCCCCCGCCGGACGCGCGGGACGTCACGGCCGATCCCCCGCAGGACGCGAGGGACGCCACGCGTGATCCGCCGCGAACCACCGGCCTGGACACTCGCGCCCCCCGCGCCGGATAGGCTCGATGTCCGGGGGTTCGCCCCCGGGTTCGGACCTGCTCGGAGGGAGCGGCGGAATGACGGTGCCGGGACGCAGGAGCAGCACGTTCTCACGTCTGCTGCGGCACGGGTTCACCGACCCCTCGGGGGCCGAGCGCCTCCTCGACCTGCCCGAACTGTCCGCGCTGCGCGACGACCCCGTCCTCCTCGACGCCCTCGGCGCCACCGCCGACCCCGACCTCGCCCTGCGCGGCCTGGTCCGGCTCGTCGAGGCGCAGGCCGAGACCGAGCGGCAGACCCTCACCACCACGCTGCTCTCCGCGAAGCCCTTCCGGGACCGGCTCCTCGGGGTCCTCGGCGCCTCCGAGGCGCTCGCCGACCACCTCGCCCGGCATCCCCGCGACTGGGAGTCCCTCGTCACGTACGAGGCGGCCGACCTGCACCCGGGCGTCGCCGAGTTCGAGCAGGGGCTCGCCGAGGCCACCGACCCGGTCTCGCTGCGGGTCGCCTACCGCCGCTGCCTCCTCGCCATAGCGGCCCGCGACGTGTGCGGCACCACCGACGTCGCCCAGGCCGCCGCCGAACTCGCCGACCTGGCGACGGCGACGCTGCGCGCCGCGCTCGCCATCGCCCGTTCGGCCGAACCCGCCGACGCCGCCATGTGCCGGCTCGCGGTCATCGCGATGGGCAAGTGCGGCGGCCACGAACTGAACTACGTCTCCGACGTGGACGTCATCTTCGTCGGGGAGCCCACCCAAGAGGTCGGCGACCGGGAAGGGGGCGAGGCCAAGGCGATCCAGGCCGCGACCCGGCTCGCCTCCCACCTGATGCGGATCTGCTCCGAGACCACCGTCGAGGGCACCATCTGGCCGGTCGACGCCAATCTGCGCCCCGAAGGCCGCAACGGCCCCCTCGTCCGCACCCTCTCCTCCCACCTCGCCTACTACCAGCGGTGGGCCAAGACCTGGGAGTTCCAGGCGCTGCTCAAGGCACGCGCGGTCGCCGGCGACCCCGAGCTCGGCGCCCAGTACATCGACGCCGTCTCCCCGCTCGTCTGGCAGGCCGCCGAGCGCGAGAACTTCGTCCCCGACGTGCAGAAGATGCGCCGCCGCGTCGTCGACAACATCCCCGCCGCCCAGGTCGAGCGCGAGCTCAAGCTCGGCCCCGGCGGCCTCAGGGACGTCGAGTTCGCCGTCCAGCTCCTCCAGCTCGTGCACGGCCGCAGCGATGCCACCCTGCACAGCGGCACCACCCTCGACGCGCTCGCCGCCCTCGCCGCCGGCGGCTACGTCGGCCGCGCCGACGCCTCCCAGCTCGACGAGGCGTACCGCTTCCTGCGCGCCATGGAGCACCGCATCCAGCTCTACCGGCTGCGCCGCACCCACCTCGTCCCCGAGGACGAGAGCGACCTGCGCCGCCTCGGCCGCTCCCTCGGACTGCGCACCGACCCGGTCGCCGAGCTCAACAAGGAGTGGAAGCGGCACGCCGCCGTCGTCCGCCGGCTGCACGAGAAGCTCTTCTACCGGCCGCTGCTCGACGCCGTCGCCCAGCTCGCCCCCGGCGAGATCCGGCTCAGCCCGAAGGCCGCGGGACAGCGCCTCGAAGCGCTCGGGTACGCGGACCCCGCCGCCGCCCTGCGCCACCTGGAGGCCCTGGCCTCCGGGGTGAGCCGGAAGGCCGCCATCCAGCGGACCCTGCTCCCGGTGCTGCTCGGCTGGTTCGCCGACTCGGCCGACCCGGACGCCGGACTCCTCGGCTTCCGCAAGGTCTCCGACGCCCTCGGCAAGACCCCCTGGTACCTGCGGCTGCTCCGCGACGAGGGCGCCGCCGCCGAGAACCTCGCCCGGGTCCTGTCCGCCGGACGCCTCGCCCCCGACCTGCTGCTCCGCGCCCCCGAGGCCGTCGCGATCCTCGGCGACCCGGAAGGCCTGAAGCCGCGCGGCCGGGACCACCTGGAGCAGGAGGTCCTCGCCGCGGTGGGCCGCGCGGACGACGCCGAGCACGCGGTCGCGGCCGCCCGCGGGGTCCGCCGCAGGGAGCTGTTCCGTACCGCCGCGGCCGACCTCATCGGCTCGTACGGCACCGAGGACAACCCCCGCGAGCAGGACCCGGGCGCCCTCGTCGACCGGGTGGGGGAGGCCGTCACCGACCTCAACGCGGCGACGATCGCCGGCGCCCTGCGGGCCGCCGTGCGCGCCGAGTGGGGCGAGGAGCTGCCGACCCGGTTCGCGGTCATCGGCATGGGCCGCTTCGGCGGCCACGAGCTGGGATACGGCTCCGACGCCGACGTCCTGTTCGTGCACGAGCCCCGCGAGGGCGTCGACGAGCAGGAGGCGGGCCGGGCGGCGAACCGGGTGGTCACCGAGATGCGCCGGCTGCTCCAGCTGCCCACGGCCGACCCGCCGCTCCTGATCGACGCGGACCTGCGTCCGGAGGGCAAGAGCGGCCCCCTCGTGCGCACCCTGAAGTCGTACGGGGCCTACTACCGCCGCTGGTCGCTCGTCTGGGAGAGCCAGGCGCTGCTGCGCGCCGCACCCATGGCGGGCGACCAGGAGCTGGCCGACCGGTTCATCGAGCTCGTCGACCCGCTGCGCTACCCGGCCGAGGGGCTCGGCGAGGACGCGGTCCGCGAGATCCGCCGCCTCAAGGCCCGGATGGAGTCCGAGCGGCTGCCGCGCGGCGCCGACCCGACCCTCCACGCCAAGCTCGGGCGCGGCGGCCTCAGCGACGTCGAGTGGACGGTCCAGCTGCTCCAGATGCGGCACGGCTGGGTCGAGCCGGGCCTGCGGACGACCCGTACCCGCGAGGCCCTGGCCGCCGCCCACGCGGCGGGCCTGATCCCGACCGAGGAGGCGCAGACCCTCGACGAGGCCTGGGTCCTCGCCACCCGTGTGCGCAACGCGGTGATGCTGGTCCGCGGCCGCCCCGGCGACACCTTCCCCTCGGACCCGCGCGAGCTCGCCGCGGTGGGCCGGTACCTGGGGTACGAGGCGGGGCACGTCGGCGAGATGGTCGACGACTACCGCCGCATCACCCGCCGGGCCAGGGCGGTCGTCGAGGAGCTGTTCTACGGGGCGTAGCGCTCAGACGAGTCCTCGGTGCACCCGGAGCAGCAGGTCCTGGAGCAGGGCCCGCTCCTCCGGGGCCAGCGGGACGAGCAGCTCGTCCTGCACGGACCGGGCCTCGGCGTCGAGCTCCGTGAGCAGCTCGCGGCCGGCCGGGGCGAGGGAGACGAGGACCCGCCGGCGGTCCTCGGGGTCGCGGGCCCGCTCGACGTATCCGCCGGCGGTCAGCTGGTCCACGACTTTTGTGATGTCGCTGGGGTCGACGTCGAGCCGGACGACGAGGTCGCGCTGGGCGTGCGGCCCGAAGTCGGAGAGGGCGGCGAGGACCGCCATGTCCCAGAGCCGCAGGCCGCGCTCGGAGAGCCGGGCCGCGAGCCGGCCGCGGGCGGTCTTGCCGATCCTGGAGAGCAGGTAGGTGCTGAGGCCGAGCAGGGCGGGCGGGGTGGATCGCGCGGAGGACATGGCGAGAAGTCTAGGGTGCGCACCTATAGTGGGTCCCCGCCTATAGTAGGTCCGCACCCACTAATCAGCTCGCTTCGCCCATCGACTCGCGTGACGACCCGAGGAGCCCGCCGTGCACACCCCGTACCCCCGACTGCTCGTCACCCGCTTCGCCGACTGCTTCCGGTTCTACGCGGCGGTCCTGCCCGCGCTGACCGGCGCGGACCTCGACAAGGGCGGCCCGGACGGGCCGTACGCGAACTGGGAGGCGGACGGCCGGGCCGTCCTGGTGCTCTTCGACCGCGCCGCGATGGCCTCCGTCCTCGGCACCGGGGACCTGCCGGCCCGGCCGGAGCCGGCGCAGGACGGCGCGATGCTCGTCCTGCGGGTGGACGACGTGGACAAGGCCCTCGCCCTCTGCCTGGACGCCGGCGGCACCCCCGTGCTCGGCGCGACGGACCGCCCGGAGTGGGGGCCCGGTCTGCGGGCGGGGCATCTGCGCGACCCCGAGGGGCGCCTCGTCGAGCTGCAGTCCTACTGATCGGCCCGGGTCACTTGCCGGAGCCGACCTGCTCCGCCTCGTCCCGCTCGCGGTCCGGCCTCGCCACCGGGGCCGGACCGCCCCGCTCGACGACGCCCACCGGCTCCACCAGCTTCGGCAGCCGGTGCGGGCGGGAGCCGTACCAGAAGTAGGAGACGGCGAAGCCGAAGGACAGGCAGAGCATGCCGCCGACCGCGTCCAGCCAGAAGTGGTTGGCGGTGGAGACGATGACGACGAGCGTCGCCGCCGGGTAGAGCAGGCCGAGGATCTTCGCCCAGGGCGCCCGGGCGAGCAGGAAGATGGTCAGTCCGCACCAGAGCGACCAGCCGATGTGCATCGACGGCATCGCCGCGTACTGGTTCGACACGTGCTTGAGGTTGCCCGAGGCCATCGAGCCCCAGGTGTGGTGGACGAGCACCGTGTCGACGAAGTTCTGGCCGTTCATCAGCCGGGGCGGCGCGAGCGGGAACAGGTAGTAACCGACCAGTGCCACACCGGTGGTCGCGAACAGGACCGTACGGAACGCCGCGTAACGGCCCGGATGCCATCGGTAAAGCCAGACGAGCACACCGATGGTCACGATGAAGTGCAGCGTCGCGTAGTAGTAGTTCATCGAGACGATCAGCCATGTCACCGAGTTCACGGCATGGTTGACGGCGTGCTCGAAGGCGAGGCCCAGGGACTGCTCGGCCTTCCAGATCCAGTCGGCGTTCTTGAGCGCCTCGGCCTTCTGCTCCGGCACCGCGTTGCGGATCAGCGAGTACGTCCAGTAACTCACCGCGATGAGCAGGACCTCGAACCAGATCGTGGGACGCCGGGGCGCGCGCCCGCGCAGCCGCGGGAACCGTCCCTCGTCGGCCGCGATGGGTGACGATGACGGGGTCGTCCGGCTGTCCAAGCTCTTCACGGTCGTTTCACCCATAGCGAGAGAGTCTGCCAGATCCCGTCCCCCCGACCGATCATCCCTCGGTCGGGTTCCGGGTGCACCCGCTCCACCTCAGGAAGGAGTGCGCGCGGGCGCCGGAGCCGATGCGGTCGAGCCGCGAACCACCAGCTCAGGCATGAAGACGAACTCGGAGTGCGGGGCCGGGGTGCCCCCCACCTCCTCCAGGAGCGCGCGCACCGCGGCCTGGCCCATCGCCTGCACGGGCTGACGGATGGTGGTCAGCGGCGGGTCGGTGAACGCTATGAGCGGAGAGTCGTCGAAGCCGACGACCGAGACGTCCCGGGGGACGTCGAGCCCCTGCTGCCGGGCCGCCCGGATCGCGCCGAGCGCCATCATGTCGCTCGCGCAGACGACGGCCGTGCAGCCGCGGGAGATCAGCGCCCCGGCCGCGGCCTGACCGCCCTCCAGGGTGTAGAGGGAGTGCTGGATCAGCTCCTCGGACTCCTCGTGGGAGAGGCCGAACCGCTCCTGCATGCCCTGCTGGAACCCCTCGATCTTGCGCAGCACCGGCACGAACCGCTTCGGCCCGACGGCGAGGCCGATCCGGGTGTGCCCGAGCGCGGCCAGGTGCGTCACGGCCAGCTTCATCGCCGCCCGGTCGTCGGGGGAGACGAACGGCGCCTGGACCTTGGGGGAGAAGCCGTTGAGGAGGACGTACGGGACGCCCTTGCCGCGCAGCTGGTCGTAGCGCGTCATGTCGGCGGTGGTGTCGGCGTGCAGACCGGACACGAAGATGATGCCGGCGACGCCGCGCTCCACCAGCATGTCGGTGAGTTCGTCCTCGGTGGACCCGCCGGGGGTCTGGGTGGCGAGGACCGGCGTGTACCCCTGCCGGGTCAGGGCCTGCCCGATGACCTGGGCGAGGGCGGGGAAGATCGGGTTGTCCAGCTCGGGGGTGATGAGGCCGACGAGCCCCGCGCTGCGCTGCCGCAGACGCACGGGCCGCTCGTAGCCGAGCACGTCGAGCGCGGCAAGGACGGACTCGCGGGTGGCGGCTGCCACGCCCGGCTTGCCGTTGAGCACGCGGCTGACTGTGGCCTCACTGACCCCCGCCTGGGCTGCGATGTCGGAGAGCCGCGCGGTCATGAGGATGGACTGTACCGGTCACGGGGCGTATTGCCCACCGCTACCCCGAGGTCCGATCGATGCCGCCATTCTGCAAGGTCTTGCAGTCCTTGCGCTCGCCTTGCGGGTGCATTCATGATCGAAAGGGGCCCGACCGCCCCTGTCAAGCGGCCCTCCGGCAACCTTAGGGACACGTGAATGTAACGATCGCCGGTCCTTGCAGAAAGTTCTCGCAAGGTCTTTCGGCGCGTTTTCATCCCTGTTACGTTCCTGGCAACCCGGAGCGCCGCGAGGGAGCGGTCGCATGAGGAAGGTTCCAGCCCCTCGTCTCCCCGGGATCATTGAAGGAGTTCACATGCGGCGTGGCATAGCGGCCACCACGCTGGTCGCGGCCCTGGGCGTGACCCTGGCGGCGTGCGGCGGAAGCGACAGCGGTTCCAACGGCGGCTCGAAGGGCTCGGGCGAGCTCTCCGGCACCGTGACCTGGTGGGACACCTCCACGGTCGGCTCCGAGGACAAGGTCTTCAAGCAGGTCGCCGAGGACTTCACCAAGAAGCACCCCAAGGTCACCGTCAAGTACGTGAACGTGCCGTTCGGCGAGGCGCAGAACAAGTTCAAGAACGCCGCTCAGTCCGGCTCCGGCGCGCCCGACGTCATCCGCTCCGAGGTCGCCTGGACCCCCGACTTCGCCAGCCTCGGCTACCTCGCCCCGCTGGACGGCACCGCCGCGCTCAAGGACTCCGACGACTTCCTGAAGCAGGCCACCGCCTCGACGAAGTTCAACGGCAAGACCTACGCGGTCCCGCAGGTCATCGACTCCATGGGCATCTTCTACAACAAGAAGATCTTCAAGGACGCCGGCGTCCAGGTCCCCAAGACCATCGACGAGCTCAAGTCCGTCTCCGCCAAGATCAAGCAGAAGACCGGCAAGACCGGCCTGTACCTGCGCGGCGACGACCCGTACTGGTTCCTCTCCTTCCTGTACGGCGAGGGCGGCGACATGGTCGACGCCGAGAACAAGACCGTCACGATCGACGACGCCAAGGGCGTCAAGGCGCTCGCGACCGTGAAGGACCTGGTCGACTCGAAGGCGGCGATCACCGACGCCACCAACGGCTGGGACAACATGCAGGCGTCCTTCAAGGACGGCAAGGTCGCCATGATGATCAACGGCCCGTGGGCCGTCACCGACACCTACGCGGGCAAGGAGTTCGCCGACAAGGCGAACCTGGGCATCGCCCCGGTCCCGGCCGGCTCGGGCGGCCAGGGCGCCCCGCAGGGCGGCCACAACCTCGCGGTCTACGCGGGCTCCAAGAACCTGGAGGCCTCGTACGCCTTCACCGAGTACATGACCTCGGTCGAGACCCAGACGCGGATCTCCAAGGAGCTCAGCCTGCTCCCGACCCGTCAGTCCGTCTACATCAAGCCGGACGTCGCGACCAACGAGATGATCAGCTTCTTCAAGCCGGTCGTCGACAAGGCCGTCGAGCGCCCCTGGATCCCGGAGGGCGGCAGCCTCTTCGAGCCGATCAAGGTCGAGTACACCAAGGTCCTCACCGGCCAGACGACCCCGGAGGCCGGCGCCAAGGCGATCGGTGACTCGTACCGCAAGCTCCTGAAGGACTGGAAGTAAGAAAGAAGGCAGGCCGGCTCATGGCTGTGGACAGTCCCAGCCAGTCGGTGGCGAAGGCCGCGGGCGACAGTGTCGCCCGCGGCCGGAGCCGCGGAACTGGTACACCGCGCCGCGCGGCGAAGCGCTCCCTCTCCACCCACTGGTACGCCTGGGCCATGGTCGCCCCCGTGGTGATCGTGATCGGCGTGATCATCGGCTATCCGCTGGTCCGCGGCATCTACCTGTCGTTCACCGACGCGAACGAGAGGAACGTCGCGCGGTCGATCGGCGTCAACGAGATCCCGGCCAGCTACGAGTTCATCGGCCTGGACAACTACAAGGACGCGATCACCGGGAGCCAGTTCCTCGGGACCCTCGGCTGGACGATCGTCTGGACCGTGTCCTGCGTGGCCCTGACCTTCGGCCTCGGCCTCGGCCTCGCCAACATCCTGAACCGCAGGATCGCCGGCCGCTCCGTCTACCGGATGCTGCTGATCCTGCCCTGGGCCGTCCCCGGCTTCGTCTCCGTCTTCGCCTGGCGCTTCCTGTACGACGAGCGCCGCGGCATCCTCAACCAGATCCTCGCGGGCGGCGGCATCGACGCCGTCCCGTGGCTCAACGACCCGACCTGGGCCAAGTTCTCGGTCATCGCGGTCAACGTCTGGCTCGGCGTCCCGTTCATGATGGTCGCCCTCCTCGGCGGACTCCAGTCCATACCCGGCGAGCTGTACGAGGCCGCCGAGATGGACGGCGCGAGCGCCTGGCAGCGCTTCCGGCACATCACCCTGCCGGGGCTGCGGTCCGTCAGCACCACCGTGATCCTGCTGAGCACCATCTGGACCTTCAACATGTTCCCGGTGATCTTCCTGCTCACCCGGGGCGGTCCCGGCGAGGCCACCCAGATCCTCGTCACCCAGGCCTACAAGTTCTCCTTCGAGGTCAGCCCGCGCGACTTCGCGCAGTCGTCCACGTGGGGCGTGCTCATCCTGGTCCTCCTGATGGTCTTCGCCGCGTTCTACCAGCGCGTCCTCCGCAAGCAGGGAGAAGTCTGGTGACCACCACGACCCCCACCCCCCAGGTCATGAACACCCCGGTCCGCGGCCGCCGTTCGCCGCTCGCCTCGGTCGGCCTGCACGTCACGCTGATCGTGGCGTCCGTGATCGCCGTCTTCCCGGTCCTCTGGGTGCTGCTGACCTCGCTGAAGCCGGCGAAGTACGCGACCACCACGGACTTCTTCAAGGAGACGACGCTCGAGAACTACACGAACCTGGTGAACGACACCCCGTTCCTCACCTGGTTCGGCAACTCGCTGCTCGTCGCCGGCCTCACCACCGTCGTCGGCGTGTTCATCTCCGCCACCACGGGCTACGCCGTCAGCCGCTTCCGGTTCCCCGGCAAGCGCGGCCTGATGTGGACGCTGCTCGTCACCCAGATGTTCCCGGTCGCCGTCCTGATCGTGCCGATCTACAACATCATGGCGTCGATGGGCCTGCTCAACCAGCCGGCCGGCCTGGTCATCACGTACCTGACCATCGCCGTCCCGTTCTGCGCGTGGATGATGAAGGGCTTCTTCGACACCATCCCGCGCGAGATCGACGAGTCCGGCTACGTCGACGGCCTCACCCCGTTCGGCACGTTCTGGCGGCTCATCCTGCCGCTCGCCAAGCCGGGCATCGCCGTCACCGCCTTCTACTCCTTCATCACCGCCTGGGGCGAGGTCGCCTACGCCTCCGCCTTCATGGTCGGCGACGAGAACCTCACGCTCGCCGGCGGACTGCAGAAGTTCGTCAACCAGTACGGCGCCCAGTGGGGCCCGATGGCCGCGGCCTCCGTGCTCATCGCCGTCCCCGCCGCCCTCGTGTTCCTGTTCGCCCAGCGCCACCTCGTCACCGGCATGTCCGCCGGCGCCGTCAAGGGCTGAGCACCTCTCCATGTCCTGACGACATGTCCTTACGACCCAAGGAAGACATGACCCAGCACCTCGCCACCCCCGCCGCCGCCCCGACCACCGGCACGCACACGGGCTGGTGGAGAGACGCGGTGATCTACCAGGTCTACCCGCGCTCCTTCGCCGACGGCAACGGTGACGGCATGGGGGACCTGGAGGGCGTCCGCAGCCGGCTGCCGTACCTCAAGGGGCTCGGCGTCGACGCCGTCTGGCTCTCCCCGTTCTACGCCTCGCCGCAGGCCGACGCCGGCTACGACGTCGCCGACTACCGGGCCATCGACCCCATGTTCGGCACGCTCCTCGACGCCGACGCCCTGATCCGCGAGGCCCACGAACTGGGCCTGCGCATCATCGTCGACCTCGTCCCCAACCACTCCTCCGACCAGCACGAGTGGTTCCAGCGCGCCCTGCGCGAGGGCCCCGGCTCGGTGCTCCGCGAGCGCTACCACTTCCGCCCCGGTCAGGGCGAGAACGGCGAACTCCCGCCCAACGACTGGGAGTCCATCTTCGGCGGCCCCGCCTGGACCCGTACGGAGAACCCGGACGGCACCCCCGGCGACTGGTACCTCCACCTCTTCGCCCCCGAGCAGCCCGACTTCAACTGGGAACACCCCGCCGTCCGCGACGAGTTCCGCTCCATCCTGCGCTTCTGGCTCGACATGGGCGTCGACGGCTTCCGCGTCGACGTCGCCCACGGCCTCGTCAAGGCCGCGGGCCTGCCCGACATCGGCTCCCACGACCAGCTGAAGCTGCTCGGCAACGACGTCATGCCCTTCTTCGACCAGGACGGCGTCCACGAGATCTACCGCTCCTGGCGGCAGATCCTCGCCGAGTACGACGGCGAGCGCATCCTCGTCGCCGAGGCCTGGACCCCCACCGTCGACCGCACCGCGAACTACGTGCGCCCCGACGAGATGCACCAGGCCTTCAACTTCCAGTACCTCGGCACCCACTGGGACGCCGCCGAGCTCCGTGCCGTCATCGACGCCTCGCTCGACGCGATGCGCCCGGTCGGCGCCCCCACCACCTGGGTCCTCTCCAACCACGACGTCACCCGGCACGCCACCCGCTTCGCCAACCCGGCGGGCCTCGGCACCCAGCTCCGCGAGGCCGGCGACCGCGAGCTCGGCCTGCGCCGCGCCCGCGCCGCGACCCTCCTCATGCTGGCCCTGCCCGGCTCCGCGTACGTCTACCAGGGCGAGGAGCTCGGCCTGCCCGACGTCACCGACCTGCCCGACGAGGTCCGCCAGGACCCGTCGTTCTGGCGGGCCAGCGGCCAGGACGGCTTCCGCGACGGCTGCCGCGTGCCGATCCCGTGGACCGTCGAGGGCTCCTCGTACGGCTTCGGCGACGGCGGCTCCTGGCTGCCGCAGCCCGCGACCTGGAGCGCCCTGAGCGTCGAGGCGCAGACCGGCGACCCCGGCTCCACCCTGGAGCTCTACCGCAGCGCCCTCGCCGTCCGGCGCGAGCGCCCCGAACTCGGTGCGGGCGACGCCGTCGAGTGGCTGGAGGCACCCGAGGGTGTGCTCTCCTTCCGCCGCGACGGCTTCGTCTGCACCGCCAACACCACCGGCCGGGCCATCACCGTCCCGCTGCCCGGCCGGTATCTCCTCGCCAGCGAGGAGGTGGACGGCTCCGCCGTGGAGGGGACGGTGGAGCTGCCCGCCGACACCACCGTCTGGTGGGCGGTGTGACGATCCCCCTGCCGCGGGGCGCCGGGAACGGCGCCCCGCGGCTCGCGGACATCGCGGCCCAGTCCGGGGTCAGCGAGGCCACCGTCAGCCGTGTCCTCAACGGCAAGGCGGGGGTGGCCGGCGCGACCCGGCACAAGGTGCTCGCGGCGCTCGACGTCCTCGGCTACGAGCGTCCCGTACGGCTCAAACGCCGCAGCGCGGGCCTCGTCGGGCTGGTCGTGCCCGAGCTGACCAACCCGATCTTCCCGGCCTTCGCGCAGGTCGTCGAACAGGTCCTCGCCGGGCACGGCTACACCCCGGTCCTGTGCACCCAGATGCCCGGCGGCGCCACCGAGGACGAGCTCGTCGAGCAGCTCGTGGAGCGCGGGGTGGCCGGCATCGTCTTCCTCTCCGGGCTGCACGCGGACGCCACGGCCGACCCCGCGCGCTACGCCCGGCTGGCCGCCCGGGGCGTCCCGTACGTCCTCATCAACGGCTACAACGAGCACATCGACGCCAACTTCGTCTCCCCCGACGACCGGGCCGCCGCCCGGATGGCCGTCCGGCACCTGGTCGAACTCGGCCACGAGCGGATCGGCCTCGCCATCGGCCCCACCCGGTACGTCCCCTCGCGCCGCAAGGCCGAGGGCTTCACCGCCGAGCTGTACGAGCTCCTCGGCATCGAGCGCGCCGAGGCCGAACGGTTCATCAGGCCCACCCTGTTCGGTGTCGAGGGCGGTCACGCGGCCGCCGACATCCTGCTCCGCGAGGGCTGCACGGGCATCGTCTGCGGTTCCGACCTGATGGCGCTCGGCGTCATCCGCGCGGTGCGCGCCCGCGGCCTCGACGTGCCCGGCGACGTCTCCGTCGTCGGCTTCGACGACTCGCCGCTGATCGCCTTCACCAGCCCGCCGCTGTCCACCGTGCGCCAGCCCGTGCAGGCCATGGCGACGGCGGCCGTCGGCGCGCTCCTGGAGGAGATCGAGGGGAACCCGGTGCAGCGCACGGAGTTCGTCTTCCAGCCGGAACTCGTCGTGCGCGGTTCCACGGCGCAGCCGCCCGGCCGGCTTCCGCAAGTCCTTTCGTAACAAGTTGCGTTCGGGTGCCCGGAGGGTTGACCGGGCGCCGGGGCACTCGTACGGTCACGGCTGAAAACAGTTGCTGAAGTTTTCGGCAACTTCTTGCGACAGTGAAGTCAGCAGGAGGAGACATGGCGAGAAAGACCGTGGCCGCTGCACTCGCCCTCGTGGCGGGAGCCGCTGTGGCCGTCACGGGCAACGCCCCGGCGCAAGCCGCCCCGCCCGGCACCAAGGACGTCACCGCGGTGCTGTTCGAGTGGAACTTCGCCTCGGTCGCCCGGGAGTGCACCGAGCGCCTCGGCCCCGCCGGATACGGATACGTCCAGGTGTCCCCGCCCCAGGAGCACCTCCAGGGCGGCCAGTGGTGGACCTCGTACCAGCCGGTCAGCTACAAGATCGCCGGACGTCTCGGCGACCGCACCGCCTTCAAGAACATGATCGACACCTGTCACGCGGCAGGCGTGAAGGTCGTCGCCGACTCCGTCGTCAACCACATGGCGAACGGATCGGGCACGGGAACGGGTGGGACCCCGTTCTCCAAGTACGACTACCCCGGCCTCTACTCGGGCGCGGACATGGACGACTGCCGGGCCGCGATCTCCAACTACCAGGACCGCGCGAACGTCCAGAACTGCGAGCTGGTCCAGCTCCCCGACCTCGACACGGGCGAGGACTACGTCCGCGGGAAGATAGCCGGCTACCTGAACGACCTGCTCTCCCTCGGCGTCGACGGCTTCCGCATCGACGCCGCCAAGCACATGCCGGCCGCCGACCTCGCCAACATCAAGTCGCGCCTGACGAATCCTTCCGTCTACTGGAAGCAGGAGGCGATCTACGGCGCCGGCGAGGCCGTCCAGCCGAGCGAGTACCTCGGCAACGGCGACGTCCAGGAGTTCCGCTACGCCCGCGACCTCAAGCGGGTCCTGCAGAACGAGAAGCTCGCCTACCTCAAGAACTTCGGCGAGGCCTGGGGCTACATGCCGTCCGGCCAGTCCGGCGTCTTCGTCGACAACCACGACACCGAGCGCGGCGGCGACACCCTCAACTACAAGGACGGCGCGAACTACACCCTCGCCTCCGTCTTCATGCTCGCCTGGCCGTACGGCTCCCCGGACGTCCACTCCGGCTACGAGTGGACCGACAAGGACGCGGGCCCGCCCAACGGCGGTGCCGTGAACGCCTGCTACAGCGACGGCTGGAAGTGCCAGCACGCCTGGCGCGAGATCTCCTCCATGGTGGCCTTCCGCAACACCGCCCGCGGGCAGGCCGTCACCGACTGGTGGGACAACGGCGGCAACGCGATCGCGTTCGGCCGCGGCTCCAAGGCGTACGTGGCGATCAACCACGAGGCCTCGGCCCTGACCCGCACCTTCCAGACGTCCCTCGCCGCCGGCACCTACTGCGACGTGCAGTCGAACACCGCCGTGACGGTGAACTCCTCGGGCCAGTTCACGGCCACCCTCGCCGCGAACACGGCCCTCGCCCTGCACACCGGGGCCATGAACTGCGGGGCGCAGCCGGCCACCTCCGGCGCGTCCTTCAACGTGAACGCCACCACGGTCACCGGCCAGAACATCTACGTCACCGGCAACCGCGCCGAACTCGGCAACTGGGCCCCCGCCGCCGCCCTGAAGCTCGACCCGGCCGCGTACCCCGTCTGGAAGCTGACGGTGTCCCTGCCCGCCGGAACGGCCTTCGAGTACAAGTACATCCGCAAGGACGCCGCCGGCAACGTGACCTGGGAGTCGGGCGCCAACCGCACGGCGACGGTCCCCGCCTCGGGCCAGCTCGTCCTGAACGACACCTTCCGCAACTGAGCCTCCCCCCACGCAAGGGCCGCCCCGCCGGGGCGGCCCTCTCTTCCCGTACCTCCAGGGAGCACCCCCGTGACACGCAAGAGAACGGCGGTCGCGCTGGCCGCCGCGCTGTGCGCCGCCCTCGTGCCCGCCGTCCCCGCGACGGCGGCACCCCGGCCGCCGGCTCCGCCCTCCGACCGGGCCCTCGCCGCCCAGCCGGCCCGGCAGGACCTCACCCGCGAGCAGTTCTACTTCGTGCTGCCCGACCGCTTCGCCAACGGCGACACCTCCAACGACAAGGGCGGCCTCACCGGCAGCCGCACGGCGACCGGTTTCGACCCCACCGACAAGGGCTTCTACCAGGGCGGCGACCTCAAGGGCCTCACCGAGCGGCTCGACTACATCAAGGGCCTCGGCACCACCGCGATCTGGATGGCGCCGATCTTCAAGAACCGGCCCGTGCAGGGAACCGGCAAGGACGCCTCCGCCGGCTATCACGGGTACTGGATCACCGACTTCACCCAGGTCGACCCGCACTTCGGGACGAACGAGGACCTGCAGCGGCTGATCGCCGCCGCCCACGCCAAGGGCATGAAGGTCTTCTTCGACGTCATCACCAACCACACCGCCGACACCGTCGACTACGCGGAGAAGAAGTACGGCTACCGCCCCAAGGGCGCGTATCCGTACCTCGACGCCTCAGGACGGCCCTTCGACGACCGCACCGCGATCGGCAAGGTGGACGCGGACTCCTTCCCCTACACGCCGACGACGACCGGCGGCAAGGTCCCGTCCTGGCTCAACGACCCGACGATGTACCACAACCGGGGCGACTCCACCTGGGTGGGCGAGTCCGCCGAGTACGGCGACTTCGTCGGCCTGGACGACCTGTGGACCGAGCGCCCCGAGGTCGTCGAGGGCATGAAGCGGATCTACGAGAAGTGGGTCCGCGACTTCGACATCGACGGCTTCCGCATCGACACCGTCAAGCACGTCGACCTGGACTTCTGGACCCAGTGGGCCACCGCCCTCGACGCGTACGCGAAGAAGCAGGGCCGCGAGGACTTCTTCATGTTCGGCGAGGTGTACTCCGCCGACACCGCCGTCACCTCCCCGTACGTCACCCGGGGCCGGCTCGACGCCACCCTCGACTTCCCCTTCCAGGACGCGGCCCGCGCCTTCGCCTCCCAGGGCGCCGGCGCCGACCGCCTCGCCGAGGTCTTCGCCGAGGACTACCGGTACACCACCGACAAGGCCAACGCATACGAGCAGGTGACCTTCCTCGGCAACCACGACATGGGCCGCATCGGCACCTTCCTGAAGCAGGACAACCCGAACGCGTCCGACGAGGAGCTCGTCCGCCGCGACCGCCTCGCCAACGAGCTGATGTTCCTCTCCCGGGGCAACCCGGTGGTCTACTACGGCGACGAGCAGGGCTTCACGGGCCCCGGCGGCGACAAGGACGCCCGCCAGACCCTCTTCGCCTCGCAGACCGCCGACTACCTCGACGACGACCAGCTCGGCACCGACCGCACCCACGCCTCCGACGCGTACGACACCACGCACCCCCTCTACCGCTCGATCGCCGCCCTGTCGAAGCTCACCCGGGAGAACCCGGCCCTCCGCGACGGCGTCCAGCAGGAGAGGTACGCCGAGGGCTCCGTCTACGCCTTCACCCGCACCGACCCGAAGACGCGGACCGAGTACCTGGTCGCCGTCAACGGCGCCACCCAGCCGAAGACCGTCACCGTCCCCGTCGACTCCGCCGGCTTCCGCACCCTGTACGGGGGTCAGGGCGCCGTCGCGGCGAAGGACGGCAAGGTCACCGTCACCGTCCCGGCCCTCTCCTCCCTGGTCCTCGGGGCAGGCGCCCCGCTGCCCGCCCCGGCGACGAGGCCCACCGTCTCCCTGAAGGCCCCGGCCGCCGGCTCCACCGGCACCGTCGAGCTCTCCGCCGACGTCACCGGCGGCGGCCTGAACAGGGTGGTGTTCGCCGCCCAGGTCGGCGACGGCCGCTGGCAGACCCTCGGCACCGCCGACCACGCCCCCTACAAGGTCACCCAGCACGTCACCGCCCCCGCCGGCACCGCCCTGCGCTACAAGGCCGTCGTCGTCGACAGCGCCGGCCGCACCGCGAGCGCCCTCGCCGCCACCACGGCCGGCGCGCCCCCGGCCCCCGAGAAGCCGGTCGCCGTCGAGCGGGCGTACGCCGTCGTCCACTACAAGCGCCAGGACGGGAACTACGACGGCTGGAAGCTGAAGGCCGACGGCCAGGAGGCCGCCTTCGCCGGACGGGACGCCTTCGGCGCCTTCGCCTGGGTCAAGGTCCCCGAGGGCGCCTCCACCGTCGCGTACACCGTCGAGAAGGACGGCACCGCCGACGGCCCGCAGCGCAGCATCACCCTCGGCCGCACCGGCGAGGTCTGGATCACACAGGGCGCCGAAGGACAGTCCGACGCGAACCCGGCCCCGGCGGCCCAGGACAAGACCAAGGCCGTCATCCACTACCGGCGGGCCGACGGCGACTACGGCGGCTGGGGCCTCCACACCTGGACCGGCGCCGCCCAGCCCACCGACTGGTCCAAGCCCCTCATGCCCGTCCGCGTCGACGCGTACGGCGCGGTCTACGAGGTCCCGCTGACCGAGGGCGCGAGCTCCCTCTCGTACATCCTCCACAAGGGCGACGAGAAGGACCTGCCCACCGACCAGTCCCTCGACCTCGGCACCTACGGCCACGAGGTCTGGCTCCTCTCCGGACAGCCGAAGTACCTCCTGCCGACCACCGGCGGCGCCCCGAACCTCGACCTCGGCAAGGCCGAGGCCCAGTGGATCGACCGGAACACCGTCGTCTGGAAGGTGAAGACCACCGACTCCACCAGCCAGCAGCTGGTGTACGCGAAGGACGGCGGGATCACCGTCACCGACGGGGCCCTGAGCGACGAGGGCCGCTGGCTCCGCCTCACGCCCTCCTCGCTGACCGACGCCCAGAAGGCCGCGTACCCCCACCTCAAGGACTACCCGGCCTTCACCGTCGACCCGCGCGACGCCGACCGGGTCAGGGACTCCCTGCGCGGCCAGCTCGTCGCCACCCAGCGCGCCGCCAACGGCGCCCTGCTCGCCGCCACCGGCGTCCAGACCGCCGGCATCCTCGACGACCTGTACGCGCCGAAGGCCACCAAGGCCTCCCTCGGCCCGGTCTTCCGCAACGGCCGCCCCACCCTCTCCCTCTGGGCCCCCACCGCCCGGTCCGTCGCCCTCGAACTCGACGGCAAGGCCGTGCCCATGCGGCGCGACCCCGCCTCCGGCGTCTGGTCCGTCACCGGCCCGACGACCTGGACGGGCAAGCCGTACCGGTACGTCGTGAAGGTCTGGGCACCGAGCGTGCAGAAGGTCGTCGAGAACCGGGTCACCGACCCCTACTCCACCGCCCTCACCACCGACTCCGCCCGCAGCCTCGTCGTCGACCTCACCGACCCGAAGCTCGCCCCCGCCGGCTGGAAGACCCTGAAGAAGCCCGCCGCCGTACCGCTGCGCGACGCCCAGATCCAGGAACTCCACATCCGGGACTTCTCGATCGCCGACCCCACCGCGAAGGCCGACCACCGGGGCACCTACCTCGCCTTCACCGACAAGGACAGCAAGGGATCGGAGCACCTGAAGGCGCTCGCCGCCTCCGGCACCTCCTACGTCCACCTCCTCCCCGCCTTCGACCTCGGCACCGTCCCCGAGAAGAAGTCCGACCGGACCGAACCCGCCTGCGACCTGAAGGTCTACGCCCCCGACTCCGAGGAGCAGCAGGCCTGCGTCACCGCCGCCGCGGCCGAGGACGGCTACAACTGGGGCTACGACCCCCTGCACTACACCGTCCCCGAGGGCTCCTACGCCACCGACCCGAACGGCACCCGCCGCACGGTCGAGTTCCGGCAGATGGTCCAGGCCCTCAACGGCGACGGACTGCGCACCGTCATGGACGTCGTCTACAACCACACCGTCGCCGCCGGACAGTCCGACAAGTCGATCCTCGACCGGATCGTCCCCGGCTACTACCAGCGCCTCCAGGCCGACGGCTCCGTCGCCACCTCCACCTGCTGTGCCAACACCGCGCCCGAGAACGCCATGATGGGCAAGCTCGTCGTCGACTCGGTCGTCACCTGGGCCAAGCAGTACAAGGTCGACGGCTTCCGCTTCGATCTCATGGGCCACCACCCCAAGGCCAACATCCTCGCCGTGCGGGCCGCGCTCGACGCGCTGACCGTCGAGAAGGACGGCGTCGACGGCAAGGCGATCGTCCTCTACGGCGAGGGCTGGAACTTCGGCGAGATCGCCGACGACGCCCGCTTCGTCCAGGCCACCCAGAAGAACATGGCTGGCACCGGCATCGCGACCTTCTCCGACCGGGCCCGCGACGCCGTCCGCGGCGGCGGCCCCTTCGACGGCGACCCCGGCATCCAGGGCTTCGCCTCCGGCCTCTACACCGACCCGAACGGCTCCGCCGCCAACGGGACCCCGGCCGAGCAGAAGGCCCGCCTCCTGCACTACCAGGACCTCATCAAGGTCGGCCTGACCGGCAACCTCGCCGACTACCGCTTCACCGACACCTCGGACCGTACGGTCAAGGGCAGCCAGGTCGACTACAACGGCGCCCCCGCCGGATACGCCGCCGCCCCCGGCGACGCCCTCGCCTACGCCGACGCCCACGACAACGAGTCCCTGTACGACGCGCTCGCCTTCAAGCTGCCGGCGGGCACCTCGCCGGCCGACCGCGCCCGCATGCAGGTCCTCGCCATGGCGACGGCCACCCTCTCGCAGGGCCCGTCCCTCTCCCAGGCCGGCTCGGACCTGCTGCGCTCCAAGTCCCTGGACCGCAACTCCTTCGACAGCGGCGACTGGTTCAACGCCATCCACTGGGACTGCCGCGACGGCAACGGCTTCGGCCGCGGCCTGCCCCCGGCCGCCGACAACAAGTCCAAGTGGTCCTACGGCAAGCCGCTGCTGGTCGACCCGGCCCTCACGGTCGGCTGCGCCCAGATCGACGGCGCCTCCGCCGCCTACCGGGACCTGCAGAAGATCCGTACCACCGAGCCGGTGTTCTCGCTGGCCACGGCGGACCGGGTACAGGAGGCCCTGTCCTTCCCGCTCTCCGGCCGCGACGAGACCCCCGGCGTCATCACCATGCGCCTCGGCGACCTGGTCGTCGTCCTCAACGCGACCCCGGACGGCACGTCGCAGAAGGTCGCGGACCTGGCCGGGAAGGGCTACGGCCTGCACCCGGTCCAGGCGGGCGGCTCCGACGCGGTGGTGAAGTCGTCCGCGTACGAGCAGTCCACGGGCACCTTCACGGTCCCGGCGCGGACGGTGGCGGTCTTCAAGGCCACGAGCTGACGGACGGCCCTGGCGCGGCACCCGTCACGCCAGGGCCTTCTCCATCAGCCGCACCGCGTACACCCGGCCGTCGGCCCCCACCTTCTCCAGGTGCGGGACGACGGCCGTGTACCCGGCGCCCTCGTAGTACGACCCCAGGCGCGGATTGCGCGCCTCGCAGTCGAGACGCGCCAGCGACCGGCCCGAGGCCGCGATCCGCTCCTCCGCGTGCGCGAGCACCACCCGCCCCGCACCGGCGGGCGCCGCCCCCCGGTCGGTCATCAGCCGGTGCACGTACCCGGCCACCGGCGGCTGCGGCCCCCAGACCTCCTCGTCCTCCCACCACAGCTCGTACGCGCCGACCGCCCGGCCCTCGTGGGACGCGATCCAGACCTCGCCCTCCGCGATCCGCGCGCGGAAGTGCTCGGGGCCCCGGGCCCCCGGTTTCCACTGGTCGATGCCGCTGCGCACCATCCAGTGCGCCACCCCGTCGAACATTCCCGCCAGAAGGTCGAGATCGCGTTCGTCCGCCTGCCGGAAGGTCACTTGTGTCGTCATGACGATCACCGTAAAGCTGTGGCCAGACATCGCACAGCGTTATCCCTCTGGCCTGGAGTGACCCTCATGCCGCAGATCACCGTCGACTACTCCGCGCCCCTCGACCGGCGCGGCTTCGCGCTGGCCCTGCACCCGATCGTCGTGGAGACGGTCGACGCGACGCTCGACGCCTGCAAGACCCGGTTCCGGGAGGTCGAGGAGTTCGTCGTCGGCGGCGGAGCGGCCGACGACGTCCTCGTGCACGTCGAGATCGCCCTGCTCGCCGGACGGACCGACGAGGCCAAGGCACGGCTCGCGGACGCCGTCCTGGAGCTGCTGCCCGGGTACCTCAAGGCCGCCGAGGGAGCCGCGCTCTCCGTCGAGGTCCGCGACCTCGACGGGTCCTACCGCAAGCGCTGATCCGACATACCGGGCACGAGCGCCGAGAGCCTGGCCACGAGCTCCCCGAAGGGGCCGTCGGCCGGCTCGTCCGCGAGGATCCGGACGAGCATCTCCGCCATCTCCGTGTCGTACGCGGCGCTCACCGCCGCCAGCGCGGCGAAGTCGTGCACCAACTGGAGCTCCAGCTCCGCGCGCGGGACCCGGCGGCCGTCCAGCCACAGGAGCGCCGTCGACTCGGCGAGCGACACCCAGGAGCGGACGACCAGTTCGAGCCGGGCGGAGGGCTTCTCGACCTCCAGATGGGCCAGGATCTGCTCGTACGCGGCCTGCCGGACCTCGTCGATCATCGCGTTCGTCGTCGACGAGCCGACCGCGGGCCCGCCGCGCATCAGCGCCGCGAAACCGGGCCCGTGCTCGTCCACGAAGTCGAAGAACCGGCCCATCACCCGCAGCAGACGCGGCCCGAGCGGCCCCCGGGGCGGCTCCACGAAGCGGGCCGCGAGCTCGTCCGCCGCGCGGCGCAGCGCCGCCTCGTAGAGGCTCTGCTTGCCGGGGAAGTAGTGGTAGACCAGCGGCCGGGAGATGCCCGCGGCCGCGGCGATCTCGTCGATGGACACGTCGTCGGGAGAGCGGTGGCTGAACAGTTCGAGGGCCACCCCGATCAACTGCTGCTTGCGCTCCTCGACGCCCATCCTGCGGCGTACCCCGGTCGTCATGCGAACAGCCTAACGGTGTCCGTTACGCTCCTGCCTCATGAGCGCTTCCGACCAGGACACCCCGACGGCCGAGGCCCCGGAGGCCGACGAGCCGAGGGAGGCCGAAGAGGCCGAGGAAAAGCCGGATTCCCCCGAAGTCCCCGAGGAGCCCGAGGAGTCGGAGGAGGGCCCCGAGGAGGACTCTGAGGTCCCCGCTTCCGGGCTCACGCCGAAGCAGGCGCGGCGGCTGCGCGTCGCCGCCGCGTCCGTGCTCCTCGCGGTCCTGGCCGTGGTGCTCGTCATCCGGCTCGCGAGCCGTACGTCCGTCCTGGTCGTCGGCGTGTACGGGCTCGCGATGATCCTCTGCGGGATCGTGATCGAACTCTCCCGCAACGGCCGCACCCGCCTCGGAACCTGGCTTTTGGCGGGCGGCCTCCTCACGGCCCTGGCCCTGGACTGGCTGGTCCTGCCGTAGGTCTCGTCAGAGATCGAGGACGAGCCGCTTGCCCGCGCAGCGCGAGACGCAGATCAGCATCGAACCGTCCCGCTCCTCGTCGGTGAGCAGCTCGTCCCGGTGGTCGATCTCGCCCTCCAGGACCCGCTGTTGGCAGGTCCCGCAGAAGCCCTGCCGGCAGGAGTACGTGATGCCGGGCAGCTCGTCGAGGACCGCCGACAGGAGCGACTGGTCGGCCGCCACCGTCAACGTCCTCCCGGTGCGGCGCAGTTCGACCTCGAAGGCGGTGCCGCCGGTCGCCGCGGCGGCCGTGAAGCGCTCCAGGCGCGGCGCCCGGCCCTCCGGCATCGCCGAGGCCACGGCGTCCATCAGCCCGTCGGGTCCGCAGCAGTACACGGCCGTGCCTTCGGGCAGGTCCGCGAGGAACCCGAGGTCGGGGAACCCGGATTCGTCCTCGGCGACGACGGTCAGGTGCTCGCCCGTGCCCAGCGCCTCGATCTCCTTCAGGTACGGCATGGTGGCCCGGCTCCGCCCGCAGTAGACGAGCCGCCAGTCCGCCCCGGCCGCCTCGGCGGCGCGCAGCATCGGCAGGACCGGGGTGATGCCGATGCCGCCGGCGACGAAGACGTACGCGGGGGAGTCGACCAGCGGGAAGCGGTTGCGCGGCCCCCGGATCTCGATCTCCATGCCCTCGCGGAGCTGCTCGTGCACCTCGCGCGAGCCGCCCCGGCCGTCCTCGACGAGACGCGTCGCCACCGTGTACGCCGACAGGTCGGCCGGATCGCCGCAGAGCGAGTACTGCCGGACGAGTCCGGAGGGCAGGACCAGGTCGACGTGGGCGCCCGGCTGCCAGGCGGGCAGCCCGTCACCCTCCAGGCGCAGTTCGACGACGCCCTCGGCGGGCGTGGCGCGCCCGGCGACCCGCACCTTGCGCGGGACGGTGCTGCCCCGCCCGTACCCGGATGTGGGCGTGTCGAGGGAGGGCATCGGCCACAGCGGGGCGGTGCTCATGCGGCTGCGGACGGCGCGGCGGACGAGCAGCGCGGCCCCGGCGACGAGGGCGACGGTGGTGAACCGGGGCATCAGCGGCCTCCGTTCGCGCCGGGGGAGGAGGCCAGGTAGGCCATGGCCTGCGCGGTGTCGCCCTCCTGGGAGGGGTGGTAGGCGCGGCTGAGGTAGCGGGGGATGGAGCGCAGCATGGCGGGGGTGGAGGGCAGCACGCCCTGCCGGCCCTTGCGGACGAAGTCCGCGAAGGAGGCCTTCGGGTCGAGGAGGCTGGGGTCGTTCTCCATGAAGAAGCGGATGCCCCGCTGCCAGAGGAAGACGAGCGCGGAGAAGGCGAGCGCCCAGGTGCGGGCGCGGCGCCGGTAGCCGCCGTCGAGGTGCATGAAGAGCTCGAAGGCGACCGCGCGGTGCTCGACCTCCTCGGCGCCGTGCCAGCGCAGCAGGTCCAGCATGGTCGGGTCGGCCCCGACGCGGTCGAGCGCGTCGGCGTTGAGGACCCAGTCGCCGAGGAAGGCGGTGTAGTGCTCGATGGCGGCGATCAGCGCGACGCGCTCCATCAGCCACCAGCGGCGCGGCCGGCCGGGCGGCAGGGTCCGGTCGCCGAGGAGCTTCTCGAAGAACCAGTCGACCTGCGCGGTGTACGGGGTGGGGTCGAGGCCCAGCTTCCGCAGGTGGGGGAGGACGTCGTCGTGGGCCTGGGAGTGGATGGCCTCCTGGCCGATGAAGCCGATGACGTCCTCGCGCAGCCGGTCGTCGGTGATGTACGGCAGCGCCTGCTTGTAGACGTGCACGAACCAGCGCTCGCCGGCCGGGAGCAGCAGGTGCAGCACGTTGATGGTGTGGGTGGTGAAGGGGTCGCCCGGTACCCAGTGGAGCGGTGTCTCCTCCCAGCCGAAGGAGACCTTGCGGGCCTTGAGCTCGACGTGCTCCGACGCCACCGGTGCAGGCTGCGTATTAGACATGATGTCAATGTACTGAGGGGTAAGCCGCTGGCAACAGGTGCGTGCGGGGTCTTTTTCGGAGCTGTTGCCTCCGGTCACGGCGGGGTGGGCGTCGCCGGCCGCTCACCGCGGGGCGGCCGCCGGCCCGGTCACCGCAGGGCGGCTCCCGGGCCCGTCACCGCAGGGCGGTCCTCCGGGTGCCGTCCCGCAGGGTGCCCGTCAGGTCCGCCCGGGCGCCCGGCTTCGCCTTCACCGCCAGGAGGGGGCCCTCCGACCGGCTCTTCACGCCGCCCGAGGTCTCCAAGGACGTGAAGTCGGGGCTGCCCGCGGCCAGGACGTACCAGCCGCCGCCCGGCGCCTGCCACAGCACGCCCGCGAGGACCCGGGGATCCCGCACCCCGCAGGCCGGCGAGCCCTCGGAGCGGGCCGCGAGCGCGGCCGGGACCTCGGGTGACGGGACCAGGAACTGGGCGAGGACCCGGTTGCCCGTGCCCCGCCAGGTCTCCGCGCGCGTGCACACCCAGGTGCCGTGCCCGGCGCCCTCGGGGAGCGGCTGCCGGGCGAACCGCCAGGCGTTCACGGACCGCACCCCGTGCCCCCGCACGGCCGCCAGCAGGCACGCCGTCCGCGCCCACGCATCCCGCGCCTCCGTGCCGGTCGCGTCCACGGGTGCGGCGGGCGGTCCCCACAGCAGCCGGGCGGGCGCCGGCTCGCCCAGGTCGGCGAGGAGCCGCAGCCCCGAACCGTCCCGCACCTGAAGGGCGTTCCACTTCGCGCAGGCACCGGCGGTCTGCGCGGGACTCGGCACGGGATCGGTGACCCCGTCGGCGTCCCGCACCAGCGGCCGGGGCGCCCTCGCGGGCGCGAGGAGGTCCCGCACCGCCGTGTCCCGTACCCAGGGCGCCGTCAGATAGCGGACGTTGCCGGACGCGCGGGAGACGACCAGCGCGGCGGCGCCGACGGTGTCGGCGGCGTCCGTCCGCGCGAAGTCGAGCGCGGCGCCCGCCGTCCCCTCGACCGGCTCCGCGTACCGCACGGCCCGCAGCCCGTCGTGGAAGAGCACGACCCGCATCGCGTCGACCCGCCCCGCGAAGAGCAGCTGCGGCGGACCCATCGGCGGCCCGACGGGCGTCCCCGGCGTCGCGGAGGACCGCACGGCGCCGCCGGGCCTGGCCCACACGGCGAGCGCCCGCCGCAGCAGCGCGGTGTCGCCCGTCAGCCCGCCGCGCGCGGGCCACACGGAGAAGTCCTGCCGCGTGGCCCCGGGCCAGACGTCGGCACCCACCCGCTTGACCGCCCCCGGGTCGAGGGCGGCCTCGGCGGCGGGATTACGGGCGTACGAGGGCGCAGCAGCACCGTTTCTGCCCCATCCGTCCCCGGGCAGCCCGAGCAGCGCCCCGCACACCACGAGCGCCACGACGGCGACGAACGCGGCCCGCGTGTGCTGCCGCCGCCGCACCAGATCGGTCGGCCGCGCCTGCAGCGCACAGGGGTCGAACTCGTCGGACTCGAGCAGGGCGGCACCACTGAGCCGCCCGGGGCGGGCGGGGGAGGGGGTGGGGTGCGCCTCCGCGGCGGCAGGGCCCGGGCCGCCGGGAGCTGTGCCCCGTCCGGCACCCGAGGCACCGCCGGGCACGCCCGTGGGGCCGGCACCCGTACCGCCGGCCCTGCCCGGGCCGGACTGTTCGCCGACCCTCTCGGCGCGACCGGCCACGGCGCCGGGGCCGGTGGGGCCGCCGCCCCGGCCGGGGCGGCCACCCGCACCGTCGGTCCCGTGCGGCCACCCGGCCCCGCCGAGGAACCCGGCGTCGTCCGGGCCCCCGGCCCTCCCGGGACCGCCCTGTTCGCCGACCCTGGCCGCGTCGTCTCCCAGCGGAAGCGCCCCGGGGGAGGCCGGGTCCTCCGTCGCGTCCAGCGCGTCCGCCTCCGCCAGGGCCGCCGCCGGGTCCTCGACGCCCGCCACCGCCAGGACGCGCAGGACCTCCGGGTCGCCCTGGCGTTCCAGGCCGCGGAGCACGTACGCCGCCCGGCCGGGGCCCGAGAGCCGGGACAGCCGCTGGTCCAGGGCGAGTTCGTCGGCGCCGCCCACCCGGGGGAAGAGCCGGAGCCCCCACACGTGCGGCAGCAGCGGCGGGAACTGCGCCCGGCGCGGCAGCGCGAGCCGCCGGAGCGGCAGCCCGGCGATCAGCGCCTGCCGCAGCACCTCACCCCGTACGTACGCGTATCCCGGATCCACCGCGTCCTCGTCCCGCCGCGGGCCCGGCACCGCGGGGCCCGGGACCCGGCGGCGCGGCAGCGAGCGCTGGACGAGGGCGTGCGCGGTCAGCACCCGGCGGTTGCGGCCGAGCGCCGGCGGCAGGACGAGATAGGCGATGCGGACGAGCCGCGGATACCGCTCGACGAGTGCGGCCTCGGCCTGCTCGACGTCGACCGGGCCCACGGGCGAGGGGACGAGATCCTGGGTGCTCACGTTCAGCAGAACGAGCGATTCTTCCGATGGTCACCCCGGAGCCGTACGGGTGCGGCTCAGGCCGCCGTGACCGTCAGGCGCTCGCGGATCAGCTCCGTCACCTCGTCCGGGATGCCGAGCCCCTCCCGGACGTACTTCTCCATCGACCCGTGCCGGACCGCCACTTCGTCGAGCGCCGCGTCCAGGTACTCCGGCAGGACCCCGATCAGTTCGAGCGCGAGCTCGGGGTCGCCGCCCTGGGCCGTGAACCCCTCGATCATGGGCGCGAACGCCAGCCGTACCGCCGGATTGACCGCCAGGTACTCCGCCCGCACGGTCTCCTCGTCCGCGCCGAGCAGCGACAGGACGACCGTCGCGGCCCAGCCGGTACGGTCCTTGCCGGCCGAGCAGTGGAAGAGCAGCGGCCCGGCGCCCGGGGTGCCGAGCTCGGCGAGCAGGGCGCGGTAGGAGGCGCGGGCGGAGTCGCCGGAGACGAAGGTCCGGTACGTCCGGGCGAAGGCCGCCCGGACCCGGCCCCCGCCGAGGTGCTCCTCGGCGAGCGCCGGGTCGGTGAGCAGGGCCTTCAGGCGTGCGGCGGGCGGCAGCCCGCTGCCGGCGAGGTAGTCGGCGAGGACGTCCGCGACGACCGGCCGGGCGCCGTGCGGCAGCCGGTCGGGCCGGTCGGCGCGCTCGGTCTCCGCCCGGAAGTCGACGACGGTACGGATGCCGAGGCCGGCGACGGCGGGCTCGTCCGGGTCGAGCCGGTCGAGCTGCGCGGAACGGAACACGAGCCCACGCCGGACGGACCGCCCGCCACCGAGCGGCAGCCCGCCGAGATCACGGAGGTTGGCGACGGAGGTGGCGGGGATGGCGGTCATGGTGTCGACTCCTCCGAATCATGCGGTTTCGTGTCGACGGTAGTGGATCGCCCGAATCCGAGCAGATCCACCCGAAGCCCCGCCGTTGTGGGCAGTCGTTCCACCGGGGCGAGGGGAGACCCCCCTCGCCCCGGCGGGACGATTTCCCACACGGGGGTGGGCGTGGGCGCCGCCCCGCCAGGCGCGGGCCCGCACCGGCGTGGGCGCCGCCCGCGCCCCCCTACCCCTCGCCCTTCGCCAGCGCCGCCAAGACCTCCGCCTCCCGTTCCGCCGTGAGCCCCACGCCCTGCCGGTCCGGCCGCTGAGGCGCGACCCCGCCCAGGGACTCCAGCCACCCCCACGTGTCCGCGACCGTCTCCTCCACGGGCCGGCAGCGCAGCCCCGCCGCGACGGCGCGGGAGACGTCGGCGGTGTGCATCGCGTCGTACATCTCGCCCGGCGGCAGCCACACCGGCAGTTCCGTCCAGGGCTCCGCCCCGGCCGCGAGGAGCGCCTCCGGCTCCGTCCAGCGCAGTTCGGCGTCCGCCCCGGTCGCCCGTATGCACGCGTCGAGCAGCCCGCCCATCGTGGTGTGCCCGGGCGGCGAGACGAGGTTGTACGGCCCCGACAGCCCGGCCGCCACCGCGTCCAGCGTCCACGCGGCGAGGTCGCGGACGTCGATGTACTGGACGGGCATCGAGCGCGGCCCGGGCGCAAGGACGGGGCCGCCGCGTGCGATCCGGCCCAGCCACCAGGGGAGCCGGCCCACGTTCTCGTACGGCCCGAGGATCAGGCCCGCGCGGACGAGCAGCGTCCGGTCGGGCCCGAAGGCGGCGGTCGCGGCGAGCTCGCCGCCCCGCTTGGACTCCGCGTAGGGCACCTCCCCGTCGTCCGGGGAGCCCTCCACCAGCGGGCCGTCCTCCGCGAGCCCGGCGGCGGGCGGCCAGGCGTACACGGAGCGGCTCGACACGTACGCGTACCGCCCCACCCGGTCCGCGAGCAGTCGCGCCGCGTCCCGCACCGCCGAGGGCGCGGCCGACCAGGTGTCCACGACGGCGTCCCAGGAACCGGTGGCGAGGGCGGCGAGACCGTCGGGATCGGTGCGGTCCCCGATCAGCGACGCCGCTCCCGGCGGAGCCGCGTGGCGGCCCCGGTGGAAGACCGTCACCTCCCAGCCCCGTTCGAGCGCGTCCTCGACGATCGCGCGGCCGACGAACTCCGTACCTCCGAGCATCAGCAGTTTCATGATCCAAGCCTGCCCGGCGGGGACGGGCGGGGACAGCGAGTTCCGCTCCCGGAGGATTCCGCCAGGGGAGGAACCCCGACGGAAGGGCGGCATCGGAGGGCGTCTGCCGGTCCGCCGGCCGGGGATGACAGCATGGTCGCGATGACGGATGCCCGGTCGCCCCTGCGCGCCCTGCGAGCCGCGCTCTTCGCGGTCGTGTGCGTGACTTTGGCCGCTGTGGGGCATTCGTCCATGTCTGCGCACCAGCTTCCGGCGACCACGCTGCTCGCCGCCTTCGCCGCGACGGCGGCGACCGCCTGGGCCGGGGCCGGACGACGCAGGGGTACGCCCACGATCGCGGGGGCGCTGCTGCTCCTCCAGGGCGCGCTCCACCTGCTCTTCTCGACGGCGGGTCACGGAGCAGCGCCCATGCAGGGGATGCACCACGAGATGCCGGGCATGGAGAACATGCCCGGCATGGACGCCATGGCCACCGCTCCCGCCGACCACCCCCTCGCCCCCGACACCGCCGGCATGCTCGCCGTCCACCTCCTCGCCGCCCTCCTCTGCGGCCTCTGGCTCGCGCACGGCGAGGCCGCGTTCTTCACGCTCGCGCGTGCCGCCCTCGCGTACGCCTTCACGCCCCTGCGTCTGCTCTGCACCCGCGTTCTCGTCCCCGCCCCCGAGACCCCCCGCCGCCGGGTCCGCCGGGCGCGGCGGGACGCCCTTCGCCCGCACACCGTCGTCCTCGCGCACACCCTCTCCCGGCGCGGCCCGCCCCGGCTGTCCGCACCCCGCGCCACGGCCCTCGGAGCACACGTCTGACCCGGGGGTCGCTTCCCCCTGTCGACTCACCGACTCCAAGGACAGTCCGTCATGACACTCGACGATCTCGCGCGCCCGGAAACCCTCGAATCCGAAGCGCCACCGCCACCAGCCCCGTCCAAGCCCGGAGCGTGGAGCGCCCTGCGCCCCCTCGTCCTGCGCCTCCACTTCTACGCGGGCGTCCTCGTCGCCCCCTTCCTTCTCGTGGCCGCCGTCAGCGGTCTGCTCTACGCGCTCTCCTTCCAGGCGGAGAAGATCGTCTACGCGCACGAGCTGGAGGTCCCCGTCGGCGACACCACCCTGCCTCTCTCCCGGCAGGTGGACATCGCCCGCAAGGCCGACCCGGACGGCACCGTCACCGCCGTCCGGCCCGGTGCCGAGCCCGGCGCGACCACCCGGGTCCTGATGGCCGATCCCGACGTCCCCGAGGGCACCTCGCTCGCCGTCTTCGTCGACCCGTACACCGGTGACGTACGCGGACAGCTGCCCAGTTACGGCAGCTCCGGCGCCCTTCCGCTGCGGACCTGGATCGACGGGCTGCACCGGGACCTGCACCTGGGCGAGCTCGGCCGCAACTACAGCGAGCTCGCCGCGAGCTGGCTGTGGGTGATCGCGCTCGGCGGCGTACTGCTCTGGGTGGGCCGGCGCCGGAAGAACCGCCGTGCTCTCGTGCTGCCCGAGCGGGGCCCGAAGTCCCGTCGCCGCACGCTCTCCTGGCACGGCTCGGTCGGCCTGTGGGCGGCGCTCGGCCTGGTCCTGCTCTCCGCCACCGGCCTGACGTGGTCGCGGTACGCGGGCGAGAACATCGGCACCGTCCAGGACGCCCTCGGCGGCGCGACCCCGGCACTGTCGGCGGGGACGGCACCCTCCTCGGAACACGCGGGGCACGAGGGACACCAGGGCCATGGCGGAGGTCACGGCGGAACGAGCCCGCAGGGCCGGGACATCGGCCTCGACAAGGCGGTCGAGGCGGCCCGCGCGGCGGGCATCGACAGCCCGTGGATCTCGGTGACGCTCCCCGCCGAGGGCAAGGGG
Source organism: Streptomyces sp. NPDC002463 (assembly GCF_042889835.1). Lineage (NCBI taxonomy): Bacteria > Bacillati > Actinomycetota > Actinomycetes > Kitasatosporales > Streptomycetaceae > Streptomyces > Streptomyces sp. NPDC002463. The sequence continues at coordinate 158,954 of NZ_JBIARL010000002.1, forward strand.
TACGTGATCAAGGAGGCCGACACGCAGTTCCCGGTCGAGCTGGACTCGGTGGCGGTGAACCCGGCGGACGGCACGGTCCTCGATCGACTGCGCTTCTCCGACTACCCGTTGCTCGCGAAGCTGACCCGGATCGGCATCGACGCGCACACGGGCGTCTTCCTCGGTCTCTTCAACCAGCTGGCGCTCGCGGCCCTCGCGCTCGCCCTGATCCTGCTGGTCCTCTGGGGCTACCGCATGTGGTGGCTTCGCCGCCCGGGTCGCCCGGTGGCGCGCGGGACGTGGCGGAAGGTGCCGGTGACGCTGCTGCTGCCGTTCGTGGCGGCGACGGCGGCCGTCGCCTGGTTCGTCCCGCTCCTCGGCGCCAGCCTGCTGCTGTTCCTGCTCGTGGACCTCGCCCTGGCGCTGGTGTCCAAGGTCAGGGCGAGGTCCCGAACGGCCTGATCAGGGGGTGTACTTGTAGCCGACCCGCCGCACGGTCTGGATCGTGTGGCGGTGTTCGGCGCCCAGCTTGCGGCGCAGCCGCGCCACGTGCACGTCGACCGTCCGGCCGTCGCCCACGTGCCCGTACCCCCACACCGTCGTGACCAACTGGTCCCGCGTGTGCACCCGGTGAGGGTGTGCCACCAGGTGGGCGAGCAGCTCGAACTCGAGGTACGTCAGGTCGAGCGCCTGCCCGTCGACGAGGGCGATCCGCTGGACGCCGTCGATGGTCACCGGCCCCTGCTCCTCCGCCGCGACGGGGGCGGAGGCGGGGGCGGCGGCGGGCAGGTGCGGCTGCTGGTCGGCCGGGACGAGGACGAGGTACCCGACCATCGGCGGCCGGCCGGGCAGCGTCGGCAGCGCGTGCTGCGGTGCGGGCAGCAGGGTGGCGCCGGGCGGCAGGAAGTCCGCGACCTGGGAGAGGTCGACGACCTCGTTCGGATCGACGGCACGGAGTCGGTGCCGGCCGGGACGGACGGCCGTGAGGGAAGCGCTGTGGGCGATCTGGGTGTGGGCCATGGCAGGTCAGCTCTTTCACGCGGAGGAACGGACGGAAAGGTCTCGTACGTCGTGCGCGTGGGCCGAAGGCCGGGATCGGAACGGTCCGATCGGGGCTTTAGAGGGCCGACGCGTTCCTCACGCGTCGACAGCACCGGTCGAAGTCGTGGTGCTGCCGGGAAGGCCAGAACGGCTCGAGGTCGTGGCGACCCGTCGCGGTGTCGTTCTTCATGCTGGCCATATCCCTATTAAACCAGGAGGGAAACGAGCTGAGCACCCCCTGTCACGTCACACCCCCGACCGACCGGAAGGCAGCGCCCCCGCCGACCGGCTCCGGCGGGGTCCGGTTCCGCCCTCAACCGGTCAGCCGTCTCCGCCAGTCGAGCCCCGTGACCTGGATCGCCTGCCCCGGATCCCCGTCCCACCCCACGCTCAGCCCCTGCCCGCGCAGCGCCGCGACCACCTCCTCGCCGACCGCCGCAGCCGTCGTTCCCGCCGTCGTCCCCGTCGTGGTCTCCGCGGCGGTCTCCGCCGAGTGGTCGAACCTGCCGTACAGCAGATACAGCGGGCCGCCGTCCGCCGCGCCCTCGGTGCACTGGGTGTGGAAGAACACGAAACCGCGCGCCCGGTCCGCCCCTTCCTCCGCGCCGATCTCCGCCGTGCCGCAGGACCGGCAGCAGGTGAAGTGCTCGCGGGCGACGATCCCGGCCGCGTCCAGCTCGGCGAAGGCGGCCGTGAGGCGCTCGGGGTCGGTCGTGCCTTCCCAGCCCGCCATCTCCTCGACCCGCTCCAGCCACAGCCGGTCCACCAGCGCCTCGGCCTGCTCCCGGGACACCGGGTGCTCGTCGGGGGAGAACACCTCCTCCTGGGCGATCCGGGTCAGCCGCGCCCGGTCGTCGTAACCGCAGACGAGCAGCGAGCGCACCCGGCCCTCGATCTCCTCCCGCACCTCCCCGGGGAGTTCGGGGACGGCCGGTGCGGCGGGGAAGCCCATGTTCTGCCAGGTCAGCCCGGCGTCCCAGCCGGCCTCGCCGCGTGCCCAGGCGGCCAGGACCCCGGCGACCCGCTCGGGGTCGTCGAGTCGCGTCTCGAAGTGCAGCTCGGGCGCGCCGGCCCGGTGCTCCAACTGGAAGTCGCCGCCGGCCTCGTGCCACACCTGCGCGAAGACGGACGGCAGGTCCGGTATCCGCTGCAGGACCAGGAAGTGGTCCCCGTCGGCGCCGATGCGCCGCACGAGTCCGGTCAGGTCCTCCTCGGACGGCCGGACGTGCTTCTCCTGGTTCTCGGTCTCCACCGCGATGTCGAGCATGAGCCCACTGAACCACTCGCCACTGACAACGCCGCAGGGGCGCCCGCCGTACGAAACGGCGGGCGCCCCTGTCAGGGTGTGCGGGGGATCAGACCTGGCCGGCCTTCTCCAGGGCCTCGCAGCAGGTGTCCACGATGAGACGGGTCACCACGTACGGGTCGACGTTCGCGTTCGGACGGCGGTCCTCGATGTAGCCCTTCTGGTCCTGCTCGACCTGCCACGGGATGCGGACCGAGGCGCCGCGGTCCGAGACGCCGTAGGAGTACTCGTCCCACGGGGCGGTCTCGTGCAGGCCCGTCAGGCGCTCGTCGATGCCGGCGCCGTAGTTCTTGACGTGGTCGAGCGGCTTCGAACCCTCGCCGAGGGACTCGCACGCGGTGATGATCGCGTCGTAGCCCTCGCGCATCGCCTTGGTGGAGAAGTTGGTGTGCGCGCCCGCGCCGTTCCAGTCGCCCTTCACCGGCTTCGGGTCGAGCGTCGCGGAGACGTTGAAGTCCTCGGCCGTGCGGTAGAGCAGCCAGCGGGCGACCCACAGCTGGTCCGAGACCTCGAGCGGGGACAGCGGGCCGACCTGGAACTCCCACTGGCCGGGCATGACCTCGGCGTTGATGCCGGAGATGCCGAGACCGGCCTTGAGGCAGTTCTCCAGGTGCGCCTCGACGATCGGGCGGCCGTGGATCTCGTCCACGCCGACGCCGCAGTAGTAGCCGCCCTGCGGGGCCGGGAAGCCGTTGACCGGGAAGCCGAGCGGGCGGGTGCCGTCGAAGAAGGTGTACTCCTGCTCGATGCCGAAGATCGACTCCTGAGCGGCGTAGCGGGTGGCGACCTCGGCCAGCGCGGCACGCGTGTTGGACTCGTGCGGCGTCATGTCCGTGTTGAGGACCTCGCACAGCACCAGGATGTCGTTGCCGCCGCGGATCGGGTCCGGGCAGGAGAAGACCGGCTTGAGGACGCGGTCCGAGGCGTGACCCTTGGCCTGGTTCGTGCTGGAACCGTCGAAGCCCCAGATCGGCAGCGCGTCGAGCGCGAGGCCCTCACCCGCGATGATCTTCGTCTTGGAGCGAAGCTTCGCGGTCGGCTCGGTGCCGTCGATCCAGATGTACTCAGCCTTGAAGGTCACGGGTCTCATCCTTTGGCGTGCTGCTGCGGGGATCCGCTGCGGCTCGCGGCACTGCGAGAAGCTGCGGTCACCGCGCCGACTGCGCGGTGTGTGTTCGACCGCAGCTTCGCAACACGGGATTTCCCGTCCGTTGCCCGAATGTGAACGCGGTGTTACTCGGCTTTCCTGATCTTCGCGGAGCCACCGTGCGATCGATCCAGGTCGCCGCCGCCTGGAACTCGGCCCGTCGTATACGGGGTCCGCTGTCGGTGCCGACCGGCGGATACGGGGTCCGCTGTCGGTGCCGACCGGCAGACTGGGGGCATGGCGAAGCAGCTGGGGGCGAAGCCCCGTATCGGACTCCTCGGCACCGGCCCCTGGGCCGCCCGCACGCACGCGCCCGCGCTCGCCGGGCATCCGGGTGTCGAGTTCAGCGGGGTGTGGGGAAGACGCCCCGAGGCGGCCGCCGAGCTCGCCGTCGCGTCCGGCACGCGCGCGTACGAGGACGTGGACGCCCTCTTCGACGCCAGCGACGCCGTCGCCCTCGCCCTCCCGCCGGACGTCCAGGCCCCGCTCGCGGTCCGGGCGGCGGCGGCCGGCTGCCACGTCCTGCTCGACAAGCCGGTCGCGACGACGGTGGCCCTCGCCCGCGAGGTGACCGAGGCGGTCGAGGCGGCCGGGGTCGCCTCCGTGGTCTTCTGCACCCTGCGGTTCGCGGAGCCGACGGCCCGCTGGATCGACGAGCAGGCGGCGGCGGGCGGCTGGTTCCTGGGCGAGGCCCACTGGCTGGGTTCGCTGTACGGCCCCGGCTCCACCAGCGCGTACGCCGCCTCGCCCTGGCGGCGGGAGAAGGGCGGCCTCTGGGACGTCGGCCCGCACGTCCTCTCCGTCTACCTGCCGGTCCTCGGCGACGTCACCGCGATCACCGCCGCGCCGGGCCCGGACGACACCCACCACCTGGTGCTGCGGCACGGCTCGGGGGCGAGCAGCACGGCCACGCTCACCCTGAGCGCACCCCCGGAGGCGGCGGAGGCGGCCCTCACCCTGCACGGCACCCGGGGCCGGGCCGAGATGCCCCGCTGGGACGGCGCGGTGGGGGCCTTCGGCGCGGCCGTGGACGCCCTCGTCACGGCGGCCCGCACCGGCACACCCCACCCCTGCGACGCCCGCTTCGGCCTGCGGCTCACGGAGATCCTGACGGAGGCGGAACAGCGTGCGGCCCGCGGCTGACGACCACGGGAGGCCGGCGCCCGCCGCCGTCCCGCCCCCGCCCGGCACCGGCCGGCCGGACCTCCGCGTCGTCACCCCCGCCGACTGGCCCCTGTGGCGTGCCGCCCGCATCGCCTCGCTCACCGCCTCGCCCGAGGCGTTCAAGGCGCGGCTCGCCGACTGGGAGCGGGGTGGCGAGGAGCAGTGGTGGGCCCGGTTCGAGGACCCGGCCACGTACGGCGTGCTCGCGGTGCTCGGCGCGCGGCCCGTCGGGCTCGCGGCCGGGTTGCCCGCGGCCGACGGCGTACCGGAACTGCGGTCCGTCTGGGTCGCGCCCGAGGCCCGCGGGCAGGACCTGGCGGCGGGCCTGATCGCGTCCGTCGAGACCTGGGCGCTCGGCACCGGGGCCGAAACCCTCCGGCTCTCCGTTCTGGCGGCGAATGCCCGGGCCATCGCGCTGTACGAGCGCCTCGGTTACGCGCCGACGGACCGCACGGGCCGGGAACTGGTCATGAAGAAACCCCTGCGGCCCCGGACGTCCCGTCGTCGTCCATGAGGTCCCGTACGCCCGTCAGGAACCGCCGTACCCCCCGGGTCTCCTCCTCCGTGAAGCCGCCGAGCAGCGCCACCGTCCCGTCGACGAGCGGTCCGAAGTGGGCGCGGCCCAGCTCCTTCGCCCGGTCCTCGACGGTGAGCAGCACGCGCCGCCGGTCCCGGGCGTCGCGCGAGCGGGCCACGTGGCCGAGCCGTTCGAGCCGGTCGACGACGGCGGTCGTACCGGCCGAGTTGAGGCCGAGGCGCTCACCCAGCCACCCGGCCGTCGCGTCCGTACCGGCGCGTTCGGCGTCGAGGAGGCAGATGAGGGCCCGTACGTCCGTGGGGTGCATGCCGTTGCGCGTGGCGAACTCGGCCTGTCGCAGGCCGTATTCGACCGTGACCTCGCGCAGCAGATGAAAGATGCGCATCTCCGGTGACTCGGCCACCACGACCTCCTATTATCTCGCTGAGCGAGAATATCGCCGACCGTGATTCTCGCCGAACGAGAGGACTCGCGCCATGCCCCGTGCTCTGTCCCACGCCGGCGAAGCGGACTTCGACGCCGCCTACGACGCGGTCCTCGCCCAGTGGCCCCGGCCCACCACCGGCTCCGAACTCCGCACCCCGCACGGCACCACCCACGTCCTCCACCACGGCCCCGAGGACGGCCCGCCCGTCCTCCTCCTGCCCGGCGGCGGGTCCACCGCCGCCTCCTGGGGCGCGACGGCCGCCTCGCTCGGCGCTACCCACCGGCTCCACGCCGTCGACCTCGTCGGCGGCCCCGGGCGCAGCCGGTCCGACGGCCTCCCGATCCGTACGGCCGTCGACCTCAAGGCCTGGCTCGACGCCGTGCTCGACGGCCTCGGGATCGCCTCCGCGGCCTTCCTCGGCCACTCGTACGGGGCGTGGACCGCGCTCCGGTACGCCCTCGCGGCCCCCGACCGCACCGACCGCCTGGTCCTCCTCGACCCGACCGGCTGCTTCGCCGGCTTCCGTCCGGCGTACCTCCTGCACGCCCTGCCCATGCTGCTGCGCCCGAGCGCCGCACGGGCCGAGGCCTTCCTGACCTGGGAGACCGACGGCGCGGAACACGACCGTGCGCTGCGGCGCCTCGACGCCCTCGCGGCGGAGCAGCCCCGGCAGCGCCCGGTCACGGGCCCGCGCCCGACCCCCGCCGAACTGGCCGCGCTGCGGCCCCCGGCGCTGCTGTTCTTCGCCGGGCGGAGCCGCGTCCACGACGCGCGGCGGGTGGCCGACCGGGCGCGGGCGACCGTCCCCGGCGCCATGACGGAGACCCTGCCGACCGCGACCCACCACACGCTCCCGGAGTGCCTGCCGCCGGCCGCGCTGACCCGGATCGCGTCCTTCCTGAAGGGCTGAAGGGGCCGACGTCAGCGGGACAGCGCGTCCCGCACGGCCTCCTCGGTGCGGCCGACGACGGCGGTGCCGTCCTCGGCCGTGATGATGGGCCGCTGGATCAGCTTGGGGTGCTGGGAGAGCGCCTCGATCCACCGCTCGCGGCCGGCCTCGTCCCGGGGCCAGTCCTTCACGCCGAGCTCCTTGGCGACGTCCTCGCCGGTCCGCGTGATGTCCCACGGTTCGAGCCCGAGCCGCTTCAGCACCTCCCGGATCTCCTCCGGCGTCGGCACGTCCTCCAGGTAGCGGCGCACGGTGTAGTCGGCGCCCTCCGCGTCGAGAAGGGTGAGGGCGCTGCGGCACTTGGAACAGGCGGGATTGATCCAGATCTCCATGCCCCACACGGTACCCGCACGGTACCCCCCAGGGCCCCCGCCACCACCCCCCAAACCCCACCTGGCCAGGGGCGATTGTCAGTGGGGGTCTCTAAAATAGGGGGTGAAGGTGAGGGTCCCGGGGAGGGCCCGCACCCCACCGTTCGCCAGGAGGTAGCCCATGGCTCTCGCCGTGATCCGGACGCCGTCCCTCGAACCCTGGAAGCCGCTCCAGAAGAAGCCGCTCCCCGCGGGCCGCCCCCGCGAGTGGTACGTGTCGCACAACCGCCGCCTGAAGGCCATGCGCCTCGCGATCGCCCTTCTCGACGCGGGCGTCTACGTCCCGTCGAAGGCCACGAACGCGACGATACGCACCACGGCCGAGAGCATCGGAATCCACCCGCCCTCCGACACCACCTGCCGCATGGTCCGGGCCCTGATCCGCTACGGCCGCTGACGCTGCAGGGGCGCCGCCCGACCCGGACCGGGCCGGGCGGCGCCCCCGTGCGGTCCCGCCCGCTACCAGGCCACCGGCAGCCGTTCCGGAAGCCGCTTCATGAAGTTGGTGCGCCACACCAGCTGCTCGACCGGCACCGCGAGCCGCAGCTCCGGCAGCCGGTCGAGCAGCGTCTCCAGGGCGACCTCGGCGTGCCGCTTGCCGAGGGCTGTCGCCGGGCAGTAGTGCGACCCGCCGCCGAAGGAGAGGTGGTCGCCGGCGTTCTCCCGGTCCGGCCGGAAGGCCAGCGGGTCGGGGAAGCGCTCGGGGTCGTGGTTCGCCGCCTCCACGAGGACGAGGACCAGTTCACCGGCCCGTACGTCGACGTCGCCGAGCCGTACGTCCTCCAGGGCGACCCGGGGCAGCCCGTCGCCGATCGACAGGTTCACCCGCAGCAGCTCGTCCATCGCCCCGGCGACCCCGCCGGCGGTCAGCGCCTCCCGCACGTCCGGCCGGGTCAGCACCGACACCAGCGCCATCGTCAGGAACCCGGCGGTGGAGATCACCCCGGCCCCGAACAGCGTCACGCCCACCGTCGCCAGCATCTCGTCCGTCAGATGCGCGTAGTCGGGGTCCTCGCGCAGCGCCGCGAGCTCCGCCATCAGCCCGCCGGTCGCCGGATCGTCGAGCCGCTCCGTCATGTACGCGATGTCCCGGTCCCAGTTCAGCCGGGCCGCCTCGATCTCGCGCGGCGCGTTCATGAAGGCGACGTCCAGACTGCGCAGCAGCCGCGGCCCGTCCTCCTCCGGGATGCCCAGCATCCGGCAGTGCAGCCCCGACGAGTACGGGTCGGCGTAGGCGCCCCGCAGCTCGCCGGGCGCTCCCTCGGCGACGAGCGCGTCCACCAGGGACGCGGCCCGCGCCCGCAGCCACTCCTCCAGGCCGGGCGCCTTCGGGTTGATCGCCTTCATGACGGCCTTGCGCAGCCCGGCCCCGGTGATGTTGCCCATGTTGTTCACGACGTGCGGCGGGATCGTCAGCGCGTACTGCCGCGGCGCCCCCGGCGCCGAGGTGTCCTTCAGGCTGAACCTCTGGTCCTCCAGGACGAATCGGCACAGCTCGTACGAGGAGACCAGCCAGGCCTCGGCCCCGGCGATCGTGCGGACCTTGCGGACCGGCTCGGCGCGCAGTCCGGCGACCTCGGCGGGCAGCCGGGTCCCGTCCCAGTCGAAGGGGAACGCGGGCAGGGCGCTTGCGGTGGCGGTGCTCATGCGGAGACTCCTTCGACGGGCGTGAGGATGCCGTGGCCCTGGTTGCGCGAGGCCCGGAGCCCGGACCCCCGCCCGTACAGCAGATCGGCCAACGGCAGCGCCTGGTGGTAGCAGTTGAGCGAGGACGGCACCCCGAGGATCGCGGGCGTGTCCAGGAACAGCGGCACCTCGGCGCAGATGTACGCCCGGCACACCTCCCGCTGCCGCTCGTCGATCACCTGCCCCGGCGCCAGCTTCCCGGCCAGGAAGATCCCGGTCAGCGCGTCGCAGGTCTCCCGTACCACCGGGTCCGCCGCCACCGCGTCGAGCACCGTGCGGTGCAGCTCCCGGTAGGCCGGCACGTCCCCGAACTCCGACATCCCGCGGGCCCGGACCCGTACCCCCGCGGGATCGGCCTCCGCCACGGCCGCTCCGACCTTGGCCCGCACCCCCCGCAGGTTCTTCACGGCCTTCCGCCGCGCCTCGTCGGCCCCGTACCCGAGCGCCTCGTACATGTCGGCGACATGCAGATCGGTGTAGACGAGATCGACCTGATCGAAGTGGTCCAAGCCCCAGCGCGTCAGCTCGCGCAGCCGCTGGGCGGTGAAATAACTGTTCCCCGGGGAGACGCCGATGACCACGTGCGCGCCCTCGTCGGCGATGACGCGGCAGTGATCGGTGTACGGCTGGAGTCGGAGCGTCTCGGCAGGGGCGAAAGCCGCCTGAGTCACGTAGGCAGTCCTCATCGCGCCAGCTAGTCCCAGCGGAGCCCTGTGCTCCGGGTGTGGCGGCAGCGACGACGACACGCTATCGACCGGTCGCGGAGAGTGAATCCCCTACCCGTAGGTACGGGCGATAGTTCGTCAGCTGTTCACACCTCCGTGATCTTGGCCGGAAAACGGCGAGGCCCGCCGCCCCTCGAAGGGGGCGGCGGGCCTCGCCAGGCGAGCGGCTTCGGCTTAGAGGTCGAAGTAGAGCTCGAACTCGTGCGGGTGCGGGCGCAGCTGGATCGGGGCGATCTCGTTGGTGCGCTTGTAGTCGATCCAGGTCTCGATGAGGTCCGAGGTGAAGACGCCGCCGGCCTGGAGGTACTCGTTGTCGGCCTCGAGGGCGTTGAGGACGGCCTCCAGGTTGGTCGGGACCTGCTGGACGTTCGCGTGCTCCTCGGGAGCGAGCTCGTACAGGTCCTTGTCGATCGGCTCCGCCGGCTCGATCTTGTTCTTGATGCCGTCGAGGCCCGCGAGGAGCAGCGCCGAGAAGGCGAGGTACGGGTTCGAGGACGGGTCCGGCGCGCGGAACTCGACGCGCTTGGCCTTCGGGTTCGAGCCCGTGATCGGGATGCGCATGGCGGCGGAGCGGTTGCGCTGCGAGTACACCATGTTGACCGGGGCCTCGAAGCCCGGGACCAGGCGGTGGTACGAGTTCACCGTCGGGTTGGTGAAGGCGAGCAGCGACGGGGCGTGCTTGAGGATGCCGCCGATGTAGTAGCGGGCGGTGTCCGAGAGGCCCGCGTAGCCCGTCTCGTCGTAGAACAGCGGCTCGCCGTTCGACCACAGCGACTGGTGGACGTGCATGCCCGAGCCGTTGTCGCCGAAGATCGGCTTCGGCATGAAGGTCGCGGTCTTGCCGTTCCGCCAGGCGACGTTCTTGATGATGTACTTGAACAGCATCAGGTCGTCGGCCGAGGCCAGCAGCGTGTTGAACTTGTAGTTGATCTCGGCCTGGCCGGCGGTGCCGACCTCGTGGTGCTGGCGCTCGACCTGCAGGCCGACGTTCTCCAGCTCCAGGGACATCTCCGAGCGCAGGTCGGCGAAGTGGTCGACCGGCGGGGCCGGGAAGTAGCCGCCCTTGTAGCGGACCTTGTAGCCGCGGTTGTTCTCCTCCGCACCGGTGTTCCAGGCGCCGGCCTCGGAGTCGATGTGGTAGAAGCCCTGGTTCGCGGAGGTCTCGAAGCGGACCGAGTCGAAGACGTAGAACTCGGCCTCGGGACCGAAGTAGGCGGTGTCGGCGATGCCGGTGGAGGCGAGGTACGCCTCGGCCTTCTTCGCGATGTTCCGCGGGTCGCGGCTGTAGGCCTCGCCCGTGATCGGGTCGTGGATGAAGAAGTTGATGTTCAGCGTCTTGTCGCGGCGGAAGGGGTCCACGCGGGCCGTCGACAGGTCGGCTCGGAGCGCCATGTCGGACTCGTGGATGGCCTGGAAGCCGCGGATCGACGAGCCGTCGAAGGCGAGCTCCTCGGACGGGTCGAACGCCGTCGCGGGGATCGTGAAGTGCTGCATCACGCCCGGAAGGTCACAGAACCGGACGTCGACCATCTTGACGTCGTTGTCCTTGATGAACTTCTGGACCTCGTCGGCGTTCTGGAACCCGTTGTTCTGGGACATCCAACTCCTCCTACTCCCGGCCCGGGGAGGGGCGGGGTTGCAGCTCGGTCATGCGGCCAGTGCGGTGGCACACGCTGGACCCGACCATAGGCAGACGGGATTTCTCAAGCATGACCCAATTGTTTCGTCGAAGTTAACCGGGCCGGGTGCCGTTCCGCCTCTCCGGCGCCGTACCCGCACCCGGGCCGAAGTGATCAAAAACGGGCACAGTACCGTGGTCGGGTGGACAACAGGCAAGCACTCGGATCTTGGCTCTCCGGCCCCCGCGCGGCGGCCGAGGACGCAGGCGTCGACTTCGGCTACCGCGGCGAGCAGCTCGGGCTGCCCGAGGCCGGCCCCGGCTCGATCGCCCGCCCCGGGCGGCGCCTCGGCGCCCTCGCCGTCGACTGGGCCCTCTGCATGCTGATCGCATACGGCCTGATCACCCACGGCTACAACCAGGCCACGGGCAACTGGGCGCTCCTCATCCTGTTCGTCCTGAGCGTCCTGACGGTCGGCACCGTCGGCTCGACGCCCGGCAAGCGGCTCTTCGGCCTGCGCGTCGTCTCCGCGAACGGCGGCCGCCTCGGCCTGTTCCGCGTGCTGATCCGCTCCCTGCTCGTCTGCCTCGCCATCCCGGCCCTCATCTGGGACCGCGACGGCCGCGGCCTCCACGACCGCCTCTCCGCCGCCGTCCAGGTCCGTATCTGAAACACGGATACGAGAAAGGCCCCGGACCGCATGGTCCGGGGCCTTTCTCGTCAGGTCGGGTGTCAGCGCATCTTTCCGCCGCGCGGCATCCGCATGCCCTTCGGCATCGGACCCTTCGGCAGCGGCATGTTGCTCATGAGGTCGCCCATCGCCCGCAGCCGGTCGTTGGCCGCGGTCACCTGCGGGCCGGTGAGCACGCGGGGCATCTTGAGCATGGTCGTACGGATCTTCTTCAGCGGCACCTGGCCCTCACCGTCGCCGACGATGATGTCGTGCACCGGCACGTCCACCACGACGCGGTTCATCCGCTTCTTCTCGGCCGCCAGCAGGGTCTTCACCCGGTTCGGGTTGCCCTCGGCCACCAGGACGATGCCCGCCCGGCCGACCGCGCGGTGCACGACGTCCTGGCTGCGGTTCATCGCGACCGCGGGGGTCGTCGTCCAGCCGCGCCCGACGTTCTGCAGCACCGCCGCGGCAGCGCCCGGCTGGCCCTCCATCTGACCGAAGGCCGCGCGCTCGGCACGCCGCCCGAAGACGATGGCCGCCGCAAGGAGCCCCAGGACGAAGCCCAGGATGCCCAGGTAGACCGGATGACCGATGAGGAAGCCGATCGCGAGGAGGACACCGAGTACGCCGATGCCCACGCCCGCGACGACGAGACCGACCTTAGGGTCGGCCTTCCGGGTCATCTGGTACGTGAGGGCGATCTGCTTCAGTCGCCCGGGGTTCGCAGCGTCAGCGCTGCCCGTGTTTGCCTTCCTCGCCATGTCCTGAAGTTTACGTGGCCCGGGAAGCCCGGCCCGACGCGACCTCCATCACGTGCTGGGCCTCCACCCGGTCCTTGGCGCGGCGGCGGTCCTCCAGGACGGAGTTCCAGGCGTTGCGCCGCGCGGTGCGCTGGCCGGCGCCCAGGAGCAGGGCCTCCACGGCCTTCAGGGCGTCGGTGACGGACGGGATCGCGCTGACGCGGACATGCGTCGATGCGGCCGGCATGCGGGGTCCTCCCTCGATTGCGGGTGAGACGAGGTGGGGGGTGTGAGCGAGTGATGGCGGTGAGTGAAGCCAGGCTCACAGATCGGTGTTACCAGGGCGTGACCCGGTGGTCAAACACTGATGAAACGTTGATGCGGCCATGTGGAGGACGCGGCGGACATCGAAGCGGCCCGTACGCCCCCGCTGAGCTGCGGAGGCGTACGGGCCGCGCCGGATGTGGCCTCTACTGGCCGGTAACTGCTTGTGCTCGGATTCACACGGTCCTGGAACGGACTCAGACCGCCTGCGTCGCGTTGTCGACCGCGCCGCGCTTCTCGATCGCCTGCTGGTACAGCCGGCCCGCGCGGTACGAGGAGCGGACCAGCGGGCCCGACATCACGCCGGAGAAGCCGATCTCGTCGGCCTCCTCCTTCAGCTCCACGAACTCCTGCGGCTTCACCCAGCGCTCCACGGGGTGGTGCCGGACCGACGGGCGCAGGTACTGCGTGATCGTGATGAGCTCGCAGCCCGCGTCGTGCAGCTGCTGCAGCGCCTCGCTGATCTCCTCGCGGGTCTCGCCCATGCCGAGGATCAGGTTGGACTTCGTGACCAGACCGTAGTCGCGGGCCTGGGTGATGACGTCCAGGGAGCGCTCGTAACGGAAGCCCGGACGGATCCGCTTGAAGATCCGCGGGACGGTCTCGACGTTGTGCGCGAAGACCTCGGGGCGGGAGTCGAAGACCTCCTTGAGGAGCTCCGGCACCGCGTTGAAGTCGGGGGCGAGCAGCTCGACCTTGGTACGGCCCTCGGCGCGCTCCGCCGTCTGCTGGTGGATCTGGCGCACGGTCTCGGCGTACAGCCAGGCGCCGCCGTCCTCCAGGTCGTCGCGCGCGACGCCCGTGATGGTGGCGTAGTTCAGGTCCATCGTGACGACCGACTCGCCGACGCGGCGGGGCTCGTCACGGTCGAGCGCCTCGGGCTTGCCCGTGTCGATCTGGCAGAAGTCGCAGCGCCGGGTGCACTGGTCACCGCCGATGAGGAAGGTCGCCTCGCGGTCCTCCCAGCACTCGAAGATGTTGGGACAGCCCGCCTCCTGGCAGACCGTGTGCAGGCCCTCGCTCTTCACGAGGCCCTGCATCTTCGTGTACTCCGGACCCATCTTCGCGCGGGTCTTGATCCACTCGGGCTTGCGCTCGATGGGGGTCTGGGCGTTCCGGACCTCCAGGCGCAGCATCTTGCGTCCGTCGGGGGCGACTGCGGACACATCGGCTCCTGTAGCTTCGATTCTTCGGCGCACACCAGGGTACGCCCGTTGCTTCCATGCCTTGCTCTACGCGTGGCCAACCCGTGGCCACAGCTCGGCATTCCTCAGGCCGAGGCCCGCTCCGTCTCGCGCGTGCCTTCGCCCGCGCTCTCGCGCTCGATCTCCCGCGGCTTGAGGTCCGCGTTCTCCAGCACGTCCCGCAGGTGCTTCTCGACGACCGGGAGCACCTCCTCGATCGTGATGTCCCGGCCCAGCTCGTTGGCCAGGGAGGCCACGCCCGCGTCGCGGATGCCACACGGGATGATCCGGTCGAACCAGGTGTTGTCCGGGTTCACGTTGAACGAGAAACCGTGCATGGTGACGCCCTTGGCGACCCGGATGCCGATCGCGGCGAGCTTCCGGTCCTCGCGCCGCTGGCCGGCGTTGGACGGGGCGTACTCGGGGCCGTTCAGGCGCGGGTCGAACTCCTCGTCCGTGAGCCGCGGGTCGAAGTCCAGGGACAGCCCGCCGAACGACGGGCGCTGCTCGACCGGGTCGCCGAGGACCCAGACCCCGCTGCGCCCCTCGATCCGCGTCGTCTCCACGCCGAACTCGGCGGCCGTACGGATCAGGGCCTCCTCCAGGCGGCGCACGTGCGCGACGACGTCCACCGGGCGGGGCAGCTTCATGATCGGATAGCCGACCAGCTGTCCCGGGCCGTGCCACGTGATCTTGCCGCCGCGGTCCACGTCCACCACCGGCGTCCCGTCCAGCGGCCGCTCGCTCTCCTGCGTGCGCCGCCCGGCCGTGTAGACCGGCGGGTGCTCGAGCAGCAGACAGGTGTCGTCGATCTCGTCGGCGAACCGCGCGGCGTGCACCTCACGCTGCTTGTCCCAGGCCACCTGGTAGTCGACGGCTTCCTCGCCGAACCCAAGGCGGACGAATCGCAGCTCACTCACGGCCATGCCTCCTCCTGGGTGCCGCGGACGGGGACCGGGGATCATCCCGGGCCGGCTCGGCACCATGCGTCATTCGCGCCCATGCCACTGTACGGCGGCGCAGGGGACACCCCTCCGGCAGGTGGACGGGGGCGTCTACGTCAGCGATGCCGTCAATCCTCACACGATCGGATGAATGTGGGGCGAAGGTGGCGGTACGGGCCGTGGAGACCGCTAAATTCACGCCGTTCCATGAGGGTCCGACGGGGCTGCCGCCCGGACCCGGAAGGCAGGAGACCGCACAGCTGATGACGGAACGACCACCGCAGCGCATCCCGAACCGCCAGCTCGCCGCGCTCATCGCCGAAGCCGGCTTCTCCAACGCGGGGCTCGCCAGACGGGTCGACCAGCTCGGTCTGGAACACGGGCTCGACCTGCGGTACGACAAGACCTCCGTGACCCGCTGGCTCCGCGGACAGCAGCCGCGCGGCACCACCCCCGCCCTCATCGCCGAGGTCTTCACCCGCCGCCTCGGCCGCCGCCTCTCCGCCCAGGACCTCGGCCTCGACGCCTGCGCGCCCGTCTACGCGGGCCTGGAGTTCGCCGCCACCCCCGAGGAGGCCGTCGACATCGTCAGCGGCCTGTGGCGCAAGGACTCCGGCAGCCACGCCGAACTCCGCAAGATCGCCTTCACCCCGGCCGGCCTCGTCGTCCCCAGCCGCGACTGGCTCATCGGCCGTGCCGACGACCGGGTCGCCCGCGGCGAACCCGCCCCCGCCGCGCCCCGCGCCTCCGCGGCGCCTGCCGGGGCACCCCCGCAGGACCCCCGGGTCCCGCCCCAGAGCCGCTTCTCCGTCCCCCGCCAGCGCGGTACGGACCGGGGCCCCGGCCAGCGGGTCTCCAGCGGAGACATCGCCGCCCTCCGCTCCGTCGGCGAGCTCTTCCGCACCCTCGACCACGCCTACGGCGGAGGCCACGCCCGCCAGGCCCTCGTCCGCTACCTGGAGCACGAGGCCGAGCCCATGCTGCGCGGCACGTACGGGGAGTCCACCGGCCGCCGCCTCTTCGCCGCCGTCGCCGACCTCACCCGGCTCGCCGGCTGGACCTCGTACGACATCGCCGCCCACGGGCTCGCCCAGCGGTACTTCGTCCAGGCGCTGCGCCTCGCCCAGGCCGCCGGGGACCGGGCCTACGGCTCGTACGTGCTCCTCACCATGAGCTGCCAGGCCGTCTACCTCGGCCACGGCCGGGAGGCCGTGCAGCTCGCCCGGGTCGCCCAGCAGGGCGTCGGCCCCGCCGCGCCGCCCGTCGTCCAGGCGATGCTCCACGCCGTCGAGGCGCGGGGCCACGCGGTCCTCGGCGAGGCGAGGGCCTGCAGCGCTTCCCTCGTCCGCGCGGAACGGGCCCTGGAGGCGGCCCGGCCCGGCGACGAGGTCCCGTACTGGGCCCGCCACTTCGACGAGGCGCAGCTCGCCGACGAGCTCGGGCACTGTCACCGGGACCTCCAGCAGTACCGGCCCGCCGCGCAGCACGCCGAACGCGCCCTCCAGCTCCGGGCGCCCGGCTACGCCCGCAGCCGCCTCTTCTGCCGGGTCGTCCTGGCCACGTCCCGCCTGGCCCTGGGGGAACTGGACCAGGCGTGCGCGCTGGGCGCGGAGGCGGCGCAGCAGGCGTCGGAGATGCGGTCGGCACGTGCGGTCGAGTACGTCCGGGACTTCGAGCGCCGGCTGGAGCCGTACCGAGACGCGGCGGCGGCCCGCACGTACCGGGACCGGGTGGCGGCCCTGGGCTGACGCCTCCGCGTTCCGCGCCCTGACCCGCACCACGAGTGCGGCGCACGTCAGGTGCGGGTCAGGGCGCGGGAGCCTCTGGCGCCGGCAGGGCGCGGGTCCGTTGTGCCCACCCGTTCCGCCCCAGCGGAACGACTGCCCACAACGGGTGGGGGACCGTCAGGCCGCGTTGTCCGTGGCCGGGGTCGGGTGGGGGATCCTCAGGTCCGTCAGGAGGGCGTTCGTGGCTCGGTGGGCCGAGGTGAGGGCGCCCTGGGGGGTGCTCACGTCCCGGTGGTCGCCGCATACGTACAGCCCCGCCAGGAGCCGGACCGAGCGGTGGGCGTCGTGCGGGGGCGGCATCGAGGGGACCGCGTCGGGGGTGTGGCGGAGGGCGAGGAGCTCCCAGTCGTCCGTCGACGTGCCGTACAGCGTGGCGAGGTGCTTGCGGACCCGCCGCTCCGTGTCGTCCGGCGGTGTGCCGAGGACCGTGGAGGTGATGAGCGCCCGCCCGGCCGGGGCCCGGGACGGGTCGACCGCGCTCATGACCGCCGTGTGGGCGACCGGCCCGCCGGGGTCGGACTCCAGGAGCAGGGTGGGGTCCGCACACGGCGCCGCGGGAGCCGTGTGGTGCAGGACCGTGACCGGGTGGAAGGCGGGGACCCGCAACCCCGGCAGCAGGGACGCCGCCGTACGCGCCCCCGTGGCCAGCAGGACGGAACGACAGCCGATGACGCCGTGGTCGGCCGTCGTGACCCGGGAGACCGACACGTCCGTGACCCGGACCCCCGTGCGGACCGTGCCCGGCGGCAGCGCGGCGGCGAGCCGTTCGGGGAGCGCCGCCGAGCCGCCCTCGGGGACGGCGGGCCGTCCCCGGGCGAACGCGCGGAGCGCCAGGTCCGCCTGACGGCTGGACATGCCGAGGTCCGGGTCGGCGAGGAGCGCGGCGAGCAGCGGCCGCAGCACCCCCTGGACCGTACGGGCGGGGAGCCTCGCGGCCAGGGCCTCCCGGGCGGTCCGCTCGGGCCGGGCGAGCAGCCGCGCGGTCGGCGTCGCGGCGAGCCGGACGAGGGAGGCGCCGAGCCGTGCCTGGTCGAGCGAGGCGGCCGGATTGCGGGGGGCGCTCGCGAGGGCGCGCGCCATGCTGAACGCTCCCCCCACGCCACGGTGGACCCCGCCGCCCCGCTGGCCGGGCGTCCGCCGCGGGTGCGGGACACCCCATCGCGCGTACCGCCCGTCGCTGTGCACGAGCACCCCGGGGGCGAACGGACGCAGCGGCAGCCCGGCGAGCCCCGGCACGGCCCGGAGTTCCTCGGACGAGAGGGTGAGCAGCGGGCCCGTACGGTCGAGCCGGAAGCCGTCGACGAGGTCGGTGGCCAGCCGGCCGCCGACCCGCGGTTCCGCCTCCAGGACGGCGACGGCGAGCCCGGCGCCGGTCAGCCGGTGCGCGGCCGTGAGCCCCGCGATCCCGGCTCCTACGATGACGACGTCGACGGCCTCCACGACGTCCCTGTGCTGTGCGCTGGTTGCGGTACTGAGCACGTGCCCCTCCCCAGGTCGGCGCGCCGGTGGGAGGCCTTATGCCCCCAACGGGCCCCCGGAATGCCCAAGTTCGCGTTCGTATCGAACAGTGGGCCTCGACAGTGGGCGTCGAGCCTAGGCAGCGCCGAGCGGGAAGTCGGCCCGCGCGCGGCGGGGTGCACGCAGCACGGGGGAGCGCAGGGGCCCAGGGCCTGTCTGGAGATTCCCGTCGGGTCCGGCCCTACCGCAGCGCCGCGCGGATCGAGTCGTCGATCGTCGGGAAGGCGAAGTCGAAACCGGTCTCCAACAGGCGCCCCGGCAGCACCCGCTGACTGCCCAGCACATCCGCCGCGAAGTCGCCGAGGACGATCTTCAGGGCGGGTGCCGGCACGGTGAAGAGCGTCGGGCGGTGCAGGACCCGGCCCATCGCCGCCGTCACCTCGCGGTTGGTGACGGGGTCGGGGGCCGTCAGGTTCACCGGGCCCGAGAGGGAGGGGGTGTCGACGAGGTGGCGCAGGGCGGCGACCTCGTCGTGGAGGGAGATGTACGACCAGTACTGCCGGCCGTCGCCCATCCGCCCGCCGAGTCCCGCGCGGAAGACGGGGAAGAGCCGACCCCAGGCGCCGCCCTCGCGCGCCACGACGAGGCCGGTACGGGCGTAGGTGACGCGGATGCCGGCCTCCTCGGCGGGGGCGGCCGCGGCCTCCCACTCCACGCAGACCGAGGGCAGGAAGCCCGTGCCGGCGGGGGCGCTCTCGTCCACCGCGCGGGTGCCGGTGTCCCCGTACCAGCCGAGTGCCGTGCCGCAGACCAGCGCCTCCGGCGGGGCCGCGAGGGAGGCGAGCGCCTGGGCGATCGCCGTCGTGCCGAGGACCCGGCTGTCCCGGATCTCCTTCTTGTACGCCTCGTTCCAGCGGCGCTCGCCGACACCGGCGCCCGCCAGGTGCACGACGGCGTCGACGCCGACGAGCCCGGCGGCGTCCACGTACAGCCGCTTCGGGTCCCATTCGACCTCGTCGGCGGTACGGGCCGGGCGGCGGACGAGGCGGAGGACGTCGTGGCCGTCGGCGCGCAGGGAGCGGACCAGGGCCGCGCCGATGAGTCCGGAGGCGCCGGTGACGGCGACGCGCTTGCGAGTGGCGGAACGCTGCATGGTCACCATCCTGCCCTCCCCGAGCGGCGCGTGGCACAGTGGCCGTCATGATCGTGCCGGAGACGCAGATACGCATACGCACCGCCGTGCAGGACGACGACGCCGCGCTCTCGGAGCTCGACCGGGCCACCTGGTCGACCCTCCACGCCGTGCTGCCCGCCCCGGAGCCGGGCGCGCCCTTCTTCGACGAGCGGCACGTGCCGGAGCACTACCTCGTGGCGGAGGGCGGCGGGGCGGTCGTCGGGTACGTCCGGGTGGCGCCGCCGACCCCGCTCGCCGCCACCGCCCACGTCCGCCAGATCCAGGGCCTCGCCGTCGCCGGGTCCGCCCGGGGCAAGGGTGTGGCCCGGGCGCTGCTGCGGGCCGCGATGGACAAGGCCCGGGAGGAGGGCGCCGTCCGGATCACCCTGCGGGGCCTCGGGCACAACGCGCCGGCCCGCGCGCTCTACGCCTCCGAGGGCTTCCGGGTCGAGGGCGTGCTGCCGGGGGAGATCTTCCTCGACGGGGCGTACGTGGACGACGTCCTGATGGGCCGGCCCCTAGCCGGCTGAGGGATCCCGCAACAGCCGCATCCCGCCCATGAGTTCGCGCAGGCAGCGGACCGCGAGGGCGGCCGGTGCGCCGTCTCCGCGCTCCGGCGCGTCCGTCTCCGCCCAGCTCTCCAGGGCGATCCGGATCGCGTCGGTGGCCGCCGCCGCCGCGAGGCGTACCTCCAGCGGGTCGGCGTCCGGTCCGGCGAGCCCGGCGACGACCTCGCGCAGCCGCTCCTCGGACTCCTGGTTGACCCGGTACCAGACGGCCCGGAGGGCGGGGTCCTCGGCGGCGGCCCGCAGGAGTCCGCGCGTCCAGCGCAGGCCCTCCGCGTCGGCCGCACTCGCAGGGGTGAGCGACGCGGCGATCGAGCGCTCCAGGGCCTCGGGTACGCCGGCGCCCGGTTCGGTCGCGGCGAGGAGGGCCCGCCAGCGGTCGGCTCCGCCGGAGAGGAGCGGGGCGACGGCGTCCTGCTTGGACCGGAAGTAGCGGTAGAAGGTGCGCAGGGCGACGCCGGACCGCTGGGCGATCTCCTCGGCCGTGGTGCCGTCGGGGCCGCGCTCGGTGAAGAGCTCGGCGGCGGCGCGGGCGATGTCGAGCTGGGTGGCGGCCTTGCGGCGCTCCGTCAGCGAAGGGAGCGAGGGGGTGGGGGGCGTGGCGCCCACGGGCTTGGTGCTCACCCACGAAGCGTACGCCTGCGGCTGTCGAAGATGCACGACGTGCAAGTGTGGCAAAACGTGCCACTCAGGCGTACGGTGGCGGTACCCCGGAAAGCTTGACATCGAGAGGTTGTCGACATGAACCAGCTGACTCGTTACGAAGGACGCCGCGCCCTCATCACCGGCGGCGGCTCCGGCATCGGCCAGGCCACCGTCCTGCGCATGCTCGCCGAGGGCGGCCGGGTCGTCGCCGCCGACATCAGCGAGGACGGCCTCAAGGACACCGTCGCCAAGGCCGGCGACGCCGCCGACCGCCTCACCACGCTCGTCGTGAACATCGGCGACGAGACCTCCGTACGCGAGGGCGTCGCCGCCGCCGTCGAGGCGCTCGGCGGCCTGGACGTGCTGGTCAACGCCGCCGGCATCCTCCGCTCCTCGCACACCCACGAGACCACCCTCGACTCCTTCGAGCAGGTCGTCCGGATCAACCTCACCGGCACCTTCCTGATGATCCGCGAGGCGATCCCGGCGCTCCTGGAGGGCAACGACTCCGCCGTCGTGAACTTCTCCTCCACCTCCGCGATGTTCGCCCACCCCTACATGGCGGCCTACGCGGCCAGCAAGGGCGGCATCCAGTCCATGACCCACGCGCTCGCCGCCGAGTACTCCAAGCAGGGCATCCGCTTCACCGCCGTCCAGCCCGGCTCCATCTCCTCCGGCATGACCGACGGCTCCGGCGCCTCCAAGCAGTCCCAGGGCCCCGGCCTGCCCGAGGACACCGACTGGTCCCTCTTCACCAAGCTCGCCCCCGCCCTCGGCCAGGGCTTCGCCGGCCCCGAGACCGTCGCCGGCGTCGTCGCGATGCTCGCCTCCGAGGACGGCCGGTTCATCACCGGCACCGAGGTCCGCATCGACGGCGGGACCCACTTCTGATGACCGCCCCCTCCCCGGCCGCCGAGGTGTTCGGCGGCCGGACGGCCGTCATCACCGGCGCCTCCTCCGGGATCGGCGCCGGCCTCGCCCGGCACGCCGCCGGGCTCGGCATGAAGCTGGTCCTCGCCGACATCGCCGCCGACCGCCTCGCCGAGTTCGCCGGCGAGCTGTCCGCCACCGGGGCCGAGGTCACCGCCGTCGTCACCGACGTCGCCGACCCCGCCTCGGTCGAGGCCCTCGCAGACACCGCGTACACCCGCCACGGCGCCGTCGACCTGCTGGTCAACAACGCCGGGATCATGGCCATGGGCTACTCCTGGGAGATCCCGGCCGAGCGCTGGGACGCCATGCTCCGGATCAACATCGGCGGATACGTCAACGGCATCCGGGCCTTCGTCCCGCGCATGCTGGAGCGTGGCGAGAAGGCCTGGGTCGTCAACGTCTCCTCGATCGGCGGCATGCTGCCGAGCCCGCTGATGGCGCCGTACAGCGTCACCAAGTTCGGCACGCTCGCCCTCACCGAGTCGCTGCACTACGAGATGCAGATGAAGGGCGCCCCGATCCAGGTGTCCGTCGTGACCCCCGGCTCGGTCAAGAGCGAGATCTTCAAGGCCGCCCGCCCCGGAGAGGCCGCCCCGCCGGAGATCGCCGCCTTCAACGACCAGCTGCAGGCGATGGCCGACGAGCACGGGCTCACGCCCGAGGAGCACGCCGAGCGGGTCTTCGAGATGGTCGCCGAGGGGAAGTACTGGGCGATCCCGCAGCCCGAGCAGCTCTTCCCGGCCCTCCAGCCCAGGACGGACATGATCCTCGGCCGGCAGAACCCCCGGCTCCAGCCGGGCTGACACGTACGGATCCCGGGGTCCGCCCCCGGGATCCGTGCTACACCGATCCGAAGCGCTCCCACAGCCGGGGGAAGCGGGCCGCGAGCACGTCGTCGTCCGCCAGGTCGAAGGGGGTGCCGAGCGGCTCCCCGCCCGGCATCGGAATGCCCAGATCGGGGGTCTCGCCGCCGGTCAGCCGCTCGTACGCCTCGTCCGCCGCGAAGCCGATCTCCTCGCCGTCCCCGTCGATCTCCACGTCGAAGTCGCCGATCAGCTCCGCCAGCGCGTCCGGATCGTGCACGCCCCCCTCGTACACCTCCCGGCCCTGGCCGATCAGCCAGCAGCGGAAGGAGTCGAAGGTCTCCTCGCCGGCCCCGTCGAAGAGCACCGCCGCCACGCCCCACAGGTCCCAGAGGTACGCGCGGTTGAAGCGGGCCTCGAAATGGCGCGCGTAGTCGAGCACCGAGTCGGGGTCGAGCCGGGTCAGCCGCTCCACGAGCAGGTCGGCCTGCTCCTCGGGGTCGCCCTCGGCTTCCTCGCGGGTGGCGTCGATGAGCTCCCAGAACTCGGTCTCGTCCATCACGGGAACAGCATCGTGGCTCGCGCAGTCCGACGCACCCGGAAAGCCCGAAATGAAACCAGACAGAAGATGTCCGGTTTTCCTGACAGGCTGACGCCCATGACGACTGAAACCACCCCTCTGCGCGGACGGATCTGCCTGGTCGCCGGGGCCACCCGGGGCGCCGGACGGGCCATCGCCGTCCAGCTCGGCACCGCCGGGGCCACCGTGTACGTCACCGGCCGCACCACCCGCGAGAAGGTCAGCGAGGTCGGCCGCGCCACGGAGACCATCGAGGAGACCGCCGAACTGGTGACGGCCGCAGGCGGCGAGGGCATCGCCGTCCCCACCGACCACCTCGACCCGGAGCAGGTCCGTGCCCTCGTCGAGCGGATCGACCGCGAGCAGGGCCGGCTCGACGTCCTCGTCAACGACGTGTGGGGCGGCGAGCACCTGGTCACCTTCGGGAAGAAGACCTGGGAGAACGACCTCGCCGGTGGCCTTCGGATGCTCGAACTCGGCGTGCGCACCCACGCCATCACCTCGCACCTCGCGGTCCCGCTGCTGATCCGCAACCCCGGCGGGCTCGTCGTCGAGGTCACCGACGGCACCGCCGCGTACAACAGCACCCGCTTCCGCGAGAACCTCTACTACGACCTCGCCAAGAACGCCCCGATCCGGATGGCGTTCGGCCTCGCGAAGGAACTGGCGGAGTACGGCGGCACGGCCGTCGTCGTCACCCCCGGCTGGCTCAGGTCCGAGCAGATGCTCGCCGGCTTCGGCGTCACCGAGGAGAACTGGCGCGACGCCACCGAGAAGATCCCCGACTTCGGCGTCTCCGAGTCGCCGGTGTACGTCGGACGGGCCGTCGCCGCCCTCGCCGCCGACCCCGACCGGCACCGCTGGACCGGACAGTCCCTCTCCAGCGCGCAGCTCGCCGGCGAGTACGGCTTCACGGACGCGGACGGCTCCCGCCCGGACGCGTGGGGCTTCATCGTGGCGAGCGAGACGGGGAAGCCGAACCCGGAGGACTACCGGTAGAGCCGCGCCAGGCCCCGGGCCGCCTCCACGAACCGTTCCCGGAGCGTGCCCGGGGCCAGTACCTCCGCCTCCGGGCCGAGCCCGAGCAGCTGGCCGAAGGCGACCTCCTCGCTCTCCACCCGCAGGACGACCCGCACCCGGCCGGCCTCGGCGGTCCCCGCCGCGAGCGCCTCCTCGGCGGCCGCCCGGTCCGTGACGTACGGCAGACGGCGGGCGCCCGCCGCCGAGAGCCGTACGACCACCTCCGTGCGGAGCAGGGAGCGGGCGAACTCCGCCGACCGCTCCTCCCAGAAGACCGGCAGGTCGAAGTCCGGGTCCCGGTCGAAGCGCTCCTCGCCCACGGCCACCGAGGCGAACCGGTCCACCCGGTAGGTGCGGAAGGACGAGCCCGCGCGGGCGCACACGTACCAGACGCCCGCCTTCAGGACGAGGCCGTACGGCTCCAACTCCCGCTCCACCTCGCCGCCGTCGCCGCGCCGGTACCGGGCCGACACCCGGCGGTCGCCCCACACCGCCTCCGCCACCGGAGCGAGCAGCTCCGGCGTCTCCGGCTCCTGGTACCAGCCCGGCGCGTCCAGATGGAAGCGCCGGGCCGCCGACTCGTGCGCGTCCCGCAGCGACGGCAGCAGCGCCGCCGACACCTTGAGGCGCGCCGCCGAGGCCGCGTCCTCCAGGCCCATGTCCCGCAGCGCGCCCGGCAGTCCGGACAGGAACAGCGCCTCCGCCTCGCCGCGCGCGAGCCCGGTCAGCCGGGTGCGGTAGCCGCCGACGAGCCGGTACCCGCCGGCCCGCCCCCGGTCCGCGTACACCGGCACCCCCGCCTCCGACAGGGCCAGCGCGTCCCGGGCGACGGTCCGCTCCGACACCTCCAGCTCGGCGGCGAGCTGAGCGGCTGTCATGGAGGGCCGGTCCTGGAGGAGCAGGACCATCTTGATGAGGCGGGCGGCGCGCATGCGTCCATCATCGTGCGCTCGGCCGCCGGGCTGCTCGACGCCGTCCTGCTCGCGGCGACCGCACCCGCGGCCCGGCCCCGTGACCGAGACGACCGAGGGGCCGCCTCCGTATGTGCGTACGGAAGCGACCCCTCGGACGGGTGGGAGGCCCTTACAGGCCGTAGCGCTCGCGCGCCTCCTTCACGGCCGAGGCCGGGACCTCGCCGCGGCGGGCCAGCTGGGCCAGGGCCGCGACGACGATCGACTGGGCGTCGACGCCGAAGTGGCGGCGGGCCGCGTCGCGGGTGTCCGACAGGCCGAAGCCGTCGGCGCCCAGCGAGGACCAGTCCTGCTCGACCCACTGCGCGATCTGGTCCGGGACCTGGCGCATGTAGTCGGAGACCGCGAGGACCGGGGACTCGATGCCCTCGAGCGCCTTGCGGACGTACGGCACCTGCTCCTCGCCGCGCAGGAGGGCCGCGTCGGCCTCCAGCGCGTCGCGGCGCAGCTCGGTCCAGGAGGTCGCGGACCACACGTCGGCGCCCACGCCCCACTCGGCGGCGAGCAGCCGCTGCGCCTCCAGGGCCCAGTGGATGGCCGTGCCGGAGGAGAGGAGCTGGATGCGCGAGGCGTTCGCGGGCAGGTCGAGACCGGCCGACTCCGCCGTGTTGAAGCGGTAGAGGCCCTTGACGATGCCCTCGTCGATGCCGGACGGCTTGGCCGGCTGCGGCATCGGCTCGTTGTAGACGGTGAGGTAGTAGAAGACGTTCTGGTCCTCGCCCTCGGCGGCCTCGCCGTACATCCGGCGCAGACCCTCCTTGACGATGACAGCGACCTCGTACGCGAACGCCGGGTCGTACGTCAGGGCCGCCGGGTTGGTGGCCGCGATGACGGGGGAGTGGCCGTCGGCGTGCTGGAGGCCCTCACCGGTCAGGGTGGTGCGGCCGGCGGTGGCGCCGACGAGGAAGCCGCGGCCGAGCTGGTCGCCGAGCTGCCACATCTGGTCGGCGGTCCGCTGCCAGCCGAACATCGAGTAGAAGATGTAGAACGGGATCATGGCCTCGCCGTGCGTCGAGTACGCGGTCGACGCGGCGATGAAGTCGGCCATCGAGCCGGCCTCGGTGATGCCCTCGTTCAGGATCTGGCCGTTGACGGCCTCCTTGTAGTACATCAGCTGGTCGCGGTCGACCGGCTCGTACGTCTGACCCTTCGGCGAGTAGATGCCGAGCGACGGGAACAGCGACTCCATACCGAAGGTACGGGCCTCGTCCGGGACGATCGGGACCCAGCGCTTGCCGGTCTCCTTGTCGCGGATCAGGTCCTTCATCAGTCGCACGAACGCCATCGTCGTGGCCATCGACTGCGAGCCGGAGCCCTTGTCGAACGCCGCGAACGCCTTGTCGGCCGGGGCCGGCAGCGGGGCGAGCGGGTGGGTGCGGCGGGCCGGGGCCGGGCCGCCGAGGGCCGCGCGGCGCTCCTGGAGGTAGCGGACCTCGGGGGAGTCGGCGCCGGGGTGGCCGTACGGCACCTGGCCGTCGACGAACTGCGCGTCCGAGATGGGCAGCTCAAGAAGGTCACGCATGTTCTTGAACTCGTCCGTCGTCAGCTTCTTCATCTGGTGGTTCGCGTTCTTGGACGCGAAGCCCTCACCCAGGGTGAAGCCCTTGACGGTCTGCGCCAGGATGACCGTCGGCGCGCCCTTGAACTCCAGGGCGGCCTTGTACGCGGCGTACACCTTGCGCGGCTCGTGGCCACCGCGGGAGAGGTGGAAGCATTCGAGGATCTTGTCGTCGGACAGCAGCTGCGCCATCGCGACGAGCGCCGGGTCCTTGCCGAAGAAGTCCTGGCGGATGTAGGCGGCGTCGCGGGTCTGGTACGTCTGGACCTGCGCGTCCGGCACCTCGCGGAGGCGGCGGACGAGGGCGCCGGTGGTGTCGAGGGCGAACAGCTCGTCCCAGGCGTTGCCCCACAGCGACTTCACGACGTTCCAGCCGGCGCCGCGGAACTGGGCCTCCAGCTCCTGCACGATCTTGAAGTTGGCGCGGACCGGGCCGTCGAGGCGCTGCAGGTTGCAGTTGATGACGAAGGTCAGGTTGTCCAGACCCTCGCGGGCGGCCAGGGCGAGGGCCGCGGTCGACTCGGGCTCGTCCATCTCGCCGTCACCGAGGAACGCCCACACGTGCGAGGCGGAGACGTCCTTGATGGAGCGGTTGGTCAGGTAGCGGTTGAAGCGCGCCTGGTAGATCGCGGAGAGCGGGCCCAGACCCATGGAGACGGTGGGGAACTCCCACAGCCAGGGGAGGCGGCGCGGGTGCGGGTAGGAGGGCAGGCCGTTGCCGCCGGCCTCCTGCCGGAAGTTGTCGAGGTGGGCCTCGTTCAGGCGCCCGTCGAGGAAGGCGCGGGCGTAGATGCCGGGGGAGGCGTGGCCCTGGATGTAGAGCTGGTCGCCGGAACCGTCGGCTTCCTTGCCCTTGAAGAAGTGGTTGAAGCCGGTCTCGTAGAGCCAGGCCGCGGAGGCGAAGGTGGCGATGTGGCCGCCGACGCCGTGCTTGGAGCCGCGGGTGACCATCGCGGCCGCGTTCCAGCGGTTCCACGCGGTGATCTTCCGCTCCATCTCCTCGTCGCCGCCGAACTCGGAGATCGAGGGCTCGGCGGAGGTGGGGATGGTGTTGACGTAGTCCGTCTCCAGGAGCTTCGGCAGGGCGAGGCCCGCGCCCTCGGCGTGCTGGAGGGTACGGCGCATCAGGTAGGCGGCCCGGTGGGGGCCGGCGGCCTTGGTGACGGCGTCCAGGGAGGCCGCCCACTCGGCGGTCTCCTCGGTGTCACGGTCCGGGAGCTGGTCGAGCTCGCTCGGAATCTTGCCTACGGGATCGGTCATGATCGCCGCCTTCCGGACAGATGGGGGTGGAGATAAGGGGGCCTTGTCTGGCAGGACAGGGCGAAGGGCCGGGTGACGGCCCGCCGAAGACTGTAAGCCGTCGATCGATGATCGATCAAAGCTTCATCAAGAAAAAGATGCCCGGAGCACCAAAGTCGGCACAGGGTGCCGCGAAGAAGGGCACCCGGTGCCTTGTTTTCGCAGGTGGGGCGGAAATCTGAGACCGCTCTCGCACAAACGAGCGGGCCCGCCCGGAGGCGGACCCGCTCGTCCTCGCACTGGCCGGATCACGCCCTCGGCGCGCACCCCAGGACGTGCGCCTTCACCAGGGCGCCGATGTTCGGGTCGCCCCGCCGGAAGGCCTCCACCAGCTCCTGGTGCTCCTCCGCGTACGACTTCTGGACCGTGCCCAGCCAGCGGATCGACAGGGCCGTGAAGACCTCGATGCCGAGCGTCTCCCAGGTGTGCAGCAGGACGCCGTTCCCGGCCGCCTTCACCAGCTCCCGGTGGAAGGCCACCGTGTGCCGGACCTGCGCCGTGCCGTCCATGGCCGCGTCCGCCTCGTACAGGGCCGCCACGTGCGGCTCCAGGGCCGAGCAGTCCGTCGAGAGCCGCCCGGCCGCCAGCTCGGCCGCGATCTGCTCCAGACCGGCCCGTACGGGGTAGCTCTCCTCCAGGTCGGCCGCGGTGAGGTTGCGGACCCGGACGCCCTTGTTGGGCGCGGACTCGATCAGCCGCAGCGACTCCAGCTCGCGCAGCGCCTCGCGGACGGGGGTCTGGGAGACCTCCAGCTCGGTCGCGATCCGGCGCTCCACGATGCGCTCGCCCGGCTTCCAGCGGCCGCTGACGATCCCCTCCACGATGTGCTCGCGGATCTGCTCGCGCAGCGAGTGGACGACGGGGACGGTCATGAAGCGGCTCCTCGGGGAGTGTTGACACTTAGACAATACGGCGGCGCCCCCGTCCGGAAACACTTCCGGACGGGGGCGCCGCAGGTGAGGCTCGTTACGTTGCGCCTCGGGGAACCACTCCGAGAGCCGCTCAGAGACCGAGGTCGACCTCGAACTCGCCGGCCTCCAGGATCGCCTTGACGGCGGTCAGGTAGCGGGCCGCGTCGGCACCGTCCACCAGGCGGTGGTCGTACGACAGCGTCAGGTAGGTCATGTCGCGGACGCCGATGACGGTGCCCTCGGCGGTCTCGATGACGGCCGGACGCTTGACCGTGGCGCCGATGCCCAGGATGGCGACCTGGTTCGGCGGGACGATGATCGTGTCGAACAGCGCACCGCGCGAACCGGTGTTGCTGATGGTGAAGGTCGCACCGGCCAGCTCGTCCGGCGTGATCTTGTTGCCGCGGACCTTGCTGGCCAGCTCGGCGGTGGCCTTCGAGATGCCGGCGATGTTGAGGTCGCCCGCACCCTTGATGACCGGGGTCATCAGGCCCTTCTCGGAGTCCACGGCGATGCCGATGTTCTCCGAGTCGAAGTACGTGATCGTGCCCTCGTCCTCGTTGATCCGGGCGTTGATGACCGGGTGGGCCTTCAGCGCCTGGGCCGCCGCCTTCACGAAGAACGGCATCGGGGAGAGCTTGACGCCCTCACGGGCGGCGAACGCGTCCTTCGCACGGGCGCGCAGCTTCATCAGCTTGGTGATGTCGACCTCGACGACCGAGGACAGCTGGGCCTGGCCGTGCAGCGCCTTCATCATGTTGTCGCCGATGACCTTGCGCATGCGGGTCATCTTGACCGTCTGGCCACGCAGCGGGGAGACCTCCAGGGCGGGGGTCTTCGGCGCGGCGGCGGCCGGAGCGGCGGCGACGGGGGCGGCAGCGGCGGCCTTCTTGGCCTCGGCGGCCGCGAGGACGTCCTGCTTGCGGATGCGGCCGCCGACGCCGGAGCCCTTGACGGTCGCCAGGTCGACACCGTTCTCGGTGGCGAGCTTGCGGACCAGCGGGGTCACGTACGCGCCGTCCTCGGCCGGAGCGGCAGCGGGGGCCGCCGGGACCGGGGTGACGACGGCCGGGGCGATCGACGGGGCGGCGGCGACCGGAGCCGGAGCGGCGACCGGGGCGGCCGGGGCGACCGGAGCCGGGGCGACCGGCGCGGGGGCCGGAGCCGGGGCGGCCGGGGCGACCGGAGCCGGGGCGGCGGCGGGGGCCGGCGCGGCCGGGGCCGGGGCGGCGGCCGGAGCGGCACCCGCGGCACCGATGACGGCCAGCTTGGCGCCGACCTCGGCGGTCTCGTCCTCACCGACGACGATCTCCAGGAGAACGCCGGAGGCGGGGGCGGGGATCTCGGTGTCGACCTTGTCCGTGGAGACCTCGAGCAGCGGCTCGTCGGCCTCGACGGTCTCGCCGACCGACTTCAGCCAGCGGGTGACGGTGCCCTCGGTGACGGACTCGCCGAGCGCCGGCAGGACGACGTCGGTGCCCTGGGCGGCACCGGCGGGGGCGGCGGCCGGAGCCTCGGCCACGGGGGCCGGGGCGGCCGGGGCCTCGGCGACGGGGGCCGGCTCGGCGACCGGGGCCGGAGCGGCCTCGGCGGCGGGGGCCGGGGCGGCCGCGGGGGCGCCCGTGCCGTCGTCGATGATGGCCAGCTCGGCGCCGACCTCGACCGTCTCGTCCTCGGCGACCTTGATGGAGGCCAGGATGCCCGAGGCGGGGGCGGGGATCTCGGTGTCGACCTTGTCGGTCGAGACCTCGAGCAGCGGCTCGTCGGCCTCGACACGCTCGCCCTCGGCCTTGAGCCAGCGGGTGACGGTGCCCTCGGTGACGCTCTCGCCGAGCGCCGGCAGGGTTACGGAAACCGACATGGTTTCAGTTGCTCCTAACGAATTGCGGAAAGTGGTCGTCGCGCCCTGTGATGACGTGAGCGTCAGTCGTGGGAGTGCAGAGGCTTGCCGGCCAGGGCCAGGTGGGCCTCGCCGAGCGCCTCGTTCTGCGTCGGGTGGGCGTGGATGAGCTGCGCGACCTCGGCCGGCAGCGCCTCCCAGTTGTAGATCAGCTGCGCTTCGCCGACCTGCTCGCCCATGCGGTCACCGACCATGTGGACGCCGACCACGGCACCGTCCTTGACCTGGACGAGCTTGATCTCGCCCGCGGTCTTGAGGATCTTGCTCTTGCCGTTGCCCGCGAGGTTGTACTTCAGGGCGACGACCTTGTCCGCGCCGTAGATCTCCTTGGCCTTGGCCTCGGAGATGCCGACGGAGGCGACCTCGGGGTGGCAGTACGTCACCCGCGGCACGCCGTCGTAGTCGATCGGCACGGGCTTCAGGCCCGCGAGCCGCTCCGCGACGAGGATGCCCTCGGCGAAGCCGACGTGCGCGAGCTGGAGCGTCGGGACGAGGTCGCCCACGGCCGAGATCGTCGGCACGTTGGTACGCATGTACTCGTCGACCAGGACGTAGCCGCGGTCCATCGCGACGCCCTGCTCCTCGTAACCGAGACCGGCGGAGACCGGGCCGCGGCCGATGGCGACCAGGAGGACCTCGGCCTCGAAGGTCTTGCCGTCGGCCAGGGTGACCTTGACGCCGCTGTCGGTGTACTCGGCGGACTGGAAGAAGGTGCCGAGGTTGAACTTGATGCCGCGCTTGCGGAACGCGCGCTCAAGAAGCTTCGAGCTGTTCTCGTCCTCGACGGGGACGAGGTGCTTCAGGCCCTCGATCACCGTGACGTCGGTGCCGAAGGACTTCCACGCGGAGGCGAACTCGACGCCGATGACGCCGCCGCCGAGGATGATCGCGGACTCCGGGACCCGGTCCAGGGTCAGCGCGTGGTCCGAGGAGATGATCCGGTTGCCGTCGATCTCCAGACCGGGCAGGGACTTCGGCACGGAACCCGTGGCCAGCAGGACGTGACGACCCTCGACGCGACGGCCGTCCACGTCGACGGAGGTCGGGGAGGACAGGTGACCGGTGCCCTCGATGTACGTCACCTTGCGGGAGGCGACGAGACCCTGCAGGCCCTTGTACAGGCCCGAGATCACGTCGTCCTTGTACTTGTGCACGGCCTTGATGTCGATGCCCTCGAAAGAGGCCTTGACACCGAACTGCTCCGCCTCGCGCGCCTGGTCGGCGACCTCGCCGGCGTGGAGCAGGGCCTTCGTCGGGATGCAGCCGTTGTGCAGGCAGGTGCCGCCGAGCTTGTTCTTCTCGATCAGTGCGACGTCCAGGCCCAGCTGCGCTCCGCGCAGCGCCGCGGCGTAACCGCCGCTACCGCCGCCGAGGATCACTAGGTCGAAAACGGTGCTGGCGTCGTTCGCCACGTCACGTCCTCCATGCATGTGCGCTCGTCGCCGGTCGTCGGTGACCTGGCGGCGGCTGGTGTCCGGCCGCTTTATTTCGGCCCTGTGGTGGGGGCCCTGTCCTGCCGAGAACCCATCTTCGCACTTGTTGACGGACGACGGGACGCGGGGCCGTGCTCTGAGACGGCCGATCGTCCGTACGGCGGGGTCACGGACGCGTACGAACCTACGGATTTCGTCGCGAGCGAACAAACCGGCCGACGGACGGAGCCGCCGGCGGACAAAAGGGGAAGGCCCCGGGGCCGAGGCTCCCGGGGCCTTCCGTCACACGCGACGTGCTCAGAGCTCGCCGGCCGCCGTGCGCTCGGCCAGCTTCACCAGGGTGCGGACCGAGGAGCCGGTGCCGCCCTTGGGGGTGTAGCCGTACGGGGCGCCCTCGTGGAAGGCCGGGCCCGCGATGTCCAGGTGGGCCCAGGCGATGCCCTCGCCCACGAACTCCTGGAGGAAGAGACCGGCGACCAGGCCGCCGCCCATCCGGACGCCCATGTTCGCCATGTCGGCGGTGGGGGAGTCCATCGTCTTGCGCAGGTCCGCGGGGAGCGGCATCGGCCAGGACTGCTCGCCGACCTCCTCGGCGATCTCGTGGATCGCGGTCCGGAAGTCGTCGTCGTTGGCCATGATGCCGAAGGTGCGGTCGCCGAGCGCCAGGACCATGGCGCCGGTCAGGGTCGCCACGTCGACGATCGCGTCCGGGTGCTCCTCGGAGGCCTTGGTCAGCGCGTCGGCGAGGACGAGCCGGCCCTCGGCGTCGGTGTTCAGGACCTCGACGGTCTTGCCGCTGTACATGCGGAGCACGTCACCCGGGCGGGTGGCGGAGCCGGACGGCATGTTCTCCGCGAGGGCGAGCCAGCCGGTGACGTTGACCTCGAGGCCGAGGCGGGCCGCGGCGACGACGGAGGAGAACACGGCGGCGGCGCCGGCCATGTCGCACTTCATCGTCTCGTTGTGGCCGGCCGGCTTCAGGGAGATGCCGCCCGAGTCGTAGGTGATGCCCTTGCCGACCAGGGCGAGGGTCTTCTCCGCCTTCGGGTGGGTGTAGGCGACGCGGACCAGGCGCGGCGGGTTCACCGAGCCGTTGCCGACGCCCAGGATGCCGCCGAAGCCGCCCTTGGTGAGCGCCTTCTCGTCGAGGACCTGGACCTTGAGGCCGTACTCCTTGCCGGCGGCCTGCACGGCGGCGGCGAAGGTCGCCGGGTACAGGTCGTTCGGCGGCTGGTTGACCAGGTCACGGGCGCGGTTGATCTCCTCGGCGACGGCCTGGGCGCGCTCCGCGGCGGCCTTGTAGGCCTTGTCGCGCGGCTTGGCGCCGAGCAGGGCCACCTCGGCCAGGGGCTTCTTCGCGTCCTTGCCGGTCTCCTGGTACGCGGTGTAGGCGTACGCGCCGAGCAGGGCGCCCTCCGCGATGGCGGCGGCGTCCTCGGCGGCGGCGATCGGCAGCGCGAACGCTGCCTTCTTCGAGCCGGTCAGGGTGCGGGCGGCGACGCCGGCGGCGCGGCGCAGGATCTCCGCGTCGTAGGACTCGCCGTCCTCGGGGGCCGCGCCCAGGCCGACGGCCAGGACGACGGGGGCCTTGAGACCGGCGGGGGCGGGCAGCTTCGTCGCCTCACCTTCGGCACCCGAGGCGCCCAGGGTCTCCAGGACGGCGGCGAGGCCGTCGAAGGCCTTGTCGACGGCCTCGGCGCCCGGGGCGACGACCAGCGTCTTCCCGGACTTCGCGACGCCGACGACGAGGGCGTCGGCGCGCAGCGTCGCCGCGCCGGCAGTGCTGAGAGTGAGAGCAGTCACGGTGGTGAAATCTCGCTTCCATTGAGTTCTGTGGCGGTCGAGGGATGGGCCGACCGTGCCCGCCGCATCGTATTTCGGCCCGGAGAGCGCCGAGAACGAGCCTACGCTCGCTCACCCCGTTCGCTCACGGCGGCGTTGATTCACTCATCCGTGGTGTCTCTTTCATGTTTACCCTTCCGGCCTCTGCGGCCCGGCCACACTCGCCTCATTCACGCAAGGACGACACACCGTCCTTCGCCTCATCTGCGACATCTCCACGCGTCCCGCCGGTTCGGGCGGGGCCCGTCGAGGGGGGACACCCGCCCATGGACTCCGACCGAATCCGTACGCCCGGAACCGCGCCCCGCACGGGCCGGATCGCGGCCCTCGCCACCGCCGCGCTGCTCGCCACCGTCGTCCCGTCGGCGCAGGCGGTCGCCGAGACGGCGCCCCGCGTGGACCTCACCGTCCTCGTCGTCGACGACGGCGGCAGCGCGGTCGGGGCGATCACCGCGGAGCTCCAGAACTCCGGCGTCCCGTACCGCAGGATCGACTTCGACGACCCGAACCGGCCCGTCCTCGACGCGGCCTTCCTCAGCGACACGGTCGACGGGCGGCCCCGCGCCAGGTACCAGGGCGTCGTCCTGCCCCACGAGAGCGTCTTCGGCCCGGACTCCCCCGAGCAGACCGCGCTGAAGGCGTACGAGCGGACCTTCGGGATCCCGCAGGTCGACGCCTACACGTGGTCGCACCCCGGCGTCGGCCTCGACTACACCGACCAGGGCGGCTGGTCCGGCGTCCTCGACGGCACCACCGCCGGCGTCACCGCCGCCGGCCGGGCGGGCCCCTTCCGGTACCTCGCCGGGGCGCTCGCCTTCGAGGACAACGACCCCTCGATCGCCGAGAGTTACGGCTACGCGGGCCGCCCGCGCGCCGGCTACACCAGCTACCTCGACATGCCCGTCGAGGGCGGCGGCCGGGCCAGCCTCGTCGGCGAGTACGCCGCCGACGGGCGCCGCGAACTCGTCGTCACCTTCGCCTACAACCAGTACCAGCGGCAGTTCCGCGCCCTCGCCCGCGGCATCGTCGACTGGCTCACCCAGGGCGTCCACCTCGGGCAGAGCCGCAACTACCTCTCCGTCCACGTCGACGACGTCTTCGCGCCCGACGCCCGCTGGGACCCCGCGCTCAACTGCACCCCCGGTGACTTCGACTGCGTCGGCGGCGGCGACGACGCCGTCAACCCGATCCGCATGACGGCCGCCGACGCCCAGTACGCCGCCGCCTGGCAGAAGTCCTCCGGCTTCACGCTCGACATGGTCTACAACGGCGGCCAGGGCGAGCAGTGGAAGACCGAGCACGGCGGCACCGACCCGCTCACCGACCGGCTCGTCGCCGACCGCGCCCAGTACCGGTGGATCAACCACACCTACACCCACCCCTTCCTCGGCTGCGTCCAGGACAACACCGCCGTCCCCTGGCAGTGCGCCGAGGACACCGCCGGCAACACCCTCTGGGTCAGCCGCTCCGAGATCTCCGGCCAGATCCGCGACAACTACAACTGGGCCGTCGGCAAGGGCATCTCCGTCGACCGCTCCGAACTCGTCACCGGCGAGCACTCCGGCCTCAGGACCCTGCCCCAGCAGCCCGCCGACAATCCCGGTCTCGCCGCCGCCCTCGCCGACAACGGCGTGAAGTGGACCGCGAGCGACAACTCCCGCGAGCCGCAGCAGCGCCCCGTGGGGAACGGCGCCGCGAAGACCGTGCCCCGCCACCCCATGAACGTGTACTACAACGTGGGCACCGCCGCCGAGATGACCGACGAGTACAACTGGATCTACACCTCGCGCGCCGACGGCGGCAGCGGCATCTGCGAGTCCAACCCCGCCTCCACCTGCCTGCCCGCCCCGCTCCCCACGGCCACCGGCTACGCCGACCACATCGCGCCGCAGGAGGCCCGCACCGCCCTCTCCCACGTCCTCGGCAACGACCCCCGGCCGCACTACGTGCACCAGTCCAACCTCGCCGAGGAGCGGCTGCTCTACCCGGTCCTCGACCGCGTACTCGCCGACTACCGGGCCCTGTTCGCCGCGAACACGCCCCTGGTGAACCCGGCCCAGAAGGACGTCGGCACCGAACTGAGCCGACGCACCGCCTGGGACCAGGCCGTCGCCGCCGGAAAGGTCACCGCCTACCGCATCGGCACCACGGTCACCATCAAGGCGCCCTCCGGCGTCACCGTGCCCGTCACCGCCCCCGAGGGCACCCGCAAGCGGGCCCTCCTCGGCAGCACCGCCTTCGGCACCGCCTACGCCGGCACCCGCTCCGCCTGGACCACGCCCGACCTGCTCCAGACCGCCGTCACACTCACGCTCCCGACCGCCTGACCAGCACGTCCTGGGGGGACCCGCTCATGCCGAGCAGTGGCCGTCACGTCACCATGCTCACCGAAGGCACCTACCCGCATGTCCACGGCGGCGTCAGCACCTGGTGCGACCAGCTCGTCCGCGGCATGCCCGAGGTCGACTTCGAGATCCTCGCGCTCACCGGCAGCGGCCGCGAACCCGTCACCTGGGAGCTGCCGCCCAACGTCACCCGGCACACCGCCTACCCCCTCTGGGGACCCCCGCAGGGACCGGCCGCGCGCCGGCCCCTGCGGGGGCGCGAACGCCGCCGCTTCCTCGACGCGTACGAAGGGCTCCTGCTCGCCCTCCTCGACCCCGACGCGGGCCGCGACTTCGGTGCCAGCCTGTACGAACTCGCCGCACTCGCCCGGCAGGGACGGCTGACCGCCGCCCTCCGCTCCGAGCCGGCCCTGCGCTCCCTCATGTGGATCTGGACCATGCCGCACCTGCCCACGCTCGCCGCCGGGCCCACCGTCCACGACGCCCTCACCGCCACCGACCTGCTCGAACACGCCCTGCGTCCGCTCGCCGCCCGGATAGCCACCGGCGGCGTGGCGCACGCGGTCTCCAGCGGCCTCGCCACGCTGCCGGCGCTCGCCGCGCAGCACTTCGAAGGGGTGCCCTTCCTGCTCACCGAACACGGCATCTACCTCCGCGAGCGCTACCTCGGCTACCGCACCGAAGCGCAACGCTGGCCCGTCAAGGCCCTCATGCTCGGCTTCTACCGCGAACTCAACACCCTCGGCTACGTCAAGGCCGACCTCATCACCCCCTGCAACCAGTACAACCGGCGCTGGGAGGAGCGCGGCGGAGCCCCCGCCGACCGCATCCGCACCGTCTACAACGGCGTCGACCCGGCCCTCTTCCCCGAGGCCGGCCCCGAACCCGGGACACCGACCCTCAGCTGGTGCGGCCGCGTCGACCCCATCAAGGACCTGGAGACCCTGATCAGGGCGTACGCGATCTCCCGCGCCGAACTCCCCGAGCTGAGGCTCCGCCTGTTCGGCCCGGTCCCCGCCGGGAACGAGGACTACCTGACCCGCCTGGAGAAGCTCGCCGCCGAACTCGGCGTCGCCGACGGCGTCTCCTTCGAGGGCCGCATCTCCGATGTCCCCTCCGCCTACGCGGCCGGCAGCGTGGTCATGCTCTCCTCCATCAGCGAGGGCTTCCCCTTCTCCCTCATCGAGGCCATGTCCTGCGGCCGCGCCACCGTCTCCACGGACGTCGGAGGCGTACGGGAGGCGGTCGGCGACACCGGGATCGTCGTCCCGCCCCGCGAACCGGCCGTCATGGCCGCCGCCGTCTCCGCGCTCCTCTCGGACGGCGCCCGCCGCGCCGAACTCGGCCGCCTCGCCCGCCGACGCGTGATCGACCAGTTCACCCTGCACCGCTCGGTGGACGGCTTCCGCCAGATCTACCGCGAACTGGCAGGCCCCCGCCCGCCCCTGTCCGTCACCCCCGCCCCCCTGCGCCTGCGCATCCCCTCCCCGCGCCGCACCTCCCCGGCCCTCGTCACAGGAGGCACCCCGGCATGAGCGGCTCCCTCTGGCTGAAACCCCCGACGAGCGAGACCCCACTGGCAGCGATCCCACGACCGCGGCGCGAGCGCGCGGCGGGCCGCCCGCCGCACGGCGCTCCGTCCCCGGCCGACACCGCCGGCGCGGGCGCCGCAGGGCCGGCCGCACAGCCGGCCGACGGGGTCGCGCCGGACACCGGAGGCGAGGGGGCGCGTCCCTCCGGCGGCCGCCCGCCCGGCGCCGTCGCGGCACCGGCGCCCACCGCCCCGCCCCCCGCCGGAGGCGGACTCGCCGACGATCCGCTCGACGAGCTCGCCCGGCGGCTCGACGGGTTCGTCGCCGTCGCCGTGCACCCGGACGAGATCGCCGCGATCCTCGAGTCCGACGGCATGACCGACGAGCACATCCGGCTCACCTACGGCCGCGCCGACTCCTTCTCGCTCGCCGAGGACCTCTACGCGCGCGTGGAGCGGCGCCACCCCGAACCGTCGGCGCCGCCCTCCGGTGCCTGGCACAGCGAGCTCGCGGGCTGCCTGCTGCGCGGACTCGTCTTCGCGCTCCCCGGCCTCGCGTACGTCCTCGCCGCACCCCTCCTCGCCGCGCAGCACGGCCGGTTCGGGCTCCCCGCCGGAACGGTCCCGCTGCTCGCCGGGGCCGTCACCGGCTGGGTCTGGAACCAGGCCCTCTCCCACCGCGCGTACACCTGGCTCGGGCTCGGCGACCGGGCCGCCGCCGCCCGCGCCCTGCTCACCGGCGCCCCGGCCGGCGCCCTCGCCGGGACGGCCGTCGCCCTCGCGACCGCCGCGCCCGGCGAGCTCCCGGCCGCCGTCTTCACAGCCGGACAGTCCCTCTACCTCGCCGCCGCGACCGTGCTCCTCGTCCTCGGCCGCGAACGGGCCCTGCTCGGCGCCCTGCTGCCGCTCGGCGGCGCCGTCCCGGCCCTCCGCTGGGACCTGCCGGACGTCCTGCGCGCGGGACTGCTCCTCGCCTCCCTCGCCGCGTCCGTCGCCCTCGCCGCGCTCGTCCTGCGCCCGGGCGTCCGCCGGGGCGCGGCGGGCCGAGGCGGACCCCCGCGCGCCGCCTCCCTCCCGTACGGCCTCTTCGGCCTCGGCAGCGGCCTGCTCGTCCTGCACGCGGGCGTGGCCGACACCCTGGTGACCGGGGCGGGGGCGGTCATCGCGCTCACCCTCTCCATGGGGCCCGCCGAGTGGCTCCTGCACCGCTTCCGGTACGGCGCCCTGGCCCGGCTGCGGACCCTCACCACCGCCCGCGAGTTCCGCCGGGCGGTCACCGGCACCCTCGTGCTCTGCCTCGGCGGCTACCTCACCGTGCTCCTCGCCCTCACCCTCGCCGCGACCCTGGCCTGGCCCGGGGCGCCGCTGCCGACGCTCCCGCGCCTGGTCACCCTGCTCCTGATCGGGACCGTGCTGTGGCTGGGGCTGCTGCTCCAGGCCTTCGGCGCGGTCCTCAGCGCCGCCACCGTCTGCCTGCTCGCGGCGGCCGCCCAGACCGTGCACCCGGCGGCGGGCCCGCTGGCCGCCGGGGGAGCGGCGGCCGTCCTCGCCGCTCTGACCTGCGCCCTCCTCGTACGACCGACCGCCCACCGCGCCTAGGAACGCCGACGTCATGACGAACACCTCCCTCCTGGTGCCGTACTACGAGCACCCGGCCGAGCGCCCCGAGGCCTGGTCGGCGCTCGTCGACGCGGCGCCGACCCTGTACGGCGTCGTCCTCAACCCGGCGAGCGGCGCCGGCGAGGCCCCCGACCCGGCGTTCGCCGAGGCCGCCGGGCGGCTGCGGGCGGCCGGGGTGCGGCTCCTCGGCTACGTGGACACCTCCTACGGCCGCCGCCCGCACGCCGAGGTCGTCGCCGAACTGCTCCGCCACCGCGACTGGTACGGAGCCGACGGCGCCTTCCTCGACCAGGTGGCGACCGCGTCCGCCGCCCTTCCCCACTACCGCCGCATCGCGGTCGCCGCCCGGGCCGCCGGGGCCGCGACCCTCGTCTTCAACCACGGGGCCCACCCCGACCCCGGCTACGAGGCGCAGGCGGACCTCCTCGTCACCTTCGAGGGCCCCTGGGACACGTACCGGACACTCGACCTGCCCGTCGCCGCCCACTACTGCCACCTCGTGTACGCGGCCCCCGCGGGCTTTCGCCCGGCCACCCCGGTGCACTGCGCCGTCCCCGGCACGGGCGCGCACCCCTGGGGCACCCTCCCGCACCTCCTGGAGCCCGCCCGATGAGACGTCTCCTCCCGCTGCTCGCCGGCCTGCTGCTGCTCGCCACCGCCTGCACGGCCGCCCCCGAACCGGACCCCAAGACCACCGCGGACCGCTGGCGCCCGGCCCCCGGACTCACCTGGCAGTGGCAGCTCAGCGGCACGCTCGACCCGGCCGTCGACGTCCCCGTGTACGACATCGACGGCTTCGACCACCCGGCCTCGACCGTCGCCGACCTGCACCGCCGGGGCCGCAAGGTCATCTGCTACGTGTCCACCGGCGCCTGGGAGAAGTTCCGCCCCGACGCCGGGAGCTTCCCGGCGGCCGTCCTCGGCCGGGGCAACGGCTGGCCGGGCGAGCGCTGGCTCGACATCCGCCGCACCGACGTCCTCGGGCCGATCATGGCCAAGCGCCTCGACATGTGCCGCGACAAGGGCTTCGACGCCGTCGAACCGGACAACATGGACGGCTACCGCAACCGCACCGGCTTCCCCCTGACCGCCGCCGACCAGCTCCGCTACAACCGCCTGATCGCCACGATGGCCCACGAGCGCGGCCTCTCGGTCGGCCTGAAGAACGACCTGGACCAGATCCCGCAGCTGCTCCCGGACTTCGACTTCGCGGTGAACGAGCAGTGCGCGGAGTACGAGGAGTGCGACGCCCTCGTGCCGTTCGTCACGGCGGGCAAGGCCGTCTTCCACGTCGAGTACGAGCTGACGACGGGCCAGTTCTGCCCGCAGACCGGGAAGCTGGGCCTCAGCTCCATGCGGAAGCGCTACGAGCTCGACGCCTGGCGCCGGCCCTGCTAGGGCCTAGGCCCTAGCCCAGCGTCAGCGCGACCAGCGCGACCGTCGCCGCCGTCTCCTCCACCGCGCCGAACACGTCGCCCGTCACCCCGCCGAAGCGCCGCACGCACCGGCGGAGCAGCAGCGCCGCCGCGCCGAGGCCCGCGCCGGCCGCCAGGACGTCGCGGACGGCGTCGTACGGGGAGAGGAGGAGGCCCGTCGCCGCGCCGAGGGTCAGGACGAGGGCGGTCATGAGGGTCGCCGAGCGGGTCGGGACCGTCGCGGCGACGATCGCACCGAGGCCCTCGGGGCGGGCTGCCGGGACGCCGTGCCGGGACGCGTGGGTGAGGGCGAGCCGGGACACGGTGGCGGCGAGGGCCGCGGCGACCGTGCCGCGCGTCCAGCCCTCCCCGTACAGCTCGTACAGCGCGGCGACCTGGGCGAGCAGGACGAGGACCAGGGCGATGACGCCGAACGGCCCGATGTCCGACTGCTTCATGATCCGCAGCGCGTCCTCGGCGGGCTTGGCGCTGCCGAGGCCGTCGGCGGTGTCCGCGAGGCCGTCGAGGTGCAGGCCCCGGGTGAGCAGGGCGGGGACGGCGGTGGAGACGACGGCCGCGAGCAGTGGTCCGGAGCCGAGCAGCAGGAACGTTCCGCCGGCCACGGCGGCGCAGAGCCCGACGGCCAGACCCGCGACCGGGGCGCAGAGCATGCCGGCGCGCGCCGCGTCCCGGTCCCAGCGGGTGATGCGGGCGGGGAACACGGTGAGGGTGCCGAAGGCGAAACGCAGGCCGTCCATCCGGGCAGGGTAATCGCCGTCCCCGAACGGTAGATTGCGCATACAGTGCATATCGGAAGGGGGTGGCATGGGTCACTGGTTCTCGCGGAACGTCGTGGAGCCGGGCAAGCTCCCGATGCTGCTCGCTCTGACCTCGTTCGTCCTGACATTCCTGGTCACCCGTACCGTCACCCGGCTCATCCGGGCGGGGAAGGGACCCTTCCGGAACGTCTCCTCGGGAGGCGTCCACATCCATCACGTCGTGCCGGGCGTCATCCTCACCGTCCTCGGCGGATTCGGGGCCGTGGCCAGCGACCGGTACGGCGTCGCCGCTGCCGTCTTCGCCGTCGTCTTCGGGATCGGCGTCGGGCTCGTCCTGGACGAGTTCGCGCTCATCCTCCACCTCGACGACGTGTACTGGTCGGACGAGGGCCGCAAGAGCGTCGAGGTGGTCGTCCTCACCGCGGCCCTGGCCCTGCTCGCCCTGAGCGGCTTCTCGCCGCTCGGCGTCAACGACATGACGCCGCAGGAGCGCCAGGACCGGACCGCGTTCATCCTCAGCATCGCGCTGAACTTCGTGCTCGTCCTGGTGACCCTGGTGAAGGGGAAGACCCGGATGGCCGTGTTCGGGATCCTGGTCCCGTTCGTGGCGATCGTCGGCGCCGTGCGCCTCGCCCGCCCCGGCTCCTGGTGGTCCCGCCGCCTCTACGGCCGCCGCCACCGGGCCAGGGCCCGGTCCCGGATCCGCGCGTACCGCCACGACAAGCGCTGGACCAAGGTGCGCCGCCGTTTTCAGGACCTGATCGGCGGCTTCCAGGAGCGGGTGCCCGGGCGGGGCTCGACACCGTCCTGACCCCGCTCGCGCCAGGCCTGGACCGCGATCAGGACGAGGACGGCGGCGATCGCGGCGATGTGCTCCTTGCCCGCCAGGTTCGCCTTGACCACCACCTCGATCACCATGGACAGGACGACGAGCGCGCCCGTCCACCGCGCCCCGTACCGCCAGCAGACGTAGACCGCGAGGCCCACCACGGCGGCCGAGGGGCCGGTGTCGACGACCTGCGCGTCGGTGGCGGGCAGCCCGAAGGGGTTGTCGGGGCCGAGGGCGATGCCCACGCGCGCGTAGAGCGTGCCGGCCAGCGTCGCCAGGAAGGCGACGCCGAGCGTCCGCCACCGCCCGAGGCAGATCTCGGCGATCCCGAACACCAGCAGGACCTGTGCGAGGGCGCCCCAGACGGGCAGGTCGAGCGCGGGCACGAACAGCGAGAGCGGGGTCCGCAGCAGCGACAGCCACAGGGGGTCCTCGGCCCGTACGGAGCCGATGTCCTGGACCGGCTGATAGCCCCAGTCCTGGTTCTGCACGAGCTGGAACAGCGCGGTGAGGCAGACGGCGCCCAGCGTCATCGGGACCGCCCGCCACCTCTTCGTGACGAGCGCCGTCCGTACGGTGCTGAACAGCGCCCCCCACTCGCGCCGGGCGAAACCCTTCAGGGTCTTGCTCAACGCCCGCTCTCCAGATGTCTGCGGTGCATCCACTTCGGCAGACCGGGGGCCTCCAGGAAGCCCTCGGCCCGACCGGCCGCGAGGCCGATGCGCAGCAGGTCCGCACTCTTCTCGAAGAGCATGAATCGGGGCTCCCAGATCGGTCGGTACTTGGCGTTGGCGCGGTACAGCGACTCGATCTGCCACCAGCGGGAGAAGAAACTGAGCAGTGAACGCCACATGCGCAGCACGGGTCCCGCCCCGAGCTTCGAGCCACGTTCGAAGACGGATCGGAACATCGCGAAGTTGAGCGAGACCTGAGTGATCCCGATCTCCTTGGAGCGCTGGAGGAGTTCGATGACCATGAACTCCATCAGGCCGTTCTCGGAGTCCCGGTCACGGCGCATCAGATCGAGCGAGAGCCCCTGCGGCCCCCAGGGCACGAAGGAGAGCAGCGCCCGCAGCTCACCCTTCTCGTCGGTGCACTCCAGCATCACGCAGCGGCCGTCCCTGGGGTCGCCGAGCCGGCCGAGCGCCATCGAGAAGCCGCGCTCGGTGGCCCCGTCCCGCCAGTCGTCCGCCTTGCGGAGCAGCTCGGCCATCTCCTCGGCGGGGATGTCCTCGTGGCGCCGGATCCGGACCTCGTACCCGGCCCGCTTCACCCGGTTGAAGGCCTGCCGGACCGTCCGCATGGCCCGGCCGTCCAGGGTGAACTCGTCGGTCTCCACGATCGCCTCGTCGCCCAGCTCCAGGGCGTCCAGACCGTGCCGGGCGTAGATGACCCCCGCCTCCTCGCTCGCGCCCATCACCGCCGGGATCCAGCCGTGCTCGCGGGCCTCGGCGAGCCAGGGCTCGATGGCGCCCGGCCAGGCCTCGGGGTCGCCGATCGGGTCGCCGGAGGCCAGCGAGACCCCGCCGACCACCCGGTAGGCGACTGCCGCCTTCTCGCTCGGCGACCACACGACGCTCTTCTCGCGGCGCAGCGCGAAGTAGCCGAGCGAGTCGCGATCGCCCTGCTTGTCGAGCAGGATCCGCAGCCGGTCCTCGTCCTCCTCGGTCAGCGGGTCGACGGCCCGCCGGGAGCGGAAGGCGGCGAAGAGCACCGCGAAGATCAGCAGCGTGGACAGGACGTTGATGGTGACGTCGACCCAGCCGGGGGTGCTGATGTTGGAGAAGCCGGAGTCGTCGGAGGCCAGCGTGACGAGCCGCAGCAGGCCGTACTTCCAGCGGTCCATGAAGGTGGAGGTGACGGGGGAGTCGTTGGTGACGGTCACCAGGAGGGCGGCGAGCAGCGAGGTGACGAGCAGCCCGCCGACGGCCACCCCCGCCGCCAGCTTCGGGTTGGAGCGGTCGCCCTTCGCGTAGAACTCCTTGCGGCTGACGAGCAGCGCGAGGACGAACGCGGCGGTGAGGGTCAGCGAGATCCAGTTCTGGGCGTGCTGCCGGATCTCGGGGAAGGCCATCACGAGGGCGAAGAGCA
Source organism: Streptomyces sp. NPDC002463 (assembly GCF_042889835.1). Classification (NCBI taxonomy): domain Bacteria; kingdom Bacillati; phylum Actinomycetota; class Actinomycetes; order Kitasatosporales; family Streptomycetaceae; genus Streptomyces; species Streptomyces sp. NPDC002463. The sequence continues at coordinate 203,264 of NZ_JBIARL010000002.1, forward strand.
GCAGGAAGAGGCCGCCGAGCACCAGGTTGAGGATCCACGCGGCCCGCTTGCGGCGCCGCATGGTGATCGCCAGGAAGAGGGTGAAGACACCCGAGGCGAAGCCCGCCGTGAGCATGTACGGGGTGAAGTAGTTGTCCTCGTTGTGCCGGCGCAGGTCGTTGCCGAACGAGACCCATACGGCGCTCAGGAAATTGATGAACGTGACGACCCGCAGGTACCAGACGGCGAAAGCGGCGCCGCGCCGAGAACGCGCGGTCGTACCCCGGGGTGCTGCTTCGGCAGACAAGCGGACTTCTCCCATGAAAAGCGATCATATGGGGCACGGCGCGCGGTGCGGAGGCGCCCCGGGCGGTCACGCGCGCGTCGCCCGCGACCGCCCCGGAGGCCGGTCGTTCGCATCCGCCCCGCGCTCAGGCCCCAGCGGCGCCGTCGGCGTCCGGAGTCGTCGGATCCGGACGTTCGGGCAGCTCGGCGGCGAACGCCGCCGCGGCCTGGACGAGGGGAAGTGCGAGCAATGCCCCGGTTCCCTCACCCACATGGACGCCGTGATCGAGCAGCGGGTTGAGCGCCATCCGGTCCAGTGCCTTCGCCTGCGCCGGCTCCCCGCTGACCTGCCCCGCGAGCCACCAGTCCGGCGCCCGGAACGCCGCCCGCTGCGCCACGAGCGCACAGGCCGCGCCCACCACACCGTCCAGGATCACCGGCATCCGCCGCACCGAGGCCTGGAGCAGGAAACCGGTCATCGCCGCCAGGTCCGCCCCGCCGACCGCCGCGAGCAGCTGCAGCTGATCGCCCAGCACCGGCCGGGCCCGCCGCAGCGCGTCCCGGATCGCCGCGCACTTGCGCATCCACGCCAGATCGTCGATCCCGGCACCGCCCCGGCCCGTCACCACCGAGGCGTCCGTCCCGCACAGCGCCGCGATCAGCGTCGACGCCGCGGTCGTCCCGCCGACGCTCAGATCCCCGAGCACCACCAGATCGGTGCCCGAGTCCGCCTCCTCGTCGGCGATCGCCATGCCGAGCCGGACCGCCGCCTCGGCCTCCTCCGCCGTCAGCGCGTCCGCCACGTCGATCCGGCCGCTGCCGCGCCGCACCCGGTGCCGTACCACCTCGGCCGGCAGCAGCTCCGGATCGCAGTCCAGACCGGCGTCCACGACCCGCACCGGCACGCCCGTCGAGCGGGCGAGGACGGCCACCGGACTCGTCCCGTCGAGCACCGCCCGCACCAGCTCGTGCGCCGTGCCCGCCGCGCGCCCCGACACGTCGAGCGAGGCCACCCCGTGGTCGCCCGCGAACAGCACGACCTTCGGCTCCTCGATCGCCCGCACCTTGACCGAGGCCTGCGCCGCCGACAGCCACTCGCCCAGCTCGTCCAGCCTGCCGAGCGCCCCCGCCGGCACGCTCAGCCGCTCCCGGCGCTCCTCGGCGTCACGCCGAATGCCGCCGTCGGGGCGCTCGATCAGATCGGAGAAGTCGTCGAGGTTCAAGGTTCCGCCTAGGGACGAGTCAGCGAGGGCCATCAGCGATCGGCAACCCTACCCGCGCAGCACGAGCGCCTGCCCGGCGACCACGAGGACGACCTGCTCGCACTCGTCCGCGAAGGCCGCGTTCAGCCGGCCCAGCTCGTCCCGGAACCGCCGCCCCGCCGCCGTGGCCGGCACGACCCCCGAGCCGACCTCGTTCGTCACCGCCACGACCGTACGACTCGTCGCCCGCACCGCCGCCACCAGCTCCGCCGTCCGCTCCCGCAGCGCCGCCTGCCCGCCGTTCGCCCAGGTCTCGTCGTCCCACGCGCCGGCCCGGTCCATCGCGTCCGTCAGCCACAGCGACAGACAGTCGACCAGCAGCGCGGGACCGTCCTCCTCCGCCAGCAGCGGTACGAGCTCGCAGGTCTCGGCCGTACGCCACGAACCCGGCCGCCGCTCCCGGTGCAGCCCGATCCGCTCGGCCCACTCCGGATCGCCCTCCCGCGTGCCGCCCGTCGCCACGTACAGCACCTCCGGGAAGGTCTCCAGACGCCGCTCGGCCTCCACCGACTTCCCCGACCTGGCCCCGCCCGTCACCAGCGTCCGCCGGGGCACCTCCGGCACCTCGTGGTAGTCGCCGATGTACAGCGTCGTCCCGTCCGGCACCGCCCGCGCCCCCGCCGCCGCGAGCCGCCGGTCCAGCTCGGAGCCCGCCGGCACGTCGTGGTCCAGGTGCACGGCGATCACCTCGGTCGCCGGACCGACCGCTCCCGTCGCCCGCAGCCGGGCCAGCCCGTCCGGCCGCCCGGTGACATCGGCGACGACCATGTCGTACGGCACGAGGTGCTCGTCCGCGATCCCGGCGGGCGCGCCACCCGGCGGGAGGTACAGCAGCCGCTCGCCGTCGGTGGAGACCACCTCGTACCCCGTCCCGGGGGAGTCCAACGACACCGCGCGCACCCGGTGCCCGCTGATCAGCGTCAACTCGCGTCCGTCCGGCACCCGCACGGCGGTGGGCAGCCCGGCCGGCATCTCGACGGCCGGCCCGTCGTGCGGATGCGACAGCAGCACCTGCCGCACCCCGACCAGCGAATGCCCCGACCGGGCGGCGGCGAGCGCGGCCCCCGGGGTCAGATCGAGCAGCAGGGCCCCGTCCACGAGCAGGGAGGTCGCGGCCCTCGCCCGCGCCCCACGGGACAGCGCGCACACGGCGCAGGGGCAGTCGGGGCGGGGGAGTCCGAGGGGGGCGCCGGTGCCGAGCAGAGTCAGTTCCACCCTCAGATCCTCCCGCGCCACCGCGAGGCGTGCGCGCCCGGCTACGCTGCGGGCAGGAAACCGATCATCCGGTGAGCGCCAGGAGGCTTGCATGGCATGGACGTGGCGGTTCGAGAAGTCCGACGGAACCGAGGTCGAGCCGGTGGTGACGCCGGAGGAGTTCACCACCCAGGGCGACGCGGAGAGCTGGATCGGCGAACACTGGCGTGACCTCCTGGGCGGCGGCGCGGACCAGGTGACGCTGTCGGAGGACGGGACGAAGATCTACGGCCCGATGCCGCTGGACGCGGAGGGCTAGAGCGCCCGGCGGCGCGGGGGGGGGGGGGGCCCGGGGGCCCCCCCCCCCCCCCCCCCCCCCCCGACCCCCCG